>JAXHVR010000025.1:7719-17935 GCA_034189005.1 Cyanobacteriota bacterium | reverse complement strand
ATTCGCACCCTAAAAAGAGAGCCAACATTAACGGTAGATTCTACTTCTATAATACCGCCGTGCATTTCTACTAATTGTTTGGTTAAAGCCAAACCGAGACCGGTACCGCCGTATAGGCGATCGTAACTGGCATCTAATTGTTTGAAAGTTTTAAATAAGAGCGATCGCTCTTTTTCTGAAATGCCTATGCCGGTATCTTCTATTTCAAAAATTGCGGTATTTTGTTCCAACCAAAATCGTAGAGTTACCGTCCCACCAGCAGGGGTAAATTTAATCGCATTTTTCAAAAGATGTAAGAGAATCTGTTGCAGCCGTTTTTCGTCTGCCATCCATTGGTCTTGTTCGGCGCTGAGATGGTTTTCTTTTATTAAGTTGACTGCTTTCTGTTGGGCTTCTTCTTTCAAACTATTCAAAGAACTTTCTGCAAGTTTGGAAAGAGAAAAACTGCTAATAGTTAACAAATTTTTCCCTGCTTCAATTTGCGACATATCCAGGAAATCGTTAATTAACGATTGCAACTTTTTACCGCTTTCGTAAATAGTTTTTAGATAATCTCGTTGCTTATCTGTGGATATTTGTTTGCCTTCTTTGTTGCCGAAAGAATAGTTTAAAAGAGTTGAAGAAATGCCAATTACAGAAGTTAGGGGAGTGCGTAACTCGTGACCGATCGCTGCTAAAAATTCGCTTTTAGAACGGTTTGCAAATTCTGCTGCTTGCAGGGCATCGTAAAGGTGTTGAGTGCGTTCTATAACTTGCTTTTCCAAAGTTTGTTTTTGCTGCTGTAATTCCGCATATATTTGAGTTTGATAAATGGCGATCGCTAAATGTTCTGCCATTTGTTGAATAAATTTTTGTTCCCCGTCTTCCCACTTGCGCTTGCAGCTATCCTGGGCAATTAATAACCCCCACAAATCGTCGTTCGCTATAATTGGCACTATCAATTGAGCTCGAATATTATGCTCTTGCATTACTTTTAACAAGCAGGGAGTTAAACTGTAAGTTTCTTCTATATCCTCTGTGGCTTTAATAAAGCCTTTGCGATATTTATCTCTATATTTTTGAATTTTGACAAAACTTTCGTTCCTGTCGTTTAAACCTAAAACAGATTTAACTGTTTCAGATGCTAAAGCTTCATAAATTACACTAATTTTGGGGAAGTTTGTAGCGTTGCTTTTAGGAGCGTTTGAAGGATGTAATAATTTACAAATAACTAATCTATCTACTTCTAATAGCTTTCGACCTTCTTCTATTGCCGTGGATACAATTACTGGTAATTCAAAATTTTTCTGAAGCTGAGAAGTTACTGTATCTAAAATTTCTTCTCGTTCTATTTGCTGCTGCCAAGCTTCTTCGAGGGATTGAGAATCTAAGGCATTTTTGTTTTCTTTTAATATTTGCTGGTCAGTTATAGAGCGATCGCTTTGCTTGTTCTCCTCGAAGTTACTCTCAATTAACGCTCCATTTGGTTTTAAAATTGAGGAATTGTCATTTCCTCCGCTATTAAGCTCTGTCTTGCCCGCGAGTAAGGCAATTAATTCCATACTAAACTCGCTCTGGAGTTTTAAATTGTTGGATGTTATTTTGTTAACTTTCTCTTGTAAATTTAAGATTTTCTTTTCTATATTTCTATCTAATTCATTAACTAAATTCAATAAAAAAGAGGCGATCGCCTCGGGGTCAAAACTAACATTTACAGCCATTTTAAGATTTTCTTTCCTATCTCTATGCCCATTTTTTCGTTCTGTAGTAGGAGTGGCTAAATTAGATTTTTTTTGGTTATGCTGATGCCGAGCGATCGGTACTAAATCTGCTAAAATTCCCGCGCCATTATCATTTTTTGTGTTTTGGCATAAGTTCCTATTAGCGATGGAAATATCTTCCGAGACTCCCTCGATAGCTCTGCCGGACAAGAGGGCGGTAAATTCTTCTGAGACTACTAATGTAAACTTTTCCTCCCGCTGTGGATGGTGTCGGTCGCTAGTAGGCAATACATCTTCTGTTACTAATAAATCTTCTGGAGTTTGAGCCATTTTTTGCCATAAGCGCTCTAACTCTTCAAAGGTGGCGATCGGCACAATTACCGAACCAGTTTTAGGTATAAAATTAGGCATTTTTACTTGTTTTTTGTCTGCTAATATAGTTTTTTATTGTCGCACCAAATACCCCCAGACAGAGAAAAGCCGTCCTATATTTTAGATTCTTTGACTATGGATTGCTTTAGAAGGCGACGGTCTCCGGCCTCTATCATCTCGTGCAAAATGCTGTTCTTACAGATCGATCGTACTCTAAAAATACTTTAAATGAAGTATTATTATGAGTCGTACCAGTAGTATTGAATAATAAAATTGAGAAGCAGGCGATCGCCTAACCCGCCATTTCTATCTATTGAAACAGTTACTAACCCCAGTAACAAAAAGCCGGTTATAATTTTATTAACTGCTGTGTTTACAGATTTTTTATTACTGTTATGACTGTCTCAATTGCCCCAGTCATCCAAACCGAGTTTCCCAAAACATTGCCGAAGTGGCAACCCGCTTCTTGGGAAGACTATTTAGCTGCTCGCGACGAGCAAAAACTAGAAAGAGTTCGACTGTTTTTTCATCAAGGACATTTACTAGCGATCGATATGGGTTGGGAAGGAATTGACCATGCTACTATTAGCGATTTATTTACCATGTTGTTTTATATCTGGTTCGCCGGGCAACCAGAAAAAACATTTAGTTCTCTAGGGCGCTGTTTGTTAGAAAAAGCCAGCACAAAAGTCGCCGCCGCACCAGATTTAGTTTTGTATCTTGGCGACAATTATCCTCGCAGAGAACCAGGGGCGACCCGTCGGATCGATTTAGATATGTGGCGAATTCCCGATCTAGTGGGAGAGATTTCGGACACAACTTTAGCAAGCGATCTAGATGAGAAAAAACATCTCTATGCCACTCTGCAAATTCCCGAATATTGGGTAATTGATGTCCGAGTAAAGCGAATTTTTGCCTTTCAATTACAGTCTAATGGTAAGTATGAAGAAGCGGCTACTTCTTTAGCATTGACCGATTTACCAATTTCTTTATTAGAACAAACTTTGGCGCGTCTTAACGAGGAAACTAACGGTAGCGCCGCTTTGTGGTTTTCTCAGCAAATTGCTAATTTAAAACCTCAGTAATTTGATTGCTTCCCACCTCGTTCGTAGCAAGGACGAAGAGTGCTTTAAATAATTTCATTGCCTGGCACTCTTCGTGTCGATCGCAAAGGTAAAATGGACCTCTATATTTTTTTCTGCAACCTAGTTGACGAATTATTCAATTTAGGATAGAATCATTTTTGCAGGGGAGCTAGAGGTATTTTTGTGGAAAAAAAAGGCGGTCCAATTATCAGACCTTTTTTAAAGTGGGCGGGGGGCAAACGGCAATTATTACCGGAACTTAATAAATACAAACCGACTGGGTTTTTAAAAAGTCAAAAAACATATTACGAACCTTTCGTTGGTGCGGGAGCATTTCTATTTGACTTGCAGCACGAAAAGGCAGTAATTAACGATGTTAATGAAGAACTTATTAACTGCTACGAAGTAGTCAAAAATTCCCTGGACGAGTTAATAATAAGATTACAAAAATACCAATACAAAAACAGCGAAGATAATTATTACAAAATAAGAAAATTAGACCGCCAAACTAAAAAATATAAAGCTTTATCTGCTGTAGAAAAAGCTGCGAGAATTATTTATCTCAATAAAACTTGTTATAACGGCTTATTTCGAGTTAATTCTCTACGTCAATTTAACGTACCTTATGGCAAGTACAAAAATCCTAATGTTTTGGATGAAGCTGTTTTGAGGGCTGCTAGTACATACTTGAACGAGAACGAAATAAAAATCTTGAATGTTGATTTTGAACTAGCAGTTAAGGATGCCAAAAAGGGAGACTTTATTTATTTCGATCCGCCTTACCATCCGGTGTCGAATACGGCATCTTTTACTGGTTACGATAGTAATGGCTTTAACAAGAGCGAACAAGAACGCTTAAAAGAAGTTTTCGACGAGTTAACTAATAAAGGTTGTAAAGTCATGCTTAGTAATTCTCGGACTGATTTTATTATGGATTTGTACGACGACGACCGATATAATATTCAAACAGTGAAAGCTACCAGAAATATCAACTCCAAGGCTTTTAAAAGAGGTAAAGTGGATGAAGTTTTGGTGAGGAATTACGATCGATAGGAGAGTAATAAATGAGCAAAAACAAAACTAAAAACGATCGCGCCTGGGAAACATTATTTGAAAAATACCAAATTTTAGATAGCATCGAAAAAAATGGTATTTTTGAAATAGAAGCAGCTAAAATAAATCTGGTAAGAGAAAGCCGATTAATGGCTAAATTTGACCATTATGTTAATTTGCCACAAATATTTAAAAACAATCATCTTTCTATTTTACCAATTTCCCGAAGCAAATATGTTATCGGTAAGTTTCAAACTCATTTTCCGGTTGAATATCATCCCGATTTAGAAACGACTAATTACGAATTTCCACCGGATTTAGAGAGCATAGATGAAACAAATTTGTATTCGGAAAGCTCGGCTTTGCTTTGTGCCTTGAATCTCGGTATTATTAACGATTTAATTGGCGAAGATGCCCTCTTCACGGTCTCCGGTAGAATGTCAACTGGCTGCTTCGACTTTAATATTAGAAACTCTACGACCAAACAACCTTATTTAGTTAAAGTTGAAAACTCTCAATGCGAAATAGATGCGGGGTTTGAAAGTAAGAATTATTTTTTATTGATAGAAGCTAAAAAATATTCGGTAGGTGATTTTTTAATCCGACAACTTTACTATCCCTATAGATTATGGTCTCAAAAATTAAAGAAAACAGTTATCCCAATTTTTATGACCTACTCTAACGACATTTTTAGTTTTTTTATTTATAAGTTTGAACGCGAGCTGGATTATAATTCTCTGGTTTTAGTCGAACAAAAAAATTATGCTATAGCCCCAGAAGAAATACATTTAAGCGATTTTCACATAATTGTGAAAAATATTCAATTAGTTCCAGAACCTCTGAAAATTCCTTTTCCACAAGCTAACTCTTTTGAAAGATTAGTTGATTTACTATCCCTGCTGCTGGAACAGGATTTAACTAAAGATGAAATTACGGAAAATTATGAATTCGATAGCAGACAAACCTACTATTACACCGCAGCAGGACGATATTTAGGACTGATAGAGCAACACAAAAATATTTTTAGCTTAAGCAGTGAAGCTAGAATTATTTTAGGCAATAAACAAAAAACTAAAAATCTAGCTTTAATTAATAAAATTTTAGAGCATCCGGTTTTCTATGAAGCATTCAAACTAACACTAGCTACGGAAAAAATTCCCTCAGAGAAAGCCATAGCTGACATCATGTCTGAATGTAATTTGGATATCGGTGACTCCACTAAAGAAAGACGCGCTTCTACTGTCCGAGGCTGGATATTTTGGATTTGGAACCAAATTTAAGATTAAAAAACTATATTAATATAGAAGCGTAAACTTTAACCCACAGGGGCCCATGCAAGAATTTTTCCAGAATGTTTCCCGCTACCCCCGGTACTTGATTAGTTTTAGTCTGGGGATTTTCTTTTTCTTTTTCGACCAACTCAAACCTTTTTTCAAAAAACCCGTAACGGCGATCGCTCTCATCGGCCTGATAATAAGCAGTTTCAGTTTTCTTACTCTCACCCTGCGGGCCATGTTTAACCTGAGTTAGGGCGATCGCTACTGATAGCCGAAAAACAAGAAAAAGCACTGAGGCAGAAAGGAAGGGGGTTAGTAGGAAAAAAGCACCACCGAGAGGACATCCCCGCCGGAACTCTCCAAGTTTGCCCCTCTAACCGCTGGACGTCCTTCTTTTGTGTTAATTTATGTAAAGATTGTTGAATTAATAAAAATAAAAAATACAAAAATATGGATGCTCCAGTTTTGGGAACGGCATTTCTGCTTACCTGTTTGTCTGTTATCGGTCTGTTTTTCTTTATCAAAGCATCGGTCAAAGACCGCAACAAGACCGTTAAACTGATTGCAGAGATAGAAGCCGACTCGCTATTAAGCCAATTAAAAGAGTATTTTAGAAATAGGGCCTACCGACTGGCTGCCCTGGACCCTGTAGAAAACCAACTTACTTTTGAAGGATTTGTCCGTCCAAGTTGGTTTATGGCAGTTTTCTTAAGTGTTTTAGCAGCAATAGGATTTCTTTGCTTGGGTCTAGCTTTGTCGATGTTGTTTCCCGAAAGGGGCGAGTTATTTCTGGGGCTAGTCTTTTTATCTCCTTTGGCCGGGATTTTTTACTGGCAAAAGGCAGGACGTCCAGAACAAGTCTCTATCGAGTTAGAATGGGTGGCAGATCGAGGCAGTAAAACAGAAAGCGCGATCGCTGTTACTGGCCACAGGGACGAACTGGCTGTCCTCCAACGGACTCTTAATTTGCGAGTTGACGGAGTTGATTAATAATTTAAGGTTGAAAGCGATCGCTTTACTGGTAATTTATTAAAAGGCAATTTGGACTCCCCCCGCGCTAACAAGGTCTCTGAGGAAGTCCAAATTCCCCTCTAAAAAATAAGTTGTTGAAAGATTTGCTATCTTGGCCAGTGTCTAGGGCCAATTTCTTATGCCAATTTCTTATGCCGGTGTCTAGGGCTTGTGTCTGGGGTGGAAAATGCCCCAACTTCATTATTTACACTTTAGTCCGAACGCTCAAGTCTGAGGCGCACTTTAGCCATCTGTGTATTTGTATTCGGTTTAAGCAAAAGGCCCAACCAATTCGATAGACTTAAGTTTGACCGAAACCAACTACCATAGGTGGTACTTTTTCTGGTTCTAGTGCTGCTGCTGGTACGGGTACTTTTTCTGCTTCTAGTGCTGCTGCTGGTACTTTTTCTGGTTCTAGTGCTGTTGGTACGGGTACTTTTTCTATTGCTAGTGCTGCTGGTACGGGTACTTTTTCTACTGCTAGTGCTGCTGCGGGTACTTTTTCTCCTGCTAGTGCTGCTGCGGCTTTAGATTCTATTATGACTTTCAAGCTGGGAAAGAGAAAATGATTTTCTTCGACGTATTGAGCGCCGAAAAGACCTTTTTCTGCCCAGAAATACCTATCCGTGGTATGCTCGTTTCTTCTGACTAAAAGTAAAGCCGGAGGAATAATACCCTGTCCGTGAATAAATTTACGGGCTGCGGTGACTGGTTTGTCTTCCCCACTTTCAATATGATATTGAGGTACGCACTCCAATATCCGGCGTCCTTCTAGTCTGCGACGGCTTTTGCGCTTGCGTCTTCTAGCCAATTTCTTTACCTCCTCTGCGAGCCTATTGGTGTAGTTCTGGCTACAAAATTTAGTTTTATTATATTAATTTAATCTGAAAAACTCAAGTGTTTGTAACATTTTGAAATAATCTATACATTTTTTTCACAAAATTGGGCCCTTGAGTCGAAGATTTGAAAAATTAAAATCAAAAACTAAATTGAAAGAGAAAATCTATAATCTAAAAAAATCTAGAAAGAAGCAGCAGGAAAAAAGAGAGTCGGCGGCTCGGCTTTTATTTTTATAATATAAAGAAACCAACTTAAATCGGGCCCCAATATTAATGTCCACCAGTTCAGAATTTGTGACGCTGTGCCGATCGCAATTAGCCCTTATTTCAAATTGGGGCGCGTCTTTAAGTGTAGTGTATCTGACAGAAGAATTAACAGAAGATGGTGAAGGGAAGCTAATTCCCATAGTCGCCTACCCAGATAGCCCGAGGGAATGGGAAAGAGCAAGGCCACAGAAGCTCCACGCTTCCAAATTAGAGTTAGGGGAGTCAATTGTGCCTGGACTACTAGAGACAGCAGCCACCCCCAGAGCGATCGCTCCTACAGCGGTAAAAAGCGATCGCTCCTCAACAACCCAGTGCCAAGAGACAGAAGAGACAGAAGAGACAGAAGAGAAAGAAGAAAAATCCAACCCTCAAATAGTCTTGCCCTTAATACAAGATGAAATAATGATGGGGCTGCTAGTAAGTGCCAGAGCAGATAGACCGTGGAACAAACAAGAAAAAGTTCAACTTCAACAAGTAGCAAGAAGCCTGACGAATGCCTACATCATAGAGCAACGTTCTCAGTGGTTAAAAGCTAAATTTAAGCAACAAAAACAACTACAGTCTCAGCAGTACGATAGGATGCACGATCTGATGCATCAACTCAAAAGCCCTCTAACAGCGGTGCGAACTTTTGGCAAATTGTTGTTAAAGCGGTTCCTGCGAGAAGATAGGAATAGAGAAATAGCAAATAGTATTTTGGTCCAAAGCGATCGCCTGCTAGAATTAGTGGAGCAAATGGACGAAACAATCGATGTAGGCGAAGAAATTATTAGCCTTTCTCCCGAGAATTGGAAAACAATAGAACCAGAAGTAGAATTAGTCGATACTAGCAAAAATGAAGCTGGAAATAGCGACGACAAACTTAATGAAGAGAATTTAGAAAAAACTTCCCGCCGCTCTTTGCAACTGCTGCCTGGTTCTGATTTTTGGGAGTCAGTTTCAGTAGAGGAAATTGTAGAACCATTGTTAGTGTCTGGCAGAGCGATCGCGGCTGAAAAGCAGTTAAATTTACAAGTAGAAATACCCTCTAATTTGCCGGCGGTGCAAGCTAATGGTAAAGCTTTGCGAGAAGTATTGAGTAATTTAATAGATAATGCCATAAAATACACGGCATCTGGAGGAGATGTTTGCGTTAAAGTCGGCTACCCAGAAGCTATCTTCAACGAGGAAATATTAGCCATTGCCGATTCTCAATGGTCCAAAATAGTAATAGCTGTTAGCGATACAGGTTACGGAATTCCGGCTGAAGATTTAGAGCATTTATTCGAGCGTAACTATCGGGGAGAAAAAGCCAATACGGACATACCAGGCAGCGGTTTGGGATTGGCGATCGCCAGAGATTTAATACACCAAATGCAAGGAGAAATCAAAGTATTTTCTCCAGCGCTTCAGGGACTATCGCCCAAAGTTATAGGGGAAGAAAAAGAAGTAACCCATAAAGGAACTACGGTAATTGTTTTGCTGAAAGTGTTCTAATAATTAATAATTAGTAATTAATAATTAACAATTAATTAAGCGGGCTTTATGGTAAATTACGTTCGTTTGTTCCATTGCTGCCTGCCGCAGTTTTCAGGAAATGCATCGGGAGCATCTCAATTTTGCAAAAATCAAATATTCCTATTACCCATTACCGTTTTCCCCATTACCAAAGTAGGAGTCAGCAAACATGACAGCCCAAATAATCGCATATTTTCTCAATCCTGCATGGTACGCCTTAGTTGGCAATAGCAGATTTATGGTCTGGAATTTATTTTTAGCCTTAGTGCCATTAGCGATCGCCTTCTGGTTGTTCCGCAAACCGCGATCGCCCTTAGTGCTATGGGGGACGCTACTACTGCTTGGGGCAACCTTTTTGCCCAACATCGGCAGAGTTTTAGTTTATGCAACTTACCTCATCCAAGGAAAAGCAGCGATCTATATAATAATAGCGATCGCCATTACCCTGGGATTAATCCTCTTAGACTTATGGCAGTTTCGCCGCGAGCCAAACAGCAAACCCAGACATCGTTTTATCTTGTGGTGGTTGGGCTTATTCGCATTCATAGCATTTTTGCCCAACGCCCCTTATGTCCTAACCGACATCATTCATCTATACGAAGACGTTAGAAGAGACTACTCGGTTTGGGTGCTGACTTTGGCAGTAGTTCCACAATACCTGCTGTTTATGTTCCTAGGGTTTCAAGCATATACCCTGTCTTTGGTTTACATGGGCGACTACATGAAAGGACAAAATTGGGATAAATTCGTCTGGGGCGCTGAGTTAATCGTACACGCTCTTTGCGCTGTTGGCATCTATTTAGGACGATTCCTGCGTTTTAACAGTTGGGATATCGTCACGAGCCCCGACGTTTTGTTTAACCGAGTCATCGACGATTTAGTAGCTAGAGGCCCTTTATTAGTGATGGCAGTTACCTTTATTACCATCGCTAGCTTGTATTGGTTGGCGAAGTGGGTGACATTAGCGATCGCCGAGCGACAACAAAAAAACCATATTGAGTGTTTGTAGTAATCGCTTTAGCGATTCATCTTTATAAATCGCTAAAGCGATTACTACGAACGAGATATTGAGTGTTTGTAGTAATCGCTTTAGCGATTCATCTTTATAAATCGCT
>JAXHVR010000025.1:0-7619 GCA_034189005.1 Cyanobacteriota bacterium | reverse complement strand
TTGTAGTAATCGCTTTAGCGATTCATCTTTATAAATCGCTAAAGCGATCGCTACGACAGTCGATATTGAGTGTTTGTAGTAATCGCTTTAGCGATTCATCTTTATAAATCGCTAAAGCGATCGCTACGACAGTCGATATTGAGTGTTTGTAGTAATCGCTTTAGCGATTCATCTTTATAAATCGCTAAAGCGATTACTACGAACGAGATCTTCACCTTAAAACACTACCTGCGACCCACTACCCAACTAACAACAGACAGTCTAATTGAGAGACTTCAACCCCCATAAAATCTCAACCTCCGAAGTATAAGCATCCGGCCAAACCGCAGTCACTCCTATTCCCCGCATGGAATTTAAGATCGTCAGAACTTCTGGTGAAATATAGCCAGAAGAAGCCGCATAAGGATAGCGCTCCAACCAAGAGACAACCCGCTCCGTATCTAAATAAAAATAACCTTGATTGGGTTGTGGCAAAGAACCAGTAGCCTCTTGAAAACTGGTACTGCTACTAAGAGGAACCTCCGGTCCCGAGGTCATCAACTCCACTATCGGTTGGCCCGCAGCGATAAACACCGTATTCTCATCCAACCAACCATGTCCTAAAAACGAACCCAATCCTAATATTTGCCATTGGGTGACCTGCTTGCCGTTAATATTTGCTTCTTTTAAACTTACTTGGGCGCTGTCGGTAGCCATTTCGTCCAACTTATCGAACAATTTCTGAGCGTTAGAGCGATCGCTAGTTTCCCAAACCATCGCCCCTCCTAAGCCTACTTGCGCCAACAATCCTTCATTAGAAGCGATCGCTCCCATAGCAAACTCCCCATCCATCCACCCAAAAATCTCTGTATCCGCATCCAAACCAGTAACAGCCAATCCCTGCCTCAACAATCCCAATGCTGACATTAATGTAGGCTCCTTTTCAGCTTGGGTAACGAGCTCCGACCAGCCCTGACTAATACCCCCACCGCTAAACAAAGCCATAGTTTCGGCAGGAAAATTAGCTAACAACTTACCCGGTATCGGTTTCGGTTGTTGGGAGAGTGGAGTATTTAACTTAGTAACAGCCCTCCAACGAACCCCATCAGGATCCACACCACCTGCCATTACCAGAGACTTAACAGAATTAAAACTATTAATAGCTGAAGGCGACAGACGCTCGCTTTCTGGGAGATTAGCGTTAAATTCTCCTATCAAAGCGCCATAATCCGGTACGAACAAAGTAAAGAACGGATTTTTTACCCCCGCATTTTTAGAAAGAATAGTAGCAGCATCATCCCGACTTGCCAAAGAAGGTTCTCCCGCGAAAGTATCGATCGCCCGCGTCATCCCCTCAAAAGAATCGGCGATCGCCAAATAATCTCCCAACACAGCACCGTTATAAGTTTCCGTATTAGCTTCCGTTATTTCCCAGACCGTCACCCCCTTATATTCTATTTCCTCAACTTTCGTATCTTCCTTGCCTTTCAATTTATTAGCAAAATTCCAAGCTTTAACCTTATTTTTAATTCCTATTACCACTAATAAATCCGTCTTTTCCGTACTTTCGGGATTGTCCGTAGGTACCAATGCCAGAGTTACGCCACCCACCCAAGGCTGGAGATCCTTTTCAAAACTAATATTAGTTTCAGCCAAAGATTCTTCTTCCATTTTCTTCAAGCCTCCAGCGATTAACCTTTGCGCCTCGGGAGTCCCCAACTCCTGCAATTGGGCCAAAGCTTGAGGATTTGGAGAAATAAACGCGGTCATAACGGCCGTTGCGGGTAGAATTTGAGCGCTTCCCAAAGGCTTAGAAACCTTAAGCGCCACATTTCTAAAATAAACATAAGTTGCCAACCCTCCAGCGAGAAGGATAGCAGCACCGGCAACGAGAAAATGGGATTTTTTTAACGACATTTTTGGTTCCTTTTTGTAGCGATGTTTGGTATTAATTATAATTAAGGCAAGCAGTTGGAGCAGAAATTAAATTTAATGAAAGTAGCCATCACAGGAGCAACAGGATTCGTTGGCAGTCGCTTAGTGCAGCGGCTACACGAGCTTGGAGAGACAATATTGGTATTGACTCGCAACCCCGATAAAGGGAGGCGAGTTTTTCCTACTTCAGCTTATCCCAATCTCGAAGTAGTCGGCTACAGCCCCACAAAGTCCGGCTCTTGGCAGCAGTCCGTGGCGGGTTGCGACGCAGTAATAAATTTGGCGGGGGCCCCCATAGCCGAAGAACGCTGGACGCCGCAAAGGAAGCGGGAAATAATGGACAGCCGGAAACTTGGGACCGAGAAAGTGGTAGAAGCAATTATGGCAGCACAGCCAAAACCTTCAGTTTTGGTTAACGCTTCGGCTATTGGTTATTACGGGACTAGCGAAACAGCTACTTTTGATGAGGAGAGTCCTGCTGGGGATGATTTTCTGGCTGAGGTTTGTAAAGCTTGGGAGGCCGCTGCCGAACCGGTGAAGGAAGTGGGGACTAGGTTGGTTATTTTGCGGTTTGGCATTGTGTTGGGCATGGGGGGAGCGATCGCTAAAATGCTCGCTCCGTTTAAACTTTTTGCTGGGGGGCCTATTGGTTCCGGCCAGCAGTGGTTTTCTTGGATTCATCGAGAGGATTTGGTTAATTTAATTTTAGAGAGTTTGCGCAACCCAGAAATAACCGGAGTTTTTAACGCTACTGCCCCCAATCCAGTTCGTATGGGGGAGTTTTGTCAAACTTTGGGCAAAGTTTTAAACCGACCATCTTGGTTGCCGGTGCCTGGTTTTGCCATGGAGGCTTTGTTGGGAGATGGGGCGATCGTTGTTCTGGAGGGTCAAGAAGTTTTGCCTCGGCAGGCTTTATCCTCTGGTTTTGAGTATCAATTTCCTACTGTTGAGCCTGCCATTGAGGACATTTTAGCTTCTGGTTAATTTTTTTTAAAAAAGAAACTTTCAAAAAGAATTGCTATAATTCTTGAATCGGTGAAGTACATCGAGCGATCCCCCCGAGCAAGCCTTGAGAAGGGGGGAGCCAGAGCAAATCAAAGTCCCCCTTTTTAAGGGGGATTTAGGGGGATCGATATGGGTGTACCTCACCAATTCAATAATCGCTATAATAAAATTTCCCATAAAAACATGGCTGCCATAAATTAAATGGCAGCCATTGCTACGAAAATATTTAAAGTTTTTAAAGGATTTTGGTAGCTTATCTTAAGATTGGCTAACTTCAAGGGATTGGTCGGTATTGTTTTCCAAGTTATCAGGATCTACATAGTGGCAGACTGCATCATCAATGCAAATTAACGCCCAGCCAGAGTCCTCAATATTCATAAGCTTATAATCCGCTTGCTGGATAAAAAATCCTTTGTGATTGCGGGTTTCTGGTTTTACTGTTACGTTTTCGTTATCTAAATTCATTTCTTACAACTCCTTATTATTATCAAATAGTTTTCAAAGTCGATAGCGATTTTGGGTTCTATCGAAGTTTTCAAATCATAGCATTGCTTTCGTCTTAATGTGGGTAAAGTAGTGTAAATAATTGTTAACAAATATAAATGAGCATTAATACTCATTTATATTCCCTCGAATGGAGTTGCTTAACTTAACTAGACTTCAAACAACCAGTTTTTGACCCGAGTTAGACTTTTCCAATCGGGTTTTCGCTTGAATCCTTCATCGATATTGCTTTTAATTTCATCTCGCCATTCCGAATCTACCATTATCATTTGCATGGCTCGATCTATATGGGAACGCACTCCTTTTTCTTCTAATTCCAGCATGGCTAGCGCTAAATTAATCCTAGCTTGAGGATCGTCTTTATTTAATTTAACTCCCATTTTTGCTGCTTTATAAGCAGATTTTGGTTTGTCGTTTAACAGATATAACCAGCCCAAACTAATCCAAGCGCTGCTATTTTTTGGGCTTTTGGCGGTAATTTCTTTAAATAGGGGTATTAGGGTATCTGCTCCTTCTCCAGCTTGATATCTTTCCAAGCCTTGTTTGTACAATTCTTCTGCTGTATCAGCCATTAGATTTTAGATTTTAGATTTGTTTTGGCCGTTAAAAGTTTAGCACGAACTCGGGCAGGAAAAATGTCCCAAGTTCGTGCTAAATGTCGTACTTTTATTTATATCCTTAGTTAGACCTTCTGTTTTGAAAAGGAAGGAAAAAGAAGAGGACCGAAAATCCCGATCCTAAGTAGCAAAAGATTTGCCACAACCGCAGGTTTGAGAGGCATTGGGGTTAGTAAACTCGAACCCACCACCGATTAAAGAATCGCTGTAGTCCAGGACTAAACCATATAAGTAGAGGAGGCTTTTCGGGTCGCAAACTACTTTAAAACCTTCGTAATCAAAGACTTTATCGTCATCTCTAATAGTGCTAGGGTCCGCAAAATCCATCATATAGGACATTCCAGAGCAACCACCTTGACGGACTCCAACCCGCAGGCAAAGGTCTTTTCCTTGTTTTTCTCTGAGAAATAAAACCTGCTTGAGAGCGGCATCGCTCATTAAAATACCCTTTTCTTGAGATTGAACGGCTTGTGTCATTAGTTTTGGTAACTCGTGCGTGTTAGGTGAATGGTTCAATTGGATCTATTTTAGCTAACTGCCACCTCCGAAAACCGATTGCATATTGGCAATAAACCGGAAATTGGCCAGGGATGGAGCGGCTTTCTAACTAAAAAGGCCAGATGGCTGCAAAGCAAAAGAAAAGCAAAGCTCTAAGGAAGTAGCCGTGCTATGATATGCCACATAACTATTAGGGTTATGAAGCCAGGGGCCAGAGTCCGAAACTGTACCAATCCCTATTAGAAATATTAAATTAAATAATTAAAAAGCATTATCCGGCTATTGCTCCGACTCAACGCATTTCTATGGCAGCTTTAAATCCTTCGACAATTCGTCGCTTACAGAAATTAAAACAAGTACCTAGCGTCTGGGAGGGCGATCGCCGTCCCATGTCTGCTGACTCCAGTTCGAGTCTCGACCCAGAGGCAGAAGCAACAGGGGAATGTGTCATCTGGGTCGATGGTTCTCAAGGAATGGTTCGAGCAATGGACATGGTGTCTTCGGATACTGGCCCAGAAGTAATTGTCCGCACTTTACTAAAAGCGATCGAATATCCCCAAAGTCCTGCACCGAAGGTTCTTCCCCAGAAAATTGTGGTAAAGGACCGAGAAATTCAATTTTTCCTGCGCGGGGTACTTCAAGATCTGGGAATTAGCATTGATTATGTGCCGGACTTGCCCCTGATTGATGAGATATTTCGGGGTCTGGAGGAAGTGGCAGAAAATCGCCCCCCCAATTTGCCCCCTAAGTACGCGGAAGATTTGCTAGAAAAAGCTTATCAAATTTGGGACGATACTCTTTGGTCTGTATTAGGAGAGCATCAAATAATCTGCATAGAACTCAATGAGTGGGATATTAAAGAACTCTACGTTTGCACTCTTGGCAAGTTAGGAATGGATTATGGAGTGCTTTTCTATAGGTCTCTTGATTCTCTAAAAAGGTTTAGACAGCGAGTAGTTAACGAACCGTCTTTTGAGGATTTAGAAGAAGCTTTCTTAGGACAAGATTGTTTGTTTGTAACTTACGAAAGCGGCAGAGATGATGATGACGATGATGACGATGATTACGATATTAGCATAGCTAGGCCGTCGGCTTCGTCGATTAAGGCGAATTTTGGCAACCTTCATCCCTTGGAAGGGTTGCGCTCTATTTTGTATGAAGAAGAAGCAGCTATAGTTTTAGTTGCTTTAGAGGCTTTGCATCGGTTTTGGCGCGCTTCCCATCGGAAATTTATAGGAGAGAAATTCCCGACGATCGAGGGCAAGTATCGCATTCCTTTCCCAGATGTTAATAGCGAAAAGAAAACTACTACTGTTAGAGTTTCCACTATGCCAAAGGTGGCAGAAGAACTTCTGGAGATGGTGATGGAGGCAATGGAAGATGATGATGATGAAGAAGAATACTTTCCATTGGAGATGCCGATGCTGCGAGACGATCTGGTGCCGCCTAATTCTTTCCTGAGTCTGGGAGTGCTGCCTTGGGAGAGCGTAGAGTATTTGCGCTCTAAGACTAAATGGCATCAAGAAGCGAAGGAAGAAATTAAAAGATCGCGGGATGGTTTGCCTGTGGTGTTGATTCAAACTTCTCTGCCAAAAGCAAATCAGTTAATTGAGGATATACAGTCCGCAGAGGGACTTGATGGAATCTGTTTTAATCCTGGAGAGGATCCTACTATAGATGCTAATTACGATTTGGGGATTCTCAAAACTAACGACGGTACGCTTCATTTGTTTGGGGAGTTTATGGAAGACGATCCCGTTCACAAGGAAGCAAAGAAAAAGTGGGATCGCCGTTGCAAGGAAAGTAATGGTTGGTGCGGTTTGATTATTGCCCGGGGTATAACGGGGGTCTCTCGGGGCAAACCCGACTTTAAGGATATGGTGGCTTTGTTTGAGGTGCGATCGCTCCCGGGTAAGGAATTGGAACTCGGACGATTGCAATTGATGGAGTCACCGGTACCGTTTTAGGTAATGGGTAATGGGTAATGGGTAATGGGTAATGGGTAATGGGTAATAGCAGTTTTTTCTATTACCCATTCCCATCTATAAATACTTTTGCAGGAATAATCCCAATTTGTCTTTAGTGGCATCCGGCACTGTATCTAAAGGTGTTAAAATTGCATTTTTCAAGGCAGAATGAGAATCGGAAACAAAAGGATTTTCGCTTATTCGCCGCACTGTTTCTCGAATAACTTCTTGAGCGTTTGTTGCATTGCGTCGCAAGTTATCCAGTACCAATTCCACCGTGACGCTATCGTGTTCTTGATGCCAGCAATCATAATCTGTTGCTAAGGCTAAAGTTGCATAAGCAATTTCTGCTTCTTTGGCTAATTTTGCTTCTGGTAAGTTGGTCATGCCGATGACGCTTGCCCCCCAACTGCGATATAAGTTTGATTCTGCTTTGGTAGAAAAAGCCGGTCCTTCCATACATAAATAGGTGCCGCTTCGGTGGATGCTAATCTCCGGGATCTTTAAACTCTCGGCGGCATCGGCCAGGACTCGGGCGAGTTGAGAGCAAACTGGATCGGCAAAGGTGATGTGGCCCACTATTCCTTCGCCGAAGAAGGTGGACTGGCGATTTTTGGTGCGATCGATGAATTGATCTATTACTACTAAATCTAAGGGTTTTACTTCTTCTTGGAGGGATCCCACTGCGGAAGCGGAGATGATGTACTGCACTCCTAGAGTTTTCATGGCGTAAATGTTGGCCCGAAATGGTAATTCCGAGGGGAGGAGGCGATGGTTGCGACCGTGGCGGGCAAGGAAGGCCACTTTTGTTCCTTCCAAGGTGCCGACTATTAGGGCATCGGAAGGGGACCCGAAGGGAGTTTCGATGGTTATTTCTTCGATGTCTTTGAGGCCCTCCATTTGATAGAGACCGCTGCCGCCAATAATTCCGATGGTTGCTTTTGTCATGCTTGTCGATATTTGTTGTTTCTGAGTTATTTTACAGAAAAAAGGATTCAATTGTATGTAAAGTTGTTAAATTTGTCAAGGATGGCGATCGCCCTAATTCTCCAAAATTCTCACCGGTCAGTTATGGCGGCGATCGCTACCAATATTGACTCCATCTTTAATAATA
>JAXHVR010000249.1:0-2452 GCA_034189005.1 Cyanobacteriota bacterium | reverse complement strand
CTCTATAAATCGCTAAAGCGATTACTACAAGCTAGACCCAGAAACCGGGTTTCTTGATTCTCAGAAATGCACCCTCAAGCCCAACCCAAGAGCGCGAAAGTTTAAGTTTTTATTAAAAATAGATCGCTTTTCCAAAATCTAATGGTACGATCGGCGGACTGTTTCATAAGCGAAAAAAGAACGCCATGAGCAAAACTACTAATATAAAGCATCAAATAGTAATCGTTGGTGGGGGCGCTGCCGGGCTCGCGACGGCGGCGCAACTGTTGAAGAAAGATAAATCTCTGGATATAGCGATCGTCGAACCGTCCGACAAACATTACTATCAACCTGGTTGGACCTTGGTAGGCGGTGGCGTCTTTACTCCAGAACAAACAACCAGAGAGGAAAAATACTTTATCCCCGAGGGCGCAAGCTGGATTAAAGATTATGTCAGCAATATCGATCCAGATAATAACACCGTTACGACCCAAGACGGATTGGAGATAAAATATAACTATTTAGTGGTCTGTCCGGGCATTCAACTGGACTGGCATTTAATCAAAGGATTGCCAGAAGCGCTAGGTAAAGGAGGAGTGACTAGCAATTATTCTTTGAAAACGGCGAGTTACACTTGGGAATTGATTCAAAAATTCCAGGGCGGCAATGCTATTTTCACCTATCCTGGTACGCCGATAAAATGTGCGGGTGCGCCTCAAAAAATCATGTATCTGGCTGAAGACTACTTCAGCAATAAAAGCGGTGTCAGGAATGAGACTAACGTCATTTATTGCAACGCTGGTGGTTCTATCTTTGGAGTTCCTGCTTATGCAGAAAGTCTTAATGAGATAATAGCAGACCGGGGAATTGATGCGAAGCACAAACACAATCTAAAAGAGATAAAAGCGGATACGAAAGAGGCAGTTTTTGACGTTACGACTGAGGATGGAGTGCAGAAATTAACTCTCAAATACGAGATGATTCACGTCACCCCGCCGATGAGCGCCCCGGACTTTCTGAAAAATAGTCCTTTAGCGGTTCCAGATTCTCCCGGAGGTTGGGTTGATGTGGATAAATATACGGCACAACATAAGCGCTATCCAAATGTTTTTAGTTTGGGGGATGCCTCTTCTTTACCTACTTCTAAAACGGCGGCTGCTATTCGTAAGGAAGCCCCAGTGGTAGTAGAGAATTTACTCAAGGTAATGAAGTCTCAGAAGGCTAGTGCTAAGTATGACGGTTATGCTTGTTGTCCGTTAGTTACTGGTTACGATAAGACGATTATGGCCGAGTTTGATTACGGGAAGAAACCAACTCCCACTTTCCCGATAGATCAGACTAAGGAACATTGGAGTATGTGGTTTGTGAAGAAGCACGTTTTGCCTTGGTTGTATTGGAATCGGATGTTGCAAGGGGAGCCTTTTGAAGCTGAAAAAGTAAGGGCTTTACATAGTAAGTAATTAATAATTAATAATTAATAATTAATAATTGTTTTACTTCTGTCGTCCCAATGGCTAATTACGATTAATAATTGCCCCGTTCGCTCCCCCAGAAACCCGGTTTTTGGAAAAAACCGGGTTTCTTAATTAATTTTGCACTTGTCTTCTAAAGATGAATTTAAAACTCAATGAAATCCAGAGATTTCTCTCAAATAAAACTCCAACTTCTAGTTACAAAACCCAATCTGCCGACACGAGCATAGAAGCGGAATTAGTGCAATTTCATCTCTGGCGAAACCTGACTCCAGAGCAAAAAGAAACTTTGGCTAGGCGGGTCGCCAGGCGGGGACCGAAATTAGCTTTAATGGGGATTAAAGATAAATTTCCTCATGCCTCGGAAGCAGAAATTAGACGACACTATATTATTAAGCGTTTTGGAGAAAAATGGGGTAAAATATTGCCTGTAGATTGTCAATTAAAACTAATGCTTGAAGACCCTATTTGGCTGGCACGTCGAGTGGCAGCTATTTTAGAAAATTTAGATATTTATTACTACGTTTGCGGTTCGGTTGCGAGTTCTTTGCAAGGGGAAATTAGATATACTCAATATTTGGATTTAGTTATTAAGATAGAACCAGTGAAAGCCGGGCTTTTAATTGAAGCGATGGCAGGGGAATTTTATATTAGCGAAGTGGCGGTGGAGGAAGCTGTCAGCGGGAGAACTTCTTATTTTAATGTCATCCATTTAGACACTACTGAAAAAGCAGATCTGTTTGTGATGGGAGAGGATGAATTTTCCCGGGTGCAAATGGCGCGACGTCAGCTTCACGTTGCGGGGGAAAATCGGGCTTTTTATGTCTGTACTCCCGAAGATACTGTTCTGCACAAACTGATTTGGTTTGGGATGACTGGGGGAGAGTCCCAAAAGCAATGGCGAGATCTTTTGGGAGTGTTGAAGTTACAGGGAGAAAGTCTGGAACTAGGCTATATGCGAGAGTGGGGAGAAAAGTTGGGGTTGGTGAGGGAATTAAATA
>JAXHVR010000248.1:0-2491 GCA_034189005.1 Cyanobacteriota bacterium | reverse complement strand
AGGGGATGGCCTATTGCAGCTTGAATGCAGAAGCGATTAAGGGCCGTCCCAAAAACCCCATCATAATCCAAGCGGTTGAGCAAAAGCTCGTCCATCCCAGTTTCCTCAGTAAGGACACCATAAACAACACCCTGATTGAGGTCCGTAGCCCGCAGGCCCCAGATTTTACAAGCAAAGTGAATATTGTGGCTGTCGTGAACCTTACTTAAATGGTAGAAAGAGCCTGGTTGCTTGGGATAGGGGAGAGTATCTTTGCGGCCATTATGCTCGATGGTGATGTAGCCCTCTTCTATGTCTATATTAGGGGTGCCGTACTCTCCCATGGTGCCGAGCTTGACCAAATGGCAGTCTGGGAAATCCTCCTTCATCGCATAGAGGATATTGAGAGTCCCCACCACGTTATTGACTTGTGTCAGAACAGCGCGATCGCGGTCGATCATAGAGAAAGGAGCAGATCGCTGTTCGCCGAAGTGGGCGATCGCTTCTGGTTCAAACTCTCGTAAAGTTTTGCTGAGGAAATCGTAATTAGTAATGTCTCCCACATACAAATCGAGAGATTTACCAGTTAAGTCTTTCCAGCGTTGGAGGCGCTGTTGAATGGGGGCAATAGGAGTTAGAGTCTCAACTTGAAGCTGTTTATCCCAGTGCCGCCGCACCATACTGTCTAGAATGCCAACCTCGTAACCTCTATTGGAAAGATATAGTGCGGTTGCCCAACCGCAGTAGCCGTCGCCACCGATAACCAGGACTTTCATAAATTAACGTTGAATCTTGCTTGTTGATATTGGGTTAATTTATCAGGTCTTGGTGCTTTTTTAACCTTTTAAACAGGAACCTCCTCAGCAAAGCTGGCCCATCTAACGAATTCAAAAGGTCCAGCAATAGCTCCCCAGACATGTTCGTCCGTTTCTGGGTCGCGACCGCGATCGTGACTGATTAATTTATGTTGGTCGATTTCAAAATAGCTGTCCAAGTAAGTAGTTTTTTCGTTGCGAGTTACCATACAGGCTTTTCCTGGTTCTACCTCACCCTTGAAGTTATTGCCAGTCCATTTAGTAATGAAGGTACAGCCTGGGAGCTTTTTAATTTGTTCCGTTTGGAGGCCTTGCAAGCGTTGGGGGTCGCGAGAGGCCCCGTAGAATTTTTCTTGTTCTTCTATAGCGTAGTTTTCTATTTCGATGTGGCCAGGCCCAGGTACTAATTTTAGTATTCGGACTCGGTAGGGGCGATCGAGAGAGAAATCGTAAGCTTGTTCTAAATAGAGGCTGATGCCATTAAGAAGTTCTTTGGGCAAGGGACGCATACAGACCCGAACGTGGGCGAAGAAAGGAGGGTTATCAAAAGCTTGTTCTTGGTTGCTAAAATCTGCCGCCATCCAACGAGCAAGAGTAGCTAAATCCGTAGAGTGGGTCATCTCGTTCTTTTTTAGATTTTATATTTTATAGGGATTTATCCCAAACCATTTTATCTGTGTCTGCCCGCACAGATAACCTAGAGAATCACCTCAAAAGTCCCTTAGGAGGATACAAAAACAAAAGAGGCCATAAGCCAGAGTAACTTAGCAGCCTAGCTTCTGGCATCTTTGTTGTATGTGGCCTGAAAAATACGCTTTTAAGAAGGGGTTTAGCTCCGGTTGACAAAAATGGACCTAGTATGAGTGTGGGGCGATCTAATTTTGCCAAAAAATAGAAAAATTGTGTTTGCAAAATTTGAAGTCTCGAATATAATCTTGGAGAAATTACTCTATTGGACAAAATTTGCCAATGAGCGCTGAAGAATTTGATTTTCAATTTATTCCAGGTGGAGAACCTAATGGGATTATCGACCCATTAGGTCTTCCCCAAGACAACAACGATACAGATAGCAGTCCCATAGGAGCGGAAAGGACAGCCCTACAGCTAGATCCCGAAGCCATGGCCTTTACGGTTGATGAGCAGGGCAACGTTATAGAGCTGATGTCCTCCGATGACTTACAGCCGCAGTCCTCAAACGGTGGATCGCTATTTGGGACTGCGGAAGCCGATTCATTTAACGTAACCCCGGTAATGCCGGGGGAACTGGAAGTAGCGGATAAAATCGTCAACTTCGAGTTCGCCAAAGATGCCATCTCCCTGCCACTAGAAGGGGTGGCGGCGAGCGACATCTTAGATGCTTCTACAAGCACAGTAATAGGTGGTCAGAGCTACAGGGTAGTACGGGTATTGTCTTCTGAGACAGGCGAGCCAATTAAAGTAGTGGCACTGATCGAAGACCAAACACTGGCAGGCAGCCAAGTAACTACCCCTACGCCTACTCCAGTTCCAACTGGCTTTGCAACCCTTCCCAATCAGTTAACACTATTTAGTCCAATTCAATCAACAGTCCCGGCGGTAATAGATTTCGAGCCAGGAGTTCCTATCGGCTCAGTTTCACCTGTTGGGGTAGTTGAAACCACTATAGAAATTCCAGTGTTTACAGGTGGTGGAGCAGCAGGAGCACCAGGAACACCAGG
>JAXHVR010000247.1:0-2505 GCA_034189005.1 Cyanobacteriota bacterium | reverse complement strand
GGTGGTGCAACACCCCGCAAATAAAATAAAGCAAAACCAAAAGGAGGAGTAAGGAAAGAAGCCTGTAAATTTGCTCCCAAAATAACCCCGAACCAGACTAAATCTATACCCAATTCTTGAGCCACAGGCACAAATAAAGGCACCACGATAAAAGCAATCTCAAAAAAGTCGATAAAAAAGCCCAGCAAAAATACCACAGCCATACTTAAGAAAAGAAAGCCAGGGACTCCACCAGGGATACTAGATAATAAATCGAACATAAAGCGATCGCCCTCCACCCCCCGAAACACCAAACTAAAAGCAGTGGATCCCAGAAGAATAAACATCACCATAGTCGTAGTGCGCAAGGTGACATCGCAAACCTGTTGTAGAGAAGTCCAGGTTAATTGTTTTTTAACAGCAGCTAGAGCGATGGCCGCAATAGAACCCACAGCCCCCGCCTCAGTGGGAGTCGCAATTCCAAAAAAGATACTCCCAAGGACCATCATAATTAACAGTAATGGCGGCATCATCACCTGAAGCACTCGCAGGCCCAAAGCCTTAGCGCCAATATCGCGCACCTCCAAAGGCAAAGCCGGAGCAAGTTCAGGCCGAATAAAAGCAACAACCAACACATGAACGCAAAACGCACCCGCCATCAATAGCCCGGGAATAACAGAACCCACAAACAAGTCACCAACCGAAATCCCCAATTGGTCTCCAAGTACCACCAGAACCACGCTCGGAGGAATAATCTGGCCCAAAGTTCCCGACGCCACGATAACACCAGTAGCCAACTCCTTGTTATAGCCGTAGCGCAGCATAATCGGCAAAGAAATTAGCCCCATAGCCACCACCGTAGCCGCAACCACCCCAGTCGTAGCTGCCAACAAAGCTCCCACCAGAATCACCGCCAAGGCCAAACCCCCCCTTAACCGTCCGAAGAGAATAGCCATAGTTTCCAGCAGTTGCTCCGCGATACCCGACTTTTCCAGCATCGCCCCCATAAAGATAAAGTATGGGATAGCCAAAAGCGTGTAATTAGCCATAATCCCAAAAATCCGCTGGGGCATAGCAGTTAGAAAAACCGGATCGAAGACTCCAAAGGCAATACCGACTAAACCAAAGAAAATGGCAACCCCCCCCAGAGAAAAGGCCACCGGATATCCCATAGATAGAAATAGGAACGCTCCGGCAAACATAACCGGACCCAACCATTCATATTCATAAGTCAGAGTCATCAATAACCTCCTGGAGTGGCACTTGACGGGTGAAAATCGCCCAATTTTTAATCGCTTCAGAGATTCCTTGGAGAACGAGCAACACGCAACTAACAATAATCATTGTTTTTATGGGGTAACGAGGCAGTCCCCCAGGATCCGGAGAAACTTCCAGAACGGCCCATGAGTTCCAAACCGCGCTCCAAGAAAAAATAATAATGATGATGCAGAAGGGTATTAGGAATAGAACAGCGCCCAAGAAATTTGCCAAAGCTTTTTGCCTGGGGCTCCATCTACTATATAGGAGGTCAACTCGAACGTGTTCGTTATGCTTGAGAGCGTAGGCCCCGCCAAGCAGGAAAATTATGTCGAAAATGTACCATTGAATTTCGATTAGGGCATTAGAAGTTAAGTTCTGCCCGACCGCCCTGCCTATGTAACGTCCGATCGCGTTCCAGAACCCAACCAAAATCATAAGTAGAACTAGCCCCCCGCTGAGGCGTCCAACTATTTCGTTGAAAGCATCAATAATTCTAGATAGACGTAAAAGTTGTCGCAATTGATGGCCTCCTCAGTAATTAAATAGAGATGTAGTCTTTTTTATCAAATTAAGGCCATGTTCTCCATGTAATATTTTGTTTTTTATAGAAATTCATATTAGGCCATAAAAACAACCAACAAAAATGTTGCTTGTTGGCCCTTTTTTAGAGATCTAAAAACTCGTTTAGGCCCATTTTATCCAAAATAAACCGCTCTTTTTAGCTAAATTCAAAAAAAAATCAAAAAACTTTTGAAAGCTAAAACTCTTGAAAACAAAAGCTTATAGCGCTTGGCCTTTTCAAAAAACACAAAAAAATCAAAAAAAGTTTGAAAAAGGGGTTGACAGTTCAAGATAGTGTTGCTAGATTAGTAAATGCGCGGGTTGAAAAACAAACAACCCAAACGCAACCGAACCTAGAAAAAAGAATAGTTGGAAAGCACATAGCTAAAGTACCTCGTTACAAAAATTAACAAACGAGAAAAGCCAAAAAGCTGGACTCTAATGACGAGAAAAGCTTATAAAGGCTGGACTCTAATGAGGAGAAAAGCTGAAAAAAAAGCTGGACTCTAATGACGAGAAAAGCTAAAAAAAAGCTGGACTCTAATTAACAACAAAAACAAACTTATCTAGCAATAGTATGAAATGACTATTGCATCACGGAGAGTTTGATCCTGGCTCAGGATGAACGCTGGCGGTCTGCTTAACACATGCAAGTCGAACGGATTTATTTCTTTCGGGAAATAAATTAGTGGCGGACGGGTGAGT
>JAXHVR010000246.1:0-2515 GCA_034189005.1 Cyanobacteriota bacterium | reverse complement strand
TCGCTGAAGCGATTACTACGAACATTCAATCGCTGAAGCGATTACTACGAACATTCAATCGCTGAAGCGATTACTACGAACATTCAATCGCTGAAGCGATTACTACGAACATTCAATCGCTAAAGCGATTATCACGAACATTCTAATGAGATTCATAATCATTTTAATATTTTAATCTGTTTTAATTTTTGAGTTATAATAGAAAGCGAGTTTTATAACTAACTCAAATCACCTCTAGCCAAGAGAATAAAACTATGACAAATCATCACCACCACGGTTGCTGCGCTTGCGGCCACGAAGAGGGTAATGGCCCAGAGTCGAAGGGCCAAAAATTGGTTCCAGAACAGTTAAATCTCAAACAAGAAATCCTGCCATTAATTGGAGTAGCGATCGCTACCATTTTGGCTCTAATTTTCCAACCTAAATTAGCCGCCACCCCCTATAGTTTGGCTGAATATCTTGTCTTTATTCCCCTTTATTTAATTAGCGGTTGGGGCGTTATTATTAGTGCCGGTCGCAATATCTTAAAAGGGCAAATTTTTGACGAAAACTTCTTGATGAGCGCAGCAACAATGGCGGCGATCGCCATCGGCGAACTCCCAGAAGCAGTGGCGGTAATGCTGTTTTACCAAATCGGCGAATTATTTCAAGAATATTCGGTCAAACGCTCTCGCAATTCTATCAAATCTCTCCTAGAAATTCGCCCCGACTATGCTAATTTAAAGATTGGTAATTCCGTGGAAAAAGTTGACCCAGAAACAGTCGAACCGGGAAGCATAGTTGCAGTCAAAGCGGGAGAAAAAATCCCCTTAGATGGGGAAGTAATAGAAGGGAAAGCTTCCGTCGATACTTCTCCTCTAACTGGAGAATCAGTTCCGAGGGAAAAAACTGTCGGCGATACGGTTTTGGCCGGAACTTTAAATCAAAACGGTCTGCTAACAATCCGAGTTACTAAAGCTTTTGGGGAGTCGTCGATTTCTCGGATTTTGACCTTGGTAGAAACTGCTAAAAGTAAAAAGTCTAAAACTGAGAAGTTTATTACAACTTTTGCTCGGTATTATACGCCAGCAGTAGTGTTTATTTCTTTAGCGATCGCCTTCCTCCCACCCTTATTTATTGCGGGTGCGGATGGTGCGGATTGGATAGTTCGAGGATTGATAGTTTTAGTTGTTTCCTGTCCTTGCGGGTTAGTTATTAGCATCCCGCTAGGCTATTTTGGCGGAGTTGGCGGGGCGGCGAAGCGAGGAATATTAGTCAAAGGTTCAACTTTTTTGGACGATTTAGCCGCTGTTAAAACAGTGGTTTTTGATAAAACTGGAACTTTAACTGAGGGGGTTTTTGAAGTAAAAGAAATAATCCCCAAAAATGGCTTTAAAAAAGAAGATTTAATTTCAATCGCCGCCCGGGTAGAATCCCTTTCCAACCATCCAGTTGCGAAAGCAGTTGTTCGTCATGCAGAAAAGCTGAATTTAATGCCGGAAAAAAATGGCAATTGGGGAAACGGGCAAGTGGAAGACTATGAGGAAATAGCTGGATGCGGGGTGAAGGCAAAGGTTAAAAATCAAACGGTAATTGTCGGTGGCGATCGCCTTTTGCACCTGGAAAATATCGAACACGATATTTGCGAAGTCGGAGGCACTGCGGTGCATTTAGCAGTAGATTGTAAATATGCCGGATATATTCTCATAGGCGATCGCCTCAAAGCAGATGCCAGGGCCGCCATCGACTCTCTGAAAAAACTCGGCATTACAGAAACAGTAATGCTGACGGGAGACGACGGCGCCGTCGCCGAGAAAGTAGCAGATAAATTAGGTTTGACCTCCTATCGCGCCAGACTTTTGCCAGAAGATAAAGTGGAGGCGATCGAAGCATTAATCAACCAGAAAAGCAAAGTAGCATTCGTCGGCGACGGCATCAACGATGCCCCAGTAATTGCCAGGGCGGATGTGGGGATAGCCATGGGTGGAATGGGTGCCGATGCGGCGATCGAAACTGCCGATGTCGTAATCATGACGGATGCCCCTTCAAAAGTTGCAGAAGCAATTTTAATGGGCAAGAAAACTAGGCGAATAGTTTGGCAGAATATAGCCTTTGCCATGGGAGTTAAAGCTTTATTCATTATCTTGGCAATACTAGGAATGGCGACAATTTGGGGCGCTGTTTTTGCGGATGTTGGCGTAGCTTTAATTGCTGTTTTTAATGCTAGTAGGATATTAGAAAATAATTCTGCTAGTAACAATTAACAATTAACAATTAACAACTACTCCTTCTAATGGTTAGTCTCCCCCTTGTGGGGGCAAAGCATAAAAGCATAGATCTTTCGGTCAAACCAGAAATTTTTAGAGCCTTTATGCTTTGCCCCACTGCCGCCGTTGGGGCATCGCTCGATATTTAGCTAGTCTTCGGGGCTTTTTTGCTTGAAAACAAAAAAATCAATTTCTGTACTATAATATTCCCAGTGCGTAGCTTAGTGGGACTACGAGCGTCGTCTTTATGGGCGCGGGCGAAATATAAC
>JAXHVR010000245.1:0-2718 GCA_034189005.1 Cyanobacteriota bacterium | reverse complement strand
TATTACCCATTCCCCCTAACAAATACAGTCCGATAAACCGGTTCGTTACGAGATAAAGTAGAACGTTCTCTTTCGCTGCAAACAGGCAAGAGATTTTCAGACAACCAATCATCGGAATATTGAGGGTTAAAAAAGGGATTTTCAGAAAAGCGATCGCGCATTTCTTCAGCCACTTCCAAAACGTCAGAATGCAGAAAAACTTCCCCTCCCGCAGGCATATATTTCGCCAACTCCGCCACCAATTCCGGCTGTACCACTCGCCGTCGTTTGTGTCTGTTTTTAAACCAAGGATCCGGAAACAAAATACTTACCCGTTTTAAGATGCCTTCAGGCAAAGACACCAATAAACCGGGTAGAGAAATATTAACATTACAAAACAAATAATGCAAATTGCTCAAAGCACTTTCATCGCGCCAACTATTAGCCTCGATAACCAAAGGTTCGCGAATTTCTAACCCCAAAAAATTCCAATTAGATTCAATTTGGGCAACCTGCCATAAAAACCGCCCCCTACCGCAACCAATATCTAAATGTAAAGGTAAATCCAGATTTGCATAGACAGAATTCCAGTCAGGAAAAGTAACAGATTGTTGGTATTTACTACTAAGAGGATTAACGTGTTGGCGAACTCTAACTCTTTTCAAAATTAATATCTCCTAATAACATTTTCCCAATTAACATTTTCCCAATTAACAATTGTCAAAGTCTCCCTTTGAAAGGGGATTTTAACCCGCACTAAGCCAAAGCAGCGTGTAAAACTTCTTGATGAATAAGCGATCGCTCTACCAAAAACTCAATCCTCGCCCGCGACAAAGCCTCCCCATTAGCATAATTATCGAGCCAAATTGTACTAATTAAATTCGGGTCATCCGGCAGCGCCGCCAACTCCCAACCAGGCATCTCCAAATCTTCCATCAATTGAGAAACCTTCGGATCGTAACTAATAGCAAAACAACGACACTCCGCAG
Source organism: Cyanobacteriota bacterium (assembly GCA_034189005.1). Classification (GTDB taxonomy): domain Bacteria; phylum Cyanobacteriota; class Cyanobacteriia; order Cyanobacteriales; family Microcoleaceae; genus CALKCV01. Next base: position 1,750 of record JAXHVR010000245.1, on the reverse strand, counting down.
CAGCAGCCATAATTAAACTATGAAACCGCATCCCGATCGCCATCTCAACTCCCTGAAAAACACCCCTCAACATCCCTGGTTCTTCCAAAGTCAACACCTTACTAACATCAGGCATTTTTTTATAGATATCTTCAGCAATTTTCAGATCGATAGAAGGCTGAAAAGGTAATAGCAAAATAAAAGTTTCAGTAGCCTTTTGGAAATCAATCAAAGCCTTAGTTAAAATAGCAAGGCGCGAAGCAGTCAACAGAGGATGACTCCTCAAAGTAACCGCCACTCTGGGCGCGGGTAAACTCCAAAGTCCCGGAACCGCAGAACCCTCCAACGCCCAGACAGGATCCGGCGCAAAAATAAAAGGAACCCCCCACTCCGCAAGCAAACCAGCAGACCGGACATCCCGAGTGCTAACTTGAGTACAATTGCTAAAACAGCCCTTAGCAAAAAAGCGACTAATCTTAGCATTTAAAGGACCGATACCCTGAGCCCAAGCAATAGTTTTTAAACCCAGTTGTTGCGCCAGCCCCATCAAGCCGCAATAATAGATAGGACTAGCAATGCTAGTGGCATCTTGGATCAGACTGCCTCCCCCCCAGATGAAAACATCAGATCGACGCAAAGCCTTGAGGACGCGAAAACCGCTGGCGCGATCGCACGCTTCCACCCCATAACGCCTTCTCGTTTCCTCCGGGTTTCCAGAAAGAACAATCGGCTTAACATACTCTGGTAACATTTGCAAGAGGGAAGCCAATAAAGCCTCATCTCCGGCATTGCCCTTACCGTAGTAACCGCATAAAACTGCTCGCATCTCGCCCCCCAGGGATTACAATAAATTCATCTTTAATCTTGCCCAATAAAAATGCACGCATTATCAATACCAACTTGGATTATTCATATTTCAACCGTCATCGAGTGGATAGCAGCCATCTGGTTTATCTCCACCTACGGCGAAGTTACTGGTAACACTAGGTGGTATGCCCTCTCCTTCGCAATGCTACCCGCCCTCGTCAGCGCCTTATGCGCCTGCACCTGGCATTACTTCGACAACTCCCCAGAACTAGAATGGCTAGTAACCCTCCAAGCAGCCATGACTCTAATAGGTAACTGTACCCTCTGCGGAGCAGCTTGGTGGATTTGGCGATCGCCCCCAGTAGAAAACTAGCAATTAACATTTTCCCAATCAACATTTTCCCCAACAAACCATGATTTCCCAAAATACCCTATTTGCCCTCTCCCTATTTCCCTATCTCGGCTTTTTGTGGTTTCTCACCCGCTCCGGGCAAACCCCTCGGTTGGCCCTGATTGGATTTTATGGCACCTTAGTATTTGTTGCCATAACCATTCCTGCCGGCATTTATGCCAAAATAGCCTTCGACGATTCCTTGGCCAACGTAGATTGGGTCCACGGCAGTGCAGAATTTTTCTTAACCCTATCTAATATCCTGGTGGTGCTAGGTTTCCGGCAAGCAATTATTCAAACCCAGGATTCTTCGCAAAAATAATAATAAGCGCGATCGCGCTACAGTTCCCCGGGTAAAGTTAACCTTATAAGGGAACCAAAAAACTGTTATTTTTTGGTTCCCTTCATTTATTAATTATTAATTATTAATTATTAATTATTAATTATTAATTATTAACAAGAGCCGACAGCCTCGATCGCCTTCTCAAGAGCGATCGCCACATGAGTCCAATGAGTCCCACCCTGACAAAACGCCACATAAGGTTCCCTCAAAGGCCCGTCCGCAGAAAACTC
>JAXHVR010000244.1:0-2806 GCA_034189005.1 Cyanobacteriota bacterium | reverse complement strand
CAACAAACCATACTTTTCCAACTCCTTCAACCTAACCATCAAAGTCTTGCTGCTAATTCCTGGTAGCGCCTCCAGCAACTCGCGAGGACGCCGCACTCCATCAAACAACTCCCGCAAAATTAAAACGGCCCATTTTTGGCCCACTAATCCCCAAATAAACTCAATTGGATTCCGAACGTCCCAACAAGCGATTTGTGGCACTCCTAAAAGCTGGGCCTTCTCCGTATTTTCAACCATAATTTTGCCCTCCTCGAACTCTTAATTTATCTTAATAATAACTCATAAAGCAATAAAATCGCTATTTTTTTCCTTTGGTAACTAAGGCGTTTTTCTCGCTCCCCTTGCCATTTTATTTTGTAGTAATTAAGATGTGAATAGAGGAAATGGAGAAAGTATCCGAGCCTAATCCTCCCATAAAAAACAACGATAATAAAACCGAGACTAACTTTAAGCAACTGGGGATCGAAGGTTTTATCGGTCCGCAACACTTTATTAAAACTATCTTAAGGTGAATGGCAAGAGTAATTTACCTTGAGACGAGCTGCCTTAACAAAAACAAATAAAAACTGCCCGCTACTCTTGCTAGAGGGGAGCAAAGCCTGGGAGTAACTAAACCAATGTTAAAAACAAAAGCCGTTAAAAAAGCCCGTTCGACCAAACAACAAGCATTAGTTTTATGGTTCGATGAAGTCGGCATAGGCGATATTTCTTTAGTGGGAGGAAAAAACGCATCTTTAGGGGAAACCATTAAAAAACTAACCCCCAAAGGCATCAACGTTCCCAACGGTTTCGCCATCACAGCTTACGCCTACCGCTACTTCCTCAAGTCCGCAGGCTTAGAAGCCAAACTGCGGCAAATATTCGCCGACCTAGATACAGACAACCTCAATAACCTGCGACAGCGAGGCCAAGAAGCGCGATCGCTAATCCTCAGCGCCCAATTCCCCCAGGAACTCCAAATGGCGATCGCCTCCAACTACGAAGAACTCTGCGCCCGCTACGGCAAAGACACAGACGTCGCCGTCCGTTCCAGCGCCACCGCCGAAGACCTGCCCGATGCCAGCTTCGCCGGCCAGCAGGACACCTATCTCAACGTCCGAGGAATTAGCGGTGTCCTAGAAGCGACCCAAAAATGCATCGCCTCAGTCTTCGCCGATCGCGCCATCTCCTATCGCACCCGGGGCGGCTTCGACCATTTCGATGTCGCCCTAGCGGTGGGCATCCAAAAAATGGTACGTTCCGACCTGGCAACCTCGGGAGTCATGTTCTCCATCGACACCGAAACCGGCTTTAAAAACGCCGTTTTAATCACCGCAGCCTACGGTTTGGGAGAAAACGTCGTCCAAGGCGCAGTCAACCCAGACGAATATCTAGTCTTCAAACCAACTTTACGAGAAGGGTTTCGCCCCATCCTCAACAAGCGCCTCGGCAGCAAAGCTTTGCAAATGGTCTACGATCGCGGCAGCCACCAGCCGACGAAAAACATAGAAGTCCCCCTAGCGCAACAAAAAGAATTCGCCCTCAACGACGACGAAATTCTCCAACTAGCTCGCTGGGCAGTAGTTCTCGAAGACCACTACTCCCAAAAAAATCGCAGTTACACCCCCATGGACGTAGAATGGGCCAAAGACGGAGTAACTGGGGAACTGTTCGTAGTCCAGGCCCGGCCGGAAACCGTACAATCTCGCAAGTCCGGCAACGTGGTGCAAACTTATAAAATGCAACAAACCGGTAAAATCTTAAGCGTCGGTCGGGCAGTGGGAGAAGCGATCGCTAGCGGAAAAGTCCGAGCAATCTTCGACGTCAATAATATCGACGAATTCCAAGAAGGCGAAATTCTAGTCACTAATAAAACCGACCCAGACTGGGAACCGATAATGAAAAAAGCTAGGGCGATCGTCACCGATCGCGGCGGGCGAACTTGCCACGCTGCCATTATCGCACGAGAAATGGGCATTCCAGCGATCGTCGGTTGCGGCGATGCCACCGACATCTTAACCACCGGGGAAAAAGTGACAGTTTGTTGTGCGGAAGGAGAAGAAGGCAAAGTTTACCAAGACTTGCTGCCCTTCGAGGTAGAAGAGACCGTCTTAGACGAGCTCCCAGAAACGCGCACCAAGATCTTAACAAACGTCGGCAACCCCGAACTAGCTTTTCATCTCTCAGAAATTCCCTCCGATGGGGTTGGGTTAGCGCGGTTGGAGTTTATTATTGCCAACCACATAAAAGTACACCCCATGGCATTGATTCGTTTTGACGAATTGCGCAACCCAACTGTCAAGCAGAAAATCGCCGAAATGACCGCAGGGTATCGTCACAAACCGGATTTTTTCGTCGAAAAGTTAGCTTATGGCATCGCCACCATCGCCGCCGCTTTTTATCCCAAACAAGTTATAGTCCGCACCAGCGATTTCAAGAGCAACGAATATGCGAACCTCCTGGGAGGCAGTCAGTTCGAGCCTGAGGAGGAAAACCCGATGATTGGTTGGCGCGGCGCTTCTCGCTATTACGATCCGAAGTACCAACAAGCTTTTGGTTTGGAGTGCCAGGCATTAAAAATGGTGCGGGATGAGATGGGTTTGGCGAACGTAATTCCGATGATTCCTTTTTGCCGCACCCCAGAGGAGGGTCGGAAAGTCTTGGCGGAGATGGAGAAGTATGGTTTGAAGCGGGGTAAAAACGGATTGCAGGTTTATGTGATGTGCGAGTTACCCAGCAATGTCATTTTAGCCGATGAATTTAGCGAAGTATTTGATGGATTTTCCATCGGTTCCAACGATTTGACCCAGTTGACTTTAGGTTTAGA
>JAXHVR010000243.1:0-2882 GCA_034189005.1 Cyanobacteriota bacterium | reverse complement strand
CCGTAGAACAGGCATCTTGCCTGTTTCCCCCGTAGAACAGGCATCTTGCCTGTTTCCCCCGTAGAACAGGCATCTTGCCTGTTTCCCCCGTAGAACAGGCATCTTGCCTGTTTCCCCCGTACGAACAGGCAAGATGCCTGTTCTACGATTAACTCGACAAAACCCAAGTATCTTTACTACCGCCACCCTGAGAAGAGTTAACCACTAAAGAACCTTTTTTCATCGCCACCCGAGTCAGGCCGCCTGGATGAATGTAAATATCTTGGCCGTAGAGAATATATGGTCGTAGATCGACATGACATCCATCTATTTCCTCTCCTAAAATAGTAGGAACTCGCGATAAAGATAGAGTTGGTTGGGCGATATAATTGCGAGGATTTGCCTTAATTTTTTCCGCAAAATCTTCTCTTTGTTCCGCAGTAGATTGAGTGCCTACTAACATTCCATAGCCCCCCGCCTCGTTAGCAGCTTTTACTACCAATTTATCCAAATTAGCTAAAACGTGGTCTAACTGCTGTTTTTCCCAACATAAATAAGTAGGAACGTTGGGCAAAATTTGGTCTTCGTCGAGATAATAACGAATCATTTTAGGAACGTAAGCATAAATAACTTTATCATCAGCTACTCCAGTTCCTAAAGCATTCGCCAGAGCAACTCGACCGTTGCGATAAACTTCTGTTATTCCCGGTACTCCTAAAAGAGATTCTGGGTTAAAAGCTAGGGGGTCCATAAAGGTATCTTCGATGCGCCTGTAAATAACATCGACTCGTTGCAAACCTTTAGTGGTTCGCATTTGAACGTAACCATCTGCTACTACTAAATCTCGACCTTCTACCAGTTCCACTCCCATTTGTTGGGCGAGAAAGGAGTGTTCGAAATAGGCTGAATTATAGATGCCTGGAGTTAGAACCACTACCCGGGGATTTCTAATATGAGGAGGTGCTAAATTTAAAAGAGTATCTAGGAGATGACCGGGGTAGTTATCGACGGGTTTGATTCCCAATTTTGCAAAGATTTGGGGGAAGGTACTTTTCATTACTCGTCTGTTTTCTAAAACGTAAGAAACCCCGGAAGGACAGCGAAGATTATCTTCGAGAACGTACCATTGACCGTCTTTATCTCTTACTAAATCCGTACCTGTAATATGACACCAAATTCCACCTGGAGGCTTTAGACCAATGCAGGGTTTGAGAAAACCTGTTGCGGAGTTAATTAACTCTTCGGGAACTATACCGTCTTTGACGATTTTTTGTTCGCTGTAGATGTCTGCTATAAATAAATTTAATGCTTGAATGCGCTGTTTTAATCCCTTTTCTAGCCAATTCCATTCCGAATTAGATACTATACGGGGAATTACATCGAAGGGAAATATTCTTTCCGTACCTCGGTTGTCGCCATAGACGTTAAAGGTTGCTCCTAATTTCATCATTGCTTTTTGGGCAGCTTCTTGTCTGATTAGGAGTTCTTCTGGGGATAGAGAGTTTATCTTTTCTATTAAGAGATTGGCGTCTTGGCGGGGTTTGTTTTTTTCTGCGAAAAGTTCGTCGTAGAATTCACCTGGTTCGTAAGAGTTAAATAGCACGGTTTTTTCTTTTCTTTTTAATTTGACTTAATTATTAATATTTGGGGTTTGTGGCAGGGGCAACTGTACTTTTTTATACCAATTTTTATTTAATGTTAGTTAGAGTTGTTGTTTAAATTAACACGGTACCTCAAATTGAATTATTAAGAAAATTGGAAATTTTGGCTTTACAGGGGGTGGGTTGGAGGCGATCGCCTCGGAAAATAAGATACTAATAAAGAGCGAACAGTAAATTGAGCTTAGAAATCGTGGCTTACAAATGCAACCTTGGCAGCGGCCAAGAGGTTTATATTGACAATCAGGGAAGCCAGACCGTGGTTACTCTCGCAAGTAGCGGGCCAGGTCAGCAACAGCAGGCTAGCAGTAGCTTTGAGACTGGTAAATGGACGGCGGAACCGAGTTTGTATTCGACTGGTAATAAAATGGTCCTGCGTATAGAGTCGGAAAATGGCCAGTTTTCGATCCAGTTACAGGCTGGGGGCATGAGTATGATGGGTGGGAGGCCAGATTTTGCTGATGCAGAAAAACTTTCCGTCCAAGAGGTCTCCCCCTCGGCCATGCCCCAAGGGACTTCCATGAAGCCTATGGAACCGATGAAGCCTATGGAACCGATGAAGCCTATGGAACCGATGAAGCCTATGGAACCGGGTTCTATGAAGATGGGGAATATGCAAATGAACGCGAACCCGATGCAAATGCGCATGGGCAATATGTCTATGGATATGGGAAGTTCGGCAGCAAGCGGCGGCAAGCGCTTTTGTCCCCAGTGCGGGTCTGGCCTCCAACCGAGCGATCGCTTTTGCTCTAGTTGCGGCCATCAGCTATAATAAAGGTTTTTAGGGGGGAGCAGGTCAGTTTTGTAAAGAAATTTTTTCTGCCCACTGACAACTAACAACTAACAACTAACAAAAAGCAACCAATTTTTGGTTCGCTTCAAAAGTGACGTGCTTTCTTTTAGGGTGTATCTCAAGAATGAAAAAAGCAAAAGAGCGCTTAGGTACGCCCCGAATTTTTAGTATAAAAAGTTAAGTGTAGGAAAAGCTATGAAAATTGATTTGGATGTTTTAACTCGCTATTTACATCAAATGCGAAATAAGCCCGGTTGGGCTCCTTTAAATGAAGTTGCCGCCACGGCAAAAATGGATCGGGCTACCTCCAGGCGATACACTAAGATAGCTGAAGAATGGGGGTTAATCGAACGCCAACAAATAGAAAATCAGCCTACCCAAATTCAGGCTACTAATAAGTTAATTAAATTAGAACCGGGAGACGTTAGGAAAGTGGTTCAAGAATATTCCGA
>JAXHVR010000242.1:0-2896 GCA_034189005.1 Cyanobacteriota bacterium | reverse complement strand
TGCAGGTTTATGTGATGTGCGAGTTACCCAGCAATGTCATTTTAGCCGATGAATTTAGCGAAGTATTTGATGGATTTTCCATCGGTTCCAACGATTTGACCCAGTTGACTTTAGGTTTAGACCGCGATTCCGGTTTGGTGGCGCATATTTTCGACGAACGCCACCAAGCGGTCAAGCGGATGGTGGAAATGGCGATCGCCGCCGCCAAGCGCAACGGTCGCAAGATTGGAATTTGCGGTCAGGCACCGAGCGATTATCCCGAATTTGCGCGGTTTTTGGTGGAGTTGGGGATTGATTCTATTAGTTTGAATCCCGATTCCGTGTTGAAGACCAGATTTGAGATTGCGAAAATGGAGGGCAATTAATAATTAATAATTAATAATTAATAATTGAGGGAAAGGTCTTCGTAGTAATCGCTTTAGCGATTGAAAAGTTCGTAGCGATCGCTTTAGCGATTGAACAGTTCGTAGTAATCGCTTTAGCGATTGATAAAAATACTTTAAGAATCGCTAAAGCGATTACTACAAACGCGGCGATTGAACAGTTCGTAGTAATCGCTTTAGCGATTGATAAAAATACTTTAAGAATCGCTAAAGCGATTACTACAAACGCGGCGATTGAACAGTTCGTAGTAATCGCTTTAGCGATTGATAAAAATACTTTAAGAATCGCTAAAGCGATTACTACAAACGCGATCGCTCTTTGGCCTAGTCCGCCACCAATTTCCCATTATTATTTCTGCACTTGAATCCTCTGGAGACTCCCCCCAGCATAAAGAGTCGGTTCCCCCAAAGTCGCCTTAAACCCGACTTCCTTTAACAGACTCAAAAGGTCCGCATCCAACAATTGCCAGGCAGTCTCGGTTTCAAACAACCACATAAAAACAGTCAACCCAGGCCAAAATAAAGGATTGGTCGGCGGATGAAAATCTATAAGGGTAAAAACCCCTCCTGGTGTTAATACTCGATAAACCTCTTGGAGGATTTCCTGCAACTGCATCGGTTTCATTTCGTGTAAGGCGGCGCTTGTATGTACCAGATCGAACTCGTTGTCGCCGAAAGGCATATTTTCCGCAAAAGCTTCTACATAGTTAGCCGCTGGTACGTTTCGTCTCGATCGCTCCAGAGATAGAGGCGAAGCATCCAATCCGGTAACATTATCCGAATATTTGACTAGATATTTCGTAGCTTGGGCGCTACCGCAGCAGAGGTCGAGTATTTTCGTTTCGCGGTTAATGGCCAGCCCTTCCAATGCCAACTGGCGAAAGCGGCTCTCTCCACCAACGCTGAGAGCCGCAAGCCTAGATATACTGTCATAAAGCCATTGATATTGGTAGCTTAAATCTCTTAAAATTGTTGCCATTGATACTAAATTAAAATTTTCTTAACTATTGACGGACGAACTGTTAAGAAAATATAATAATGTTAAATGTTATTAAGAAAATTAAGGAAAGGAGCTTTGCAAGCGTTATGAGTCGCGTTGGAGTTTTACTACTAAATTTAGGTGGGCCGGAGCAATTAGAAGATGTCCGTCCCTTTCTTTTCAATCTATTTGCCGACCCAGAGATTATTCGCCTGCCTTTTCCTTGGTTGCAGAAGCCTCTGGCATGGCTGATTTCTACCCTGCGTTTCGAGAAGTCCCAGGAAAACTACAAGGAAATCGGGGGCGGGTCTCCCCTGCGCAGAATAACGGACGAGCAAGCCTTGGCCATCCAAGAACGGTTAGAAAATAAGGGACAAGACGCTCAAGTTTATGTGGGGATGCGTTATTGGCATCCTTTCACTGAGGAGGCGATCGCTAAAATTAAGCGGGACCAAGTAGAAAAATTAGTAATCTTGCCCCTGTACCCGCAATATTCGATCAGCACCAGCGGTTCTAGCTTCCGCCTGCTAGACCAAATCTGGCAAAAAGATGCCGAACTTCAAAAGATCGAGCATACCGTAATTCCATCTTGGTATCAGCGATCGGGCTACCTAGAAGCAATGGCCGAACTAATAGCCCAAGAACTAGACCAGTGTCCCGACCCCGATAGAGTTCATATATTCTTCAGCGCCCACGGGGTGCCGATGAGTTATGTAGAGGAAGCAGGAGACCCCTATCAAGCTGAGATAGAGGATTGCACTGCCAGGATTATGAAGGCCCTCAATCGGCCTAATTCTCATACTTTGGCCTATCAAAGTCGAGTCGGCCCGGTAGAATGGCTTAAGCCTTACACCGAAGAGGCTATCCCAGCACTAGCGGAAGAAGGAGTAAAGGATTTGCTAGTGGTTCCTATTAGTTTTGTCTCCGAACATATCGAGACTTTGCAAGAAATTGATATGGAATATCGGGAACTGGCAGAGGAATCTGGTATTGAAAATTTCTACAGGGTGCCGGCCTTGAATACTCATCCAGTATTTATTGAGGAACTCGCAGAATTAGCGATCGAGGCATTAGAAGCGCCACCTCGTCCTCTGGCGGATGCTATTCGGATGAAAAAACGAATCAAGATGTATCCCCAAGAAAATTGGGAGTGGGGTTTGACGACTACGGCGGAAGTGTGGAACGGCCGTTTGGCAATGGTTGGCTTTATCGCCCTGTTGTTGGAATTAATCAGCGGTTCCGGTCCCCTGCATTTTGCAGGTTTGCTTTAAATAATTAATAATTAATAATTAATAATTAATAATTAAGTTCGCACTACTTAATTGTTAATTGTTAATTGTTAATTAGCAACTAACAACTAACAACTAACAACTAACAACTAACAACTAATCTGGATTGCTTTTATAACGGCGTGGGTTGTGTCGATCGCCTATTGGTGCTTGTTTTTTGTACCAGCCATACCAGTCTTGATAGCTGCGAATAGCGAGCCAGAGTAAAAGTAAAGCAATTAAGCCGCCCTGTTGTGGAGCGTCGA
>JAXHVR010000241.1:0-3022 GCA_034189005.1 Cyanobacteriota bacterium | reverse complement strand
AGCCAGTAGGATCTGCTTTCTGGTTGGCGGCGTTTGCGGACAAATCCTAGTTGGACTAGCTCTTGGACGTGTTGGTAGGCTCCCGAACCGCGCAATTCGACTAGCTCTGTTTGCGCGATGCCTTTTTTCAGGGCGATCGCTGCTAAGGTTCGCAGGGCACCAACGCCTACTTCTGGTGCAACTAGAGTTTGCATTAATTCGCTGTAGGCGGATTTTAGTTGGAGGCTATAGCCTTTTGTCGTTTCTTCTATTTCTAAGGCCGTGTCCCTATGGGCGTAGTTGGACATTAGTTCGAGTATGGCATCTTTTACTAGCTTGCGATCGCATTGGGCCGTTTCTGCTATTTCTGCGATCGACATCGGTTGCCCTTTTAGGTATAAAACTGCTTCTATTTTGCTTGCTAAACTAAGCATTGAACGCACCTAGGATTTAGTATTACTATTTCTCTGATTATTAGTAATGATTAACAAAAATTGAAGATATAGTCAAATCAACAGCCGACGAGAGGCGATGTATTTTAATTTAACAGCCAGCCGGGGATGCTGAAATTGTGCTAGGCTAAAAGCTTGTGTCAAATTAGCTAAAATTTATGCCAAAACTAAAAACACGCAAGGCAGCCGCCAGACGTTTTAAAGTCACCGGCACCGGTAAAATTATGCGCCGCAAGGGTTATAAAAGTCACCTGCTGCAACACAAATCGTCAAAACGCAAGAATCATCTCTCGAAAATGGCCCTCGTCCACGAGAACGATATTGAAAATGTACGGATGATGCTTCCTTATAGCTAAAGCGGGAATTTTTGATTCTGGATTTTGGGTCTTGACTCCCAATTCCGATGGAGAAGAAATTGTTGTTTTGCTGTGAGTTTTTTTGCAGTGACGTTAGCAAAAACGCTAGAGAAATAGGAGAAATTAAGAATGACAAGGGTAAAACGCGGTAACGTGGCGCGCAAGCGCCGGAACAAAATCCTGAAACTGGCCAAGGGATTCCGAGGCGGACAATCAAAACTGTTTAGGACTGCCAATCAACGGGTGATGAAGGCATTGAGAAATGCTTATCGCGATCGCCGCAGGCGCAAACGGGATTTCCGCCGTCTCTGGATTACTAGGATTAATGCTGCTTCTCGCCAACAAGGTATGAGCTACAGCAAGTTAATCGGTCAGATGAAAAAGGCCGATATCCAAATTAACCGGAAAATGTTGGCCCAAATGGCGGTTCTGGATCCCGAAACTTTTGCCAAGGTGGTAGAGGTGGCGGGTAAAGCTTAATGGTAATACCAAACTAGGGTGGCGCGGGAATTAGATTTCCAAGCTCCCTAGGGCTTTTTCCTGGTGGCACAAAACTGGTGTTGTCTGCTAGCCTCAAATTTGATAAAATTGGTTAAAATGTACGACGGATATTTATGGTTTAAAACTTATGGAATTTAGTCTGCCGATTGTTTATTTATTAGTTTTGCTAGCTTTGTTGTGTGGTTCCGCCTTGTTTGTTATTCGTCAAGTTATTAAAACTCGCACGACAGAAATTAAGCTTTCTAACTTGCAAAATAAATTAACTAAAGAAAGTGGAACGGCTCAAGAATATTACGATTTGGGTAGTATTTATTTAGATAAAAAATTATACGTTAAGGCTGGAGAATTATTCCAAAAAGCTCTGAAAGCTGAGTCTGAAAATCAAAGCGAGGAAGAACTTGCCAAGATTTATAATGCATTAGGATTTGCCTACTTTGCTAAAGAACAGTACGACATAGCGATTCGTCAGTATAAAGAGGCTGTGAAATTGGATTCTGATTATGCGATCGCTTATAATAATTTGGGTCATGCTTACGAAAAGAAGAAATTAACCGCTAAAGCTCTAGAGGCTTACGAGCAAGTTCTCAAGCTAGAACCTAAAAATGATACGGCAAAACGGCGTTCTGAGTCGATGCGACGCCGATTAACTACTGCTTAAATAACTACTGCTTCAATAATAGAACCAGTTTAGATCGCGAGTCAAGATCGATCGATCGCTTCCCTACTTTTTTTGGGGCGGTTGCGAAGCTCGCAATTTTTTAGATGCGATCGCAAAATTGATAACCACCCTTATTTCCAGGGAAAAAGCTAGCAGCATTGCTAGCTTTTTTCGTTAGAAAAACTGTGCCCGCTTGACCACAATCTCAGAAAAACGACAAAGGGTTAAACCAATCGTGGCAGTGGCCATCAAGGGTTAATACCAAGTTAAGTAAAAACCCCAAGCTAAAGCAAAAATATCTGTGTTACTATGGAATGGGTGGTTAGTTAAGAAAGTTGAGAATTAGGGGTCGCTGAAAAACAGCCATATTAGGGATAGACCTAATATCAGAAGTTATGGGCGCTAGCAGGGGGTTAGAAGCAAAACCCTTGTATCTAATTTTACCAAAGAAGGTGGATGACAAAGAAGCTAAATTCAGTAAAATGGCGGATGTCGTCTCTAAGTAAAAATGGGTATAGTGGTAAATAGAGAAAAATAGAAATCAAAGTTAAAGGTCGAGCTGTAAGCTAGAAAAAACGATCGTGCGATCCACGCTAGCTCCAGAGCGATCGAGAAACTAATTATTTGGGTATCTACTTTTTAGTAAATTTTTCATTGAAAAGCAATAACATCCGGAAACATCAAAGCGTTGGGTGCATCTTCTATTATGAAAATCTATCAACCATTAGGGAATCACAATGAATATTACACAAGAAAGGGGAAATCGCTTTGTAGAAAAAGCGATCGAAGTCGCTTGTATAAATTATGAAGTTAACCAACAAATAGTCTTTATCGATGCAGGAGTCGAAGACTATCAAACTCTAGCTGCTGGAGTTGTAGCTGGGATAGAAGTAGTAATTCTCGATGCTACGAAAGACGGAATAAGGCAAATTACCCAAGCACTGCAAGATAGGGGTAAAGTATTTTCTATTCATCTGGTTTCTCATGGTTCCCCAGGCTGTTTGCAGTTAGGCAGCAGTAAATTGAACCTGGATACTATTAACGATCGCGCCGCAGAATTAACAACATGGTCTGCC
>JAXHVR010000240.1:0-3058 GCA_034189005.1 Cyanobacteriota bacterium | reverse complement strand
ATGACACCGGACAACATGGCTGCAAATAAAGCAGCAAAAGCAGTTCCCCCCCAAACTAGAGCTAACTTAGGTCGGCGATCTAGGCGATCGAAAACTTTTTGAACGGTTTGCTCTACCGGTTCTGCTGCTGGTGGGGCGGGCATCCTTTGCAAATTGGAATGCAGTTTTAAAAGTCGATCGTATAAATGCCTAGCTAACTCGTCGCTAGCGATGAGTTGTTCGACTTGGCGGCGTTCTGCTGCCGTTACTTCTCCGTCTAGGTAGGCGCTGATTAACTCAAACAGTTCCCTTTTTATAGTATTTTTTTTAGGGTCTTGATGCCCCCGACCCGAGCTATTCTCTCTATCAAATTTGTCGTTCATTGTTACACCACCTACTTCTTGTGTTTTTACCTTGAGGATAAGTTCTGCTATTTAAAACTTTTAAATTGCCTTATCCTGAATGCTTTTTGCGGTTCCAAACTAGACTTTTTTGAGTTTTTAATTAAGATGCAGTCAGGGTTCGAGAGTTCCCTTTTTTTATCCTGTTTTTTTTGATTAGTTAAATTTATTTTTTAGAGTAGAATCGCGCCGATGGAGTGCCAATAATTAATTGTCAAGTTCGACCGCTAGATTTTAGGAATGGTAAATTGACACGGGAAAAGAGATAAATTGCACTCCTATCTATTTATTTTGTAGGCAGTCTATCTCTGGAATGGAACTTACTCCCCATCGAGGTATTTTTGTAGCTGCAATTGCAATCTTTGACGGGCTCTGGCAATTCGCGACTTGACAGTTCCCAGAGAAACGCCTGTTATTTCGGCAATTTCTTCGTAGGCCAAACCGTCTATTTCTCTTAAAACTATTGTCGTGCGGAAGACTTCTGGCAATTCAGCGATCGCCTCGCGCAGTCGGTCGTAGAACTCTCTTGTTGTCAAGTCTTCATCGGGACCAGGCCCGTCTGCTGCAATTTCCCAATCCATTTGTCCGTCGTGAAAGATGCGGGGTGCATCCAGAGACAGTGCAGGTCTTACCCGTTTGCGCTTGCGCAACTCATCGTAAAACAGATTAGTCGTTATGCGGCTCAACCAACTTTTAAATTTAACTGCTTCTTGGAGACGTGCAATATTGCGGTAAACTCTAATCCAGACTTCCTGAGCCAGATCTGCTCTATCTTGCCAGTCGGGGGCTAAGTGGTAGAGGATTTTATCCACATGAGGCTGATATCGACGCAGCAGTTCTGCAAATGCAGCTCGATCTGGGCGATCGCCTTCCTGGCATCGCAAAATCAGATCGTGGTTAGAAAGTTTGTTTGGTGGCAATTCCACTGTAGGAGCGCTTGCCTCCACTGAAGACCAGGCTATTGATATAAATTGACTCATGGCGAATAAGGAATTTGTAGCATTCCTTTAACTAGGACGAGGTTTTGGCTACCTCGGTTCCTGTTGAGATTTTAAAAAGTTTTGCCGTCCTTTCGTTTCTCCTCCTCTTCGCAGGCCCCAATACTCACCCAACTGCTAGAACCGTCGGCCCAATGTTCTTTTTTCCAAATGGGGGCGTTGTGTTTGAGGGTGTCGATGCCGTAGCGACAGGCATCGAAGGCCTCCGAACGGTGGGGACTACCTACGGCGACCGAGACGCTAATTTCTCCTATCTCCAGCCGTCCTATTCGATGGTGGATAACTACTCGATTGACGTCCGGCCAGCGATCGCGAATATCCGCAGCGATTTGCTGGAAAACACGCATGGCCATGGGCTGATAGGCTTGATATTCCAGTGCAACTACGGGTTTACCGTCGGTGCGATCGCGTACCATACCGTTCATCACTACCACGGCCCCATTAGCAGGTTCGTCTGCCAGAGCATATATTTCCTCAATAGAAAGGGGCGCTATGGTAATGGCAAAACTGTCTTTAGTTTCGGTTTCTTCGGGAGAAGTTAAAGAAAATTTTGGGTTTGAATTCATTGTTTTTCAAATGGGGAAGATTGCGCCAATAATTTAACAGAAGATGTAAAGTCGGGGGTTATTGCTCGGACAATTAGCGATTAGAGTTAGCGATCGCCAACTTTTAGACCAACTAACAACTAACAACTAACAACTAACCACACTTTTTGAGTTTTCTTAATTATTGAGATGCACCCTTATTATTTTTTCCGCTACCTAAAAGATACAACAAAGCCATGCGCGAGGCAATACCACTGGTAACTTGCTGAGAAATCAAACTAAAATCTGGGTCGTCCATCAGATCGGAACTAATTTCGACCCCGCGATTTACCGGACCTGGATGTAGAATCTTAACTTGAGGTTTGCAGGTTTTCAAGCGCTCTCTGGTAATTCCAAATAATTTATGATATTCCCTCAAACTCGGTAGCAAGCTAGCGGTCATTCGTTCTTTTTGCAAGCGCAAAGTCATGACGAAATCTGCATTTTCTAAAGCAGGTTCTACATTCCAATGTAAAAATAATTTACCCGGTCTATCTTTGCCTTGTTCGGCAAATAATTCTGGCAGTAAAGTCGGCGGACCTGCGAGGTGCAATTCCGCCCCAGTGGCAGTCAAACTCCAAATATTAGAACGGGCAACCCGCGAATGCAAAATATCGCCGACGATCGCTATTTTTTTACCTTCTAAAAGTTCGATGCGGGGACGGTCTGGGTCTATTAAGCGACAAATAGTAAATAAGTCTAATAAAGCTTGGGAAGGATGTTGGTGTTGGCCGTCGCCGGCGTTGAGAATGCGGACCGAAGAACCGCTAGAGTCTAAAGAAGAGGCGATCGAGGCGACTACCCCTGCCTGTCGGTGACGAATTACCATCATGTCAGTGCCCATGGCAAGATAAGTTTTGGCCGTATCTAAAATAGTTTCTCCTTTAGTTAAAGAAGAACTCCCAGGAGAAAAATTCAAGGTATCCGCCGAGAGTCGTTTGGCTGCTAATTCAAAACTATTACGAGTGCGAGTGGAGGGTTCAAAAAATAAATTCGCCACTACTAAACCTTGCAATGCGGGTACTTTCTTCATCCGCCGACCGAGAACTTCTTGAAAACTGGCGGCGGTTTGCAAGACTATATCGTATTCATCGGC
>JAXHVR010000024.1:59584-64799 GCA_034189005.1 Cyanobacteriota bacterium | reverse complement strand
GCTAAAGCGATTACTACGAACCATCGCTAAAGCGATTACTACGAACCATCGCTAAAGCGATTACTACGAACCATCGCTAAAGCGATTACTACGAACCATCGCTAAAGCGATTACTACGAACGAACCGTCGCTAGCGGGCAACTTCTCCCATGTATTCTCCCCATAATTGGGCAGCTTGGCCGCTGCCGCCATAAGTACGAGAATTATTGTCGTTTCCAAACCAAATACCGGTGACTAAATTCTGGCGGGGAATGTAACCGATGAACCATAAATCTACTCCATTATTAGTGGTTCCAGTTTTGCCCGCTTCTCCTAATCCTAATTGGGCGCTTCTACCAGTTCCGTATGTAATGACTCCTTGCAACATTGTTGTCATCGCCTGCGCTACTTGTGGGGTTATAACTTGCTTGTTTGCTGCTAAATCTCCTCGGGGATTTTCGCAATTAGAATCGGCGAAATAAGAATAAATGCAGCGACAAGTAGAAAGATCGCCCGGATCGCTACAGTCTCCACTGTCCAAAATCCGCCTAATCGTATGGGGTCGATTGGCCACGCCCCGATTGGCAAACACTCCGTAAGCACCGGTAATTTCTAATACGTTAACTTCGCTCTGCCCCAAAACTAGACCCGGGATGGCTTTCAACGGAGATTTAATCCCCAAACGCCGCGCCATCTCTACCACTTTCCGCAAACCTGCGTCTTTGGCAACCCGCAAAGCAACACCGTTTTCCGACGTGGCGATCGCCGCATACATATTAATACTACCCCCGCTAGTCCTCTCGCAACCGCTGAAATTTTGACCCATCCAAGTTAAAGGAGCGCAAGAATATAACTTTTGCGGCGGGATGCCTCGTTCGATCGCCGCGCCGTAGGCAAAGGCTTTAAATGTAGAACCAGGTTGGCGTTGTGCTTGGGTGGCGCGGTTAAACTGAGTTTCTTGATAATCGGTACCTCCAATTAAAGCCACTACCTCTCCGGTGCTGGAATCAATAGTTACCAGGGCCCCTTGGGAAAATCCCGAATAGGAACCTTGGGTACTTATGGTATTGCTAAAACTAGCCTCGGCTTTTGTTTGGATTTCTGGATTTAGGGACGTTTCTACGATTAAGTTGCCTTCCCTAGCCAAACCGGTTCCCAATAAATCCTCCAGTTCGTCAAATACATGACTGTAATAGTAAGGAGCGATCGTGCTTTTGATAATTTCAATAGCCTTGGGGTTAATTTCTACTCGCGATCGCCTCGCTCGATCCGCTTCTTCTTTACCAACCATTCCCAACTGGAGCATCCGATAAATCACCCCGTCTCGTTGAGAGATCGCTTTTTTATAATCTTGAACCGGATTAAAACTGTTCGGCGCGGGTAAAATTCCTACCAAGGTAGCGGCCTCACCCAGACTTAAATCCCTCGCACTTTTATCAAAATAAAACCGAGCCGCATCTTCAAAGCCATAAAGTTCGAACCCCAAATAAACTTTATTCAAATAAGTTAACAACAACTGTTCTTTAGTGTAAAACGCCTCCAACTTCATAGCCACAATTGCTTCGCGCACCTTCCGCGCGGCGGAATAGTCCGTGCCGACGTAACTCCTAAACAGACTCCTAGCTAGCTGTTGGGTGAGAGTGCTGCCACCCTGACGGATTTCATCTTCTCGCAGATTGGTTACCAGGGCCCGCAGAACTCCTACCGGATCGACGCCTAAATGCCAATAAAAGCGGCTATCTTCCGAAGCAATTAAAGCATCGGGCAAGTAACCAGAAAATTTGGAAATTCGGTTTAGTTCGTAGTGAGCGTTGCCATAGCTAGGACGCAGGGGAGTTTGTCCGTCGCGGGCGTAAACTATGGTCGGACCGGCGATCGCGTTAGGCAGAGGCTTCACCTGGAACCTCGTCCACTCGAAGAGAATAATCAAAGTTACTAAAGCCGTCAACCCGCCAACAGCAAAAATGGCATAACGAAACAGACGGACGTACCACGGTGGAGGGTCGATATATTTAACCGTCGGCGCGTCGGCTAGTTCCGGCGGCCCCAGGCTGAAGACATCCCCGTGACGCAAGGGCAGGATTTTTATTTTGCGTTTTCCTAAATAAACTCCGTTGGCGGAGTTTTCATCTTTGAGGTAGAAAGGTGCTTCGGGGTTGTCGCCTTTGCGCGAGAGGGATAGATGGATTTTGCTAACTAGGGAATTTCTAACTACGATCGTGCTGGACTGAGACGATCGCCCTAAAATGTAGCGATCGCCTACTAAAGGATGGTCTTGAGGCGGTTTTCCCTGTTTTTCTCGTATCCTAATCTTCGGTACTTTCGCGCGACGCTTCAGTACCACTCGGGTAATATAGTTAACTGGAATGGTGGTAACAGCTTGAGTTACTGCCCTCAAAATTCCTTGAGGATTGCCTGGGGGTCGGGAAGAAGCCATATACTTTGATTATTTTAGTTGCTGTTTAACTTAATTTTACCTACAACTTCCCGCTCGCGATTTTGGGTGCATCTCCAGCCAGTCGATCGTCTTCGTACTCATAATCATAACGACTGCTCATACTTTGCCCTTGTCCTCAGAAGGAGGCCCGCTTCTAAAAGTTGCAATTAACAAACAGACTATTCCAATATTGATAAATACATCCGCCAAATTAAATACTGGAAAATTAATCAGCCGAAAGTCGAGAAAATCTACCACATAACCCAGGAGGAATCTGTCAATACCGTTACCTAAAGCTCCTCCTAAAATTAGACCGTAACCTAGTTGCTCCCAGCGGGGAAACTCCGGGCCAAACCAAGCCCAAGCCATTAAGGCCAGACTTACGATTAAAGACAGCCACCGCAACCAATAAACCCCACCATTACTAAAGAGACTGAAAGCCGCCCCAGTATTGGTGACGTAGGTGAAGTGAAAGACTCCCTCCCACAAGGGCAAGGTTTCGGGAGGTCTTGTTAGCTGGAAGTTTTGTACGACTAAGAATTTTGTTAGATGGTCTAAGATGATGCTGACAACAGCACTCAGCCAGAATAAAGGATTTTTAAACAATTAACAATTAATAATTAATAATTAACAATTAGCAATTATAGCAATTATTGAATCGGTGAAGTACATCGAGCGATCCCCCCCAGCCCCCCTTAAAAAGGGGGGAGCAAGAGCGAGTCAAAGTCCCCCTTTTTAAGGGGGGCTGGGGGGGATCGATCGGGGTCTGCTTCACCGATTCAATAATCGCTATACCCATTCCCAATTCTAATAAAACATCGCTCTTCGCAGCAAATAAGCGAGGACTGTTACCGCGCATACTACTGCCATTTGTCCGGGTAGAGGAGAAATAGAGTAGGTTTTGATTGCCCAGAGAATAGGGAAGGAACCGCTGCTAAATACGGTGAATATTTTTGATAAAATTAGATAGCTTAAACCTACCAAATGAATAGCCAACAAACCGTTCAAGCAGCTAAAAGCTAGCAATTCTAATTTTGGTGCGGCTCGATCGGCTAACTTTCCACAGACCCAAGCACCGGGAATAAAACCCAATAAATAACCAAAACTAGGCTCTTTTAAATAACCAAAACCTCCCCCTTGGGAAAATATCGGTAATAAAGTTAAGCCTAAAAATATGTAGGCTATTTGAGAGATAACGGCGGCATTTTTGCCCCCGAGACAACCCACTAACAACACCGCTCCAATTTGGTATGTTACCCCCAGAGATAAAATTTTAACATTTTCCTGGGCCCAAATAGCAGAAGGATTGGCGACATGAGCTTCTAAAAAAGTGCCGCCAATAGTTAGAATTAAACCAACGATCGCCCAGAGTATTTCTCTCGTTAACTTCAATTTATTTTTGGGAATGGGGAATTGGTAATGGGGAATCGCTAAAGCGATTGCTACGAACTATTATTTATTGGGGAACGGGTGCTTCGCCGCCTTCTAGTCCTAGGGATTCTAACATGGCCTTGTCTTTTTCTGGAGGTTGACCCAGAGTAGTTAAATAATGACCGATTAACATGGCATTAATACCGGCTTTTAAACCCAAGGCTTGCAATTCTCCCATAACTGCTTCGCGGCCTCCTGCATAACGGATGATTTGCTCGGGTAGAATCAGTCGAAAAATAGCGATCGCCTTCAAAGCTTCATAAGGCTCTAGTTTCGGCAACTCTCCCAGAGGAGTACCCTCGCGGGGGTTGAGCAAATTCAAAGGCACCGACTCGACCTCCAACTCCCGCAGGGCCAGGGCCAAATCCACTCGATTTTCCCAAGTTTCCCCCATACCGATGATACCGCCAGTGCAGGCTTGAATGCCCGCTGCTTTGAGGTTTTTCACCGTTGCCACGCGATCGCTCCAGCTATGAGTAGTCACTATTTCTGGATAAAAACTCTCGGCAGCTTCCAAATTATGGTTATAGCGAGTAACTCCCGCCTCCGCCAAAGACCGAGCTTGTTCTGGAGTCACTTCTCCTAAAGCACAGCAAGGCTTAATATTAGTCTCGGCGATAATTTGGCGCACTGTTTCGAGAATTGTGCCGAACTCAGCAGACTTAGGACTTTGGTATTTCGGCCCCCGCCCTTGAGAGACCAAACAAAAACGTCGCGCCCCAGCAGCTTCCGCCGCTTTAGCTTGGGCCATAATTTCTTCATTAGATTTGAGGCCGTAAACGGGAGAACCTTCTCCCTGGTGGTGGGCGGACTGGGAACAGAAGCTACAATTTTCCGAACAGTTACCAGACTTAATATTAACGATGCTGCACAGGTCCACCGTACTGCCGCAACAGCTTTGACGGACTTTATCTGCTGCTTTGCAGAGTTTGAGTATATTTTCTTCTCCTTCTATCTCTGTAAGAGCGATCGCCTCTTCTTTTTTCAAGCGATGCCCAGAAATAATTCTATCTGCTAGGTTGAGGAGCCACTCTTCCAGGATGTCCCCTCCTTCTGGGAGCGGTAAAAATCCCCCACTGGCAGCAGCGCTACGGGGTTTGGAGTTGGTTAATGGCAATGTTTGAACCACGGTTAGCTTTTTAATTACAAGATTTTTTAGTTAGAACCAATAATTTTACCACTGTTAGGGCATACTTGTTTGCCTGCCATGCTGCTTCCTGCTGAAATCTCTGGGGAAAGATGGAAAAGCGATGTTGCAACTGTAATGAAAGGGTTTATTTCATGTTTGCAAAAAAACACCGGGTTTTTTGAACAATACCTTAGCCAAAAGTAAAATATCTTGTCGGCATGGGGATTTAAGAAACCGGG
>JAXHVR010000024.1:37621-59484 GCA_034189005.1 Cyanobacteriota bacterium | reverse complement strand
GCGATGTTGCAACTGTAATGAAAGGGTTTATTTCATGTTTGCAAAAAAACACCGGGTTTTTTGAACAATACCTTAGCCAAAAGTAAAATATCTTGTCGGCATGGGGATTTAAGAAACCGGGTTTTTTTAAAAAACCCGGTTTCTGGCGGGCGAATTATCATTATTCCGCAAAAACGCTTGCGTTCGTAGTAATCGCTTTAGCGATTCATATTTATAAATCGCTAAAGCGATTACTACAAGCTAGCCTACGAAGTTTTCCCACACTTTTAGCCTTTATGGCGCTACTACGATACGAATCGTATTTTTCCTTGAGGGCGTTGGTCTTGTTATTGTTTCCAATCGTCAAACAGCTAAGTTAATTAACCTTCCTTTAACAAAACAAAATTAAAATTTAACCTTCCCTTTACCGAATAAAACTATGGTTGCAGTTATCCTTTTAACTGTCCTCTAAAAATTAATAAAACTGATGGTTTTTCGTTTCCAGGCAAAGTCTTTAATTCGCTTCACCTCCAGAGCGGCCGCCGTAGCTCTAACAATAGGTCTAGTTGCGGGCCCCGGCAATACTCAGCAGAGAGTAAACCTAGTAGGTGCCGGGGCATCCTTTCCCGCCCCCCTATACCAGCGCTGGTTCCAAGATTTGAGCAATAGCAACTCTAGCCTGCAAGTAGATTATCAATCCGTTGGTAGCGGTGCCGGAGTGGAGAGATTCGTGCAAGGTCTGGTAGATTTTGGAGCAAGCGACGTGGCGATGAAAGATGACGAAATTGCCAAAGTAGATAGAGGCGTAATGATGTTACCAGTGACTGCAGGTAGCATCGTCTTGGCATACAACTTGCCTGGAGTAAGCGACCTCAAACTATCCCGGGAAGCTTATGTAGATATTTTCCTAGGTAAAATTACCAAGTGGAACGACCCCAAGATTGCTTCAGACAACCCCGGAGTTAATTTGCCCGACCAAGATATCACCGTGGTACACCGTTCCGATGGTAGCGGTACTACTGGAGTTTTTACCAAACATCTCAGCGCCATTAGTTCGGAGTGGAAACAAGCGGTGGGAGAAGGTAAAACAGTTCAATGGCCGACCGGTCTGGGCGGTGCGAAAAATGATGGGGTAGCTGCCCTAGTCAGTCAAAATGAAGGGTCCATCGGTTACGTTGAATATGGCTTTTCTAAAATGGCAGGTTTGCCCACAGCAGCACTAGAAAATAAATCGGGTGCTTTTATTAAGGCTTCCGACGAGTCTGCATCTGCTACCCTCGGCGCCGTCCAACTTCCAGGAAATCTGCGAGCCTTTATTAGCGACCCCGAGGGTGGTAATTCCTATCCAGTTGTTACCTACACCTGGCTGCTGGTTTATAAAAATTATGACGACCCGGCAAAGGCAGAAGCAATGGAGAAGGCGATCGAGTATGCTTTAAATGAAGGTCAACAAATCGCACCGCAGTTAGGATATATTGCCCTGCCGATGAACGTCCGGCAAAAAGTTGCGCAAGTGGCCGACACAATTAGCCCCAATAACCAAATTGCAATCCGGTAGTCTGCCAAATGCTCCAGTGGCATCCGTTACAGATTTGCTTTTTGTTAGGGCTTTCCCAAAATTCTCAGAACCAACAATACTATTTTATTGTTGGGTTTCGCTGTCGCGTGCGCGCTACCTACTAGCGCCATAAAGGCTAAAAGTGTGGGTAAACTTCGTAGGCTAGCTTGTAGTAATCGCTTTAGCGATTCATATTTATAAATCGCTAAAGCGATTACTACGAACTTTTGCTTTACCCACCACTTTAGCAGTGACGAGCTACTACTAGAGCATCTAGCCTAAAATGGTGGGTAAACTTCGTAGGCTAGCTTGTAGTAATCGCTTTAGCGATTGATATCTTAGAATCGAAGACAGCGATTACTACGAACTTTTGCTTTACCCACCACTTTAGCAGTGACGAGCTACTACAGTGGAATTATTTATTTGGAGAACCCTTACTGGGGCGATCGCTACATGGTTGGCCTTTCGATTTTGAAGTGATAAAATTGACGGGCCATAGCGGTCCGTCAATTTTATTAGATGGCCAGGAATGACTAAAAGAGCTTCCTTGCATCCGCAACGCGGGGCGCGATCGGGGATGCGAAGCGAAACGCCCCCTATTACCTATTTTATTTGTCCCCAGTTGTAGTATTATGTTAAGTTTGCAGATAATTAATCCATAGAGTAATTGTTAAAAAACAGAGGCATGGAAAAACTCGAAAACCTCTGAAATTAAAAAACTTTTTAGTTTAACTGAAAACAAAAGCATTTCCGTTTTGCTTTTGTTTCTCTTGAGAAATAGCCCTATCGGAGCCTCCGAACTCAAAACTATTTTTTTTCCCAAGCCATAGATGCAAGGAGCCTTATGGTTTCAAATAATAAAAAATGTGGATTTCTTAACCTTCCTTTTACCTAAAAAAGCTATGCTAGCAGCTATCCTTTGAATTGTCCTCTGAAAAAAAATAGAATTTATGCTTTTTCGTTGTAGCCCCAAGAATCTAACTCGCCTGGCCTCTAAAACATCCGCCCTAGTTCTAACCCTCGGTTTAGCTGCCTGCGGTGGTGGTGGCGGCGGTGCCGGTGGCGGCGGTGGAGAGCAAGTAAACCTAGTCGGTGCGGGGGCATCCTTTCCCGCCCCCCTATACCAGCGTTGGTTCCAAGACTTGAGCAATAGCAACCCTAACCTGCAAGTGGATTATCAATCTGTTGGTAGCGGTGCCGGAGTCGAGAGATTTGTTCAAGGACTGGTGGACTTTGGAGCAAGCGACGTGGCAATGAAAGATGACGAAATTGCCAAAGTAGATAGAGGCGTAATGATGTTACCAGTGACCGCAGGTAGCATCGTCTTGGCATACAACTTGCCTGGTGTAGAGAACCTGAAACTATCCCGGGAAGCTTATGTAGATATTTTCCTAGGCAAAATTACCCAGTGGAACGACCCCAAGATCGCCCAAGATAACCCAGGAGTGAATTTGCCCGACGAAAGTATCACCGTGGTACACCGTTCCGATGGTAGCGGTACTACAGGAGTTTTCACCAAACATCTCAGCGCCATAAGTCCAGAGTGGAAAGAACAGGTGGGAGAAGGTAAAACGGTTCAATGGCCAGCAGGTCTGGGCGGTGCGAAAAATGATGGTGTAGCCGCCCAAATCAGTCAAAATGAAGGAGCTATTGGTTACGTCGAGTATGGCTTCGCCAAAACGGCAGCCCTAGACACTGCCGCACTAGAAAATAAATCGGGTAATTTTATCGAGCCTTCCGACGAGTCTGCATCTGCTACCCTCGCCGCAGTACAACTCCCAGGCAATTTGCGAGCTTTTATTACGGACCCCGAGGGAGAGAACTCCTATCCAATGGTGACCTACACCTGGATCCTGGCTTACGAGAACTACGACGACCCAGAGAAGGCAAAAGCTGTCGAAGCAGCGATCGAGTATGCTTTAAATGAAGGTCAAGAAGTCGCACCTGAGTTGGGGTATATTCCTCTACCGCCCAACGTCCGACAAAAAGTTGCCGAAGCGGCCGATAAAATTAGCCCCGATCGCCAGATAACCATTAAGTAGAAACCAGCTTAAAAGTAGCCGAGCCAAAAACACCCATGAAGCGGTGTAAATCCTAAAAAGGAGAGTGACTCTATAAAACCCAGATGGAATTGGCGAACGCCAGTAAAGTTGAAAACTGAAAAAAACACCAATTCCATCTGGGTAATTTCACCTTTTGTAAACAGACTTTTTCTGCAAACTAACAACTAACAACTAACAACTAACAACTAACAACTAACAACTAACAACTAACAACTAACAACTAACAAGGTTCCAAATTAACATTTAGTAAAGACCGTAGCTTAAAAAATAATCATGGTACAAAAAGCTAACGCCCAAATTTCGGATAGCCGCTCTCGCACGAACGCAGAAAAAAAACTCGATCTCGGTTTTGTTTGGCTAACCAGGGTCTTTGCCTGGGGGATTGGTGTAGTCTTAATAATAATAGCTTTAACAGTAGCTTGGCGAGCTCTACCCGCTTTTCAAGCATTTAATTTAGGATTTTTATTTACTAGCGCTTGGAATCCACAAGCGAATGACGGTGAAGGTTTATATGGAGCATTTCCAACTATTTATGGAACTCTAGTAAGTTCTGCCCTGGCTCTATTAATAGCAGTACCGTTAGGATTGGGAACTGCAATATTTTTAAGCGAAGATTTCTTACCGCAAAAAGTTCGTACCGTCCTAACTTTTATGGTGGAACTACTAGCAGCTATCCCCAGCGTAGTTTACGGTTTGTGGGGCATTTTTGTCTTGCTACCTTTTATCAAACCATTGGCAGAGTTTCTAGACGAGAACTTGGGCTGGATTCCGATATTTGATATTCCCCAAGGCAGTCGCGCGGGAGCCCCTGGAATGTTACCTGCCGGGATTGTTTTAGCAATAATGATTTTGCCAATTATTACTGCTATATCTCGGGATTCTCTCGTCAGTCTTCCCCCGGAATTACGCCAAGCATCTCTCGGTTTGGGAGCGACTCGCTGGATGACAATTTTTCGAGTCTTAATACCAGCAGCTTTTTCTGGTATTGTGGGTGGGATTATGTTGGGGCTGGGGCGAGCCATGGGAGAAACTATGGCGGCGACTATGTTAATAGGTAACTCTAATAAAATTAGTTTCTCTCTCCTCGCTCCCGCCAATACCATCGCTTCTTTAATGGCTAATCAATTTGCCGAAGCTTCGGGCTTACAACTTTCTGCTCTAATGTATGCTGGGGTAGTTTTGTTTATCTTGACTTTACTGGTTAATATGGCAGCTCAATGGATTGTAAATAAGGTTCAAGCTAAGTATGAATAATTAATAATTAATAATTAATAATTAATAATTGTTGATTTTAGCTAGCTAAATTGAAAAGGTTAAAAAAGGCAAATGACCAACCTAAACTACGAAAAACAACCTTCGGAATCGGAGGTGAGTCTCAAGAAAAATAATAGCAATCCCGAAGCTATTCTGGAAATGGTGATGACGGGAATATCAGGTGCTTGTATTGTCATCACTTTAATTCCTTTATTTGCAGTATTGATTTACGTTTTTATAAAAGGCGCAAACCGTCTTAGCTTCGGTTTGTTTACCCAACTGCCACCAACAGCAGGTCAAGAAACAGGGGGTATTGCTAATGCTATTCTGGGCACAATTATGGTAGTGGCAATAGCAAGCGCGATCGCCATACCTTTTGGAATACTAGCAGCAGTTTATTTATCAGAATTTGGCGGGGGGAAAACTGCCCAGTGGATTCGTTTTGCTACTAACGTTCTTAGCGGAGTTCCTTCAATTATTGCGGGGGTATTTGCCTATAGCTTAATAGTATTGACTACGGGTTCTTTCTCTGCATTTGCAGGAGGTATTGCCTTGTCGGTCTTAATGTTGCCGACTATCGTGCGAACTACGGATGAAGCTTTACAAATAGTGCCCCAAGATATTCGCTGGGCATCGGTGGGAGTGGGGGCTTCTAATTATCAAACGGTGTTAAAGGTGGTATTGCCGGCGGCCTTGCCTGCGATTATAACTGGCATTACTCTAGCCATAGCTAGGGCGGCGGGAGAAACGGCACCTTTGCTGTTTACGGTGATTTACACTAATAACTGGCCTCGGGGTGCCTTTGCTCCGACGGTTCCATCCCTAGCTTATTTGGTGTACGAATTTGCTAGGAGTCCGTTTCCGGTTTTGCAAGAATATGCCTGGGCGGGTTCTTTGGTGCTGGTGTTTTTAGTCTTGCTTACTAGCATCCTCTCCCGCTGGGCAACTCGTCAGAAGACTTATTAGGGGAGCATCTCATCGAAGTAAAAATACCAAAAGATTAATAATTTTTGTTAGTTGTTAGTTGTTAGTAGTCAGTTGCCCAACTAACAACTCAACGGATAACAGGCGAGCAACTCAACGGATATAGCGTTTATCGAATCGGTGAAGTACATTTTCGATCCCCCCCTGCCCCCCTTAAAAAGGGGGGAGCCGGAACAATTCAAAGTCCCCCTTTTTAAGGGGGATTTAGGGGGATCGATCGGGGTGTACTTCACCGATTCAAGAATTGCTATAACAGGCGAGCAACTCAACGGATAACAGGCGAGACGCCTGTTCTACAGAAAGCGTTTAATTTTTTGCTTTCTTCATTCTTGAGATGCACCCCTTATTAGGGTAGGGGTCGGGGTAATTAATAATTAATAATTAATAATTAATAATTAATTACTTAAAGAAAATTTAAAATCAATCGGGAGTAAAATTCTATGATGCTTGAGAAAAAGAACGGCTCGACTCAAAACGAGCCAGCTTTAAAGACAGATAACGTTAATGTCTTTTACGGCGATTTTCACGCCGTTAGGAATATTAACATTGACATTCCTAAATATAAAGTTACGGCTTTCATCGGTCCTTCTGGTTGCGGGAAAAGTACCGTATTGCGCTGCTTTAATCGTCTCAACGATTTAATTAGTAGTTTTCGCATGGAAGGTCGGATATTTTATCACGGCCAAAACCTCTACGATCCAAACATCGACCCAGTAGCGGTAAGGCGGCGTATTGGGATGGTATTCCAAAAGCCAAATCCTTTCCCAAAGTCAATTTATGACAATATCGCTTACGGGGTCAGAATTAATAAACTGGCCAAAAATAAACACGAATTGGATGAAATAGTGGAGCGATCGCTCAGGCAGGCCGTCCTCTGGGATGAGGTAAAAGACAAATTAGGTCAAAACGGTTTTGCCCTATCTGGCGGTCAGCAGCAGCGTTTGTGTATTGCCCGAGCGATCGCGGTTAATCCCGAGGTGGTGTTGATGGACGAACCCTGTGCCTCTCTGGACCCCATCTCTACTCTCAAGGTGGAAGAACTGATCGACGATCTCAAGCAAAATTATAGCATTGTCATCGTCACCCACAATATGCAGCAAGCTTCCCGGGTTGCGGATATGACTGCCTTTTTTAATGCTAAAGCTGAAGAAGGTAGCAAGCGCTTCGGGTATTTGGTAGAGTACGACGAAACTCAGAATATCTTCCAAAACCCACAGCAAGAAGCAACCCAGCAATATGTTAGCGGTCGTTTTGGCTAATTAATAATTAATAATTAATAATTAATAATTAATAATTGTTGGAGGTTCCGTCGGGGTGGCTAATTACCGTCGAGGTACTGCTTTGAAACCCTCGTCCGCGCTAAGTAGGTAGTAATTAATGGGTGCATCTCATATTTGCTCGGAGACTTTTTCTGCCTGCTAACCACTGACAACTGACAACTAACAAATAGCAGTAAGTTATTGGTTTAACAATACCTTCGCCAGATCGAGGAAAAATACCATTAGTAGGTCGGGCTCCGCTGCCGGAAACCCAACAAAATCAATTTTTCTCCCGTTGATGTTGGGTTGCGCTATCGCTCCACCCAACCTACGATAAAATGGCGAAGGTATTGTTTAATTAATTAATTAATTATTGAGATGCACCCGTTACTAATTGGGAAAATGTTAATTGTTAATTATTAATTGAAGTGGAAAGTTTCTGTCCGATTTGTGGTTCGGTACCGGCTAACAATCGCTCGATATTAGTGCGATGACGCCAGATAACAAATAGCCCGCCAGCGATCGCGAAGATTTCATAAGCCATGGGTTCTCCTGCCAAATACATTAAGGCTGAAACGGCGATCGCTCCGGCGATAGAACTGAGAGAAACTATCCGGGATATGGCTAAAACTAGCCCAAAAATGCCGAAAGTTCCCAAACCTACTTGCCAAGAAATTGCTAATAAAATCCCCAAACTGGTAGCTACTGCTTTACCGCCTTTAAAGCCTATCAAAATGGATTTACTATGACCGATGGCTGCTGCTAACCCGGCAAAAGCTACCATCCAAGGTAGGAGAGTAGGAGGATTAAATAAGCTAACTACATCGGAAGTTTCCGCCCCAGTTGCTAATTGTCGAACTGCATCGAGAGAATAGAGATAGCGAACTAGGGCGATCGCTGAAACTCCTTTCAAGATATCAATAATTAAAACTACTAACGCGGGAAATTTGCCTATATTTCTCAAGACATTAGTAGCACCGGTGGAACCGGAACCTTTTTCGCGAATATCGATGCCGTAAAACAAGGAACCGAGCCAATAACCGGTGGGAATAGAACCGAGTAAATAGGCAATTATTAACAATCCAATATTGAAAAATAACCAGGCGATCGTCATTTTCTAACCTCATTGGTAAGATTTTAAGCTTGTACTATATCAAATTACAGAAAAAGCGTCAAACAATTTAACCATTTCTCTTTTAAGTGCTGCAATAGCTTCGTCTATGGAATGGTGCCCCGCCACGCGAAGCAGGTCGGCATCGCCTGCATCGGCGCCGGACCAGAAATAGACTGGTTGGCCGATTGTTAAATATCCGCACCAGCTAGATTTAACAGAGCGTACAGTGTAGGTAGCGCGCTCGTGAAACGCAACCCAACAGCAATTAACTTCAAACTTAAAATTGGTATTTTATTAAAGCGCAAGTCCCTAACTTCGTTGTTGTATTTCCAATCGCTAAAGTTGGGAAAAGCTGCTTTAGCTGTTTCTATTATTTGTAGAATTTAACTTTCTGGGAGTAGGATTTTGTTGGGGTAAGTATTGGTTTGGAAATATAGCAATCCGCGCAGGGACCCAGAAAAATTAGGGGGCCAGAAACCCGCTTTCTTTAACAATACCAACGCCGGCGCCCGATCGTAGGTTGGGTGGAGCGATAGCGCAACCCAACATCTTCGTCACAATCCAACGATTTTGTTGGGTTACGCTACGCTCCACCCAACCTACGAATGGTATTTTTGATTTTGGCGAAGGTATTGTTTAAGAAACCGGGTTTGTCTTCAATATCGCGAACGATCTACGGCTTGCTATACCAGTTTTTGAGATAATTTGTAAATTTTATATCGCGCACAACCCACTGGTTTATTTTCCAAAGTTTTTCAAAAAAAGCGCAGCGATCGCTCTATAAAACACCTTGGTGCGATCTATTTTGCTGGAATATCTCTCCTCGTATTTCAAGCGATCGCGTAACCAGTACGAACGCGCACCTCCTGCGGCATAAACCCAAGGACTATATCGGATTTTGGAATTCCCGCTTCGACGAGTTCCTCCGTCACGCCATCTTCGATGCCATCCCGTTGAATCCAAATTTTGCCATCTATAATCTCAACGTGAGTAAGGCAGCCGTGGACAGCGATCGAACCAGTTCCAACTCACTGCATCTTGCAGATGTTCTGGTAGCTCTTCTAGGCAATAGTATTGTTGCGTTCCACTGCGGTTCCATTATTTATTTGGAGAACTTGTTTGTAGTAATCGCTTTAGCGATTTAGATCTATAAATCGCTGAAGCGATTACTACGAACAGTCAAATTATTAATTACTTACCACCGATCCGCCATATTTTGAGGTTCGACTTCGGGAGCAAAAGCCAACCAGAGAGGAAACTGCAATATCGACAGACCGATCTTATCCTCAGTGTCGTCAATAATAATCATCGGCAAACCCCCTTTTTTCACCAAACGATCCGCCTTCAGCGCCAGAACTTCCGCATCCTCAAACAGAACCACTCCGCGATCGGGACCGAAATCGCGTCGGTCTATACCCAAACAATCCTGCAAACCCCGACGCCATTCTCCCAAACGCTCTGGAGAATTAGCCAACACCAAAACCTGCATCCGATCGCCATACAAAGCATTCAAAATGGAAACCGCCGCCGAAGATATCAGAATATTTTGCAGGCGACTGCCCATACTCCGCAAAGCCCCGCGACCCCCTCGATCGAAAAACCATTCCGAAAGTCGTTCCGCATGAATTGGTTCAAAAGTCCGGCGCAGTTGCCAAGACGGACCGTAATAATCCGGCATGGTCCGATATTGATCTAGCAGGCGGCGAATTTGTTTGACCTCTTCCTTGAAACCTTGCTCCGCAAACTTAGGACTGCCCGATCGCCCCAGTTCCGGTTGAGCCTCTTGCACTGCAAAATCTTGGGATTTGTATTCTGTTGGGGCGATATCTAACTGTTCCGCAGCGATCGCCAAATCCTGCAAGCTTCCCACCAGATAATCCTTAAAACCTTGAACCCTAATCGCCAAATCCTGGGAAACTCCCGCAAAAGTAGTTCGCATCTCTCTCTCGACCCGTTCTTTGCGCCGTTCCAGCTTTTCCACTTCCACCAGAACCCCCTGTTTCCTTCGTTCCAGTTCCTCCAAAGCCTCGGGCAGCAGCCGCGATAAAGCCCGAGTTTGTTCCACCAACTCTTGCTGCATCGTCGCCTTAGCCGTTTCCAAAGAAGCAACTTCTCGTCTCAAACCCTGCTCTTCGCGCCTTAACTGTGCTATTCTCGCTGCTAACTGAGAACCTTCCTCTTCGAGTTCTTCTTCCGTTGCCGTTTCTGCGGAAACTTCCTCAGAGGTCGCATCTTCGGCAACTGGTTCTTCTGGTTCGTCCGTGGGAGTTGTCTGCTGGCTCTGGTTTTCGGCTTTTGGTTCCTCGGCAGTTTCCCCTAAATTCTCCTCTTCTGGTTCTTCCACCGACTCTAATTGACTTGCTTCTAACTCTTCCTCAACAGGAGTTGCTAATTCTACGATCTTCTCTCTTTCTGGTTCTTCCACCGACTCTAATTGAGTTGCTTCTAACTCTTCATCCGCAGCAAAGTTTTTTTCCTCTTCCTCTTCCTCTTCATCTTTGAGAGTTGGTAGCGGGACCGTGTTTTCTGTCAAATCCTCTTCTTTCATCTCAGTATTTTCTGGGACAATTTCCTTTTGCGAATCCCAGGGTGACTCTAAAGACGCTGAAATTTCTAATGGTTTTTCCGATCTATTTTTTGGTGTTTCGTCTAAATTCATAACGCAAATTAACTATTATAAAATCTTCAGTAAAGCAAGAGGGGGATTAGGGCTCTGGTGGCAGAGTCCCAGAGACCCAGTTCAATTCCGAGATTACTTTTCTTTTAAAGGACAACGCTCTTCGAGACAAGTTTGGAGCATTTTCGGATCGAAAATAATTGGCAAAAAATGAATGCTGTTAATTTCCTTGAAATAAAATAAAATCGGCACTGGCGGCCAGAAAATTTGCCAATTTTCCCATTCGCTATAGGGGAAACTCCGAATTCGATCGCCAGAGCGATAGACATCTAAGGCCGTTTCGGTGAATTGGAGGCGGATGTTAACAGTTTGAAACATCAGAAATAGCGCAAACAGGGCGATCGCCAAACCGACCCATATTTGCAAAAAGCCTACAGGCAAAGCAGCCACCACCAGAATTAGCGGGATATTGTAACTGGGGCGTAGCTCTACGGTTTTATCGAGTTGGGTATTGGATGTAGTTGCAGTCACGGGCTGATTCTTCCGTTATATTTCAATTTCAGGCATGGTTATTTTTCATTTTAAGCCCTTTGCCGAACGGCCGACTAAATAGCCCGCGTAATCGCGCTGCCCGTTCCTTGAAACATTAGCCAAGATAGAAAAAAGTTAATAATAAATATGGCCATCAGAGCCGTAACTACAGCAGTAGTAGTAGATTGACCGACTCCCTTCGCCCCACCGCTGGTAGTCAAACCCCAACTTGTGCCGATAACAGCGATCGAGGCCCCAAAAACAAAAGCCTTAATGGCAGCGCTGCACAAGTCCCAGATGGTGAGAAAGTTTTGGACCGATTCTAAAAATACCTTTTGGGGGATATCGTACATACTCGTAGCGATCGCCAGTCCTCCTGCCAAGGCAGCCACCAAGGATAAGATGGTCAAAATAGGCAGCATCAGACAAGAAGCAATCACCCGAGGCCCTACTAGATAATCTACGGGATCTGTTTTGAGCATATAGAGAGCATCGATTTGCTCCGTTACCTTCATCGTGCCGATTTCCGCTGCGAAGGCAGACCCCACTCGTCCCGCTACGATCACCGCCGTCAGAACCGGGCCTAATTCTCTTGCTAAGGAAAGGGCCAATACGCCGCCGACGACATTACCCGCCCCCAGAACTATAAATTCCCTTGCTACCTGAATCGTAAATACCATACCCACGAAACTTGCCGTTAGCAAGGCAATTAATAGAGACTCTGGCCCTACCATTACCATTTGTTCGAGGGTATTCCGGCGGTGGACTTTGCCTTGGAGGAGGTGAACCGTTACTTGTCCTCCTAATAACATGGCCGCCCACATCCGCTTTCCCCATAATTCGAGGCTTTTACTCAAGTTTCGCAGTCACTCCCAGAGAATAATTAGAGAAAGTTAATAACACTTTACTAATCTTAAATAAGATTTTTTAACTAATATTTAAGTTTTCTGACAAATTACCCTATTTTACCCGATCGCTGCCTACCCTAGTAAGTACAAGAAAAAGGAACCAGTAACAATTATTGGTTTTGCCATTTTGGACCTTTTACTGTATTTATGGTTATCGCTATGAGTATTTTTCCTTACTTTCTCCTGTCTTTACTTCTGACTAGCATTTTTTGCTTCGTCACTCCTATATTCTTAATCGGTATTGGATTGAGTGGGTTTGGCTTGATTAGTTTCCTTCCCAGTTTCGCAGCGATCGGTCAGTCTGGTTTGGCCTTGATAGACTATTTTCTTTCTACCTTTGGCAGCGGCAATCCCCTGCAAGGCTGTCTGGCCATCGGCATAACTTTTAGCCTGGTAGGGATTTTATTTGATAGTTACGTTTGGTATCAAAAGCAACCAAGAGGCCATCGCTCTTAAGGGAAGTCCAAAAATTACAATCTCCAACGATTAAAGCTATTATTGTGAGGTTCGCTCTCTCGACACAAGTGTTTGAGCCTAGCAATTACCGTGGAATTACTACGCCAACGGCGATCGCTAATTCGCCCGATCTATGGTTAACTATTGTCCAAAGTAGTTTTAAACTCAACTAAAAATAAAGGAGCCACAATTATGCAACAACCAGATCCTTCCAAAACAACTACATCTGAGACAGTAATAGATACTGAAACTCCAGAAGTAGAGGTAGAGGTGCAGGTAACGCCACCACCCGAGGAAACTAACAGTCAATTCCAGGGTATCAAAACCCAGGCTGTGGAAATTTTGGCAGAACTACCGGTGATTCTGTCGAGGTTTTTCAATCAATATCGCAAACCCATTATCACTGTGGGCCTGATTTTGGCTGTTGGTGTCGGTATTAAGGTAACTCTGGCCGTAATCGACGCCCTCAACGATATCCCGCTTTTGGCCCCGACTTTTGAGTTAATTGGTATCATCTATTCTGGCTGGTTCGTTTACCGCTATCTACTCCGCGCTTCTAACCGCGAGGAGTTATGGGCAGAAGTGCAATCTCTCAAAGAACAATTGCTCGGGGATAAGGCAGTTGAATAGTTAATAACTCGCAATTATCGAAACTATGAGGTAGATTGAGGGATCCCCCTAAATCCCCCTTAAAAAGGGGGACTTTGAAAAAATATGGCTCCCCCCTTAAAAAGGGGGGTTGGGGGGGATCGCTCGATGTACTTCACCGATTCAATAATCGCTATAACTCGCAATTAAAGCAAAAGTTTTAAAATTTTTGAGAATTCAGGCTTTAGCCTGAATTCTCATTTTTTTCTCAACTGAGAACTTGTTGGAGAGTAGCTGTAAACTCTGGGTAGGAGATAGCGGCTGCTTCTGCTCCTCGAATAGTCGTAGTACCGCTCGCATTGAGGGCGGCGATCGCCAAACTCATAGCTACCCGATGATCCCCATAACTATCTACATCGCTACCCGTTAAAGGAGTCCCACCAGTAATATCCAAACCATCGGGAAGCTCGGTAATTTTTGCCCCCAAGCGACTTAACTGAGTCGCCATGGCCATGAGGCGATCGCTCTCTTTCACCCGTAACTCCCCTGCATCCCGAATAGTAGTAGTCCCTTTAGCAAAAATCGCTGCTACTGCCAAAATTGGGATTTCATCGATCGCTCTGGGTACGAGATCCCCTCCTATTTCACAAGCTTCTAGCTCACAGTGGCGCACTCGCAAATCAGCCACCGGTTCCCCCGTCACCTCTCGCTCGTTTTCCCATTCGATATCGGCCCCCATCCGAGCCAAAGCCTCCAAAATACCAGTACGGGTTGGATTGACGCCCACATTTTCGATGCATAATTCCGAACCGGGGACGATGGCCGCCGCCACCAACCAAAAAGCTGCCGAACTAATATCCCCAGGTACTACCACCGATTGGCCTTGTAGTTGGGCGGGGCCCGTAACTGTAGCGCTATTAGTTTCTGGGTCGATAGTAACTTTAGCGCCAAAAGCTCGCAACATTCTTTCTGTATGGTCTCGCGAGAGAGCCGGTTCGGTTACGGTAGTTTCCCCCTCCGCCATTAAGCCGGCAAAGAGAATACAGGACTTCACCTGAGCCGAGGCAATGGGAGAATGGTAATGAAACGGTTTTAACTTTTGTCCTCGTACGGCCAGAGGTGCAAATTTCCCCCCTTCCCTTCCCCAAATTTTTGCCCCCATTTGTTCGAGGGGTTGGATGACGCGAGACATGGGGCGTTTTACCAAGGAACTATCCCCAGTGACGCTAAAAAAACGCTCCGGGTGGGAGGCTAAGATGCCCAGCATCAGTCGCATGGTAGTGCCGGAATTGCCTGCATCTAATACGCCAGAGGGTTCTTGGAGTTTTCCCAATCCCAAACCTTGGACTTTTACTAACTCTGAATTTAAGGGAGAAATATCGGCACCCAAGAGAGAGAAACAACTGGCAGTAGTGCGCGGATCCTCTCCTAAGAGCAGTCCTTCGATGGTGGTTTCTCCTATTGCGATCGCTCCTAACATCAAAGCTCGATGAGAAATCGATTTATCTCCAGGAACTCCGATGCGACCTTTTAGAGATAAACCTTTGGAGGGTCTGTTAATAACTAAACTTTGGTGGCTTTCTGCGATTTTAGTAGTGACAATGGAACCTATCATTGGATAAACTTAAATTGGAGAGGTTGACAAAAACAAGCTGACATTTCCTTTGGAATTGTTTACCTTGTCCCAAGGTAAAATTGAGAAGTTGTTTTTAAGTCCCAGTTCGGGATTCAAACTTCCAATTGGCTTATTTTACAGCAAAATTGTCTTTTCTTTCATCGCAAATTACTTGATTTTTTCTATGTTAACTCATCATCGTAAGCCTGTAAGTCTGTCTTTAATATCCACAGATTTACCGGTTTGGTCTCTGGTAGAAACTGCGGCTACACTATATCAAAAAGACCGCCAACAGTTCCACATATTATTGCACGAACCTGCAATTTTTGAAAGAAAAGTAGAAAGCGATTCTACTGCAGAAATGGCTTTTTTGGGCAATTCTCCAAAACCTCGACTTTTGTGGTTAGAGGTTTCTCCTTACCGGGCGATTATGACCATGCAAGGAAACGGTCAATATAATTATCGGCATATGTGGGAGCCGAGAATGTACGGTATTAGTCGTTATTGGCTGCAAAGCGATTCTATGGGCTTGCACCAGCAGTTGCGACTGCGCAACTTTACCCGTAATTTTGTCCTAGTTGGAGAGCCTATCCCCGAGGGTTTCCGCTTGGAATATGAATTGTGGTCGGAAAAAGTTCAACTAGGCAGCTATGTTTTGGAGCTTGAAATTCATCATTAATAATTAATAATTAATAATTAATAATTAATATAGCAATTATTGAATCGGTGAAGTACATTTTCGATCCCCCCCAGCCCCCCGCAGAATCGGGGGGAGCCGGAAAATGTCAAAGTCCCCCTTTTTAAGGGGGACCAACGGGGGATCGATCCGGGTGTACCTCACCAATTCAATAATGGCTATAATTAATAATTAATAATTAATTATTTGGATTTACAGTAGTTTTGTACTTCTACAATCAAACTATCTTCTAACTCAGCAGTTTTATTTGCTTTTTTACCCGCGAGTGCTAGCTGAGTTTGGGCATCTTCGAGCCGCTTTCTACCCTCTAAGTTGGTTTCTATTCCATCGGCTGCTTGTAAGGCTTTAGCCATTTCGGTGAATGCTTGAGATAATTCTCGAAAAAATCCGATAAAGCGGCTTTGATACTGTTGGAGCGTTTCGTCTTCTAGTTGGAGACTCTCTATTTGGCTGGCAACGGCCTTTAACTCTCCGGCTAAATTACGGTGGCTGGCCGCATCGTGGGTGTCTTTTCGATCGTTGACTAAGGCGCTGCCTTTGTTGATAGTGGCGATTAATTGATTGCATTGCTCGATGCGGTTCGGGCCGCAACCTGCTATGGAGAAACTGAGGGCGATCGCGGCAGCGATGATGGCCTGTTTGCGAAAAATTTTCTGCATCGCAGTATTTTTAGATATTTTGATATTTGGGATAGTGGGTTCTAAGATTAACTGGCGGTAAATCCAAGTTATAGCCCTTGGGGATAAATAAAATAGAGCTATGGAATCTCCAGCAGATACCATATCTTAAACTCCCGATCTCTAGAACGGGAAAATACCAGATAGCCTAACTTCTAACTACCAAAGTCGGGTCGGCAAATAATAAAATGGCCAATAATAGCAACAATCTCGATCGCAATACTAAAGCAGAGCTCCCTTGGGCAATTTCTATTGGATTTGGCCTTCTGACCCTGGGCTATTCTTGGCATATTTTTCTTGCCATTACCGTAACATCGGGACTAGGCTTGGCAGTTAGGCGCTTTCAGCAACAGCAAAAACAACAGCAAGAGCTTTTAAATTCTCTTTTCTACCAGTTAATTGAAGAAAATCAGGGACGTATTACTACCCTGGATTTGGCCATGAAAGCTAAACTTCCAGCTAATGTTGTCCAAGAATTTCTAGACCGACAGGCTACAGATTTCTCCGCCCACTACGAAGTTACAGACCTGGGTGGAATAATCTATTACTTTCCTACTGCTGTATCTCCACCGTCGCCTGAGACGGAAGAAGTCGATGGCCGGGGCGGAGATTCTCTCTCCAATACTTCTGTCGGATCGAAGTTTAACTATGCCGATGGAAAAAATCAAAACACTGGCACTAATAAGCAGTTTCCCGAGGAGGAGGCGATCGGGGAAGCGCAGGCTAAAACAGTTACTAGAGAGACATTAAACGATAACAAAATTAATTTGTCCTCAAAAGTTCCTCAGTTACTAAATCAAGTGCAATTGGCAAATCGCTTGAGCGTTCACCCAAGCACTATTAGTAAAAGAAAGACTAAACCTGATTTTATTCAATGGAGCAGCGAAAAAGACCCAGAGGCGATCGCTTGGCAATATTCCCTAGAAACTAAACGTTTTTCTCCCGCGATAGTTGAGTAAAATTTATATTTTTATAAACAATTAAAGATTAACAATTAATATTTTAACAA
The DNA here is from genome assembly GCA_034189005.1 of Cyanobacteriota bacterium. Lineage (GTDB taxonomy): Bacteria > Cyanobacteriota > Cyanobacteriia > Cyanobacteriales > Microcoleaceae > CALKCV01. The sequence continues at coordinate 42,175 of JAXHVR010000024.1, read as the reverse complement.
TTAACATTTTCCCAACTAACAAAATTGCTTATTGGTGAGGTTGAAACTTTCACTACAACACGGAGAACGCTCAATTATAGCAAGCCGTAGATCGTTCGTGATATTGAAGACAAACCCGGTTTCTTAAAGAAACCGGGTTTCTTGCCCCCAAATTTTTCTGGGTCCCTGCACGGATTGCTATAGCAATCCTACTAAATCTTATGCGATATCTAATAAACCAGGTTTCTGGATCCAGATGTTAGGATCGTCCCTTCACGCATCGCTATCGCATTCTTAAGATTGATTGTGGTTCGCTCCTTGCCACTAGATCTAGGTTGAGAAAAGTATAAGTAGTCGTTATGAGTAGTTTTTATGGTAGGGAGTAGGAGTAAAGATTGAGAGCGATCGCTTCCTTGCTGAGAATGGTGCGTCCGGTTCGCCAGAACTTAAGATTTGGAAAATAGTTTGCAAAGAATATTAAAAAATGTTAAAAAAACATTACAATAAGGAAAACCGTATCTAAACTTACCACATGATGCCTCGGATACTGGTCATAGATGATGACCCTGCGATCGCAGAACTGGTAGCTGTAAACCTAGAAATGGCTGGCTATGAAGTCAACCAAGCCGAAGACGGCATAAAAGGACAGGCTTTGGCCCTGCAGTTACTACCAGACCTCATAGTTTTAGACCTGATGTTGCCGAGGGTGGATGGATTCACCGTTTGTCAACGTCTGCGTCGCGACGAACGCACTGCCGATATACCCGTATTGATGTTGACTGCTTTGGGTCAAACCCACGACAAAGTGGAAGGCTTTAATGCTGGTGCGGACGATTATTTAACAAAACCTTTTGAAGTTGAAGAAATGTTGGCCCGGGTGCGGGCCTTATTGCGACGCACCGATAGGATTCCTCAAGCGGCCAAACATAGTGAAATCTTAAGCTACGGCCCCTTGACATTAGTCCCGGAACGCTTTGAGGCCATCTGGTTCGATAACATAATCAAATTGACCCACTTGGAATTTGAGTTGCTCCATTGCTTGCTGCAACGTCACGGTCAAACGGTATCCCCAAGCGAAATCCTTAAGGAAGTCTGGGGCTACGATCCCGATGATGATATAGAAACTATTAGGGTTCACGTCAGACATCTAAGGACGAAGATGGAGCCGGATCCCCGCCATCCTCGCTATATCAAAACTGTTTATGGGGCGGGCTATTGTCTGGAGATTCCAGGCAGTAGTTCTATAAATGGCAATGTAGAAAAAAGTTGGATCGAGCCCAAAAACAATTGGGTCAAAGAGTTTTAATCGTTTCCGGTTGAAATTTTTGTTATTAGAAATAGAGATTAAAAAAACCTTAATTAGTTATTTAATATCTCTATTTTTAACGATTAAATTTCAACCGATTTTACTTTTTATTGACCGGGAATTAAGTTAAAAAAAGACAAACATAGATAAAAATCCCATAAACTTCATCTCGATTTTAGGAAAAATACGAATCGAGATCCAGCCTTGGTATTTATAGTCGGGAGCATCTCATCGAAGCAGAAACCAGAGCTATTGCAACTGACACCAAGAACAAACTAACAACTGACAAACAGCATTAAATTCTGGGTTATCTCGAACATTGATATGCACCCTTTTAGTCTGTTTAGAAATTATTTGAACTAATAGTATAAAAAAATACACTGGTAAATATAGCAATCCGTTAGTATTATGCTAATATTACGAAAGGGGGTAATTTATGCCCAACCCTGTTTCGGTTCGATAGTCGGATCGCAAGCAAGAGTTGCTACTTCTTTACAGAAGTAGCGAGAGCTACGATCTGTTTAGTAAAATGTACGGAAAAATCCAAACCTATTACCGATAATCAAAGTGCGTAATTTCCGATCTAAATTCATTGCTTATGCAGTCGGTTTATTGATTGTTTTAGCACTCAAGCTCGGAGGTTGCACGGGCACTCAACCGGAAGTAACTTCTACTGAAACTCCGACGTCTTTCGCGCCCCAAATAGTTACCGAAAATGCAAATCGGGTTAGCGTTCTCGGAATTAGAAGTGCAGTCAAAGCCAATGCCGAGTATAATGGGCTAATCGACTATCTTTCCCAAGCGACGGATCGTCCCTTTATTCTAGTTGCCCACACTTTAGAGGATCAATTTACTCAGGTAAAACAAGGGAATGTAGATTTTGTATTTAGCAATCCTCTGGCAGCAGTGCAAATGCGCCGACTCTACGGCCTCAAATTTCTGGCGACCCTGAAGCGGCCCAAAACTGGTAAGGAATTTGGCGGACTGATTATTGTCAGAAGCGATAGCGATCTGGAGAAGCTCGAAGACTTACGCGGCAAGAACGTAGTTTGCCTTAACTTTCAAACGGCGGCGGGTGGCTGTAATTTCCAGATTTATCATTTACGCCAAAAGGGCATCGATCCCTTTGCCGACTTCGGCAGCTTTCGGGAACTACAATCTCAAGATAATATTGTTTTCTCCGTACTCAACGGTACTTTTGATGCGGGTTTTATCCGCACCGGTCAATTAGAGAAGATGCTGGCCGAGGGGTCTTTAATTAGCTTGGACGAGCTGCGGATTTTAGATTTAGCGGCAGACGATTACTATTATCCCCATACCACGCGACTCTATCCAGAATGGCCCTTTGCCGCTATGCCCGAAACTGACCCGGAAACGATCGCCGCCGTTAAAGATGCGCTTTTGAATGCCTCTCCTTCGACGCTTGGTGCGGCAAGGGCGGAAGGTTTCGTGCCACCGATAGATTATACACCAATGGATGAGTTAATTGAAACTTTAAAACTAAAAAGTTGGGATGCTCCCCCCGTTAGCCCTGAGTAAATGAGAGTGAGTATGAAAAAACAAGATTTAAAAGCCAAGTTTCGCCATAGTATCGCCGTGCGTTTCTTGGGAATTGCGATCGCTGGTTTGGCCGCCGTTGAATTGGTATTTGGAGCCTTTGAGGTTTATTGGGGATACGTCCAGCAGAAGCAAGATTTGGAAACAAAAATTGCTAACCACGCTAAATTCCTCAGTTCCGTTACTCCAGAAGCAATTATGAGTTTTGACTTTCTGACTTTAGAAAGACTGATGGAACAAACAGCCGAAGATCCAGAAATCGTTTATAGCGTTATTTATAACAAGCAAGGTCGCCCCCTGACGAGGTTTTTAGACCAGGAAAATCCCATCGTCGCCAGCCATTTACCCTACCACCCGCAGCCTCAAAAAATCTTGTCGGAAGTCCGTAGAGAAGCGGGACTGCGGGAACTACGCAACCCGATAGTTTCTGAAGGTCTATTGCTCGGGGAAATTAAACTGGGTTATTCTCTGAGCAACGTTCGATCGCGGTTGGTAAGATCGACGCTCTCTAGGCTCGCGGGGGCCGCGGTCACTAGCTTTTTACTGGCTTCTCTGACGGTTATCCTGTTCGATAGCCAAGTCCGCAAACCGTTGCGGGATTTAGCGCGGCTGGCTGAAGCTTTAGCGGCGGGGGAGCTACAGCAGCGGGCAGTGGGGGAGGAAAAGGATGAAATCGGTCAGTTGAAGGGAGCGTTTAATGGCATGGCTTCTCAGTTGCAACAAACCATGACCGGTTTGGAGCAACAAGCGATGAAACTAGAACTCTTGCTGCAAGAGCTTCGAGAGACTCAAAGCCAATTAATTCAAGCAGAAAAAATGTCCGCCCTCGGAGAGATGGTTGCGGGAATTGCTCACGAATTTAATAACCCGATTAGTTTTATCTACGGGAACGTTGAATATGCAAGCGAATATTTAGGAGACTTGCTGAAATTGGTGCGTATTTACCAGGAGAGTGTTTTGAACATACCGCCAGAACTACAAGAAGAAATCGAGGATATCGAACTCGATTTTATTGTTGAGGATTTTCCGAAAATTATAAAGTCGATGAGAACTGGGGCCGATCGCATCAGCAAATTGGTTGAGTCTTTGCGCGTTTTCTCCCGCCTGGACGAATCGGAATTAAAAACTGTCAATCTCCACGAAGCCCTCGACAGTACCATCGTTATGCAAGGGAGTCGCTTATCAAGCTGCGGGATCGAATTGGTTAAAGATTATGGGGACATCCCGGCGATCGAGTGCTATGCCGCAGAAATCAATCAAGTTTTTTTGCACGTTCTGGGTAATGCTATTGATGCTTTGAAAGAGTCATTAGTTGAGGAAAAAGAAGACATCCACCGAACCGGGAAAATAGCGATCGCTACTCGACAGATTTCTGGGGAACGCATTGAGATAAAAATTCGCGATAACGGTCCGGGGATTAAGCCGGAGATTTTATCTAAGATTTTTAATCCATTTTTCACTACCAAGCCGGTAGGTTCGGGTACTGGTTTGGGTTTGGCCATTAGCTATCAGATTGTCGAACGCCACCAGGGTCAATTGCTTTGCGTTTCCACGCTGGGGGAGGGAACTGAGTTTGCGATCGAATTGCCTATTTGTTTAAACAATTCGATCTAGCAATCCTCTAATATCAATTCGGAAATGTTACTACTAGCGTCATAAGGCTCAAATGGTGGCTAAAGCAAAAGTTCGTAGTAATCGCTTTAGCGATTGAT
>JAXHVR010000024.1:0-37521 GCA_034189005.1 Cyanobacteriota bacterium | reverse complement strand
AGATCTGAATCGCTAAAGCAAAAGTTCGTAGTAATCGCTTTAGCGATTGATAGATCTGAATCGCTAAAGCAAAAGTTCGTAGTAATCGCTTTAGCGATTGATAGATCTGAATCGCTAAAGCAAAAGTTCGTAGTAATCGCTTTAGCGATTGATAGATCTGAATCGCTAAAGCGATTACTACAAGCAAACTAACGAAGTCGGCCCACAATTTTAGGCTGATGGCGCTACTACCGCAACTTCCAGTCGGCAATATTCCAAGTATTGAGATCCCAGGAAGTTAAATCTACCCCTTCGATCCTGTTACTGACTCCGGCAACCTCGGCGCGATCGACTAAAGGCATCACCACTATTTCTTCCTTAACTAACATATCGTTCATCCGCAGGAATAACTGCCGTCGTCTTTCTGGGTCTAACTCTGTAACGGACTGCTGCCACAACTGGTCATATTCCGGGTTGCAATAGCGCGAGGGATTATCCCCGGTCCAATTATTAGCCTTCTGGGGAATCTGTTGGCAGGTGTAAAACTTGAAATAACCGCTTGGATCGGGGCTGGTATTGCCAGTGGTAAACATCTGCAGGTCGGCATAAAAATGTTCGGCAGTATCCGTATTCGCCGGGTCTCCAGAGAAAAAGATACTGGCATCGATACTTTTTAATTCCACTCCCACTCCAATAGATGTCAGTGCTTGCTTGATTATTTCCTGAGTCTTCTGGCGCAGGGGGTTGACGGAAGTTTGGAACAAAACCTGCATTTCTACGCCGTTTTTATCCCGAATGCCGTTGCCGTTGGTATCTTGCCAACCGGCCTGGTCTAATAATGCTGCCGCTTTCTCCAGATTAAATTCGTAGCTGGTATTGGGGGAAATAAACTGGGGCGGGGCGACGATAAAATTAGCCGTAGCTTGGCCTGCATCCCCATAAAGTCGTTGGGCGATGGTGTCGCGATCTAGTGCCAGATTAAATGCCTGACGCACTTTCTTCTCGCTAAAGAAAGGATGGGGAAACTGGAGGCTGGAACGTTCTCCGTCGGCGGTTGCTTTGTTGGGATCTGTCAAGTTAAACAAAATTCGCTCCATCAAGGCCCCGAAAACTTCTACGCTTTCCCCCTTGCCGGCTGCCTCCAGTTGTTGCAATATCGGTGCTTCGACCTGGAGATTGTAAGCAAAATCCGCATCCCCCGTTTGCAACACTGCCCGGGCCGCCGAAGTGGCATCGCCGCCGCCCTTGAGTTCCACTCGGGGGAAGTGTGGTTTGTCGGGGACGCGAAAATAAGGGTTGGCTTCGTAAACTACCGCGTCGCCGGGTTTGAACTCTACTACCCGATAAGGGCCGGTTCCTACTGGCATCAAGTTGGCGGCTGCTTGTCGGGAGTTGGGGCCGTTGTATTCTTGGAATTTATGGCGGGGCAGAATCATCCCTTCGGTGCCGAAAAATACTAGAAACCAACCGGGGGTAACGTCTTTAAAGTTGACTCTGACGGTATAATCGTCGATCGCTTCCACGCTGTCGATAATTTGATAGCTGCCTGCGGTGGATGCCCCCACTTCGGGGTTGGTAATGAATTGGTAAGTAAAGACGACATCGGCGGCAGTAAAGGGAGTGCCGTCGGACCATTGGACGTCTGGCTGGAGTTTCCAGGTGACAGATTTGCCGTCCGCTGCCACTCCGCCATTTTCGAGGGTGGGAATTTCTGCGGCGAGGAAGGCTATTGCTTGTCCGTTTTTGTCGTAACTGGCGAGGGGTTCGAGGGTGATGCGGCTGGCTTCGGAGTCTTTGAAACCGGTGGAGAGGTGGGGGTTGAGGATGGTGGGGGCCTGCCAGTAGAGGAGTTTTAAGGTATCGGCCGCTGTTTGTTGGCTGCCGGAGTCCGTTTGGGGGGCGCAGGCGGTGAGGGCGAGGATGGTTAAAACGATGGAAAGTAGGGTTTTTTTCATGTTTGTAGTAATCGCTTTAGCGATATAGGTCTTTTGGCAGCGGATTGTGTAACGGATTTAACGTCGGGGGTTGATGCTGGGGCAATTTTGCTTTCTCCGGGGAACAGGCGTCGGGAACAGGCGTCGGGAACAGGCGTCGGGAACAGGCGTCGGGAACAGGCGTCGGGAACAGGCGTCGGGAACAGGCGAGACGCCTGTTCTACGGGACGTCTGGGGAACAGGCGTCGGGAACAGGCGAGACGCCTGTTCTACGGGATGCCCCAGAGATACCAGAAACCCGGTTTTTTCAAAAAACCGGGTTTCTTAATTCGATCGATTACCCATGACCTACTCGATCGCGTTCTTTACCGTTGCCGTTGGTATTGGGAAAACCGACGTAATTTTTCACGTCTAGCGATCGCTGAGGGATGCCGATCGCTATTCCTTCGCGATCGAAGGCTTGTTTCACCCGCAGGCGAAATTCGCGCCCTACCAACCATTGCTTTACTGGTTGAGTTTTTAGCCAAATCCGAACTAGCATTCCGGCATGAGACATTTCATCGATTCCTAACACTTCTATCGGTTCGACCAGATGCTCTTTCCACTCTGGTTCGCTGTAAAATTGGTCTGCGACTTCCCGGAGTACCTGTAGGGCTCGCTTGATGTCTGCGTCGTAGGCTACTTCGATGGTGAAATTAACCCTGGACCAGTTTTTGGTTAGGTTTCGTACTACTGTAATGGAACCGTTCGGAATGGTGATGAGTTCTCCATCGGCGCTGCGTAACTGGGTCATGTAGAGATTCATTCTCTCTACCAAACCGCCCACGTCGCCAACGAGGATAATGTCTCCGACTGCATAGCGATCGGTTATTAATATCAGCAGGCCGTTGATGGCATCCCTTACTAGGTTTTGGGAAAAATAGGCTAAGGCTGCGGCCATAATCCCGGCACTGGCTAATACCGTCGTAGCGATTCCTAAAATTTCTGCGGTCCAGATGATGCCCGCGAGCCCAAAAATAACGCTGCTTAGACTTTTTAGGGCTGAGGAATAAGTAGAAACTCGCAAGGCATATCGCTGAGAAAATTCTTCGTTAAATTGAGCGTTTTCTACCCACTTGTTCAAATTGAAATCGATGGCAAAATAACTGATTTTATCTAGGATAGTTACTAAGACCCAGATGCCGATCGCCGGCAAAGTCTTTAGTATTAGCAAGACACCTAAAGGTCTGGTATTGGGGTAAATAGCAAAAATAGAACCCGTTCCCCAAAGCAAAATCAGCGATCGCATCCATAACAATCCTTGCAACAATAACAGCAGTATGTTGATCTGTTCTTTGAGAAGCTTTTGTTTTTTTAAGGAAAATTTGGGCAGGTTGCGCCAGAAAGACTCTAATCCTCCCGAGCTCGCGGAACCATTTTTCGGATATGGCATCTTAGCTTCGGGTCTCTCCCCATCTCCGATTTGCTCTGGTTCTTCCCTCGATGCTGCTAGTTTTTCCCCTGAAGCAGATTCTGGATCTATTGCTATAGAACTTTCTAACTTTTGCAATTCGCTGCGTATAGTCTTGTACCTAAGTCGGAGTTTGTTTTGGACATAAGCTAAAAACCAACTGACTATCAGCACGACCGCAAACAACGCTACAATTATTTTCAGATTCTTGAGAGGATATTTTGTTTGCTGTTCGCTTTCTTTTAGGGCTTTGTTTAGCCTGGAGCGAACGATCTCTCGCCATTGATAGGCTAATTCTTCTGTTGGTATGCTGTTATGGAGGACGTCGGCAGTGGTGATGGTTAAAATTTTTCTGTTCGGATAACCCGGTCTTTCGGGCACATAAATTACTGTTTCGTTGTTGAGGGTTCCTACTAAGATATCGGGAAGGTTGGGGTGTGCTTCAGGGCCCCGGATGCCTCTGTAGTTTTGATATTTCCGGGGAATTTTGTTGAGAAGTATTATGGGTGGTCTTGCTGCATCGGAGTTTTGAGTGTTGTCGGTCGTGTCATTGCTTGCTCGTGTTTTTTCTGTTTCTTGAGGAACGATCGCATCCCTTGAAGAAGAGTCCTCAGAGTCGGAGGAAGCTTGGCTTGCTTTGAGAATTTCTTTGAGGTTATTTTGGATGCGTTTCGCTCGCAGTTCGGCTCTAAAATCCGATTCTGCCTCCTCTTCGGTTGTTGGTTCCGATGCAATCTCCAAAATAGGAACCCCGATAAACCACACTCTACTGCAAACTAGGTTTCCACATTTGTAGGGTCTGTTGAAAAAATCGACGATGGGGCGATCGCTATTGCTTCCTTCTAGGTTGAAGAAGGGAATTTGCCCCCAGGCCGCTCCGCCCCAGCTTACTACTAGAGTAAATGATAGCAGGGCGACGATTAAGGACTTGGCAATAGATGCCCCTTTCCCTCTAATGATATTATTAACTTTCATGGTTTCACCTCTTTTCTTTTCTTGTTCTTAATAGGGGGTCAGAGCAGTCATGGCACTATCCTTTAGGGAGCGATATCCACGAACAAGCGATCGCTTATTGGACCGTTAACTTTTTCTTATCCACCCCTTTCTTGGATATTTACAAAAGTTAATCAAGACTATAGCATAACAAAAAAAGAAAATACCCAAAAAAAAGGCTGCATCTGCCTTTTGGCAGATTTTCACAGCGGTGGCGATCGCTCCGCATATCAATTTTTTCGCGGACGGGGCAATTATTAATTAACGCTTAAGCGCCCTTGGGACAACGGGAGTCCAATAATTAATAGACGATAGTGGCAAAAGTAAAAATAAAATCGTTTTTCGTTCCTTTTTCCTTAAAAACTCTTCCCTGTTGCCTGTTGCCTGTTGCCTGTTGCCTACAACTGCCACGAAGTCTATTAATTATTAATTATTAATTATTAATTACTTAATGCCGTTGGGAGCATTGCGAAGGTAGAGCGATCGCTGGGGCATAGCCATAGAAATACCTTCGCGCTCGAATGCTTCTTTAATCCGAACGCGCAACTCCCGTCCCACGGACCACTGTTGCATGGGCAATGTTTTCATCCACACCTGGACTAAAAGACCGTCGGCATCTACGCTATCGAGACCAAAAATTGAGGCCGGTTCTAAAATTTTATTCTCCCATTCTGGTTCGTTTTGCATTTGTTCTGCTAATGCCTTCAAGGTATGCATGGCGCGTTCTAGCTCCGTGTCGCTTGCCAGATCGATTTTCACTTCCACTCGCGACCATTCTTTAGTGAGGTTTTGGACGACATCGATATTGCCGTTAGGAATAGTAATCAAACGGCCCTCATCGCCGCGCAGTTCGGTCATATACAAATTCATATTTTCTACCCCTCCGGCTAAATCTCCTATTTGGATGACATCTCCGACGGCATAGCGATCGCTCCACAAAATCAAAATACCGTTAATGACGTTATCGACCTTCGGCTTAAAAACGTACGTTGCCGCGATACCGACAACTCCCGCCCCGGCAAGAGAAAAGCCTAGAGCTTGTATGGTAAAAAGGACCGCCACGAAATAAACAATAAAAGTGGTTGCCTGGGTCAGCACTTCGGAATAAGTCGTCACCCGCTTAGTATATCGTTGGGGATAAGATGATGTCTGCTGGGCTTGTTCGGCCCACCTTTGCAACCAGAAATCAACCAAAAAGTTACTACCTTTGTCTGCCAAACTAGCGAGGAGCCAGATAAGCAAAATCAAAATTGATTGCGACCAGAGAAAAACGGTAAAAGCGCGAGTATCTGGATAGATGAAAAAAATCACCCCCATGGCGCATACAAGGAGCAAAACTAGCAACCATCGCAGCACTAAGCGCAACATAAGCGTAGTGTTTCGCTCCTGCTTTAAGTCTGTCTGTTTTTTCAAGGAAAGCTCGGGAAATTTTTCCCAAAGTTGTGCTAAATGAGCGGCTAGGGCGAATTTGGGTTTGCTCAGAGCAAATAACCAACACCGAGAAGCTCGTATTTCGGCATCGGAAACCGATCTTTTAGTTTCGGCAGGAGCTTTCTTTTTCTTAGATTTGATGGCATTTTCCGATGTAACTGATTCTGTTTCGGCGGCTAGGATTTTTTTGAAATCGTTTAATTCTTTTTTTAGCTCTCGGTCTTTTTTGCCCAAACGTTCTTGCAGCCAAAGCAATGCCAAAGTTAGGACGATAACAACGGCGGCGATCGCTAAAATTATCAGCGGTCTTTGCAGGGGTTTTTGGGAGATATCCTGCCGTTCTATTATGGCATTGCTAAATTCGGCCCTGAGGCGATCGCGCCAAATAATAGCTAGTTCTTCGGGATCGGATTGAAAATTCGCTATGGCATCGGACTCCGTTACAGTCAAGAACGTTTGTCGGGGGATACCCGGTTGTTTCGGTACGAAAAGAACCGTTTGATTGTTAAGAATTCCCACCTCTATAAGGGGGGTAGCGGGATGGAGATCGCTGTTGTCCGCGCTCTCCCTAGAGGCGGTGGTTGGATTTTTCATTAGTTCTAGAGGATCCGGAACTATTGTCGCTTCTACTTCCGGCTTATCGGAAGTCTCGCCTGTAGCTTCGGTGGGTTCAGTTTCAGAAGAGTTCAGGGTTGCTTTGAGGGTTTGTTTGAGATTAATTTCGATCTTTTTTGCCCTCTGTTGGACGGAAATATTGGCGTTTCCATCCTCCGCGAGGCTTGGCGGCAATGAAGCTACCGTCAGCATTCTGGTTCCATGGAACCAGACATTGCTACACCGAAGATTTCCACACTGGTAAGAACGGTTAAACCAATCAAAAATCTCTTCTTCGCTTTCAGGAGATTCTATGGTAGGGAAAAAGGGCAGTTGACCGAATGCTGCCGGCACCCAAGAGACTGTTAAAGTAAATGTCAGCAGGGCGAGGAAGATATATTTTCTCGGACCCCGACGACCTATAATTGGTAATAGGTAATGGCTAATGAAACGCTTAAAGAAAAAGACTATTGATGTCATTATTATTTGTAGGGAAGTACCCCTTTTTGCCTTCCCTCGGTGTCTGTTAAACATAAACTTTTTTTATAAACAACAAAACATCGCAGATTATATCCTATCGGCGGAATTTTGACAAGGGAAATCCTCCTTTGCTACCCACTTTCTTTGGGAAATTAATTGATAAAATTGACCTGACAAAGCCGAGAGTTTTGAAGTTTCCGTGCTAAAACGGAATTAATGATGCGAGGCAGAGATTATGAACGCACGAATCCAATATTGGCGATGGTTAGCTGTAATTTCCCTACTCGGAGCGATCGCTCCCCAATCCCCAGTTCGGGCCCAAAATATTACCCCCAGCACCCACAACGGCACTGGCACTGTCATTAACAACAAGGGTAATCAACAATTCGACATTACCGGCGGCACTACCAGCGCGGGGGGGGCCAATCTCTTCCACAGCTTCCAACAATTTAGCTTAGACGCGGGCCAAACGGCAAATTTTATCTCAGCCCCCAACATCCACAACATCCTGGGGCGAGTCACCGGGGGCGACGCTTCTATTATTAACGGCTTAATTCAAGTCACCGGCGGCAACTCCAATCTTTATTTAATGAACCCGGCAGGCATTCTCTTCGGTCCTAGTGCCAGACTGGACGTTCCGGCATCCTTCAGCGTGACCACAGCCACGGGTATTGGTTTCGGTAATAACTGGTTTAATGCCGTTGGTAGTAACGATTATCATAATTTAGTAGGAACTCCCAATAGATATAGATTTGATGTAGGAAAGCCTGGGGCGATAGTCAATACAGGGAATTTAGAACTATCTCCAGGTCAAGACTTGACCCTCACTGGTGGGGGGGTTATTAATACCGGAGATATTTCAACTCCAGGGGGCAACGTAACCATTGCGGCGGTGGAAGGTTCCGATACCATTCGCATCTCCCAACCGGGGCATCTGTTGAATTTGGAAATATCCCGTAGAACAGGCGTCTCGCCTGTTTCCCAGGAAGTCTCGCCTGTTTCCCAGGAAGTCTCGCCTGTTTCCGGGCAACAAATAACCCCCCTATCCTTACCCGGTTTGCTCACCCAAGGGAATTTTAACTCTCATGCCACGGGAATGACGGTTAACGAAAACGGAATTGTCGTCTTAACGGGCCCCGTAGAACAGGCGTCCCGCCTGTTACCTAATTCCCCCGGGGCAGCCATAACCTCCGGCAACATCGACACGGGGGCTAGAAACCCGGTTTCTGAAGGTATCGGCGGCGAAGTTAACGTCTTAGGTTCGCGCGTCGGCATCCTCAACGCCAACATAAACGCCGACGGTGTTAATGGTGGAGGAAATGTATTTATTGGGGGAGACTTTCAAGGAAACAATCGCCTTCCCGCCTCCCAACAAACTGTTATTAATAACTCAACTATTTCTGCAAATGCCCTGCAAAATGGCGACGGCGGACGAGTAATAATTTGGTCCGACGGAACGACACGTTTTGAAGGAAATATTACCGCTACTGGGGGCGAATATTCCGGCGACGGCGGTTTCGTGGAAGTGTCGGGTTTAGAGCGATTAGTTGTCGATGGTAATATTGACGTTGGGGCGGATAATGGCGATACGGGAAGTATTCTTTTCGACCCGAGAAATATTCTTATTGACGATATCGAAGAGAATATCGACGAAGAAAATACAGATATTTTTGCGGAAGATGAGAATGGAGATGTCACCATATCGGCAACTCAATTAGAAGAATTAGAAGGAGAAATAACTCTCAAAGCGGACAGCGATATTACTGTAAATCAAGAAATAAATACTTCGGAATCGGTGGAATTTAATGCAGGAAGAAGTATTAATATTAATGCAGATATAGACACGTCCAGCGGCAACGGCAATATTAGTTTATTCGGTAACGACAACGGGGCAAATGCTACTAACAGAACTGCTGGTGCGGCTAATATTAATCAAAGGGAAAATACTACGATTAATGCGGGTGCGGGTAACATTACTATTCAATTAGGAAGTTTGGGAGAAGTAGGGGATATTAATGTAGAGAATTTAACTACTACGGGGCGGGTTTTAGTTGATGCCAACGGGGGCAATATCGGGCGGATTTCAGAACAATCTTTAATTACTGCAGGTAACGGAATCTTTAGAACTACGGAGGAAGGAAGTATTGGTTTGGCGGCAGAACCGTTACGGCTGCAAGTGGATAATTTAGAAGCGACGGCGGGTAGCGGCGGAGCGTTTTTTGAGAGCTTGCAGGGGTTAAATGTAAGAGGAATTACAACTCGGGGAGGGGGTAGCATTCAACTGAGCGTGGAGGGCGACCTTACTGTTACGGGAGATATTTCGAGTTCGTTTAAGGAAGGAAATGCGGGTAATGTCGAGATTGTAAGCAGCGGGGGGATTGATTCGACGGGAAGCACGATCGAATCTAAATCGGACTCTGGCAACGGTGGAGATATTTCTCTGAGGGCAACGGGAGATATTGACACGGGAGATGTAAAGAGCGACGTTGCTAGTACAAGGACAGGGGGGAATATAACTTTAGAAAGCACGGGAGGTGCGATCGCTACAACTACGGGCACTTTGGATGCCGGTTCTATCGGTGGAAATGGGGGCAGTATCGTTCTTGATGCGGCAGGAGATATTACTACTGGAACGGTGAGGGCGGCTTTTCGCAGCAGCGCGCGGGGGAAGGATGAGAATGTAGAAGTTGTGCAGAACGTATCCGTTCGAGACCCAGACGAGATTTTTGCAGATGGTACCGCTTCCACGGAAACAGAAGTTGATGGTAATGGAGGAGCGATCGCTTTTACCGCAGGAGGCCAGATCGATACAACCGCAGGCACGGTAAACTCCAGTTCTTCCACGGGCAGCGGCGCTAACGTGACGATGAACGCTACGGGCATTATTCGGACTGGGGGAATTAATAGCAGCGGTAGCAACGGTCCTGGGGGAAATATTACTCTCTCCAGCAGCGATGGAGGCATCGATACTAGGGAGGGGCCTTTGGACTCGCGATCCGAGACCGACAACGGAGGCAATATTTCTCTGGAGGCGGCGAGGAATGTAAGAACGGAAAGACTCCTATCGAGTTCGATCGAGGAGAATGCAACCAATTCCAGGGACGGCGGCGATGTAACTATTACTGCCGGGGGTCAAATCGATACGACAGAAGGTTTCATCACCTCCAGTTCCAAATCTGGTAGTGGCGGTAACGCGGTCTTGAGGGCATCGGGAGACGTGCGGACCGATGACGTTATTGCCCAAGGGGGTGTTGGTAGCGGCGGGAATATAACAATAGAAAGTAGCAGCGGGGCGATCGATACCAGCTTGGGAGAGTTGAGCGCTACTGCCCTAGGGGGCGACGGCGGTAATATATCTCTGGAGGCGGCGAGGGGTCTTATTACTGGGAAAATTCAAGCTCGTTCTCAAACGGCGACGCCAAACCAAACTTCTAGGGGCACTGGCGGCAATATTACTCTACAGGCAGGGGGCGAACTGACTTCTTTTGGGGCCCTAGACTCCAGTTCCGAGTTTGGCAGTGCGGGTAATATTTCAGCCATCGCCACTGGAGATGCGAATATACTAAATGAAATAACTTCCAGCAGCCTAAGCAACAACGGCAACGGGGGGAATATTACCATCGAAAGCAGGGTCGGAGCGATCGCTATTTCGGGGTTCGTTAATTCCTCTGCGGATAGCGGTAATGGCGGCAAGATAGATTTGAGCGCGGCAGGGGATATTAGCGTTACTGACATCTTCTCTGGCGTCACCGCTTCCGACTCGGAAGAGGATCGAAGGGAGGACGGCAGCGGGGGCAGCATTACCATAACTGCAGGGGGTTCGTTTGATGCCGTCGGCGGGGAAATAGAGTCTGATGCCGCCCTCGGCGAAGGTGGAAATATCGCTCTGTCCGCCACCGGCAATATCATCGTCTCTGGTGTCAGCGCCAAGGGCGGCAGTCGGGGCGGCGACATTAGCATTACTTCCACCCAGGGCGGCATCAATACCACCCAAGGAGCGATCGACTCTTCGGCCGGAACCGGCAGAGGGGGCAATATTGCTATTGATGCGAAAAATATCGTCGTTACCGACGGACTTTCCTCCACCGGCAACCGACGGGGCGGCAATATTAGCATTACCAGCGAAGTAGGCGACGTGGATACCAGCAGCGGCGAGTTGAATTCGTCATCCGATGGCGCGAGGGGGGATATTACCATCGACGCCCCTCTCGGCAGTATCGCCATCGGAACCATCGCCCAAGGGGATGCGGTAACAAACGCAGGAAATTCGGTAACGGATTTGGAAACGGAACTAACCGATGCTACAACGGCGGATGTCAATGAAGAAAACGGGACGGTTCGCCTGGAAGCGCACAACGATATAACCATCGACGAAGCGATCGCTTCCGACTCGATCTCCAATTTGGAAATGAGGGCGGGACGCAATATCAATATTAACGCCAACATCAATACTTCCGGGGCAAATGGGGATATTACCCTCCAAGCTAACGACCCTGGGGCCGATGCGGACTTGCGAAATCGCGGGCGGGGTAACGTCAGGATGGCGGAGGGTACTACCCTCAACAGCGGTGGGGGCGACATTACTATTTCTTTGGGCACTTTCGGCACCGACAACAACATCGGCAATATCACCCTAAGCAATATCCGTACCAGGGGCACTTTCAGCGCTAACGCCCGAGGCGGTAATATTCTCTCTGCCGGTAGAACGGGCGTCTCGCCTGTTATCAAAGCGGGGACGGCTTTATTCCAAACCTTGGGGGAAGGCAGCATCGGTCTTTCTGGAGAACCGTTGCGCTTGGATGTCAACATCTTAGAAGCGAAGGCGGGTAGCGGGGGCGCCTTTTTCTACTCCCCCAACGGCGGTTTAACAGTAGGCAGCGATGAGGAGGCACTCCTTGGTATTGTTACTACTGGGGGGGGCGATATAGAAATAGAGGTGGAGGGCGACCTAACTGTAGCCGAACCCATATCAACTGCTGTGGATGTCGGTCCTGGTGGCAATATCTCCCTGACCGCTGCCGGAGCGATCGATACTAGCCAAAGCGTCTTGACTGCGACTTCCGGTCGCGGCAGGGGCGGAGATATTACCCTGACTGGGGATGGGGACGTGACGGCGGGTAATATTAATTCTTATGCCCGAGAAAGGGGGAACGGCGGTAATATTATTATTAATTCTGGAGGGGCGATCGATACCAGCGCGGGGTCTTTAATTTCTCGCGCTAATGAGGGGGATGGGGGCGATATCGCTCTTCGGGGCGATGGAGACCTGACAACGAGGAAAATTGAATCCTATTCAAACGTTCGAGGTAACGGAGGTCAGATAACTTTAGAAAGTACCAGGGGAGCGATCGATACCGCTGAGGGGGAAATTAGCTCTAGCGCCGCTCTGGGGGATGGAGGGAAGATTTCGATAACAGCACCAGAGGGAGATGTCACGACTGGTGTCATTTCTAGCGATGCCGATGAGAGGGGTCGCGGGGGCAGTATCGAGATCGCCTCTGGCGGTAACGTCGATAGTACAGAGGGCGACATCAGTTCTAATTCCAGCGCGGGCAACGGGGGAGAAATTAGCATCTCTGCTGAGGGAAATATAGACACAGGGACGGTGGAATCTAATTCTGGTGTCCCAGGTCAGACTACAAATGCAGGAAATAGCGATGCGGGAAATATAGAACTCAATGCAGGGGGTTCTATTAATACAACTGAGGGCAGTTTGAGCTCTAGTTCGGCGAGCGGTGCCGGCGGCAATATTACCCTCACGAGCAACGAGAATATTACAACGGGAAATATTGATACCTTTTCCGAAGGTGGAGGTAGCGGCGGCAATATTTTTATAGAAAGCAGGAGGGGGGCGGTCGATACGACAGAGGGGGAGTTGAGTTCTTTCTCCAGTGCGGGAGACGGCGGCAATATCGAACTCGGCGGCAGGCTGGATATCTTGACGGGGGATATCAATACTTTGTCCTTGGGCAGGGGCGGCAGCATTAGCATCGAAAGCAGGCAGGGCGCGATCGATACTACGTCCGGTCAGCTAAACTCGAATTCTACTAACGGTCGGGGGGGAGACGTTACCCTCAATGCTCAGAGGGATATTCTGACGGGCGATATCAATTCCTTTGCCGAGGGTCGAGGCAGGGGCGGCAATATTACTATAGAAAGCCAGAACGGTGTCATCAATACTACTGAGGGTCAGTTGAGTTCTAATTCTTTTCTCGGGGATGGGGGAAATATCGCGATCGCTGGCAGTCAAGATATCGCCACGGCAAACATCACTTCTATCGCTGAGACAGACGGTCGCGCTGGCGATATTAGTATAGAAACGACGGGGGGAGCGATCGATGCTACTGTCGGTCGTTTGAGTTCTTCTTCCGTGGAGGGGGATGGCGGCAATATCTCCCTGACGGCAACCGGGGATATTAATACGGATACCATAGATTCCTTTTCTGAAGGCAATGGCAACGGCGGCAACATTACGATCGACTCGAAAGCGAACGTAGATACTACGGCTGGTTTGCTCAGTTCTCGTGCCAGTGGCGATGGCGGCGATGTTACTCTGAGGGCAGAGGGGAATATTAGCACTGCTTTGGTAGAGTCGTTTTCCTCTCGTAGGGGTAAGGGAGGAAATATCGAGATGGATGCGGGGGGCGACATCGATGCTACCGGGGGCGAACTGATGTCCCGTTCGGAGGCGGGGGATGGCGGTAATGTTACTCTGACTGCAGAGGGGAGTATTAGCAGTGCTTTGGTGGAGTCGTTTTCCTCTGGTACGGGTAAGGGAGGAAATATCGAGATGGATGCGGGAGGCGACATCGATACTAGCGGGGGCGAACTGATCTCCCGGTCTCGTCTCGGCGCGGCAGGTAACGTCAGCCTCAGCAGCGGGGGCAATCTTACTACCAGCGCGATCGAGTCTCTCTCCCTAGATGGTCCGGGAGGAGATATCGCTCTAACCGCAACGGGGGACATCGACACCAGCGCAGGAGAACTAATTTCCCGTTCCGATACGGGGGATGGCGGTAGCGTCACCCTCAGCAGCGGTGGTAATATTAGCACCGCTGTCATTGAGTCTCTTTCGGGAAATGGCAGGGGAGGAGATATTAATCTAACAGCAACGGGGGACATCGACACTAGCATGGGCGAACTAATCTCCCGTTCCCGAGACGGGGATGGTGGTAATGTCAGCCTCAGCAGCGGGGGAATTATTAGCATCGGCGGCATCGAGTCTCTTTCCAAAGAGGGCACCGGGGGAGATATTAATCTAACAGCAACGGGAGACATCGACACTAGCGCAGGAGAACTAACTTCCCTTTCTACTGGGGGCAGCGGTGGTAGCGTAACAGTAAGCAGCGGGGGAATTATTCGCCTCGGCGGCATCGAGTCTCTCTCCCAGGAAGGCAGCGGTGGAGATATTAATATCGTTGCAGAGGGCGACATCGATACCACCAGGGGTCAATTAACTTCTCGTTCCCGCGAGGGGGATGGCGGTAACGTCAGCCTCAACAGCGGCGGCAATATTAGCACTGCTGTCATTGAGTCTCTCTCCAATGGCGGTGAAGGGGGAAATATTAATATCGTTGCAGGAGACGACATCGACACGACCAAGGGCGAACTAACTTCTCGTTCCAGCGACGGGGATGGCGGTAGTGTCAGCTTGAGGGGTGGGGGCAATATTATAACGAACGCGATCGAGTCTTTCTCCAGAGACGGTCGGGGGGGAGAAATTAATCTTAACGCAGTAGGCAACATCGACACCAGTAGAAGCGAGATCCTCTCTCTTTCCCAAACCGGCGAAGGTGGCAACGTGACAGTTACGGCCGAGGGCAATATTAATACGGGTTTTATCGAAAGCTTTAGCGGCGAGGGTGTCCGGGGCGGTGGCATCGATATTATTAGCCGCAACGGCACCATCAATACCACGGTGGGAGACTTAAGCGGAGAACCGCAAATTGCTCCAAACGCCGACGTCTCCACCGAGGAAGTGGCGAGAACCTTCGAGACGGAACAGGCGAACCTCAGTTCTTTCGCCCCGGAAGGCATCGGCGGCAGCGTAACCCTGGAGGCAAAGGGGGATATTACTACCAGTCACATCAGTTCCTTTGGGGGAGAGGATAGCGGCGACGTCAGAATAACTACCGAGGGTAACATCAATACGGGGGTTCTGTTTTCAACGGCGATCGAGGGCATCGGCGGGGAAATCGATATTATTAGCACCAACAACGGCAATATCGACATCGAACACATCGCCGCTTATTCCCAAAACGGCAGCGGGGGGGAAATCGAAATAGGGGCGAACGGCAACATCATCCTTAATAACGCTGCCTCCTTCGGTCCTTTACAAAGCGGCGATGTCATCATTACCAGCGACAACGGTACTATTACTACTGGCACGCTGCAAACTCGCGCCCCCAACGGCACCAGCGGCAATATAAGCCTCAATACCTTTAGCGTGGAAGGGGACATTCGTACTGCCAATGTAAGCACCGTTGGCGGTCGGGCGGCGGGGGCAGTTCAGATATTGGCGGCAGATGGTTCCGTGACTGCGGAAGATTTACTGTCTAGTTCCACTGGCGGTACTGCCGGCGGCATCGACGTACAAGCTGGGGGCGGCGACGTTACAACTGGGGACCAAACGGTTAACGCTCAAACGGGAGATGCTAATATTAACGTCGGGGCAAGCGGCGACATCTCCGCTGGCAACCAGACTGCTACTACTGATGACGGCAACGCATCTATTAATAATGTGGCAGGAGGTAATATTAATCTCCGAGACCAACTGGCTTCGGCAACTGGTGGGAATGCGAATATTAATAACCAGGCGGGAGGAAATATCAACGTTGCGGGGGACCAAACCGCCGTAGCCGATGGGGGGAATGCCAGTATTAATAACGTTGCTGGAGGGAATATTACTGTTGGGGGAGACCAAACCGCCGTAGCGGATGGGGGGAATGCGAATATTAATAACGTCGCGGGAGGGAATATTACTGTTGGGGGCGACCAAACCGCCGTAGCGGATGGGGGGAATGCCAGTATTAATAACGTCGCGGGAGGGAATATTACTGTTGGGGGCGACCAAACAGCGATCGCCTTTGGTGGAGATGCCAATATTAATAACGTCGCGGGAGGGAATATTACCACTGGCGACCAAACCGCCCTCTCGGAAGGAGGCAACGCCTTTATTAATAACAATGCCGGCGGCAACCTAACTACAGGGGACCAAATAGCGGTAGCCCCCGACGGCATCAACCAAGTCACCAACAACGCCGGGGGGGCGATCGACACGGGACAACTGGTCCAAGGCGGTAACGATATTACCCCATTCCTCAACAACAACCCAGTGCTTGTAGTAGGAAATAATAATACTCAACCGGTAGTGGTTCCGACTCAAGTACCATCGGTCGTAACTCCAGCGACTCAACCGGTAGCGGTTCCGACTCAAGTACCATCGGTCGTAACTCCAGCGACTCAACCGGTAGCGGTTCCGACTCCAGTACCATCGGTGGTAACTCCACCGACTCAACCGGTAGTGGTTCCGACTCAAGTACCACCGGTCGTAACTCCACCGACTCAAGCACCATCGGTCGTAACTCCACCGACTCAAGCACCATCGGTCGTAACTCCACCCACTCAACCGGTAGTGGTTCCACCGACTCAGGCGACTCAACCCCTGTTGGCGATCGTCCAGCCACCGACTCCATCCGAGGCGGTGACATCCAATTCCCCAGCCTTTGCTACCAGGGCAGGTTCCGATGTAATTTCCAATTCCCAATTGCCAATTTCCTCCGCCATGACCGTCGCGGCCAACAGCCAAACCATGGCAAGGTTAGAGGAAAATCGCACTCAAGAATTTGCCGACTATTTCGGATTAGATTTCTCAGAGGAATTGAACTCCACCAAAAACGTGCGAGAAATCCTCAGCGACATCGCCGAACAAACCGGCAACCGTTCCGCAGTGGTGTATGTCAGCGCCCATGCCGAAAAATTGCAACTGGTATTATATACGCCAGAAGGGGAAGCCATCCTCAAAACCATTCCCGGCGCGACCCGAGAAATAGTCCTGAAAATCGTTCGAGACCTGAATTATAAAATAACGAGCCGACGTTTTCGCGGCGGAACGGCTTATTTAAAACCCGCCCAGCAACTATATCAATGGTTAATAGCCCCCATCGCCGCCGAACTAGAAGCAGCCAACATCGATACCCTGCTATTTAGCCTGCCGTCTGGTTTGCGCGCTTTGCCAGTAGCGGCATTGCACGACGGAGAACAGTTTTTCATCGAAAAGTACAGTTTCAGCATGATTCCCAGTATCAGCTTAATGGATAGCCGCTATCGTTCTCTGTCCGATACAGCAGTATTGGCAATGGGCGCATCGGAATTCAACGAACTCAGCGCCCTGCCTGCGGTACCGGTAGAGGTGGAAACTATTGCGCGAGAGTTGTGGGAAGGTCGGGCATTTCTCAACGAGGAATTTACTTTAGAAAACCTGATAAGCCAACGTCAAGATTATCCCTATCCCATAATTCACCTCGCCACCCACGGTCAATTTAAAGCGGGTGAAGCCAGCAATTCCTACATTCAGTTTTGGGGGGAGGAAAGACTGACTTTAGACCGAGTGCGAGAGTTGGGCTTAAATAACCCACCAGTAGAATTATTAGTATTATCCGCCTGTCGCACCGCCGTCGGAGACACGAACGCCGAGTTAGGTTTTGCGGGGTTAGCGGTAGCCGCCGGGGTGAAGTCTGCTTTAGCTAGTTTGTGGTACGTCAGCGACGAGGGAACTTTAGGTTTGATGGCCGAATTTTACACCCATTTGGAGCATAGTGCCATTAAAGCCGAAGCCTTGCGAGAAGCGCAGTTAGCCATGTTGCGGGGAGAGGTGAGGATAGAAGGAGGAGAGTTGCGAGGTATCGGCGAACGGGGTGGGACGCTGTTGTTGCCGCCAGCATTAGGTAACATCGTTAATTCCGATTTATCTCATCCTTATTATTGGGCTGCGTTTACTACCATCGGTTCTCCGTGGTAATTGCTGGGGGCGATCGCGACCGATCGCCCACCAACAATCCATCCATTACACGAGAAGCGATCGCTCCAAAGAAAAAGAAACCCGGTTTTTTCATGCATACCGGGTTTCTGGGCTTTATCGACTCTTTAGTTTTGCTCCGAGGTCAACAACTGTTCAAATTCCTCAAGGGAACCAATAACAGCAGCCTGCCTGAGAAGTTGCTTCAAAAAGGCCACGTCGTCAATGCTATTAATAGTATCGGCGTTAGCGAAGCTCCTCGCTTGCGAGGCTCGCTTCTGGCACTTCCCCAAAGCGCACTTCTAAAACGGCCATCACTGATTCGCGGGCGTCTTGTTGAACGCCCCGTCGCATGGCCCGAGTTTCTATCTGACTCAGTAAAGGCATTTTCTTTTCCTCCTGATAACTTTCGATTTGTTCTTCAAAACTAGCTTGCAACTCTTCTGGCAGAGTCATCATCCAATCGACCAACCGAAAAAGTTCCAAGATGTCTCCTTTATTATAGCCACGGTCGTAAAGGCCCCGCACCAAGGCCCATTTCCACTGCCGCCGCTGTTCCATATCGTCCTTAGTGGCCTTGGTTTTCAGATGGGCCATTATCATCACGGCGAATGGATTGGTACTTTGCTGTAGCGCGTTCCAGTTCGACTCGTAGTCCAATAGCTTCACGATAGGAAACTTTAAATGGAGTCGAAAACCGTAAAAATGATACCCGTAAGACGAAGGCCGCCAAGTTGGCCCGTCGTCTCCCAAGACTACCAAACTAACTACCTGTTGGCGAAAACGGTCAAAACACCGATAGTTATAAACGTAGATACGCTCGGCAAAACCCGACTCGTATTGGCCCTGCACTTCAACGTGGATTAAAATCCAAGCTTGCGTTCCATCATTCAACCAAACCTTATAGAGCTTATCGGCCAAACGTTTGCCCAATTCTGCATCCCGGACAACTTGCTCTAACTCCTTGTCCATCGACTCGTAAGGACGACTCCAATCTATATTGGGATAGATACGAGGAAAGCAGTATTCTATAAACTGCTGAAAATACAGTTCCAGTCCCGCCTTCCAAGGACTATCGTATTCTCCAGGAAAATCTGTCATGTTTAAAATCTCGATCGCGTTTCTCTTATTATAAATTAGTTTGTGACTGACAATTATAACGCAATACAAAAAATCAAAATATTGTAGGTCTAAAATTAGATTAAAGATAGTGGCTATTTTTAAATATCGTCCGACGGTTGCTTGCGATACGAAGAGAGTGGAAACTTGGCCTCCAGGACTATCGATTTGCGCTTCCATGCAGGAATATGGCTCGCGGTCCGGTCGAACGCGGAGCGATCGGGAGAACGATTTCTCCGGTCGTCAGATAACTACCAGCTACTTTGCTGGACGATGATGCGGTGCGGGTTTGGGTTGACGATAAGTCGGTAATTGACAATTGGGAAAATGTTAATTGCTGCCCCTTGACAACTGGCCATAACTGAGTCACAATAGAAAAAGTCGAAAGTAAAACCAAAGTACAACATGACCGCGTTAAGCGCCAACCCAACAAAAACAGAACTGCCACCCCTAATTTCTCGGGAAATCCTCTTTGGCAACCCCGAACGAACCAGCCCCAAACTCTCCCCCGACGGCAAATATCTCGCCTACATCGCCCCAGACGAGAAAAACGTCTTGCAAGTGTGGGTGCGTACCGTGGGGCAGGAAGACGATCGCCTAATAACCGCCGATAAAAAACGGGGCATCAGAATGTTTTTCTGGACCTATAACCCAGAACAATTAATCTACCTCCAAGATGCCGACGGCGACGAAAACTTCCACCTCTTCCTAGTCAACATCCAATCGAATATAGTCCGCGACCTTACCCCTTTCCAAGGAGTAAAAGCGCAGTTAGTAGAACTAGAACCTAACTTTCCCGATCGCCTCCTAGTCGGTCTAAACCTCAAAAACCCCCAAAGCTTCGACGTTTACCGCATCAACCTCGACACAGGTGCAGTAGAATTCGACACCCATAACCCGGGTAATATCATCGGCTGGACCGCAGATGCCAAACTGCAAATTCGCGCGGCGATCGCCAAAACCCCCGATGGCGGTTCCGATCTTATTTATAGAGAAACCCCAGAACAACCCTGGGAAACCCTCCGCCACTGGGGACCGGAGGAAAACGGCAGCGCGGCGCTATTCTCCAGCGACGGTCAAACCCTCTATATTTACGGCAACCATGACATCAACGCCCAGGGGCTATTCGCCCTCAACTTGGCAACTCGGGAAGAAACCGTCGTCGCCGCCGACTCCCAATACGACCTTAGCGGCCTGATGGTTCATCCCACTACCAGGGCGATCGAAGCAGTCGCTTTTTACAAAGAAAAACTGGAATGGCAGATACTCGACCAAAGCATCGCCGACGATTTTGAATTCCTCGGCGGAGTTCGTCCTGGAGAGTTCCAGGTCAGCGATCGCACCCAGGACGATAATAACTGGTTAGTAGTTTATCTCACCGATGACGGTCCGGCCTACTATTACGCCTACCATCGTCCGACCAAAACCATTACCTTCCTATTCAGCAACAAACCCGCCCTGGAAGATTTATCCCTCGCTTCCATGGAAGCAATTTCCTATACCGCCCGCGATGGTTTGACAATTCCCGGCTACCTCACCAAACCAGTCGGCATCGCTGCCCCAGTCCCCGCAGTGCTATTCGTCCACGGCGGTCCCTGGGCTCGGGATACTTGGGGCTACGACCCCAGAGCCCAATGGTTGGCAAACCGTGGTTATGCCGTATTGCAAGTTAACTTCCGAGGTTCCACTGGTTACGGTAAAGACTTCCTCAATGCCGGCAACCGCGAGTGGGGAGCAAAAATGCACGACGATCTAATAGATGCGGTCAACTGGTTGGTGGAAGAAGGCATCGCCCCCAAAGACAAAATAGCCATAATGGGCGGTTCCTACGGCGGTTATGCCGCCCTGGCAGGGTTGACTTTTACCCCCGAAGTCTTCGCGGCGGGCGTAGATATCGTCGGCCCCAGTAGCTTAGTGACCCTGATGCAAACCATTCCGCCCTACTGGGAACCTCTGAAGAAACAGCTTTACCATCGGGTGGGGAATTTAGAAACCGAAGAGGAATTTCTCAAGTCGCGATCGCCCCTATTCTTCGTCGATAAGATCGAAAAACCCCTGCTTATCGGTCAAGGTGCCAACGACCCCCGGGTGAAGGAAGCCGAAAGCGAGCAAATTTTTCAAGCCATGACAGATGCGGGCAAACCGGTAGAATATGTAGTCTATACAGACGAAGGTCACGGTTTTGCCCGTCCCGAAAATCGAATGCATTTTTACGCGATCGCCGAAGAATTCCTAGCAAAGTATCTCGGCGGTCGGTCCGAACCAATGGGAGATATTTCCGGTCATTCTGGCATTGTCAAGTAAACAAGTAAATTTTTGTTACGTTTTGGTTTTTTTTCGGCAACCAGTGTTAAACTGAACTGGGCGGGGGAACGGGCAAAGGCACCGCCCCCCCCGCCCAGTTTCGTACTAACGACTTTAGTCGTTTTTAATCCCAGAGGGCGATGGCTAAAAAACAAGCTTGTTTCTTGTTTCGTAGTAACGACTTTAGTCCTTTGTCTTGATTTGAGTATCCAATTTATAATGGGAAAACGATTTTC
Source organism: Cyanobacteriota bacterium (assembly GCA_034189005.1). GTDB lineage: Bacteria > Cyanobacteriota > Cyanobacteriia > Cyanobacteriales > Microcoleaceae > CALKCV01. The sequence goes on along the minus strand of JAXHVR010000024.1, from coordinate 15,984 downwards.
TGGGAACTAACAACTAACAACTAACAACTAACAACTAACAACTAACAACTAACAACTACCAACTACCAACTAACAACTAACAACTAACAATATGGGTTATCTCTTAGGGATTTTACTTGTCGGCATAGCTGCTTATGCTGCGAATACTTCTGTAATTATTATTAGCGAAAACGATCGCGCCATAGTCGAACGGACGGGAACTTATCACCGAACTCTGGAATCGGGAATTAGGTTTGTATTGCCTTTCGTTGAAAAAGTCGTATATGTGGATACCCTCCGGGAGCGATTTTTGGATATCGAGCCCCAGGAAGTTATTACTCAAGACGGTCTGACACTTCTAGTGGATGCTGTAGTTTATTGGAAGATTTTAGACATCCAAAAAGCTTATTACGAAATAGAAAATATTGAGGAAGCCTTCGTTAGCATAGTTTTAACCAGTATGCGTTCTGAAATTACAGGCTTAAAAGCTAAAGATACTTCTTCTTCTAAAAAAGACCTGGATAAAGCTTTACTAAAGCAGTTAGATGAAACCACCTCTAATTGGGGAGTGAAAGTTATTAGGGTTGAGATTCAAAATATTATTTTCCCAAAAAGAATACAAGCAGCTATGGAGAACGAATGGGCTGCTCTTAGCGAAAAAGAGGCTAGAATTGCCATAGCCGAAGCAGAAAAAACAGCAGAGATAGCCAAAGCCGAAGCAGAAAAAGCAACAGCGATCGCCAACGCTCAAGCCGATGCAGAAACTATAAGGTTGCTGGCTGAAAGTTTGCATTTAGACTCCCGCAGTCCAGATTTCTTAAACTATCTCGTGGCTATCAGATATGTCGAGGCTAATGAGAAATTAGGGGAGAGTGCTAACTCGAAAATTTTGTTTGTTGACCCCTCTACTATGTCATATTCTGTCCAGAGGTTATTAGGAAAAGGAGCAAATCTGCCAGAGTTTGAAAACGAAGAATCCGATGGGAACGGAAATGGTAAGAAACCGCTATTGTAAAATTAAAAATTACCCCTTTTGCCTAATAATAGCATCGGCAACCCGACAAACATCGAGCATTTCTCCAACGTCGTGAACCCGAACGATATCTGCGGAATTGGCGATCGCCGCTGCGCAAGCAGCAGCAGTTCCCCAAACCCTTTCTTTGGGTTCCGGTCTATCTAGGATTTTACCGATAAAACTCTTCCTAGAAACCCCAATTAATATGGGACAATTTAAACCTTTAAACCGAGCTAACTCTCGCAATATTTCTAAATTTTGAGCGTAAGTTTTAGCAAAGCCAATGCCGGGGTCGATAATAATTTTCGAGCGATCGATTCCAGCAGCAACAGCAGCCTCTATGCGACCTTCTAAAAACTCATAAATTTCCCCGATTAAATCCTTATAATCGGTCAATTGCTGCATAGTTTTGGGAGTTCCTTTAATATGCATTAAAACAATAGGAACCCCCAAAGCTGCTACTACAGGCAACATTTCTTCCTCAAAAGTTCCTCCAGAAATATCGTTAACAATATCCGCCCCCGCCCGGACAGCCGCCCTTGCCACTTCCGCCCTAGTAGTATCGACAGAAATTGCCACCTTAGAACGGGCATCTTGCCCGTTTCTTTTATTTGTTAATATCTCGTTTCTTCTCTTGCTTAAAACATCGATTACTGGAACTACTCGCTCTAACTCTTCTTCTAAAGAAATAACATCGGCACCAGGTCTAGAAGACTGACCGCCGACATCGATAATATCAACCCCCGCTTCAATAAATTTTTCGGCTCGAACTAAAGCAGTTTCCAAAGTATTAAAATCCCCGCCGTCGCTAAAACTGTCGGGAGTGACATTAAGAATGCCCATTAAATAAGTCCGTTTTCCCCAGTCAAAATTAAAGTAGCGATCGCTCATTTCAGTTAAATAATTAAAATATTCGTAGCAGCGCATCCAGCAAAAGTTCGTAGTAATCGCTTTAGCGATTTATCCATAAGAATCGCTAAAGCGATTACTACAAGCTAGTTTGTAGGGTGCGCACCGCGCACCAAAACCCCATTTCTGTTAAATAATTAGAGTGTTTGTAGTAGCCCCATAAAGCCTAAAATTGTGGGCAGACTTCGCAGGCTAGCTTGTAGTAATCGCTTTAGCGATTTATCAATATAAATCGCTAAAGCGATTACTACGAACTTTTGCTTTACCCACAATTTTAGTTCTGCTGCACTACTACTTCCTATTTATAATTAACAATGCGGGCAAAACTATCAGGTTGGAGACTCGCGCCCCCAACCAAAGCCCCATCAATTTCTGGTTGAGCCATAATTTCATCAACATTATCCGGCTTCACCGAACCACCATATTGAATGGGCACATCAGCGAAAGTAAGTTTGCTGCGAATTAAACCAATAACTCGGTTAGCTTCCCCCGACTCGCAGGTGTCGCCAGTGCCGATCGCCCAGATAGGTTCGTAAGCAATTACCAAATTCTCTTGGTCAACATCCACTAAATCTTTCTCCAACTGGGAGAAGATGTGAGACTCAGTTTCCCCTGCATCCCGCTGCTGTTTCGTTTCCCCCACGCAGAGGATAGGAGTCAAACCGTAGCTTTGAGCGGCTTTTAGACGCAAATTAACAGTTTCGTCAGTTTCGCCGAAGTATTCCCTGCGCTCGCTATGGCCAACAATGACGTGGCTAACCCCGATTTCTTTCAGCATCAGGCCAGAAATTTCGCCAGTATAAGCACCAGACTCCTCCCAGTGGACGTTTTGGGCCCCTAGCTTTACCCTACTTCCATCCAAACTCTTGCACATCACATCTAAATCTGTGAAAGGAGTGCAGAGAATGACCTCCCTCTCTGGGGGGGCTTGTTTTATTTCTGACATAAACCCTTCGAGAAAGTCTTTTGCTTCTGCCTGGGTTTTGTACATTTTCCAGTTACCAGCTATTACGATTTTCCTCACGTTCGTTTAATTAAATCTCTTCTACAAAAATGCCAAACTCCAGTTTAAGGCTAAAGGGGACACTTTAAAAGGGGCAATTGAAAGGGGCAAACCCTAGCTGAGGTTCGAGGGAGCGATATTGCATCCGCTTCCCGGCGCGCCTTCGCTTAAACGCCTCTTTATTGGCCAAATTCTACTCGGGCCTGTTCTACTATTTCTGGCGTCACCGTTTCTAGTTCCGCTTCGCGGGCCAGTTCTTCGATTCGCTGCCTGGCCTGAGTGCGGACGAAATAGGGAATATTTTTCAGTTTCGCCTTAGCTTCAGGCGTCCATTGTAATTCGTTGGTGAAGGCTGAGTTGTCCGTCATAGCAGTTTTTTAAAGGTTTTCCAAATAAATAATCGAACCGTAGGTTGGGTCGAACCTACTGCAACCCTACATCTTTCAAGTGCGCTTCGCCCAGCCAGACCTACTTTTCTGGCGGTCGATTTTAGAAACAGGGGTTTTTAGACAATACCTTCGCCATTTTGCGGAACAATGATAATTCGCTCGCCAGAAACCGGGTTTTTTCAACAATACCTTCGCCATTTTTTCAATAGGTAAATTTTAACGCTGTAGGCTTGCTTGTAGTAATCGCTTTAGCGATTGATATCTATGAATCGCTAAAGCGATTACTACAAGCTATCCTACGAAGTAGGCCCACAATTTTAACTGTGCTGCCCTATTACGAATCGCATTTTTCCTAAATGGCGAAGGTATTGTTCAAAAAACCCGGTTTCTTAAATCCCCATGCTGATAAGATATTTGATTTAGTTCTTTTGTATTGTTAGAAAAACCCGGTTTCTGGGTTAGTGGAATTAATAAACCGGGTTTTTCAACTACAAACCCTAATCCCTAAAGCTATTACTACAAACCTTCGGGATCTCGGATCAGGAAGCTGTCTGCCGTCAGATTTGGCGTACCAGTTAAAGTCGCAAACTCGCCGCCGGCACCAAAGCCGCCCGCGCTGCCGTTAGCGTTGTAGTACAAGCTGCCGCTGGTGCTGTTATAAACTATGAAGGCATCGGAAGTTCGGGCCGCCCCCTCGCTGGTAACAATTTCAAATTCCGTATCCACGCTGAAACCAACGCCGCCTTCGCTGGTTATAGCAGTAAAAGTGCGGGTATCCAGGAGAATTAGCTCTCCCTGTTGTACCGAGAAGTCCGCAATCTCATCAACCCCCATGCTTTCGGTGGTAAAGGCTTCGTTGGTGTTGAAAATAAACCGGTCTATACTCGCCCCGCCGGTGAGGATATCGTTACCCGCACCACCGTTGAGGCGATCGCGACCGATACCACCTTGCAAGCTGTCGTTACCCTCGCCCCCTAATAAATGGTCGTTACCGAGCTGGCCTAAAATTAGGTCGTCGCCCAGGACGCCCAGGATTAAATCGTTCCCTTTACCGCCGCGCAAGATATCGTCGCCATCGTTACCAGCAATATAATCGTCCCCGCCCTCGCCGCTAACGGTATCGTTACCTTTACCGCCGCGCAAGATATCGTCGCCACCGCGACCAAAAATCTCATCGTTGCCCCCGAAGCCGTTGAGAACGTCATTGGCAGGAGTTCCCCCAATAACGTTATCATCGCTGTCTGCCCCCAGAGAACTGACAAAGGTAAAGTTTTGGGCGCGGAGATTGACCTCGGAAGAGAAATTAGCAACGATGTTGACTTCGTTGTTTTCCACGAAAACCAACACTGTATTGCCGTTTGCGTTGCTATAGCTAGCAAAGAAAGCATCCCGGCGAACGTTTATCTCCTCCAGTCGGGTTTGGAACTCTTCCACCGAAGCAAATTGTTGCTGCCGGAAGACTAGGAAGCTGGCATTGCCGACGTTGGTCGTTGACTGGTTGACCGTTTGGCGGGTAAATCGCCGGTTGGTAATATTGGCAAACACCGCAGAGTTGAACTGCAACGTATCTTCAGCGATATTAAAGTTGGCCACCGTACTGGCGCTGCCCAAAGCATTGAAAGCCAAGGTATCCGCACCGTCAGTGCAGCTTACTTCTCCGCCGCGATCTGCCCGGATAATATTGCTAAAGCGGAAGTTATCCACGCTGAGATTTATCTCGGATGAGAAGTTGGTGATAATTTGAGTTTCGCTGTTTTCTTCTACAAACACTAGAACCGTTCGCCCTTCTACGTTTCGGTAGGAGGCGAAAACACCGCGCGACCCTAGATTTAGTCCGGCCACTCGCTCCGTGAGGCTTTCTAAGGAAGCAAACTCTTCCTCGAAAACTAGCAGGCTGGAATTGCTCTCAACGGTGCTGGTTGACTCCGTAACAGTCTGACTGCGGAAGTTCTGGATATTGACGCTGGTAAAGATAGAAGAGTTTAACTCTAATTTGTCAACTTCGATGTTGAAGTTACGAATGGTAGTTTCTAGCTCTTCGACGGAAACCACGAAAGTATCGCTGCCCTCGCTACCAGTGACAACTCCACCGTTACCCGTTACGACAACATTCTCATCAGCGCCATCCTCGCCATCTTCGCCATCTTCGCCATCTTCGCCATCTTCGCCATTTTCGCCATTTTCGCCATCTTCGCCATCTTCGCCATTTTCGCCATTTTCGCCATTTTCGCCATTTTCGCCATCTTCGCCATTTTCGCCATCTTCGCCATTTTCTGGTTCTTCCTCCTCATCTTCATCTGGGAGAGTTAACTTAGAATTGCGGATGACAAAGTTTTCTTCCGAGAGTTCCACCTCCGAGGAGAAGTTCGTAACGATGCGAATATCAGTGCCTTGGGAGAAAGCTAAAACCGTTTGGCCCAGAGCGTTCGTATAGCCGATCAATACCGGACGGTCTATTCCCAACTCCGCCAGTCGTACTTGCAAGTTGGATAAAGTCAACTGCCCCTCAAAAACCAGCAAGTTAGCACTTTCTTCGATGGTAGTGGTAGAGCTCGTAACTACAGTCCGGCTTAACTGGGTAATATTGCCAAATATTGCCGAGTTCAAGCGTAACTTATCCACTTCGACATCAAAACCGGTAATGGTATCCGCCTCGCCGAGGGCGTCGTAAACAAAAGTATTTTCACCCTCGGTCGCCGTTAATTGGGCACCGGTTCCAGCGCGTAAGAAGCGAGTAAAGCTAAAGTTCTCCACACCGAGTTCTACCTCGGAGGAGAAGTTGCTAACTACATTCAATTCGTTGCTTTGTAAGAAAGCTAAAACCCTTTGACCTGCTTCTGTGGTATAGAAAACAAAAACCGACCCTTCTATATTTAGCTCTTGGAGTCGTTCGAGTACGTCTTCGAGGGAAGCAAAGCTATCCTCGAATGTCAAGAAGTTACCTTCGACATCGGTGGTGGATGATGTTATAACCGCGCTAGTTAAACTGGTTATTTCCGCAAATTGCGTTGACTCAAACCGCAGGACAGTGCTAGACTCAAACTCCTCGATGGTCCTTGCTTCTCCTTCGACTTTAGTAAAGGTGAACTTGTCCTCTTCGTCCTCGTCATCTGGTTCCTCCTCGTCGTCTGGTTCCTCCTCGTCGTCTGGTTCCTCCTCGTCGTCTGGTTCCTCCTCGTCGTCTGGTTCCTCCTCGTCGTCTGGTTCCTCCTCGTCGTCCCCTGGAAGTTCTAACTCAACATCGCTAAACATAAAGTTATCCACATCCAGTTCGATCTCTGAGGAGAAATTCGTAACGATGTTAATTTCCGTGTCCTGGAAGAAAGCTAAGACAGTTTCCCCTGTTGCGCTGGTATAGGTAATTAATACCGGACGGTCTATTTGTAACTCTGCGAGTCGTTCTTGCAAAGTTTCTAGATCGAACTCCCCTTCAAAGGCCAGCAGGTTGGTGGTTTCTTCGATGGTAGTGGTAGAACTCGTTACAACAGTCTTGCTTAACTCAGTAATATTGCCAAATACTGCGGAATTAAAGCGTAACTTATCGAACTCTGCATCAAAACCGGCGATGGTATCTGCTTCGCCAAAAGCATTATAAACAAAAGTATTCTCCCCCTCCGTGGCGACAAATGCCGAACCGGTTCCAGCGCGGAAGAATTGACTGAAGCTAAAATTCTCGACACCGAGGTTCACCTCCGACGAGAAGTTGGTAACGGTCTTTATCTCGCTGCTTTCAAAGAAGGCTAAAACGCTTTGACCTTCTATGGTATAGAGAAGGAAAACCGAATCTTCAATACTTAACTCTTCGAGTCGTTCCAGTAAAGCTTCCAGCGAGGCAAACTCTTCCTCGAATGTCAGGAAATTACCTTCTACTGTCTCGCTGGAGGAAGTTACCACCTCGCTAGTTAAACTGGTAATGCTTCCAAAAACTGCCGAATTTAACCGCAGGACGTCAACGCGGGAGTTAAACTCGATGGTTTCTGCCGTTTCGCTGATGGTAGTGATGAAGAATTTATCGCCGTCTCCTACCTCCGGGAGAACCACATCTACATCATCGAAGACAAACTGGTCCGTTTCGATCGCCACAAACTCAAAGTTTTCTACCCCGAGACTCACCTCCGACGAGAATTTGCTAACTTCCTCCAGTTCGCCGCTTTGGAAGAACAATAAGACGGTTTCCCCTTGTTCGTTGGTATAGGAGGCAAAGACCGCGCGATCGCCTAATTCCAACTCTTCTAATTTTGTTTCGACATCTGCCTGGGAACTAAATTCGGCATCGAAAAGCAACAAACTACTATCCCCGACATCGACGGTAGAGGTAGAGTCGCTAACGCTAAAGCTAGTAAAACTATCGCTGGTAAGATTGCCGAATGCTGCCGAGTTGAATTGCAAGACATCCTCACCCGGGCTAAAGTCGGTAATTGTATCGACACCTTCGCCCAAAGCAGTATAAAGAAAAGCATCGGCGCCTTCGCCGCCGGTGAGATTATTGGTGCCGATGCCACCAATAATAGTATCGCTGCCTTCGCCGCCGTCAACTTCGTCGTTTCCCTCGCCGCCGTCGAGAATATCGTCCCCCGCGTCTCCTGTAACGTTATCTTGACCCACACCACCGACAACAGTATCGTCCCCTTCGCCGCCGCTGAGGTCATCGTCTCCATCGCCGCCGCTAATTAGATCGTCGCCCGTCTCTCCCGTAACCGTGTCTTGACCGGTGCCGCCGACAATAGTATCGTCCCCTTCGCCGCCGCTAATATCGTCGTCCCCTTCGCCGCCGCCGAGGGCATCGTCCCCGTCATCTCCCGTAACCGTGTCTTGGCCGGCACCCCCTACAATAGTGTCGTTTCCATCGTTACCCGCAATTTCGTCGTCTCCATCTCCGGCATCGATGATGTCATCTCCACTCTCGCCTGTAACCACGTCTTGACTGCCTAATGCCAGAATTAGGTCGTCGCTTTGGGTCCCTGTAATAGTGTCTTCGTTACTAGAACCGATAAATTGAGCCATTGGTTTGTTTTGTCCTTGATTAAATGGTTGACTGTTTTGCCAAAATTCTCAGCATTGGCTTTTTGCTCCAGTGCTAATGAGTATTTATTAATTTTTGAAATTCCAGAAATTTTATTTGCTTGTAGCTTCTGTGCTTTGCGATTTCCTCGATCGCCCAAGCCGCTCTTGGCTGACTGAAAGAGCCTAAAAATTAAGCTACCATCGAGCTTCTTAATTCCTGGCCAGATGCACCCCCGTTTCCATCTTTAGATATTACCCTTTTTTCTGGGAATTTTTACATTTTTTTACTTTTTTTTACATTTTTACGAATTAACCAACAAAGAAAAAAATATTTATAAGACGTAATAAGTTTTTTTTAGTTCCTTTTGTTATAGCATTTATCGAATCGGTGAAGTACATTTTCGATCCCCCCCAGCCCCCCTTGAGAAGGGGGGAGCCAGAGCAAATCAAAGTCCCCCTTTTCAAGGGGGATTTAGGGGGATCGACCGGGATGTACTTCACCGATTCAATAATCGCTATAATAACAATATAGTAGTTTTGAAAATAAGTTTCAACAAATTTAAAGTTGTTTCGTAATTCTTTATTGTTGCAGGTCGAGAGGTGAAGATTCAATAATTGCTATAGTGGTAAAGATGTAATAGCCGTTCGTAGTAATCGCTTTAGCGATTCATCTCTATAAATCGCCGTTCGTAGTAATCGCTTTAGCGATTCATCTCTATAAATCGCCGTTCGTAGTAATCGCTTTAGCGATTCATCTCTATAAATCGCTAAAGCGATTACTACAAGCAAGAAACCGGGTTTCTTAATTCTATGGCGATCGGCAGCCTGGGTACGCAATTGTTGTCTATCGAAAATTATTAATTGTTAATTATTAATTGTTAATTATTAATTATTAATTATTTCCAACATCTCCCAAATTACCCCCATCAATTCATCCAATCCCACCCTGGCAACGGCGGAAATTAAAAATACTTCGCCGGGAAAAATTGCCCTAAATTCCTTTATCAATTCCTGCATTTCCTCGCTTTCTAAATCCACCGCATCAACTTTATTCAAAGCCAAAATTTGCGGTTTAGCAGCAAGATCCTGCCCGTAAGCTTCTAATTCGTTTTGAATAGTCCGGTAATTTTCAACCGGATCGATATCCGTAATATCGATTAAATGCAGCAGCAACCGAGTCCGTTCGATATGTCGTAAAAACTCATGCCCCAAACCGGCCCCCATAGAAGCACCTTCAATTAATCCCGGAATATCCGCAAAAACCGTACCGTCTCCCGTAGGTTTTCTGACAACTCCTAAATTAGGAATTAAAGTCGTAAAAGGATAATTGGCGATTTTAGGTTTCGCCGCTGATAAAGCCGAAATTAAAGTAGATTTACCAGCATTTGGCAAACCAATAATGCCGACTTCTGCTAATAGCTTTAATTCTAAAAGCAGACTTTTTCGTTCTCCTTCTAACCCGGGTAAAGCGTGTTCTGGGGCCCGGTTGCTGTTGCTGAGGAAATGTCGATTTCCCAGTCCGCCTTTACCGCCTTTAGCAATGCAAAGAGTCTCTCCCGGTTCGACCAAATCTCCGACAAGTTCTTCCGTCTCGGCATCATAAACCATCGTACCGCAGGGAACCTTAATAATGCGATCGCTCCCCGAAGCCCCAGTCATATTTTTCGGTCCCCCCCGCTTGCCATCTTCTCCCTTGAAAAGGCGATTATATTTAAAATCCAGCAGAGTTTGGAGGTTTTCCTCCGCCAGCAAAATCACCGAACCGCCCTTACCGCCATTACCGCCGGCAGGACCGCCGGCAGGCACATATTTTTCCCTACGAAAAGCAACGATACCATCGCCACCTTTACCAGCTTCGACTTCTATTTCTGCCCTGTCTATAAATTGCATATTTGTTGCGTTTTAGGTTATGAATTTTAAGCGATCGGTCGTTTCAATATTTGAACTACTTCTCCATAAAAATAGCCCCGAAGCTCGTCAAGTTCGTGTTCTATGTCTTCAAACTCGCCTATTTTGCTAGTCCATCTACCATTAGGTAACTGTCTGGCTGCATGAGTAGGCTGTCCCGCATCATCAATACTATCTTCTTTAGCGTATATTGCTACTTTTTGAAACCCGGGTTCTACTTCTGAATTATCGCAAGGAAGATAACCAATAGTTTCATAAGCTCGAATAAAAGCTTTTAACGTTAACTCCCTCGGCACTCCATCAGGCCAATAGCCGCAATCTGGATCGGTAGGATCCCACCAGCGATCGTCTTCTTCTGCTGCCCAAGCAATACAATTATAATCCGATGTTTCAGGACTAATAATTTTATATTCATCTGAAGATAAGTTCGGACAATGACTTGCTAACCATCTTTTTATTCTGCTCATTCTGTTAAAATATTACCATTTATAGCCATGTTTCCTACCCCATTTTAACCAGCTTTCTGCCATTTGCTTCATCCTTCCGCGTTGCTCTGGTTCGATAGGATTAGCACCTGTAATAGTTCTTAGAGCATGAAACCAATGAGTTGGTTTTTTTTCCAGTTCTCGCAATAGCAAAGGTACTACTGGCTGCCCCAGAGCGATTATTTTTTTATATGCAGGATGGCTCGTTTTTTCAACAATAAATGACGAACCACCTGTTTCATCGTACCATTGCGAAGCTAGGGCTTGAAATGTTTCTATAATTGACTCTTCTTTTGAAGGCGAAACAATAATATCCTGGGTTTGAGTATTGGGTTGAGAAGCGGCTAAATTATCTAGTTTATTTTTAGCTTCAAATGCCTCGATAATAGCTTGTATTTGTCCGATTTGTTCCGGTTTTAACCCGCTGACATTAATTATTTTGTTCATAGTGTCTATCTCCATTGATACAATCTTAATAATTAGATAGAATCGCCTTCTTTTCGATCGGTAGCAGTTGCCGCCAAACCTCCAACAAAAGATAGAACAGGCAGGGATTGGTAGAACAGGCAAGATGCCTGTTCTACAAACGCTCTAATAATACTTAGAAATATCTTCCTTGCAGTCATCTGCCAAATAAGACAAGGCGCGGAAGCGCAAACCAACTAACTGTTCGTAAAGCGGGTTCAACTTACACATCGCCGGAATATGGGCGACCTTGCGACCGAAAATAACAATATCCCTCTCGAAGGGACACTGGGGCGGAACTAATTTACACACCATGTGGGCGACCTTCGGATCGTGAATATCCCACCCGTCTAACCAGTCTTTGACCGGCCCTAAGATTTCGCCGTGATGGTCGGGATGGTCGGGATGGTCGGGATGCAGGTCAGAAATATCGGCCCCAGCAGCAGAGGCGATCGCCCCCTCCATATTTCCTTTTTCTGCCTCCAACTTCGCCTGCTGGAGGTTAGCGCGCAAGGCGTCTAAAGCTTCGACCTTCAGACCGAAAGCATTACAAAAATCGTGCAATAGCTCGTCTTCTGGTTCCGAATAGACCCCATCTGCCAGGGCCACCATAACTGCCGTTCTCAAAAAGTTCTCAGCCATAGTATCGTCGCCCAGAGCGATCGCTAGCTCTTTTGGAGTAATAGGCTCCAATTTATTGATATCCGTATCGGTCTCCAGTTCCTCATGACTGAGGGCATCGATCAGTTCTTTTTCGCTTTCATCAAAACTGCCATCTGCCCAAGCCAGGGCCAAAAGTCCCCGCAGCCAGGCAGTAGTTTCTTCTTGAGTAAGGGGTGATTTAACAAGCTGACTCATATCGCGATCTCGATTAAACAACTATTGTGCTTTTCTTTTCTCTTCCATCGTAACTTTAACTCCCTCAAGTGGGCTAAACTATAGGGCCGAACCTTCGTTTTCCCTTCCGACGGACTAGACCTCCTGGAAGAGAAAACAAAAAAAGAAACGGGCAACGGCTCAAGAATTTACCATTGCCCGTTGCCCGTTCCCTCAGTTAATTTAAGGATGTTGAAGTGACCCCACAAGAGTTTGGTTTATTGCTCGTATCCATCGCCGCCAGCGTTGCCGGACAGTTTTTTCTTCGGGCCGGGGCCTTAAAACTCGGTCAAGTCAATACCTCCAACTGGCTCAGTCATATTCTCAATATCATCACCATCCCAGAACTGTTGGCAGGTTTGACGGCCTACGGCATGGGGGCCATCGCTTATATCCTGCTGCTGACTCGGGTTAAACTCAGCGTGGCAGCCCCTTCGGTGGCCTTAGTTTATGTTTTTTCTGTATTAATTGGTTATTTTGTCTTCCGCGAAACCGTTCCTCTGAGACGAATCTTCGGTTTGGCCCTAATTATCTGCGGCGTTATTTTTGTGGTCTGGAAAGAATAATTAATAATTAATAATTAATAATTAATAATTAATAATTAATTATTAACAGCTATAGCAATCCCAAATGGCTCGGGCAAGCAATAGATTTGTAGGGGCAACAGCATTCGGGCGGTAAGTTTTGTCACTACGCATAAATGTTTATTTCCGAATGCTTTGCCCCGCCTTCGCTAACAATTAACAATTAATAATTAATAATTAACAATTAATAATTAAGCGGATAACAGGCATTCTTCCGCGTTCTACGTTCGTTCCTAACAATTAGTTAATGCCTGCGGCACAAAATCCATCTTAATTCCATTGGTGGGAGTCCGTCGGCGATGGGGAAGACATCGCGGCCGGTCGCCCAACTTTGAAACCAACTGGTAGGCGGCCAGGCTTCTGGGGGTAAATGCAGGCGTTCGTACTCGATCGCCGACTCGTTAGAAATAATAGTCAGGGGCAACTCTTCCATTGCCCCTGCCAATTCCTTGCTTTCAAAAATAGTGGACCAGGCTTGTTCTGCCATCTGCCTGACCAAGGCATCGGGTTCGTATCCCTCAGCGCTCAAAAATATATTAAACAAAAGGAGACCGCCAGTAGCGAGATAATCGCACATTTTCGCTAAAAACAGTCGCAGTTGGTCCGTCGAACGAAAATGAGATGTAACCTCAGTAGCGATCGCCACTTGATAATAAGCCGGTCGCATCCTCACCAAAGGGTCCAGAATATCTCCCTCAATAACCTCCACAGGCAAACCAGGCTCTGCGGCAGCTTGCAACTTCTCCACAAAAACTGGAGCCAACTCCAATACATCTACCTTATGGCCTTTTCTTGCTAGAGGTAAAGCATTTCGACCGGTTCCACCTCCCACGTCCAAAACCCGCAGCTTGCCCCGGGGAGCCAACTCGGCAGCGATCGCCATCACCTTAGCATCGGGATGAGAGCCAAACAGGGGAGATTTCCTAGTATCCAGCCAAGACTGATAATGCTCTCCCACTGTGGGAGAGCGAATAGCAAATTTACAAGCCATACCAGTTTTTGGCGGCCTCACCGACTCGTACTGTACGACTAAAACGGAAGTAGGAGAAACCCCAAAGCCTTCTTTTAGCTTAGTTTCCACCATACCCCGCAGTTGCGATTTTCGCTCCTCTGGCATGGGCCTGCCGAGATCTGCGAACAGCCTTTCTATTAATTTCATGTAATAGTCCAGCATACCGGGGATACAGGGCACGAGCAACTCCCCACGGGCCCCCATACAGCTATTGAGCTTATATAACATGGCTCTCTGGAGGACAGCCGGGGAAGTCACCAGTGGCAGTGGTTCGCTTTTAGAAAACGCATCTTTATTCATAAGTATTTGGGATTTGGGATTTGGGATTGCCCATTAGCGCTTTACCCATTACCTATTACCGATTACCTATTACCCATTACCCATTTAGTTGCTACCCGTAAATATAACTTCTGGAAATTTGCCCTGTGCTTCTGGCATGGGGCGGCGTCTGCCTTCCTCTTGCCAGTAGTTAATTATTTCTGTAGCTTTATTGAGCAACTCGATCCGATCTACTTCTGAGATCCAATGTTTTAACTCCATTTCATTTTTTAGCTCTTCCCAGGCATCGTTGCGGGGCCAGAAGAAGTAACGAGTCAAAGGACTGCTACCTTTACCTACGGCTTGGTCAACGGCAAGAGCTACGTTATCTTCTAACCAGAGAACTTTGAGAATAAACTTAGACAATTACACCTCCGGGACAAAAACCCATTTTTAATTACAAATTTTTTACGACATACGATTCTATCACAGGAAAGGGAGGCCAGACAAATCTCGGTCTATTCCAATTTCAGGAATTTCTCCAAACCATTCGCCACGGCAGGCGGCCAGCGACGAATATTAGTTACCCATTCTATGTCTTTATATCGAGAATCTAGTCCTAATGCAGCTACCCAATTACTTTCTGCTTCTCCTTGTTTTCCTTCTTCCCACAAACAAGCGGTGAGGGCTGCCCGCATATCGGCAAAATTGGGATATTTACGGACTAGGTTTTTCATAGTCTTAATTGCTTCTTCGCTTTGACCGTTTTGATATAAAGCTAAAGCGTAATTTCCCCTAGCAAAGGCATACTCTGGAGCCAGTTCAAAGGCTTTTTTATAATCGGCGATCGCTTCAGACCATTCCCCTTTACCCGCTTCCGCATTGCCTCGATTGTTATAAGCGATCGGGTCTTCTGGGTCTAGTTCTAATACTCGGTTATAATCGGCGATCGCCTCCGACCACTCCTCCAATCTTTCGTAAACTATGCCTCTATTTAAGTACGGATCCGGAGCGTAGGGAGCCAACTCGATCGCTTTTTCGTAATCGCTCAAAGCCGATTCTAATTTATTCTGGCTGACTCTAATATTACCTCGATTGCTCCACAGGGCGGGATTTTCTGGCAACCTTTCTATTAACTGACTCCATAACTCTTCCGCAGCGACAAAATTCCCCCTATCGCTTGCTGTTAATGCCTCTTCAAAAACTCCTTGCAATTCTTGTAATTCTGCTTCGGTTAACTGACTGGTATTAGTATCCGCCAGTGCGGATGTTGAGTTGCTAAATAATACGACCGAAATTAGAGCTAGCGCTACTAACAAATTAGCTAAAAAACGACCAAGTTTATTTTTTTCTTGTTGTTTTAACATCATCTTTTTGATAAACCGTAGAACAGGCGTCTCGCCTGTTTAATATTTTTCTTCAGCTTGCCCGTTCGATATTTTTTCTTCAGCTTGCCATATCCATTATTTTCTCTTTAAACAGCCTCCATAAATATTAGTTATAATTACTTATGGAAACTCGAAAACGGGTCTATTAAATTTGACGATAAAGCTTAAAATCTAACGAATAAAATTGAGTATATGACAATCCCAACCCTTAGAGTGAATACCAGAGGTGCAATTGTCACATCAGAGCCTAACACATAACTGGATATTAGTCAATAATAGAAATAGAATAACTACCAACAAATAAAGGAGAAAAAGATGGTGGAAACCAGCCCCCAAGACAGCACGCCTCCTGCCTCAGCTATACCCCAGCAGCAAAGAAAGAAACCAAAAACCTGGGCGATCGCTCTACTGGCAGCAGGACTGTTAGCCGTGCCCGCCGGCATCTATCTAGTCAGAAACCAGAGTCAAGGCCAGCCAGAAATCGTCGAAACCCTCACCGTACCGGTTAAAGCCGAAAATTTATTAATCAGAATAACAGCCAGCGGCGAGGTTCAGCCAATACAGCGAGTAAACCTCTCCCCCAAAAATCAAGGCCGTTTGGCTCAATTGTACGTCGAACAGGGCGATCGCGTCCAAGCAGACCAAGTAGTGGCCCGCATGGAAAGCCGGGACCAAGAGGCCCAACTCCGTCAATCCCTGGCCCGCCTCG
>JAXHVR010000239.1:0-3070 GCA_034189005.1 Cyanobacteriota bacterium | reverse complement strand
TCCCCGGCTAAAGCACCTAAATAAACATACATCACGGTTCCGGGAATCATTCCTAACGAACCTAAAATATAATCTTTTAAACTGACTCGCATTACGCCAAAAGCGTAATTTAATAGGTTAAAAGGAAATAGGGGACAAAGCCTGGTTAAAAAGACAATTTTGAATCCTTCTTTTACAACTGCTTCGTCTAGGGCTTTAAAGGTTGGCTGTTTTTCTAATTGCTGGAAAACCCAATCGCGGGAAAAATATCTCCCGATAATAAATGCTATTGTCGCTCCTAAGGTTGAGGCTAGGAAAACATAAATTGAACCCCAAAATATTCCAAAAACTACCCCGCCGCCCATGGTTAAAATAGAACCTGGTACGAATAAAAGAGTGGCGATGTTGTAGATGACGATAAAGGCGATCGCTCCCCAATATCCCAAGCTCTCTATCCAGATTAATATGCTCTTTAAAATATCTATTAATAGCAGAGATTTGGCGGCTATTATTAAACTCGCTACTAAGGCTGCTATTAGGAAATACTTAACAATCTTTTTGACATTGGGTTTCGCTAAATTGGCTTTCGGTTCGACCATTGTTAAGATGTTGAATTGTCATTTAGTTAAGTTAGCGCGATCGCGTGACTGCTTCATTAGTTATAGATTAATTTTTCCTGAGAGGGATTAAATACCCTTCCAAGAGGCGATCGCTCTGTTTGTAGTAATCGCTTTAGCGATTTATAAATATGAATCGCTAAAGCGATTACTACGAACAACTTCTTTAGCATTTTTTTGTAGGTTCGCTACACCCAACCTACGAATCTACTTCTGTAGTAAAATCGAAAAAGGCTTAATTGGTCCAAAAAAAACAAAAGTTACATTTCTCAAAAAATCATGTCAACTCTAACTCGCAGACAGCTACTAATATTCTTTGGCAGCAGCGCGGCGGCAACCGTACTAGCTCCGAAAATGGGTTCTCAACTCTTTGGCGCTAACCAAGAAGTAGCAAACGCTCAAAGTTCTCTGAGTTTTACTCCCCTCAAACTGGCACATCCATTGCCAGTCTATCAAACTACTAGCAGCTATGTACCCCTAGAAATAGGCTCAGGCGGCTTCCTCCAAGCTGACGAAAAGCTCAACCTGCCAAGCTACACCTACTTCGACGATGTAGTAGTGCCGCCAGAGTACGATCGCTATGTAATAGTTCGCTGGGGCGATCGCCTCTTCCCGGACGAGGAAGAATACTTCGGCTACAACAACGACTACACCGGCTTCGTCCCTATTAACAACAATATTAACGACGGCTTTCTCTGGGTCAACCACGAATACATTTCCTACCCCATGACCGCCCTCGGTCTCAAACCAGATGACGAACTAGCAGCATTCCCAACTACGGACAAACTGGTTCTGGGACTAGACCTCTCCCAGAGAAACCTCACTACCTTCGGCGAACTACTCTACAACGTCGGGGGTTCCATCGTCAGAATTAGAAAAGGAACCGACGGACGCTACGCCCCAGTAGCCGGGGACCCCCTCAACCGCCGCATCCACGGTCTCTCCGGCTTGGCAATAAACGCAACCAGAAGCGACAATTACAAAAATATTACTTCCTGGGGGGGCAAAAATTACCAAAAAGGAGACGAGAACTACCTGCAAGGGACCGGCCCCGCCGCGAGAGAGGTATTTTCCCTCAGTAGCGATGGTTTGGGCGATCGCATCATCGGCACCGCCCACAACTGTTCCGGCGGCACTACGGACTGGGGCACTATCCTCAGCGCGGAAGAAAATTTCCAAAGCGCGGTACGAGAAGATGTCTTGCCGGACGGCACCCAAACTGGCTACGTCGAAGGCACCCTCGGGGCGGTCTTCGGTTTAGTGGGAGAAAAATACGGTTGGATGGTGGAAATAGACCCGGCAAACCCTAACTTCCGGCCCCAGAAGCACACCGCCCTGGGTCGCTTCCGCCACGAAAATATCGCCCTGCGGGTCAAGGCCGGCAGCCCGTTAATTGCTTATATGGGAGACGATCGCCAAGGGGGACATACTTATAAATATGTCAGCAAGGCGATCGTCAAAAACCCGACGGATAAAAATAACAATCTCCTCTTCCACGAAGGCACTCTCTACGTCGCCCGCTTCAACCGCGACAAAACCGGCGAGTGGATACCTTTATTATTAACTACTCCGACTAACCCCAACCGACCCAACGAAATAGCGGAAGCGGAACTCAACACTATCGGCAAAGCGCAAAAAAACGGTTTGGTAAGGCTGCCTAAGCGCAAAGGCATCGCGGCTCAAACGGAAGACGGCGGCTCTTTCGTTCTCGACCTCGCTAACCAAGATACCGCCCTCGGAGGTTATCGCAACAAAACTCTAGCAGATTTCTACGCGACCCAAGGCGCCCTTCTCGCCGATGCCTTCTTAGCTGCTAACCTAGTCGGGGGCACTCCTACCGCCCGCCCGGAAGATATGGAAGTTAACCCCGCCACTGGGGAGGTGTTAATAGCCTACACGGACGCGGGGCCCGGCAGCAACGGCTATCCCGACTCCCGCATCTTTATCGTGGCTAAATATTTCGACTCTATAAATTCTACCCAGCACTTCGGCGGGTTGTACAAAATTATGGAAGGCAGTGCGGACGGGGGGGGCAAGTTTTTCCGCTGGGAGCGTTTCGCTCAAGGAGGGGAGGCCGGTTCCGAGGAGGGAGCCGGTTTTGCTGCGGTGGATAATTTGGCTTTCGACTCCCAAGGGAACGTCTGGGGAGTAACGGATATGTCTAGCAGTATCGAAAACGGTTTCGGTTCGGGTTCCGATCCGAAAATTATCGGCATGGACCGCCGCAAAACTGGGAATGTGGGTGCTTTGGCGGCTGCTTTCGGCAATAATTGGTTGTTCGTGACGCCTAGCGCTGGGAGCAATGCGGGGGAAATCGTGCCTTTTGCTTACGGTCCGCCGCGCTGCGAAATGACGGGACCGACTTTTATTGGCGACGGGGAGGGTCCGCAGACTTTGATTTTGTCGGTGCAGCATCCAGGGGAGAAGATGCCTATAGGTAACGGAGTGGAGTTAGCGCGAAGCATTGAGATGTT
>JAXHVR010000238.1:0-3095 GCA_034189005.1 Cyanobacteriota bacterium | reverse complement strand
TTGTCTGAGGAGTTCTTCCGTTTTCATGTTGGCTTTTTCCATATCTTTATTTTATTTGAAAATACTTTACTGGAGGCGATATAACCGGATGTTATTTGGAAAGGTTATTGCAAAGATTGGGGGATAGGTAACAGGCAAGATGCCTGTTCTACTGGGTGTATGCCAATTCTGAAATTGACTAAATAATGATGGCTAATTGGGAAAATGTTAATTGCTAATATTTTCCTTATCTCCCTTATTTTCCTTATCTGGTTTGTAGTAATCGCTTTAGCGATTAATCGGTATAAATCGCTAAAACAGAAAATTAAACGTGGGGTTGGGGCAAAGCATTCGGACATCAAAATTAATGGGTTGCCTAATAATTTACCGCCCGAATGCTTTTCCCCTACAGCCCTATTTGTTCGCGATCGCACGAAGATGAAAATTAAACGCTCAAAACTTCTAATAAAGCGTCTCCCATTTCGCGGCAGCCGACTAATTTATTGCCTTCCGACATAATATCCCCGGTGCGATAACCTTTATCCAATACTTCCATAACTCCGGCTTCGATTTTATCGGCAGCGGCAGGTTGGTTTAAGGCATAGCGCAACATCATAGCCGCGCTTAAAACTTGGGCTAGGGGGTTAGCTTTATCCTGACCGGCAATGTCTGGGGCCGAACCGTGGACGGGCTCGAAGACTCCGGGGCCGGAAGCGCCCAAACTTGCGGAGGGTAGCATTCCGATACTACCAGTTAACATAGCGGCGGCATCGGAGAGGATGTCTCCAAATAGGTTGCCGGTGACGATAGTATCGAATTGCTTCGGCCAGCGAACTAATTGCATGGCGGCGTTATCGACGTATAAATGGGATAACTCGACGTCGGCATATTCTGAGGAAAGGGCAATGATGCGATCGCGCCACAATTGCGAAACTTCCAAAACGTTAGCTTTATCCACGGAACATAATTTACCGCCGCGCTTTTGGGCAGTCTCGAAGCCGATGCGACCGATGCGATCGACTTCCGACTCGGTATAAGCCATGGTATTGACACCGCGCTTTTCTCCCGTCTCGGTCTCGAATACTCCCTTGGGTTGACCGAAATAGATGCCCCCAGTAAGTTCGCGCACTACCATAATATCGACGCCTTCGACAACTTCCCGCTTGAGAGTAGAAGCGTCGATTAATTGGGGCACAATAGTTGCCGGGCGGAGGTTAGCGAACAATCCCAAACCAGCCCGCAGTCCTAAAAGTCCGGTTTCCGGGCGTTGGTGGCGGGGGAGGTTATCCCACTTGTAGCCGCCGATCGCCGCTAGGAGGACGGCATCGCTATTGCGGCACATTTCCAAGCTTTCCTTCGGCAGCGGTTCTCCAGTAGCATCGATCGCGACCCCGCCGATGGGGGCTTCTTGGAATTCAAAGGTGAGGTCTAGTTGTTTGCCTACCAGTTTGAGGACTTCTACGGCGACGCCGATAATTTCTGGACCGATGCCATCCCCTGGAAGTAAGGTAATGCGGTAGTTCATCTTGGTTTTTCCTTAGTTTGTGTTTTGAGCGTTTGGAACGCAAGGGGTTATTATATCATAGCGAGGAGTTCGTAGTAATCGCTTCAGCGATTTAAGCTTATTCAATTTCCAATTCCCCTATAATAGAATTAAGAAAATATTCAGGAGATAAAGTCATGGCCAGTTATAACGAAATCAAGAACATGGTATTTGACTTACCGCCAGAGGAGCAACTGCGGTTAATTCACGACGTATTGTCCGACGTGCGTCACCGAGTGATGGCCAAACCGCAACATAGTATTATGGAATTGGAGGGGTTGGGTAAAGAAATCTGGCAAGGTATAGACGCACAAGAATATGTTAACCAGGAGCGCGGCAAATGCAATGGATAGAACAGTTACGGGGAAAAACGGTGGGTTTGGATACTGCCTATTGCTTTGGCAGAAATTAAAAAATTATACTAATTTTAGGCTTTACGCGCAGCAATAATGATGGTATATTTATCTTGTACGTTGCGATCGAAAATAATGGCCAAGCTACCAGAGGAAACTTTAAGCACAATATTCAGCCTGATGCGACAGCTAGCCGAAGGCATAGAAGAAGCATCGGCGGCGGAGTGGCAGCTATTCGAGCAGTATGGGGAAACTTCAGAAACCCTCGGCGAGTTAGAAGAACTTCAGAGTGCCAGGGAACGGCTAACCGTTCCTTATTCTGCTCTTCACAACCTATTGCTGAAGGTTCTTGAGTATCAACCCGTTGCTCCTAATGCTACCCTAGAGTTATTGGCACAGACCATCGAAAATGGCCAAACTGCCATTGATGTTGGTGCTGCCAGCGTCCGAGATGTGAAAAGGAGTTGGAACCTACCATGATAGAAAAAAAAATACCCGATGCTGAAACCAGAAAGCGCAACGTCGATCGCCTGCGGGAAAGCAACCGACAGCTAGAACTGTGGGGCCTACAATTAGAGGAACTAACTGCGATGGTGGAAGCAGATTTGTGCCGCCAACGCCGGGAACGCCTAATGAGTAAGTCTAGTCCTCCCAGAGAACCAGTGGAGCAATAATTTGGGAGCATCCCACCCGTAGAACAGGCGTCTCGCCTGTTCTTTGTTCTTGCCTGTTTTTTCCTGTTCCCGGCGGATAACTCACCCGTAGAACAGGCATCTGGGTACCCATTCAAAACGGCAAAAGTCGTTGCAACGCCTTATTAACCACATCGGAGTAACGCAGTTCTCCAGAGAGAACTTTAGTCATAATAACAGTAGCATTAGACCGCCTCACTCCCAAATTATAACCGGCTCTGGGAAAACGACTAAACGCCCGCGCCAAACGCTGGGCCCAAACTAAGTCGCTGCCCCATTCTTCGGTTATAATTTGGGTGTATTTTTCCAGAGCAAAAATATCGCCAGTTAGGGCGCGATCGATTGCCTCAGCGGCTTTAATACCGCTAAACATAGAAGGGCGAATGCCTTCTGCGGTAAACGGATCCACTATACAAGCTGCTTCCCCGGCTAAAACTGCATTTTGAGTATGTAACTTTTGGTTGCCGTTCCACAAACAGAGGGGATGGCCGAAGTGTTTGACTGCGGTAACGTCCGCATCGAACATCG
>JAXHVR010000237.1:0-3105 GCA_034189005.1 Cyanobacteriota bacterium | reverse complement strand
TAACTACCATAATGGCATCACCAGTGCTGGCACAACAAGAACAACAACAATCCTTATTAGTAGTCTATCCCAAAACAGGGGAATACACCACCGCATCCCCTCGCACCTTCATCATCGGCACCGCCCCCCCAGATGCCGAAGTGTTAGTTAACGGTCAGTCCATCGAACGCAGTCCTGCCGGGCACTTCGCCCCATCTTTCTCCTTAAACATGGGGGAAAATACCTTTACCCTGCGCTACAAAGACGAAGAAAAGGCGATCGTAGTGAACCGCGTTTCTAACGACCCAGTAGTGCCTCAAGGAGTGGCTTTTGCCGAAAGTACCCTCACGCCGGCGGTGGATATCGCCCGAATGCCGGGAGAGTTGATCTGCTTCAGCGCGATCGCTACCCCAGATTCCCAATTATCCGTTCGTCTGGGCAGCCTAAACATTCCCCTACTATCCCAATCTCAAGTTGCCAACCTACCCAGCAACCTATCCGTATTAACTGGAGACAATCAACCGGTGCCGAGGGACAACTTCACCGGTTTTTATCAAGGTTGCGCCAAAGCGGAAAATTCCGGAGAATTAGGCAAACCAACCTTTCAACTAACCAAAAACGGTCGCACCATCTCCCAAGAAGGCCCCGGCAAAGTTACCATCATGTCCCCGACCATGTTCGAGGTAGCGGAGGTAACGGTGGATGGAGGCATCGCCCGAACCGGTCCGAGTACGGATCATTCCCGCTTGACTCCCCTGCCAAAAGGAACCAGGGCGCTGATTACAGGTAGGGAAGGGGAATTTCTGCGATTGGATTATGGCGCGTGGATAAAAGCTGAGGAAACCAAAATCTTTACCGATGCCATACCGCCGCGATCTTTTATCAGAAGCCTCCTGGCCCGCCCCGCCGCCAATGCCACCGAAGTATTTTTCCCCCTCCAAGCAGCGGTGCCCGTCAGCGTGGAACAAAACGACAGCGGTTTCAGCATCACCCTCCACAATACCATCGCCCAAACCGATACCATTCGTTTCGACGACGACCCCTATATCGAACGATTGGACTGGCAGCCGGTTATATCCCCTGGACAGGGGGAACAGGCAGTTAAATATACGTTTCGCTTCAAAAGCAAACAGCAATGGGGTTATAAATTGAGGTACGAAGGAACTACTTTAATTTTAACTTTGCGGCATCCGCCAGTGGGTGCCGGTGGAAATACCTTCCAAAGCGATCGCCCTCTGGCGGGGATGAACATTCTTATAGATCCCGGACACGGCAGCGAAAACGATTTGGGCGCTGTCGGCCCCAACGGTTATCCTGAGAAAGATGTAGTTTTGAAAGTTTCTAAATTATTCCGCGACGAATTAGTTAAGCGCGGCGCCTCCGTAGTGATGACGCGGGAGGGGGACGACGATTTGTGGCCGAAAGACCGGGTAGAAATCATCGAAGCAGAAGAACCGGATTTAGCGCTATCGGTGCATTATAACGCTCTGCCAGATTACGGCAATGCTATGGAAACTAAAGGAATCGGTACCTTTTGGTATCATCCACAAGCACACGGTTTGGCTGTGTTTTTGCACAATTATTTAACGGAACAATTGCGCCGACCTTCTTATGGAGTGTTTTGGAATAATCTCGCCCTGGCGCGTCCGGCGATCGCTCCTTCCGTATTGTTAGAGTTGGGTTTTATGATTAATCCCTACGAGTTTGAATGGATTGTCGATCCGCAGGAACAGCAGAAATTAGCTGAAGTTTTGGCCGACGGCGTTGTAGAATGGGTCAAGCAGACGGAGTAACAATTAATAATTAATAATTAATAATTAATAATTTGCTTAAAGGCGTAAAACCATCGATATTACTGGTTTTACGCCTTTGAACCTCTTGTTTTTCCGCGGGAGGCATTTATTGCGACTTAATATAGCAATCCGTGCGGGGGTTATGAAAAATTCGGAGGCAAGAAACCGGGTTTGTCTTCAATATCGCAAATTATTTAGTAGGATTGCTATATCACCACTGGGACTCGGTATAATCTTTAAACAACTTGCCAAATAAATAGCGGTCTTCGTTAACTCCCAGATAAATCGGATCGCAAATCCTCGCCGCGCCATCGACTACATCGAAAGGCGGTCGAACGCCCCGATCGCGCATTTCTCTGACTAAGTGGTAAGGATGCTCGAAGCTTATCCAACCAGGATCGACTGCGTTCATATAAATTCGGTGCTTGGCATACTCCAACGCACAAGTCCGCGTCATTTGATTGAGCGCAGCTTTGGCCATATTCGTGTGAGGGTGTCGCCAAGGTTTCTTACCAGTGTTGAACTGTCCTTCCTTTGAAGAAACATTGATAATATATTTAGGATTTTCCGCTCTCTTCATCAAAGTCTTGAGCCTGCTATTAATGACAAAAGGAGCGATCGCGTTAATAACGTGAACTTCCAACAATTCTAATACGCTTACTTCGTCGTCTTTCATCAGCCAACTGTTGAAGGGTCGCAAATCTAATTGTTGGTCGTCTTCGTCGTAGATGCCGGCCGGAAAATAAGCCCGATCGCTTTCCGTCTTTTCCGGCAAAATATTATCGACTGGGGCGGGCAAATATTGGGAGACTTCGATATTCTTCTCTGGCGATCGCCCCAGTAACCCTTTTATTTCTGACGGCAGTTGTTCTGGTGGCAGAGACTCGAAAGACAGCAAATGTTCGTAAAATGCCGGCGGACGGCGAATAGTTTGGGCCGCATTGTTAATAATGATGTCCAGTCGGGGATAACAGTTAATAACGTGTCGTGCGAAAGCTTCCACCCTGGGAAGGTGGCGCAGGTCCAGTGCGTAAACCTGGAGGCGATCGCTCCATTCCTTAAAATCCCCTTCCCCAGCAAATCGACTGGCCGCATCCCGAGGAAAGCGGGTAGTAGCTATAACTTGCGCCCCCGCCCGCAGCAATCTCAAAGCAACGGCATAGCCGATTTTAACTCGCGCCCCCGTGACTAGAGCGATCGCCCCGCGCAAATCCGCCGTTTGACCGCGCTTTGCGTAGTTCAAATCCCCGCAACTCTGACACAACCCGCTGTAAAAAATGTGAGCTTCGGGGAAAGTTTGCTTGCAGACTAAGCAGCGTTTTGGCTTGTTCAT
>JAXHVR010000236.1:0-3225 GCA_034189005.1 Cyanobacteriota bacterium | reverse complement strand
GGGGGATCCGCTTCCCCCAATGCCTCCTCCATCTCCCCCCTTAATAAGGGGGGCAGGGGGGGATCCGCTTCCCCCAATGCCTCCTCCATCTCCCCCCTTAATAAGGGGGGCAGGGGGGGATCCGCTTCCCCCCTTAATAAAGGTGACCGGGGGGGATAAACCACCTCCCACCCGCTAAAAACCATCTCCAAAGAAGCAGCCTTATTTTCAAAACAGCTAATTTGCGCCGCCAACTTATCTGGTAAGAAGAAGCTAACGCCCTCCAAAAAAACCACAAACTCTCCCCGCGCCCTTGCCAAACCCTCGTTGCGGGCAGCGACTTTATTAAGACCGTCATCTATTACAACTAACTCATAATCTCCATAAGTTTGTTGGCCCACATTTTCTCGATTATTTTTACCAACAACTACCACCGTAACCGAGGGATTATTTGCCGCAGTTATCGGCACCAAATACCAATTAGCATCCGCGCTATTTCCCGCCCTACCTTCTGCACGCAAAAGTCGTTCGTTTTCTCGGGCCTCCTTGCCTTGAAAAGCCTCAATTCTTTTACCGCGAAGATGATTGTAATCGTGATTTTGGTGGATGGGTTTAATAACCAGACTGGCATTAATAACTGGAATTCGATTTTTTAAAGCTTCTCCCACCATCCAATTATCCCAACCGGGGCGGCCTATAGCGAACCTTGGCAGTTGGGAAAAAAGAGGTTTGGGGAAAACAAAATAATCCAAGGCACCCACCCCGCTGCAAGTTGCGGTTTGTTGGAGGCGATCGCTCAATTTCTCCTGCCAATTAGAATCCTCAAAATCGATCGCTTCATTAACATCAAGATTCCACCGCCTACCTAAGATTAAAAACCGTGGATGTTTGCCAGCGACTTGTTGAATTGCCGGCAGAAAGTCGCTAGTTAAAATAATATCGGAATTGACGTAAGTTAGGAGGTTATTTTTAGCAGTGGCGCTGACTTTAGCGAAAATATCGTTTAATAGAGGAGTGCCATATTGATTGCATTTAATATTAGGAAGATGGCCGATATTTAATTCTCTAGCAATATCCGCAGTTCCCTTTTCGTTGCCGCAGAGGATAATTTGCGGTTTTGGTTTTAGTTGGTTCCAGCTTTTAATCGCATTAATTTGAATAGTAGCGATGTTATTAATAAAAGGTTTCGGGGAAGCGAAAATAGTTATGTTAATAGTTGGTTTAATCGTAGGGTCGATGTATTGTTTGGTGGCTGGCATAGTTCGTAGTAATCGCTTTAGCGATTGTTCCCGTTCGTAGTAATCGCTTTAGCGATTGTTTTTTGGAGGATAGGCGTGGGCGATCGCTTCTTTAATTATCAAGACTTCAGAAACCGTGTTTTTTGAAAAAACCCGGTTTCTCAATCCCGAGACACCCAATTAATTTTGTTCCCTCAAATTAGGGTTAACCAACTCCTCAAATTCCTCCACTGAATTGACGCTCATTGTTTCTAAACCTAGCTTGTCTAAAATTGAGATATCGTCAACTTTATTAACGCTTTCCACGAGGGTTTCTGGGAGTTCGCCAAATCTCGTTTCTAGCAGAGTTGTTATTGATTTTTTTTGAATAGATTTAGTTCTGTTCTCTATTCCTATAATCAATCCCTCAAATTCCTCAGCAGAAGTCACGCTTATTGTGTCTAAAATTAGCTTTTCTAAAACTGAGATATCGTCAATTTTGTTAATCTTTTCGACGAGGGTTTCTGAGAGTTCGCCGAAGCGTTTGTGCAGCAGATTTATTATGGATTTGTTGTTAGTAGATTTAGCGGTTTTTTCGATGGCAATTTCCTCCATCCTACTCAAAAAAGGCGTTTTTCTTTCCGCTTCGTATTGTCGGACTTTGGCGTACAATTTCTCTTCCAGTTCTGTATTTAGTGTCATCATCTTATCTATGAATCTAAACAGGTTTACAACTTCCAATTCGGCGTAGTCCCTCTCGTACAGACTTTTGATTAGTTTCCATTTCTCCTCTTCCCTTTCTTCGAGGTTTTTAGGGGTGCTTTGAGTTTTAAGGTGAGCCATTACTATTATAGCAAAATCAATGAACAGTTAACAATTTTGTACTTCTATTTGGAAGTATTCCCTAATGGCTGCTTTCCAGGGTTCATCATGGTTAGCTGTTGATTTGGTCATTGTTATTAAGGCTTTTAGAAACCGGGTTTTTTGAAAAAACCCGGTTTCTGGATCGGTCAAAAAATCTGGTTTATTGGCATCTAATTTTCCTCCTTCAAGTTCTCTTTAATCAATTCCTCAAATTCCTCTGCCGAACCCACGCTTATTGTTTCTAAAAGTAGCTTTTCTAAAACTGCTACTTCGTCGATTTTGTTAACGCTTTCGATGAGAGTTTCTGGAAGTTCGCCAAATCTCGCTTGCAGCAGGTTGATGATGGATTTTTTATTGTTGGATTTTTCACCTTCTTCTCTTCCTTCTTCTCTTCCTTCTTCTCTTCCTTTTGCGATCGCCATTTCTTCCATCGTACTCAAAAAAGGTACTTTTCTTTCCGCTTCGTATTGCCGGATTTTGGTTTTGATTTGCTCTTGTAATTCTGAGGGTACTGTCATCATTTTATCCATGAATTTAAACAGGTTTGCAATTTCTAAGTCGGCGTAGCCCCTCTCGTACAAACTTTTGATTAATTCCCACTTCCACTCTCCCCTTTCTTCGAGATTTTGAGTGGTACTTTGGGTTCGCAGATGAGCCATTACCATTATAGCAAAGGGGTTGTTGTTGGTTTCTAATTCCTCCCACTGGTAGTCTAAGAGTTTTTTGACGGCAAACTTGTATTTGAGTTCGCTATTTCCTAAGCCGTAAGAATAAGAATTTGGTTTCCAAGATGGTCTATTATCTCCTAATATTGCTAAACCAATGACCGGTTGGCGATAGAGGTCGAAAGCTCTATAATTGTAAATAAACATCCTCTCGGCAAATTCTGTTTCGTATTGGCTTTGTACTTCGATGTGGATGAGAATCCAGATTTCCTCGTCGTCGCTTAATCGCCATACTTTAAATAGTTTGTCGGCTTGACGTTTTTCGGTTTCGGAGGATGCGGTTATTTGTGCTAGTTCTTTATCCAGAGATATTGGCTGTTTTTGCCAGTCTATTTCTGCGTGGATGTCGGGGTAAAAGAATTCGACGAACTGCTGGAAATATTCTCCTATTGCTGCTTTCCAGGGTTCGTCATAATTTGCTGTTTCTTTGGTCATTTTTA
>JAXHVR010000235.1:0-3362 GCA_034189005.1 Cyanobacteriota bacterium | reverse complement strand
TTATTAATTGTTAATTACTTAATTTCCTATTGTTTGTTGGGCCATATTCAAATGTCCGTTACTGTTTGCAACCTTTCTCGGCCTTCCTGGTTTAAGTTTTTGACGCCGATCGAGGGATTGTCCGCAAGCATTGGCCAATTCCTTTGGAGTGCATTGCAATATCTGGAGAAGCTTTTGATACCTCTGAGGGGTCATCGTCGGTTCGGTACGTCCAGTTTCCCAGTTGCGAACGCTAGTTTCGCTTATTTCTAGCCTGTCTGCCACTTCGGCGCGGGTAAGTCCCGCACGTTCTCTGAGGGCTTCCATATCCATCATCTCGATAATCGTTCCACTCATAAACTGTTTTTCAAAAAATTATTTGCGAAAATTTGGTCAAACTATCCTTCACTAGATTGGATTGGAACTAACTTTCCCTATCTAGTTTGGGCAAGAGTCACTGCCAATTGCAGGGACTTTGATTTTTGAGGCTGGTTTACCTGACCAGTCAGTAAAAACTCTGAAAAAACAAGCTTTTTAACTGGCGCTTGCTCGAATACTAATATTTTCTCGTACAGTTAAAAGTATCATTTTTTACTTTAGTAACTGTCGCAATATTAGTATTTGTACTGGATTCAAGTTTCTAATTCCCAAAGCTGGGAATTAACAAGTAGAAAAACTGCAGTCGCTCCAGTTAATCCTTAATTCTCAACTCAACAACGATCCCTCGCGGCGGCAAAAGTAACTCATAAAATGTTTGGTCGTAGGTTTTTCATGCTTCGCTCTTCCTGCCTACTTCCTTTTTTCCAGCTTTTGCCACAAGCATAATGAGGGATATTGGAGACTATTTAACTTGTCTTTATTTAATTAGTTTAGCTTGTAGTATTCGGGTTTATAAATGACTTTTGGCTCGCTCTTGCATGAATTTAAAAATGTTATAAAAGCCATTAGCACGAGATGGAGTTAAACTAACAGTTAAACCTGTATCTTGAATAAAATCAGGAGCTAATTCGGACACTGTTTCTGGTGTGGCTCCGTTAAGTCCTTCTATCAAAAGAGCCACTAAACCTTTAGTAAGTTGAGCGTCGGAATCTCCCCGATAGGAGATTTTTCCTTCCTCATCTAGGCTAGAGATGATATAAACCTGGGAAACACAACCTTGGACTTTATTTCCAGGCAGTTTTTCCGAATCGGGAAATTCCGGCAGCTTTTTAGCATACCAGAGCAGTTGTTCGTAACGCAGTTTATTGGAGGATGCGCCTTTAAAGCGCTTAACTATCTTTTCTAAAGATGGGGGCAACGACATAACAGAAGTAGGTGCTTTATGGTCTCGATCTAACAACGCACCCATTCTAGCCTCCGGGATCTGGAGTGTCAATATTCTTAATAGTTTCTTCTAGGTCTTATGGATGTTTTTTTAAATGTTTTCTGGAGAATATATTTATTTTAATAACAACATTATTTCTAAGTTTTTATGTCGCGTTTATTGTTAGCGCTCTTTTGACAAGGGGGAGAAGAATAGGCATCTATTTCAGCTTTTTTAAATTTTTAAGTTGATTCAACTTCCACTCTAGCTAAAGTAGTTACCGCATCGGCGATATACATTACTCGTGTCATTCTTTTTTCTGGGTATTTTTACTCCCACAAGTAGCGATCGCTTTCCCAACATCCAGATTGCTATAAGCTCTAATTTTAATTGGGGCCTTACTCGTAGTCGATCGCTTAAAATTTGGCTCCTCAATCAAGAATTATTTAACAGAATATATTTTTAATTTTGACTTTTGGTTTTCTAAATAAAAATGTCTAATTGAAAATTAGACATCCAGAATGTCAGGGTCAGGGCAGCCTACAGCAGCCAGGGACATCCTCAAAATCGGGCCCTAAATTGTCCCAACAACCAGAGAGGGAGCCCGATAATGCCCCAAATAAGCTAGAATTGTTAAGAAATTTAAAGTAAATCAGACACGCACATCATTTATGTCTATCCCTATTCGGAACGTAGCCATAATCGCCCACGTTGACCACGGCAAAACTACCCTAGTAGATTCCCTTCTCAAACAATCCGGCATCTTCCGCGAGGGGGAAGAGATACCAGATTGCGTAATGGACTCCAACGACCTCGAACGGGAACGGGGCATCACCATCCTCTCGAAAAACACGGCTGTTAAATATAAAGACACCCTCATCAATATCGTCGATACCCCCGGCCACGCCGACTTCGGCGGCGAAGTGGAACGAGTCTTGGGAATGGTCGATGGTTGCTTGTTAATCGTGGATGCCAACGAGGGGCCCATGCCTCAAACCCGGTTCGTCCTCAAAAAAGCTTTAGAAAAAGGACTGCGGCCTATAGTGGTTGTCAATAAAATCGATCGCCCCCAAGCAGATCCTTATGGGGCTGTAGATAAGGTCTTAGATCTATTCCTAGAATTAGGTGCCGATGACGACCAATGCGAATTTCCCTATCTATTTGCTTCGGGACTCGCTGGATACGCAACGGAAGACCTCGACAAGGAATCGACGGATATGAAATGCCTATTCCAGTCGATCTTAGAACACGTTCCCCCACCAGTGGGAGACCCGGATAAACCCCTACAATTACAAGTGACGACTTTGGATTATTCGGAATATTTAGGCAGAATAGTAATCGGTCGAATTCATAATGGTAAAATTAAAGCCTCCCAGCAGGCTGCCATAGTGAAAGAAGACGGTAAAGTTGCTAAATATAAAGTCACAAAATTGATGGGTTTTGAAGGCTTGCAACGCATCGAAATTGAAGAAGCTTCTGCCGGAAATCTTGTTGCCGTAGCCGGTTTCGCCGATGCTAATATTGGGGAGACTATTACTTGTCCGAACGAACCTCAAGCACTGCCTTTAATCAGCGTTGACGAACCGACTTTGCAGATGACTTTTAGCGTCAACGATTCGCCTTTTGCCGGACAAGAAGGGCAGTTTGTAACTTCGCGAAAATTGCGCGATCGCCTCTTGAGAGAGTTAGAAACTAACGTGGCTTTGCGAGTAGAAGAAACCGACTCTCCAGATAAATTTTCCGTGTCCGGTCGCGGGGAATTGCACTTGGGTATTCTCATCGAGACTATGCGCAGAGAAGGCTATGAATTCCAAGTATCTCAGCCTCAAGTAATTTACCGAGAAGTCAAGGGTCAACCCTGCGAACCTTTTGAATGTTTGGTATTAGATGTTCCCGAAGAGGGTGTTGGCGGTTGTATCGAAGGAATCGGTCAGCGCAAAGGCGAAATGCTAGATATGCAGGTTGGCAGTAACGGTAGAACTCAGCTAGAATTCGCCGTACCAGCTAGAGGTTTGATCGGTTTCCGAGGCGAGTTTCTCCGCTTAACTCGGGGCGAAGGAATTATGAATCATAGTTTCCT
>JAXHVR010000234.1:0-3485 GCA_034189005.1 Cyanobacteriota bacterium | reverse complement strand
CTTTTTAAGGGGGACCAACGGGGGATCGAGCTGGGTGTACTTCACCGATTCAATAATTGCTATAACCCCTGCACGGATTGCTATATTGGTTTTGTTAAAAATTAAGATGCACCTTTTTTTCTTTCCTTTGCGAAACTTAAATATTAGATGGCTATTTAACAATGGGACGTTTTACAAAACAATTAAGGCGGTTTTTTTCACCAAAAAAAGACGAAGGTTTTCTTCAATTTATCGAAGGCATAGAAATTATCGTAGCCAAGATATTGTCCCTCGCAATGGTAGGAGTAACTCTATTTGCAGTCTTTGAATTAATAATTTTTCTAATTCAAAATTTATCTTTTGAAGTCAGACGATTATCCGAGGAATCAAATTTTCATTTAAAATCTACTCTCTTTGAAATATTTGGCTTATTTCTAAATATCTTAATTGCTTTAGAGATATTAGAAAATATTACCGCTTACCTTAAAAAACACGTTTTTCAAGTAGAATTAGTAATTGCAACATCTTTAATTGCTGTTGCTAGGAAAATCATTATTTTCGACTTGGACAAAAAAACTGGAATAGACTTAATTGGTTTGGCATTAGCGATTTTTGCCCTATCCATTAGTTACTTAATTATTAGCTATCAAAAAACTAAATCAAATAACCATTAAATCTCTCTAAATAATAACAATTGAACGGATGACTAAACCCTACTTTGAATTTGAACGAGACTTCGTAAACAACTTGCGCTGCATTCCCATGACAGTACGCTATAAACTCGACACTTGCGGTGTCAAATTAAAATTATCCCACTGGCACGAATTCAGTCAAGAAATTCGCCAAGCTTTAGTAGATAAACCCTGCGAAACAGCGGCAGAAATCGAAGCTTACCGAAAATGGTTGCATCAGCAAGTTCTCGAATACGCGAAAGTCCCCGCGAAAGACTTGCCAGTAGAAGAAAACCCCCCTTGGAACGATGCCACTCAAATTCCCGATACGGTTAAGGATAAAGCTGAAGAAGAAAAGGTTGAGATCGCTTTAGAACAGTGGGCTAATCTCTCTTCCATCGAACGCTTTGTCTTGATAAAATTGAGTCGCCCCAGCCATGAAAATAAAAACTTTTTACCCGCTATTAAAGAATTAAATATCGGGTAGCTTGAGTTAATAAAGAAAATCGCGCTTTGCGATTACTACGAACCAACTGTTTGTAGTAATCGCAAAGCGCGATTAAAGATCGATTAAACCTGGTGGGGGAGTTATTTCTATGCGACCTTTTTCTAAATCGACAACCGGAACTATATCCAGAACGAAAGGAACCAGAAGTTTTTTTTGCTTGGGAGGTTTTCGTTTTGGTTTGCGTTTTTTGCGCCTAGAAGTCTGCTGGTTATTGGCAGAATTATCGGCGGCAATAGGTTCGGGAGAAATAACTTTCGAGTCCTCCTCCTGGGATGGGGGGGAGAGCATCTCTATTTCTAAAACGTCGTGACCTGCATTCATAACATCGACAACAGTCCCTAGAGTCTGGCCGTCAAGTTGGTTAATAACTTCTAAACCGATCAAGTCCAGGGTGTAAAATTCGTCATCTTCGAGATGGGGGCGATCGCTGCTTTTAACCAACAACTGACTATCTCTTAATCCCTCTGCCTGTTCTCGGGTTTCTATCCCTTCCAACTCCACCACATAAAGATCCTTCCCAGAGAGATAGCGACCGCCGAGTATTTCTACTTGTTGCGGTTCCCTCTCTCCTGGGGGCAACAACCACCGCATTCCGGGTTCGAGAAATCTTTCTGGCAATTCCGAGTTGGGATAAACCCGGACTTCCCCCGCCAAACCTTGGGGGGCGACAATAGTTCCAATTTCTATCCAGTCATTCATCATTTATTATCTAGTAATAAAATTACGGTCTCAAGAAGCTATGAAAATTAGAAATCGGAAGAGGTTTTGCTTTCTGCTTTGGCCCAAGCAGTCCATCTCCTTACATCAGCTAGCAGCAGTTCCCTGCGCTGTTTTAACTATTTTACTATCTAGTGCTGGAGCAGAGGCCTTCCCTAATTTGGGGCTGAAGGCAGAGAAAGACGGTGGCCCTAGTTTTCCCAATGGAGAAATTGGCCGGATAGCTGAGAAATCTATTCGAGGAAGGGATAGCAGTGTTTTATTCGCTCAAAATACAGGGGCGATCGAATCTACTCAACCAAGGGATGAAATTCGCGAGCTAGTCCGAGAAGAGGTTAATTATGTTTTCGGTCATACTATAGGTTTGCTCAACACTTTTCTCTTTTTATTAGCTTTATTTCCTACCATAGCTGCTGCTGGAGTTTGGATTTTACAGGGCAGATTAGCAAAGAAGATAAGTTTGGCAGAACAAGAAATAGAAAGTATTAAATATGATACTATTGCTCAACTAAAAGTTATCGTGACCGAAGCTCAAGCAGTATTAGATAATCTGCACCAACAGAGTAATATAGCCGACCAACAAATAGAACAACTGCATACAGAAGGAACTTTATTGCAGTATTCCGAGGCGATGCCCGATGATTCCGAGCCTTTATTAATGGCAAACGATTATGCCAAGCAGGGGGATAATTTTTTCATGGAAGGACGCTACGATGAAGCAATTTCCAGCTACGAAAAAGCATTAAAAATTCATCCAGAAATGGCGGATACTTGGAATAATAGAGGGGTGGTACTGACTAGGTTGCAGAAGTATGAGGATGCGATCGCTTCTTACGATCGCGCTTTACAAATTCGACCGGAATATCCCGATGCTTGGAACAATCGGGGGGTTTGTTTGTTAGAATTGCAGCAATATCAGGAGGCGATCGTTTCCTACGAACAAGCGATTAAAGTCAAACCAGATTATGCCGATGCTTGGAATAATAGGGGAGTTTCTTTAGCTAAATTGCAAAACTATCAAGAAGCTGTTAAGTCTTATAACCAAGCTTTAGCTATTAAAAACGACTATAGCGATGCTTGGAACAATCGGGGTGTTTCTTTGAGTAAATTGGGCATTTATGGAGAGGCGATCGCTTGTTACGATAATGCCACTAAGCTGCGTCCCAATTTCTTTAGCGCTTGGTATAATAAAGCTCGCTGTTATGCTTTGCAAAATAAGGTGGAAGAAGCTATAGAAACTTTAAAAAAAGCAATTCATCTCAATGCTAAATATGCCAAGCAAATCGCGATACAAGAGGCTGACTTTGAAAGTATTCGCAAGACTGAAGAGTTCGATATTTTAATAAATGGAGCAGCAATTAATAATTAATAATTAACAATTAACAATTGAGGATTTGTAGGATTTGTAGGTTGGGTGGAACGCAGTGTAACCCAACAATACTATTGTATTCTTGGAGATTTTAATTGTTTTCTATCCCTTAATATGGGTGCATATCATATTTGCAAAAACACAAATTAGGTCAACTAACAACTAACAACTAACAACTAACAACTAACAACTAACAACTAACAACTAACAACTAACAACTAACAACTAACAACTAACAACT
>JAXHVR010000233.1:0-3565 GCA_034189005.1 Cyanobacteriota bacterium | reverse complement strand
GGGGAGGGGAGACGCGGAGACACGGGGACAGGGAGACGCGGTGACATCCCCTCTCCGCGTCTCCGCGTCTCCGCGTCTCCGCGTCTCCGCGTCTCCGCGTCTCCGCGTCTCCGCGTCTCCGCGTCTCCGCGTCTCCGCGTCTCCCTTGTCCTCTATTCGACCTAAGCAGCTACAACCAGGTCCACTTCATCAGCACCACCGGTACTATCCTGACCGGATTTAATCTGTTCGCCATTAACTTCTACGGCCAAAGGCGTGTCATCTAAGTTGATGTTGTAGTCAGTGCTATCTGCCGTGTACCCGACGCTAGCGATCATGTGTCGGCTATCTTCTTGATAAGCGAAAGCTAACATCTGATTTTTATCCTTCTCGTTATCGTAAGCCCAGATAACCATATATTGTTGGCCTTGGTATTCAAAGACCTTGGGCGCGCGGGTGGGAGTATAGCGACCGGGAGAACCGAAGCTGCTATCGAGGAAACCTTGAACCGAACTGGGCTCTACATTAACGTAAGCCACCTCCTCGTCGGAGATCGCTCCTGCTGGAGATTGCTCGTCAACCTCTTCTTCCGCTTGGTCCGTTACGGCGGGCCCTTCAACGTCCTCTTCCTTGTCCCGGTTTTTGAAATAATCGACAGCCATTTTAGTGCCAATGCCACCAGCAGCGGCGACTCCGGCTCCAATTAAGAGGTTGCGCAGTTTTTTACTCATTTTGTCTCCTTTTGAGTTAATAAAGGTCAAAGCCAATAATAGCATATCAGAGAATTGTCACCAAAACAAGTAGGGCCGCACCCCGCGCACCAACCATTACTCGCTGCCTGCACTAGAATAAATTAGATCGACATCAATTCTGGCATTAAGCTCTGCCACCTTTTTAATAATATTTTGTTCCCAAGATAAAGCGGGTACATATTCATAAACATAAACTACGCAATCGAAGGCCGCTTCGTAGATTTGACCGAGTTCTTTTAATACATTCCAGCAAGGTTGTAGCTTTTCAAAAATAAATTCTATATGTTCTTCTAACTCGGCTGACTTGTGGAGTTTAGACTCTAACAGCCAGCCATTTTGTCGCCAGCGGGGGCTTGCTTTTGGCTGAATTAACTCGCCAGCGCGAAAAGTCTTAGTTGGAGCAATTCCCAATTTATCGGTAATTGCTTCGGGATTAAGTTCTTTTCCTGTCAACATGAAATATACGGAAATTTGAAAATTCATTTAATTCACCTTGTTTAAATTTCGTAAATGTTGATATCGACTGGCTCTCCCGCTCCTCGACCGTTTTTAGGCTTAACGTAAATATTTCCATTTCTATCCTTAAAAAGATCGCATCTAGCAGGAACACCTGCCGGGCAATCTCTTTTAAGGTCGTGAATGTCATATCCTGCATCCTGTAATTTTTTAATTTCGCCAACCGAGAGTCTTCTATCTTCTCGCCAACTTCGCTCTTCTCCTTCGTAGCAACTCACAAAAATATACTCCGTAAATATCGAGCAGTTTCAATCTATGGAACGCGCGACGCGCGTTCCACTAACATACTATCCTAAGAATTCGCGGGGATCGGTGACGTATCCGGTTAGCGCCGAGGCCGCTGCGGTATAGGGAGAGGCTAGATATACTTGCCCTTGTTTGTTACCCATGCGACCGGGGAAGTTGCGGTTGGTTGTGGAAACGCAGACTTCCGGCTCGTTTAGACGACCGAAGGTGTCTTTCGGTCCTCCCAAACAGGCGGCGCATGAGGGGGCGGCGGGCTCGATGCAGCCGGCTTCTAAGAAAATTTCTGATAGGGTTTGACCTTCGTGTTTGATGCTGAATAAGTCTTCGTAAACTTTCTGGGTTGCCGGTACTAAATAGGTCGGAACTTTCACCCGATGACCTTTGATGAGGCGGGCGGCGCTTAAAAAGTCCGATATTTTGCCCCCAGTGCAGGAACCGATATACACGCGGTCGATTTTGACGTCGCTGCAGTTGCGGGCGAGGTCGCGGTTGTCGGGGGAGTGGGGTTTGGCGACGACTGGTTCTAATTTGCTGACGTCGTAGGTGCGATCGCTATAAAATTGAGCGTCGCTATCGGTATAAAAAGTCTCAAACGGTTTGTCGGTGCGGGAACGAACGTACTCGAAAGTGGTTTCGTCGGGAGCGATCGTGGCGTTTTTGCCGCCGGCTTCGATCGCCATATTGCACAAGGTCATCCTTTCTTCCATCGACATCCGCCCGATGGTGTCTCCAGCAAATTCTAAGGTCCGATAAGTCGCACCGGCAACGCCGATATCGCCGATAACTTGCAAAATTAAATCTTTGGCTAAAAGATAATCAGGCATTTCGCCGTTGAGAACGAAACGCATGGTGGCGGGCACTTTTACCAAGAGTTTGCCGGTTCCCATGATGAAGGCCGCGTCCGTGTTACCGATACCAGTGGCAAATTGCCCGAAGGCTCCCGCGTTGCAAGTGTGAGAGTCGGTGCCGAAGAGAACTTCCCCGGGGCGGGTGTGTCCTTCCTGGGCCAGGGCGATGTGACAGACACCTTTATAGTCGGGGTTGGCTTTGAAGTCCGAGCGATCGATAATGTCGTAGAAATACTTAAGATTCTGTTCGGCGGCGAAGTCGCGGAGAATATCCACGTTGCGGTTGGCGCGTTCGTCGGCGGTGAAGATGTAGTGGTCGGGGATGATGACGATTTTTTCTTTATCCCAGACTTTGGCCTTTTCGCCGAATTCCTTCTTGAAGATGCCAATGGTCCCGGGGCCGCAGACGTCGTGGGTCATTAGGACGTCGACGTTTACCCAAATATTCTCCCCTGGTTCCACGGCGGACTTGCCGGCGGCTTTGGCCAGTATTTTGTGTGTAAGGGTCATTCCCATAAAGTGGTTCTCCTGATGAATAAGGGCTTAAGTTTCTTTATTGTAGGAAATTTTATCGAACTTGCCCCAGATGGACAAATAATCTCGGTTCGAGCGATCGCCCCCGCAATAACATTTGTTTGGGGTTCCTTTCGTATTAAAATCCTCTTAATAAATAGAAGGAAATATTAAGATGGAATTTAAAACGCGAGCGCAACAAGAATCTTATCAAAAAGTCCTTGGCTGGATGCAGGAATTATTCAGCGATTATCCTTGGGAAAAACTTGACGAACCGGGAGTTGGTATTTGTTTGGGTTCTGCTTGGGTGGAGGTGCGAATTTATCCTTGGCAGGAAGATGCTATTATTTGCTCTCGTTCTTATGTGGTTAGCGGTGCAGAATTAAGCCCCGATTTGTTGCGTTTTTTACTGAGAACTAACACCGATACAATGTTTGGCGGGTTTTCAATAGATAGCGATGGTAATATTGTTTTCGAGCATAATATTGTCGGCTCCACCTGCGACCCTAACGAGTTAGAAGAATCGGTTTTAGCAGTGTTGGAAACGGCAGACGACTACGACGATAAAATAGTAGAACGTTGGGGTGGAAAGCGAGCTTTAGATATCGCGCCAAATTAGTTGTTTTTCTTGAGGTTTTGGATTTAGATGAATTTGACGAATTGGGAAATAATATTGCGGCTTTACCAGTCTTCTCAAAATTTGCTCTGGAC
>JAXHVR010000232.1:0-3579 GCA_034189005.1 Cyanobacteriota bacterium | reverse complement strand
CGGATCGATCCCCCTAAATCCCCCTTAAAAAGGGGGACTTTGAATTGTTCCGGCTCCCCCCTTTTCAAGGGGGGCTGGGGGGGATCGAAGATGTACTTCACCGATTCAATAATTGCTATAAGCGCATAGTTAACTGTCGGCTGATTGCAAAACTAAGCAATCTCCCCGGATAACTAGAACCTTTTAAAACATACACTCTTAAAAACTTACCTAATAGCAAGCGACCAATTCCTTTTAACCTGGCATAAAACCGCGCCGATAACAACTGTAACTGAGTATTTTTTTCCTTATCAACGTACGAGGGAGTAAAAGCCAGCTTACCATAAAGAACGTCAGCTCGATGAACTTTACTCAAACCCCGCTCGTGATGTTCTTTATTCGGCTTACCTCCATGTTCCCCGTAGTTTCTAAAAGCGATATAATTTTTCAACCCTCGCTTGCGCAGAAAATTGTCTAATTCCGAATCCCAACTCGAATAATTTTGGGGTCCCGGATTTTCCTTTTTTTGCGCTTCCAATTCTAGCAACTTCTCAGCCGCTTTTGGAGTTACGATATAGGCAACAGTCGAAGCAGAAAAACCTTCCCCGTAACCGTCTGGAGTAACGCTATAAAGTTGGGGAGCGCAAAGGTAAAGCCAGCTAATTCCCACATCGCTTTGATTAATATTAAAAGGAAAAGGCAGCTTTCCAAACCCTATTACGGGTACGAAATCTGCCTCAACAATTAAAGTCGGTTTAGTTTCGTTTTTAGCAATTTCCCAGACATTTTTATGATTTAGCAAGCAAAGATAGCTAGGAGAATATTCTTTATATTCTGGCTGGTGTTGTTGGCGCATTACAAGAGGGTGTAAACCTTCTTGTTTTAGAGTTGACTCTAATTCTTCTGTATCTTCCTTGTAGGCAATAATAAAAGTTTTGCCCAGGCGATCGCTCAACTCACTTGCCGTTTTACTCTCGCTTGCCGGTTTACTTCTATGGGGAAAAGGGGTTTGTTCGGTATTCATTTAACAACTTAGTTAATAAATAATTTAGCCTACAGTCCTGCACCCTTTAATCTTTATTTTTAGCCACTAATAGTTCGTGGCGGACTATCCCACGAACCAGAAAGGATAGTCGAGATTACAGGGAAACCTGTTTTAAATGACTCCGGGGATCGTGACTGCGATTATCCCTAATTTTCTCGTAACATTCTTTTTCGATCGCGTTAGGACTCTTTGGAGGCACGATCGTCACTCGCACCAATTGGTCGGTACGTCCGCCACCCTTAGTTTTTGGCCATCCCTTACCCCGCAGTCGCAGAGATTGTCCCGAACGAATGCCCGCCGGCACGTTCAAAGTCACGCTACCATCGGGAGTCGGCACCTCAATAGAAGCCCCAAGCACGGCCTCATCGGGACTAATAGGCAACTCGCAAACGAGATTATCTCCCTCAAACTGGAAAAACGAGTGAGGCTTAATATCTACTTTCAAATATAAATCCCCTCGTTTCTGGCTTAATGCATCGACCTGTCCGCGACCTTTCACCCGAATCTTACTGCCACTTTTCACCCCTGGGGGGATCGACACTTCGCCGCTACCTACCCGCTTTTGGGTACCTTTAAATGCCTCGGCGAAAGTCAGACTAATGCTTGCTTCTATATCCAGGGAAGCGCTGTCGCGGGGATTCTCAAACCCCGAGAAAGGATCGAACCCGCCCGCTCCACCGCGCCCGGTGGTAGTACGATAGGTGTATCCTCGCTGTCCGCCGGGGCTGCCGCCGTAGCCGCCTCCCGGACCGCCGGCCCGACCGAGTAGGGAATTGATAAACTCCTCAAATGTAGAATATTGGCTGAAGTCGAACCCACCAACATCTACTGTGCTTCCGCCGCCGCCCTGTCCGGGCCATCCACCGCTAGAACCTACTTGATTCCAATATTGACCAAATTGGTCGTATTTTTTACGTTTCTCTGTATCTGAAAGAACTTCGTAAGCTTCGTTTACTTCTTTGAAACGGGCCTCTGCTTTTTGGTCCCCTGGATTGAGATCTGGATGGTATTTGCGGGCTAATTTTCTAAATGCCTTTTTTAGCTCGTCAGCACTGGCATTTTTCTTAACTCCTAAAATTGAATAATAATCTTTAAAATCTGTTGCTGCCATGTTGTTTCTTCCCTCCTTCTACTCTATTTTTACCGATTAAAGCTGCTGGATCGATGGATTCAAATACGATGGAAATGACCCATAATGGGCGATCGCCTCTCGTAAGGCCAGCCCCCGTTACTATTTCACAGTATCAAAGGCAGCTTTTTCGTCAAGTTCGGTTCTTGCTTCTAGTGTAATGGCAATTCCCTCACCTTGAAATCCCCCTGCGGACAAGGGAGAGAGGGCGGAGGTAGGAGCTCGGAGGAATCGATTTATTTGTAGTAGGGCAACACAGCTAAAATTGTGGGCAGACGCACTCCGGAGCGGTGACTCCCCCTCTCCGCGTCTCCGTTTCGACCTGTCTCCGTGTCAATTGTTACCCACAATTTTAACTGTGCAGCGCTAGTAGGGGCAAAGCTTATGGGGGGTAAATTTAATTGAAGACGGAAGATGTTTATGTCCATAAGCTTTGCCCCAGCCTTATTAGTGGGGCGCGATTTATTAAATCACGGTTCCATCTGCAATGGTGGCATTTTTCAGGACCACCACAACGCCTCCACGGATGTAGAAACCTTCATCTTCGCGATTAGATTCTTCCACTCCATCCTTATTAATAATTTGGACGTTGCGACCGATGCGGGCATTTTTATCGACTATCGCCCCCCGAATAGTGGTATTAGCACCGATACCTAGAGGGATTCCTCCTTTTTGCATCCCAGATTCCCGTTCCGAGAACGGTTCGTAATAATCCGCCCCCATGAGCAAGGAATCTTCTATTACACAACCGGCTTCGATACGACTGCGCAAGCCTAAGACGCAGTGATGGATGCGGCATTCTTTGATAATACAGCCCTCGGCAATCATCGACTCTGTTACTTGAGAGTTTAGCAATTTGGTTGGTGGCAAGTAACGGGAACGAGTATAGATGGGGGACTTTTCGTCGTAGAAACTGAATGCGGGTTCGGGCTGTTGGGTCAGGGCCAAGTTGGCATCGTAGAAGGCCCGAATGGTTCCAATGTCTTCCCAATACTCGTCGAACAGATACGCTTGGACGCTGTAATCTTTGGAACAGTTGGGGATGATTTCTTTACCAAAGTCTGTTTGGTCTGGGAAGTCTTCTAGCAATTTCTGGAGTACGCTTTTATTGAAAACGTAAATCCCCATTGAGGCAATGTAAGGTTTTTCTTTGGCCTGTTCTGCGTCTAAGCCCAGGGTCGTAGTATCTACGGCCATTTGTTTGAGGGCTTCTCCTTTGGGCTTCTCGCTGAAATCTACGATCCTGCCCGAGTCGTCAATTTTCATCAGACCGAAATCCGAGGCCCGGTCTTCGTCGATGGGCAATACGGAGAGGGTGACATCGGCCCCAGTCTCGATGTGGCGGTTGATAAAATCGCGGTAGTCCATGCGATAGAGGTGGTCGCCAGAGAGGATCAGGTAATAATCCACTTCCCATTCTTGGAAC
>JAXHVR010000231.1:0-3580 GCA_034189005.1 Cyanobacteriota bacterium | reverse complement strand
TACGACTGGAGCGATCCCCCCCAGCCCCCCTTAAAAAGGGGGGAGCCATTTCAAAGTCCCCCTTTTTAAGGGGGATTTAGGGGGATCGAAAATGTACTTCACCGATTCAATAATTGCTATAACAACTAACAACTAACAGGCGAGACGCCTGTTCTACCAACTAACAATTAACCAGAATTAGCGCCAATTTTTTTGTGCTTGTTTAAGTACATAAGCCGATACATTGTTAATTTCCTCTTCGGTTAAACGGTCTTTGTAGGCTGACATAATGCCTTTGCCGTTGGCTACTAGATTGGCGATCGCCTCTTCCGAACCTAACTTGTTCTTTTTCAAGGTTTTTAATTTTAAATTCTTCCACCAGCGCATAATATTGCCGCCTCCTTTATGACAACCAGCGCAATTGCTTTGAAAAACTTCTTCGCCCGCGTCTAAATTAAACGCTAAAGCTGTTGGGTAATTTAGGGGAGAAATTAAAGTTAAACCAACCACCAATAATAAAAGAATTGCCAATTTTTTCAACATAATTTTTTACTGTTTTTTTCGATTTAATTATTTATCTAAAAGCTGAAGCCATTCTTTAACGGCAAAGGGAGGTACTACTAATTCCACAGATTTATCGCCTCTCAAAGATACCGTCAACCACAAGGGCATTTCCCTATCTAATTCCTTCATAACTTCCCGAAAATCGTACTCTCCCACGTTAGCAGGAAAAGAGGAATTAATTAACGCATCTTCAGCCAACCATACTTTACCATTAGCAGTCGCAATTTGCAAAGGTTCGGGATGGGCTATTTCTGCAAAACCGGGAAACCCAACCAGTCGCAGGTGTAAAGTTTCCATTTTGCCAAAATTCACCGTTTTAAAAAGCACTAATTGCCAGGAACTATTCCCGCTATCCCGCTGGCTTTGTTGGGAACGATACATTATTTGGTTGGCGGATATTGGGTAAGCATGAATTGAAGCTAAAACTGGTTCGGCATTGCCGAAGATTAAATAGATGCAGCAGAGAATTATTAAAATTATTTGTTTGAAGGATAATCTATTTTTGTGAAAAATCATAATTGTTGCTTTGAATTAAGCTCGTTTCCAGCAATAACTTTAGTGCTAAAAATCCACGGGTTTTAGCACTAAAGTTATTGCTACGAACTCTGCTTCAGGGTTTGTTTGGCTAGCTTTAATCTAAAGCGATCGCCTGGTTTAGGTTCCATCACCCGAGTAGAAAGATTGTTTTCTTTTAATTGAGAAGTTAACTCTTCAGCGCTGCCCTTTTCCCGCAGCAAAGATAATAATAATCCCTCAAACTCCACCTCCCCACCAGCGGCAGTGGGCAACACGATCTGAGGTTGCAATAGCTTGGCCGCCTCCAACGCACTATCGGCACCGTTAATAACTGGCCCCAGTAGGGGCAAAGTCAAGCTAACGATGGGGGTAATGACGGCATCGACGGGGGCAAACTCTTTTGCAGTAGGGGAATGATAGCCGTGTGGTTCGTAATAAACGCTTCTACCAGTGGTTAGCTCTTTCAAAATGTAGGCATTTTCTTGTAAAAAAGGACCGATGGGTGCCCCAGGAAGGGCTTTAATTTCTACTGCCCTTTCCAGAGTGAAGCTTTCGCCGTGTGGGAGTGGGGTTATTTGCGCGAAACCTAACTCTTTTACCACCTTAGCGGCATTAGGAGAAGCTACCACCGGAATATTTTTGTCGAGTTGTTTGAGAGTCGGGGGATGGGCGTGGTCTTCCAAACCTTGGGACAATACTATGAGATCGATGTTTTTGGGAATGGGACGAGGGGTGGGACGTTTTCCTTTAAATAACCAGTTGAGGTTGCCGAAAACTAGGGGGCCCGCCAGCCACGGATCGACTAGGACTCTTTTATTGGCGATTTCCATTAACCAAGTGTTGCTATCTAACCAAGTTAGGTACATAAGACTTTTATTAAAACTGCTGGTGTTATTTTAACGAAACTTTTCGGATAGGGCAACCGGCAATTAATAATTAATAATTAATAATTAACAATTATGCTTTTTTTTTTAAAGAGCGTAAATTTTAGGGTGTGCCCCTGCGCATTGTTGCCTTGCTTAAATGGAGAGAGGGTTTTACGGAGAGATCGAGGCGGGGGGAAACTATTTTTTATAGGGAAAAAAGTTGATGCTATAATAGATTGTCAAACTAACCGTTCGCGGTAGTAGTAGTACAGATGTAGCGATCGCCTCGAAAGAGTTTTGATTGCGCGGGGAGGTAAA
Source organism: Cyanobacteriota bacterium (assembly GCA_034189005.1). Lineage (GTDB taxonomy): Bacteria > Cyanobacteriota > Cyanobacteriia > Cyanobacteriales > Microcoleaceae > CALKCV01. Next base: position 1,337 of record JAXHVR010000231.1, on the reverse strand, counting down.
ATGTCAACTAGCGAACTAACACCAGAAGAAATCGCGATCTATCGTCAAGGGGCGATTCGACTTTTAGAACAAACGCGGCCCCAACGAGAGGCAAGACAAAAGCGAGGTTGGGAGTTGGCGAAATTAGCAGCGGCTTTTTTAAAAGAGGAGTTCAAGACTACAAAAGTAGTGGCTTTTGGTTCTTTGGTAAGAGAAGATTGTTTTCATCTCTGGTCTGATGTGGATATTGCCGCTTGGGATATTTCTCCCCAAGATACTTTTCGCGCCATTGATGCGGTGTGGCAGTTGGATGATGAAATGGAGATAAATTTGGTAGATGTCAATGCTTGTAAGCCTGCCATTTTGGCAAGTATAGAAAAAGAAGGCGTGGAATTATGATTCAAAATTATTTAATAGTCGCCGGGCGCATTCGTCAGGAAGTAAGCAATTTAGAAACGACGGTAAATCGTGCGGAAAGAGCGATCGCTGCTGCCAGACGGGAGGTTTCAGAAAATCGCGATTTGTTTGTAGATGCTGCGGCCTTAAGTTTGCACGATTTTTATACTGGTTTGGAACGAATTTTGTCGTTAGTTGCCACCAACGTCGATAAGAGTATGCCAAGCACTCAAAACTGGCATCGAGATTTATTGAGTCAGATGGGAATAACCGTATCTGGGTTGCGTCCTCCGGTTTTATCGATGGAAACGATTAATTTGCTGGACGAATATCGCCGCTTCCGTCATGTGGTGCGAAATATTTATGCTTTCGATCTCGACCCAGAAAAGCTAATGCCGTTAATGGATCGCCTGGAGGAGTGTTTTAGGCGATCGCAAACGGAACTCTTAGCATTTGCCGATCGTTTAGAACAACTGGGTAGCGATTAACTAGAGAATTAAGAAACCGGGTTTTTGCCAAAAACCCGGTTTCTGGCGGGGGAGTTATACTCAGCACGGGAAAAAAATGCGCTTTTTACGAGAGGAGACGCGGAGAGGGGGAGACACGGAGACACGGAGATTAAAAGAAGCTCATCCCCCTTCTTTCCGCACAAGCGCTTCCTCCCTAAGAAGCGCAATTATTTGCCGCTTTGAGTATATATAGATGAAGTTGAGAGCGATGTTGCATCCGCACTCCTCGCCCCGCGAAACGCCCCACCAAAAACGGAACGACGTTACATCCTCTGCACCCGTCTGCTGCCAACAAACCCAACCCAGAAAATATTAATCGTTAATTGTTAACTGCCCCTGGCACACCTCCAACTCCGCCAACGCCTCGGGGTGATTGACAAAATAACCCTGCAACCACTCGCACCCCCGCCCCAACAACTCCTCCAAATTCTCCACCCGCCACAACCGGGCGGT
>JAXHVR010000230.1:2377-3747 GCA_034189005.1 Cyanobacteriota bacterium | reverse complement strand
GCAGTTTCCTCAACAACATAAGGTTTCGTATAATCAACCAACCCCCTACCCAGATCGCTATCCCGCCAGTCCTTCTCAACATCGATCGCCTCATCCAAACCTATAGCATTTCCCTTCGCCCCGCGAACCTGGAAAACCACATCGTTATAATCGCGATCGCTATTACCATCCATCCTCACATCTTCCATGACAAAAGTATTACCCTCGCCATCAAAATCCGCTATTTGCCCCACATGAAAAGCATCATCCGGGTTAGCAGTAGTCATGGAAAAAAGCGGACGATTTCCACCGCCAATATGAGGATTTTCAAACACCTTTTCCACGCTACCTTTAGGAACCAACATCACCCCAAAAGTATCCCCAGAACGCATTTCAAAAGTCTTAACTCCCCCGTATTCACCATTATTAAAATCCCCTTCGTGGGGCCACTTACCGCTAAAACGCGCCCCCTCTATTTTGTCATCTATTACCACATGACCCAACTCGGAATCGCTTAAAGAACGGCGGGCGGCCTCCTTAAGAAAATCCGGCGAACCAGCCTCAAATTCCTCCATCCCTTCCAGGCTGAAAATTGCAATTTCTCCCTCGTAATAACCCCCGTCTGCTAAGAAATCTATTCCAACTTTCCCTTCAGAACCAACAGTGAAAGTTCCAGAGTCAAATATCGAGGGATAAGAAGTAGCGATCGCCTCCAACTCTTCTGCATTTTCCCCAGTCAATAACGCCTCATCGGTCGTTTCTGTCTCTGCTATCTCCTCAGTATTGTCCACAGTTTCTGCTGCTAACGACCCTTCTATATCCGCAGGATTTTCCTCTTCTAAATCGATATTATTAGTTTCAATTTTTTCATTATTTCCTGCCTCTGGTTCTGCTATTTCAACAGTTCCATCAACCGTCGAATTTTCACCATTATTTTCCTGATTTAATTCCTCTGTTTCTGAGACAATAATATTATTACTTTCAACAATTTCACTCTCCAACTCCAGCGCGACATTTTCTATTTCCGCAACCTCATCCGTTTCTGGAACCTCAGTTTCTAATTCAGCGGCAACCTCATCATTACTATTAACATCACCAATTTCTACTTCTGCCGACTCCCTTGCCGATGGAGACTCTTCAATTTCACTCTCCAACTCTTGCGCGACATTTTCTATTTCCGCAACCTCATCCGTTTCTGGAACCTCTATTTCTAATTCGGCGGCAACCTCATCATTATTAGCATTACCAATTTCCCCTTCTGCCGACTCCGTTGCCGATGGAGACTCTTCAATTTCACTCTCCAACTCTTGCGCGACATTTTCTATTTCCGCAACCTCATCCGTTTCTGGAACCTCTATTTCTAATTCGGCGGCAACCTCATCATTATTAGC
>JAXHVR010000230.1:1963-2277 GCA_034189005.1 Cyanobacteriota bacterium | reverse complement strand
ATTACCAATTTCCCCCTCTGCCGACTCCGTTGCCGATGGAGACTCCTCAATTTCACTCTCCAACTCTTGCGCGACATTTTCTATTTCCGCAACCTCATCCGTTTCTGGAACCTCTATTTCTAATTCGGCGGCAACCTCATCATTATTATTAACATCACCAAATTCTACTTCTGCCGACTCCGTTGCCGATGGGGACTCTTCAATATTTGTAGCAGTTAACTCCGTCTCGTTAGGATCGACAACATTCGAGTTGACTAAATCATCAAAATTAGAACCATTCTCCCCTTCTGCAGTCTCTTCTAGATCGGTAAAAA
>JAXHVR010000230.1:0-1863 GCA_034189005.1 Cyanobacteriota bacterium | reverse complement strand
GACTCTTCAATATTTGTAGCAGTTAACTCCGTCTCGTTAGGATCGACAACATTCGAGTTGACTAAATCATCAAAATTAGAACCATTCTCCCCTTCTGCAGTCTCTTCTAGATCGGTAAAAAATTCTATATTTTCAATCTCGCTATCTAAAACCTCGACATCCTCAACCTCCAGGACAGTTTCCCCGTCTTCGACAAAAGGAATTTCTTCTATATCCTCAATATCTCCCGCTTCAGCAGTATCGGCAATATCTTCGACCTCCACCGGAGGCACTTCTATTTCTTCTAATTGCCCGTCATCGATATCGATATCCGCGATCGCCAAATCCGAAGAATCGTCGCTGCCATCCACCAGGCCGCTAGGAGTCAAAATGGGCTCTAAGATAAAACTATCTGAGGACTCGTCCGAAGGGACGGCGGACTTTCCGTCTTTTTTGGACTGGCCTTTGCCAAACAGCTTCCAGAAATTGGACATGATGAACTAAACCCGAATCTAAATGGACTATTTGCCGAAGGTGTTTTTCTAGCCTCCTATTATTTCTGTTGGGCGGGGATGGGTTTTTCTTACGCCCAATCTCGTTTTTTGTAACAAAACTTTACAAAAACTCTAGTTTATGGCCGCTTTTTGGCTAAAAAAGCCCGTTTTTTGAGTTGCTTAGGCCAGAATTAGGGGATTTGGAGCTTATGGAGGAGGATTAAAAAAATATAAAATTATCAAAGGCCAGTAATAAACTCCCTCGAATAGAAGCCGGGAACGGGAAAAGCAAATAGGTAAAAATTCTTAGAGGGCGAAGGGGCTGCAGCAATCCAAGGTTTCCTAGTCTTGTTTGCAAGATAGAAGCAGTTTAAAATGGAGTTGTAGAGATTTGTAAAGTTAAACAGAAAGAACCGACGTTGCATCCGCAAAGAAAGCGCTAATGTTCAAACCAACAATTTTTTTTAGACATAAATTAATCCCAATTCTCATAAGCCAAGAGAAGCCGGATTAAAAGGAATTGGTGGCGCAAATTTTAGCACAGCACTAAAATGCCATTGAATCCCAAAGCGGCAAAATCGCAAATCGTATAAATTCAATACTTATGACTACTTTTAGAACCGACCTGGCCTTGCCCGCCCAAATCAAACAATCATCTATTTCTTCTTCCCAAGACTCATCAAGCGATCGCCATCCAGCGATCGCAGCTTGCAGCGTAACAATGGCCTTTCAATCGGGAAACCAGCATTTCCACGTTCTCCGAGACATCAACCTAGCAGTAGAGAAAGGCGACGTCCAGCTATTAATGGGACCATCCGGTTCCGGTAAAACCACATTATTATCAATCTTAGCCGGCTTGCTGACGCCGACTGCGGGGAAAGTTTTTTTACTGGGACAGGAAATAACCAAAATGTCCCGGACCAAATTAGCCAAATTCCGGTTGCACAACATCGGCTTTATCTTCCAGGGATTTAACCTATTCCCCGCCCTAACAGCCAGCCAAAACGTAGAAGTAGCGCTAAATATCAAAGGAATAAAAGGCAAAACCGCGAAAAAAGAAGCGATCGCGCTCCTCAAACAGGTAGGATTGGGAGATAAAATCGACCAACACCCGAGGGAATTATCGGGAGGGCAGAAACAGCGAGTAGCGATCGCCAGAGCCCTAGCAGGGAGTCCCCAACTGATAATGGCAGACGAGCCCACAGCAGCATTAGACTCCTACACCGGTCATGCCGTCATCGAATTATTGCGATGGCTAGCCAAAGAAGGAGGTTGTACCGTATTAATGGTAACTCACGACCCCAGAATTATCGACGTCGCCGATCGCATCCTCCACCTAGAAGACGGGATGTTAAGCGAGAACAAAACCGGACTCGATAAAATAATTTAA
>JAXHVR010000023.1:1903-68361 GCA_034189005.1 Cyanobacteriota bacterium | reverse complement strand
TTAACCAGTCGGTTTAATCGAAAACTTTTGGCGCACACCGTTTGTGTGTGGTTAAATCGTCATACTTATTCTCCTTTACAGTTTGAGGGACTTGTTACCCAATAAGTTGCACATCGCGTTTTAATCTTAATTGCAATATGAGTCACGAGATAGGCCAGTGGATAAACGAAATTAAAACTCTGCAAGAGAAACTAGCATCCGTCCAAAGCGATCGCGATGCCGCCAACGAGAGTATTTCTAAATGGCGTCAGCTTTATAATACGGAAGCTATCCAGCGAAGGGATGAAGCCAAACAAGCCGGAGAAACTATCGCGCAATTAAAAGCAAAAATCGATGCAGCCGAGAAAAATTCTCTCCCCATCCCAGGAGAAAATGAGGCGGTGGAGATAGAAGGAGAAATTGAAAAAATACAAAGCCTCGAAGAATTGAGAGCTTTAGCGATCGACGCTACCAGAGAGCGCGATCGCGCCCTCAAAGAAGTCCAAAGATTAAAAGAGGCCATAGAAGAAGAGCGAGGCAATCATCTCCAAACTCGCAAAACTTTAACTGCGGCCCTAGGGGATGCGGTGGAACTGCTGACTAAAGCTAAAAGCCCCCCGGGTGAAGGAGTTGCAGCTATCTCCCGAACGCAAAAGCTGTCCCAACTGGCAGCCGAGGGCCAACTTACAGCCACCGAGCAAGAGCCATTACCCCAGCTACCAGAATGGACAGAGAAGAAAATAGATTAATTTTAAAATCCCATGGCTGCGGCCACGGCATCTAAAGTAGGCTCTATTCCCTGCTTGAGAGGATTATTACTATGTTTAATCGCAGTATCGGGGTCTTTCAAGCCGTTACCGGTGAGGACGCAAACCACTTTCGCCCCTGTGGGTACTCGGTCTTTTACCTTCAACAAACCTGCCACTGAGGCGGCGCTGGCTGGTTCGCAGAAGATACCTTCGCGGGCTGCGAGCAAACGATAAGCTTCTAAAATCTCTTCGTCGGTAACGGCTGCAAAACTGCCGCCGCTTGCTTCTTGCGCGGCGATCGCTTTGTCCCAACTTGCCGGGTTGCCGATGCGGATGGCGCTGGCTACGGTTTGCGGGCTGGCCACTGGCTTGCCGCTAATCAACGGCGCTGCCCCAGCGGCTTGAAATCCCATCATTTTCGGCAAGCGATCGCATTTTCCTGCCTGATGGTATTGACAAAAACCCATCCAATATGCTGTGATATTTCCCGCATTGCCCACGGGAACGCACAACCAGTCTGGGGCTTCTCCCAGAACATCTACTATTTCAAAGGCTCCCGTTTTTTGACCTTCTAGGCGATAGGGATTTACGGAATTTACTAAAGTCACCGGATAGCTAGAGGCCATTTCCCTCACTATTTCCAGGGCCTTATCGAAATTATCTTTAATTGCCAGAACTTTGGCCCCATAAAGCAAAGCCTGGGCCAATTTACCCAAGGCCACATATCCATCGGGAATTAAGACAAAGGCTTGCATCCCGCCACGGGTAGCGTAAGCGGCAGCGGAGGCCGAAGTATTGCCGGTACTGGCACAGATAACTGCTTTTGCCCCTTCTTCTTTGGCTTTCGAGATGGCCATTGTCATGCCCCGGTCTTTAAAGCTGCCGGTGGGGTTAAGCCCGTCGTATTTAACATACACTTGCACTTGTCTGCCTACTATTTCGGCGATCGCTGGCACTGGTATGAGAGGAGTATTTCCCTCTAATAGAGTTACCACTGGCGTTTTTTGAGTTACTGGCAGATAGGAGCTATATGCTTCTATCAGACCAGGCCAGCTTTGTAATTTTGGTTTAGTAGGGGACAGAGTTATGGTCATAATATTTTATATTTTAGAATTTATTTTACGCTCGAATAGCCATTCTGCCAAGCATTCAGCTATGAATGCTTTCTCCACGAGGGTCGGTATTTTTCAAAATAGTATCATTTGGATCTCGAAACTTTGACCCCTCTTATTGTATTATCCTAATGTTCCAACTGAAACTATGAGCAAATCTACTCATTAGCAGTTAAATAGATTAACTTGTTGTAATTAATCTTAATATTTAGTTACAATAGGAAAATTGCCTAAGTAAGAATAACCATTAAATTACTGATGTCAACTTCATCTCTATCAAGTCCCAAGGGTGCTACGGCTGTAACTCAAAGGCCAAATGTTTCTACAAGCCGATCCTCTGTCGCTGTAAATGGCAAACAAAAATCCATCGAATCCCTGTACCCCACGGATAGACAAGTAAAGTTTCTGCACTTGGAGGCAGAAGTAGAAACCTTACTGATCGAACTGCAAGCGATTCAACAACGGCGCACGGCCTCTTCGTTATAAGAAAAAGTCTGCGCCGAAACGGCCTGCGAAACCAATTAGAGCCTTCACGCTCAAGCCAGCGAAAAATAACCAAAAACGCCGATAATCATTTATGTGGTAGTCTTTTCGGGCAGCTAAATTTTGCTAGGGAGCTACCCAGTTAAAACTAGGAGAAAAAAAAAATCTATGACTGCATCAATCGCGAAGCCCCAGCAAGAGGCTTCTAGTCTGGAAAACCAAGGCCTGCGCCTCAAGGACATTATCAAAACTTTGCCCCGAGAAGTCTTTCTCAAAGACCGACGCAAAGCTTGGACGACGGTTTTCGTTAACGTCTTGCTGGTTGCCTTGGGTTATTGGGGATTAGCGATCGCCCCTTGGTATCTATTACCCCTAGCCTGGATTTTCACTGGTACGGCCTTGACAGGCTTTTTCGTCATCGGTCACGACTGCGGCCATCGGTCCTTTGCCAACCGCCGCTGGGTTAACGATTTAGTAGGGCATTTAGCCTTCCTCCCTTTAATTTATCCCTTCCACGGTTGGCGAATCGGTCACAACCTCCACCACCTACACACGAACAAAATGGGAGAGGACACTGCCTGGGAACCGTTTACTTCGGAAGAATATGCTGGTGCGGGTAATTCTTTAAGGTTATTGTATCGCTTAGTTCGGGGACGATTCTGGTGGATCGGTTCCGTCGGTCACTGGGCAGTGGTCCACTTTGACTGGAGGAAATTTGAAGCTAAATATAGGGAACAGGTCAAGTTTTCTGCTTTATTTGTTATCGGATTTAGCGCGATCGCCTTTCCCCTACTAATTGCCTTTACGGGCCTTTGGGGAGTTGTGAAGTTTTGGTTAATGCCTTGGTTGGTTTACCACTTCTGGATGAGTACCTTTACCATAGTTCACCACACGGTACCAGATATCCAATTTAAAGCAGTCCCAGAGTGGAACGAAGCGGAAGCACAGTTATCTGGAACGGTTCATTGCGATTATCCTGCTTGGGTAGAATTTCTCTGCCACGATATTAACGTTCACGTTCCGCACCATCTTTCGGTTGCTATTCCTTCTTATAATCTGCGCAAAGCCCATCAATTTTTGAGGGAAAATTGGGGAGAGTATCTCTACGAAACTAAGTTTTCTTGGTCTTTGATGAAAGAGATTACGGATAAATGTCATATTTACCATCCGACGGAATGCTATTCGTCGTTTGAAGAAGATAGCGATCGGCAAGCTTTAACAGAAACAGTTTAACTTTTCCGTAGTAATCGCGATCGGCGATAGAGATGAAATTTGTTTTAATTAGCGATTAGCGATTACTAGAAAAAGTCTAATTATCAATGGAAGAAACCGGGTTTATTGCCAGAATAAACCCGGTTTCTTTATGTTTTCAAAAATAGAATTATCTCCAAAATAAGCATTGTAAATTGGGTGGGAGTCTGCACCAGCCACACCTACAATTAATTGTTATACCATTTCCAAAAAGTCATGCAACAGTAGAAAAAACCCAAAAACGCTCTTATCTGTTGCCTGTTGCCTGTTGCCTGTTGCCTAAAGTGTTGGTATTTTGGACACATATCAAATAAAACTGGTATTAATTACTGACAACTCTACACTCGACGCAAACAAACTCTGCAACCGCCACAACTGGGAACCAACTTGATAAAGCAAATCTCCTTTCCCCAACAAATAGGCCGCCGCCGTCTCCTTCCCGCCCAAAATAATCTGGGAATCTGCTTCGCTGGCAGCGCGCAGGGCCACCCTCCCGGGTAAATTAGAACGAATTATCGGCGTTACGACCTTAGCTTCTGGCCGTTGGGTAGCGACGATTAAGTGAATGCCGGCAGCCCTGGCCATTGCCCCCAATCTTTTAACGCTCAACTCTAGCTCGCTGCGGACGTCTTTTTCGGCCATAAAATCTGCGTATTCATCAAAAATACAAATAATTCTGGCAAAACTATTGACAGATTGCGCGTTATATGAATCTATATCGGCACAAGCGGAAGCTTCAAATTGCTGATAGCGAGTTTCCATCTCTACCACCAAGGATGTCATTAAATTTATAGCATTGTCGCTATCCTTTACTATGGGTTGATATAGCCACTTCATGCCTTCAAATTCAGGAAAAGTAACCCGTTTGGGATCTACTAAAGCTATTTTTAAATTATCTGGAGAATGTCGATAGATAAGACTGAGGAGAAGCGATCGCAAAAATACGCTTTTCCCGCTGCCTGTAGTGCCCCCAATTAAAAAATGACAAGTATTAGGATCGGATAAATCTGCTTCTACTAAATCTCCATCCAAATTAACGCCAATAGCAATTTTCACGGGAGAAGCGGAGGAAAAACTTTTGCTTCTAGAAAAGTAACTTTCAAAACTTGCAATTTGGCGATCGCTTCTCGGTAAATCGACGCTAACATATCCCGCCTGGGGCGCGATAAAGGGCGGCGAGGATATCCCTAATTGCACTTGTAAATCTTTTGATAATTTAACTATAGAAGCAACCTTTACTCCTGGATGAGGTTTTAGTTTTACTCTAATAAAACTGCATCCCATAATTGCGCTTAAATAATCTACTTCCACGCCGAAAGATTGCAAAGTTTCGACTAACTGTTTGCCGATAATATCTGCATTGTAATTAGGAGGGCGATCGCTAGATTTGTTGGATTTTACTTTTTTGCTTTTCCTCTCCACTCTGGCAGTATAATTACCAAAAAAACTCTGACATTTTTCTTGTTGGGGGCAAATTTCGCACAGATGTAATTGAGTTGTCATCGGCGGCGGATTTGGTTGAGATTTTTCCCAAGTCAACCACTGCTGCATTTGCTCTAATTTTTGGGGAATTAAACTATTAAACGAATTTTCTAACTCTTCCCAAGAGTAGTAATATTTTTTCCATTCTGGAGAAACGACATAAACTGCGGAGTCCGGTCGCTTATTTTTCTTTTTTTTAATAATAAAACTGTAGAGGGCAACTTGTGCTATTTGCGCCGAAATATCTATTGGTTCGTAAGTTTTATAATCTACTACGCAGAGGCGGCGCAATTGCCAATCGCAAACTAAACTATCCAGTCTGCCGGTTACAATTTGTTGGCTGCCATCGGGTAGTTGAAAGCAATGTTTTAGAGAAGTTTCTCCGGCAATTAGAGTGCGGCGAATTAGGGAATCTGGCTGACAATAATGGCGGTTTTTTATCAGAAGTTGGCTAAACTCAGAAATTAGCGCGATTAAGCTTTGCCAAATTTGAGATAAGGCGAGGGAGCGTTCGCTATTTTTTTTAGTTTCAGTTTCCAGGTATTTGTAGAATTTTAGTTGGTAAAAAAGTTGCTGCATTTTAGAAGCGATCGCTTCCCGATTTAGTTCTTTTGCTGGAGGTTGAAATAAGGCAGCGAACTTTGGTTCTTTTTTAGCGATTGCGATAAATTCGTTAGCTAAATAGTGAAAAGCATTACCAATGCCTTGACTTTTATCTACTGGTACGAACAGCGTTTTGCCGCCAAAATGTTTGTTTAAATAAAACAATCGCGGGCATTCAAATGCTACTTTTACTTGGGTAACGCTGAAGGTTTTTGAGGTAGATGTTTCTGGCGATCGCATGATGTTTGTCTTTGTAATTAATAGTTAATCGCTTGCTTGTAGTAATCGCTTTAGCGATTCATATAGATATCAATCGCTAAAGCGATTACTACGAACTTTCTGCTTGTAGTAATCGCTTTAGCGATTCATATAGATATCAATCGCTAAAGCGATTACTACGAACTTTCGGGTTTGTTAATTCCCCAGTAGGATACCCGATGCCCAATCTACTCGGGAACGTAACAAACTAATTGTTCTTCTAATTTGCCTTTGGGTTTGATAATTTTAATTTTATTTTCTTCAAAAAGCTGTTGGATTAAAATATTTATTTGAGAGCGATCGCTGGTCTTAAATTGACTGCTAGCATTTTCCAGTAAACTTTTTCTACCTATAACAGATTGAGTTTTAACTAAATTAAATAAAAACTCTTTTATCGCCTGAAATTCCTCTGGTGCTTCTGAATAACGAACAATTCCTAAATCCTGCAACAGAGTGCAACTATTTAAAATTTCCGACTCGCGGATTAAAGATTGTAATTTTTCCAGGTTAACAGTAATTCCCTCAACTACCAATTCATTAGCCAAAGCAGCATTAACCAAACTATGATAAGTTGCCAAATAATGAATTGATTCGAGAGAAGGCTTGAGATGATAATGGGGAGATTTGTTGAAGATGCGCCCGTAAATTTTGTAACCAGTAGCCTTTCCTAACCCGGCATTTCTAATTAAATACAAAACTTGGCACTGCTTTTTATTAACTACAGCCTGAGAAGCTTTCATCGCAGCGCAAAAACTTGTCAAATTTCGTTCCTCCGTCCAAAGCACGCCTATTTTTTGCCTTGTCACGGGCTCTTGGTAACTGAAAGAATAAGCAGCGTACTTTCCGGCTAATAGTTTTTCCTTAATTTCTTTAGCTTCTAAAGCGGCCAAAGCTTCTTGCAAATTTTTAATTAATTGCGGTCCCGAGAGTTGAGTAATTTTAGTAATTTTTTCCTTAGTGGTATTGTATTTATCTTGCCAGACTAAATTAAAAGTTGCCAGTTGGGAGCTTTCATCGCGATCGCCAATCTTTATAGGCTCTTTCGACAGCTTCCTTTTATACTCTTGATATTCTTTCCTGCCGAACTCTAAGACATTTCTCGGAAGAGCCTTTTTTCTAGGATACTTTTCTAGAAAAGCTTTTTGAGACAAAGGAAAAATAGGCGATGGCGGTAGAGATTCTGCTTGAGAATGAAGAGAATGCAAAGGTGCGGCAAGAAGCGCTTCGCCTTGTTCTAAATTAATAGGTTTGAGGCTTAGAAAACCCGCATTAACCCTAGCTATATCCGCCGGCTGAATCCGTTCTTTATTTTGGTTCCAAGTGTTAGTAATAATGCTAATAATAATCAGGAAATTTTGTGGATTGCTGGAATGAATGCTTGAGTTAATATTAAATAATGCTTGCAAATCGATAGATTCGTCAGATATGCGGGGGATATTATCCAAATTATCAAAACATAAAACTATTGGCAGAGAAGAAATAGAAAATCTGCCCAAGCTAGCCATCATTTTCTGGGCGGCATCTTCAGAATCGATACTCTTTTTAATTCTCAAAGAGTGCAAATCTTCCTCATCTAAATCGTCTCCGCGCAACCATTCGCAGGCAAGAGAGCGCATTTTCGGGTCAAGGAGATAATAAAGAGCGCTAAAAAAGTCGTTAGGCTTATAAATCCCAAAGGGAAAACTTGCTTTAAGATTTTTCACAAAAAGTTTTCGTTCTCCCAAGATTTTTTTGAGCAGACTTTTCTTTTTAGAAACTAATAGACTTTTGAGCCAGAGCAACAATTGGGATTCTTTCTTACCCTCGGGAACCTTCATCAAACAATCAACAGTTTGTCTGAGAAGGTGGCGCCAGATATAGTCGCTATCGGGCCAAGGATCGATATAAACAAAAAAAGCTTTAGAATTAAAAAGCTGCTTGACTCGTCCGAGGAGGTAACTTTTACCAGAACCGGAGTCCCCCATCAGCATCAAAGTTTGCGGGCGGTGGTCTGCAGCGACTTTATCGAGAACTGTTTCGACGGATGCGATGAGGTCTTGGTGAATAGAACCGACATTGAGGGCCGGGTCTTGTCGTTCTTGCCAAAAGTTAATATTGTACAGACTCAGAGACTCGAAAGGATTAATTTCTCTTTGAATGATTTCATCTATGGATGTCATATTTTAACTTAGTTTGCGATGGTGGACTTAATTTAATAGTAGCCAGGGATGGGGAGCGATCGGGACTCTTTAGGTAACAATAATGAAAAAAAGCCGCCCGCCGATATCTTGGGGGATACCCGCTTCGACCTCTTCCTCCGTGTAAGCTCTAACCTCCTGCAAAGAACTTAACTCAATTCGATCGCTAGCTTCGAGGCGGTAGAGAGCCAGATCTAGTTCTTGCCGGGATAGGGGAGGTTGCAGCTTTTGTCGCAGATGATACATCGGCAGATAGTTGTCAGCGTCGAGTTGCTTGTCTAACTCTCGAATTAGATTTAAAATCTCCTCATCGTTGGGTCGATCGCTCTTTGCCGAAGCAATTTCCTCAGATGCCGACTCGGAAACAGGGGACCAGTGGTATTGGCGCAACAGTTCTAGTAAATCGCTCAACATTTTGAGAGTGATTTCTTTAGCGTTACTATTAGAGCGGTACTCCAGACACAAATATTGTTGTCCTAGATCGGTAAGCCAGACTTCTTTGATTTTTTTTTCCACAGCCGCCAGCAAGCCTCGCGCTACCAAACTTTGGATTACAGGTTGTCGAGATTCTGGAGGCAGCCCCGTTTTGCCCTGAGTAATTATACCATTAGAGCTTGCCTTGAGTACCTCTAGTTCTTCCGGGGCGATCGGCAACTCTCCAAGGGCGTCTATATTATTTAGTAGAGATTTTCCAGCCGTTGCAATATTAATTTTTGTTACTTCCTCCCTCATATCTACAAAGCCTCGTTCTTGAAGTCGGCGACAGATGGCATCTCGCTGGTTCGCTTTCATAGCTGGGGTAGGCTGAATTTTAGCGATCGCTGCCCTGTAATTCTTAGAAGCTAGTAACTTTAAGAGAAATTTGAGTTCTTTCGCATCCATAAAAAAATTTTTGCTTTTGACTTGCAATAATAAATAAATCTGTATTATTATTATCTATCGAATAGACAGAGCTTGACAAATCTCTCTAAAAAAGTTAGAAAATAATCTTGGGATATCTGTCAAGCTTGCTACCTTCTATTAGTAGATCGCGCGGCAAGCGCTTCTAACACGAAAAAACCAGCAGGCTCGCTCCAGGTGAGCGAACCTTAGAAGTTCGCGCATCTGACTGCGAAAACAAATCTGCCAGTTTGGTACAGAGCGATGAGCTTCCCGAGGGTTTAAGAGGTAAAATACCTAGTCTAGGTGCGCCTTTCCTTTTTTACGATAGTCGTGTGGTATGGTTATGTTTTGGCTTCTAAGTCGCTCAAAGATTGTCTTTGAGAAATTGACTAAAGCCAGTCACACAGCGATAGCGGTTAGGCAAATACGCAACTAAAATAATTTCACTCTGCCTAGTTTTCAAATTAGCAGTAGTATGATAGAGTAAGTTGGCAAACATAATCTGGGTATGCTAAATCCAAAAATTGCCTTTGGCAAAAACTAGCAACTAACCCACTAAAGCGAAAGGCGCATAAGCGATCGTTAACCGGATTGCTAGCTCAAAAAATTATTGCTAAGTTCCGACCAAGAGTGCGTTAGCTATTTCTCTAGGGCAGAAGCGATCTAGGGAGAATTCGCCGTGTATTAATTTGTTTAAAAACCACGCGATCGGTATTCCAGCACTCGAAAAGATGAAGGGCTATGGGCCTAAAGTCAAGCGCGGTCGCGCTCGCAATCGACCGACTTGTTTATTAAAATTGAGTTGAGAAAAAACTCAACTCATCACAGCAAATCTGAAAACCTAATTGAATAAAAAGGTAAAAACATTGGCTACCAGAAAAACAACACGCTCCTCCAGTAAGAAAACCGCCGCCGCCTCTGCGGCCAAGGAAGTAAATTTTGAGTCGCTATCAAAAAAGCTAGACGAGCTTGAAAAGCTCGAAGCAAGCTTGAAAAGCATAGAGAAAGAGATTTCGGAGTCATTAAAAGGCGTACAAGATGACTTGAAAACTCAAATAGGAACCTTGCGTAAGGAAGTCTCTTCTGGCTCAAAAGTAGAGTCCAAGCCCGAAGCGGAAGCCGAACCGGAAGCCGAACCGGAACCCAAGGCTAAAGCAGCAAGCAAGAGCAGTCGCTCTACAAAATCAAGGGCAGGCAAGACCAGCAAGACCAAGAGTACGAGCAAGACCAAGAGTACGAGCAGCCGCTCGAAGTCGCGTGCTAAACCCGCCGAACCAGAGCCAGCAATGCCAGTGGACGATTACGACAGTAAATCTCTGCGGCAACTAAAGGCGATCGCTAAAGAGCGCAAACTGCCCCGCTACGCTCGCATGAAACGGCCTGAAATCCTCGAAGCTCTCAGAAAAGCCGACGCCGGCTAACGTTCCCCAGGCGTGCATGGGGGATAAAAAGATCGCGACGTAGTGCAGGCAAGATGCCTGCACTACTTTTGTTAAAGAGCGCCTGGTGCAGGCAAGATGCCTGCACTACTTTTGTTAAAGAGCGCCTGGTGCAGGCAAGATGCCTGCACTACTTTTGTTAAAGAGCGCCTGGTGCAGGCAAGATGCCTGCACTACTTTTGTTATGGCTAAAAACCAGAATTAAGGGTTCGTCCCAATAAATAATGGAACTGTAGCTCTGCCTCCATGCAGTGGAACCCAAGAACGCGATTGTAGTCTATAAATCTCGCCCGTGAAACCGGGTTTTAGATTAATTGCGCAACTGGCGCACCAAATTAAAAGCAGCTAGTCGCAACCCCATTGGAAACAAAGATAGGGTCAATCCGATCCCAGCTTTCGATGGGGAGAAAGATTTGGCATCCCAGACCATTTGCCTTCCCGTGTCAGTTTCCCCTGTTTCTATGAGGCGGAGTCCCAAGAGTAATTTTGTTTCTGCCAGACGCGATCGCCTCACCGACTCCAATTTATCCGAAGAAAATTTAAACTGCTCTAAATAATTCACTTTATCAGTTAAATAAGGAATCGCTCGATTAATGCCTTGTTGTTCCGCGTGGAAGCGATATTCCATCAGTCTTTCTGGCAAATAATAAGCATTTTTCCCAGCATGGGCCAAACGCACCAACAGATCGTTATCCTCGCAATTTTGGATATTGGGCCGCATAAATCCCATTTCTTCTAAAGCTTGTCGGCGGAATAAAGTCGCCCCAATTTGAAAGCTTTGGTCGATAAAAACTACTTCTAATAAATTCTCGACTCTTCCCGATCTGAGTTTACTTCTGCCCCATTTTTGAGAATTTTTAGCCGTTGCTGCTTCGTCCCTTTGGTTATTAATATCAATTACCCAATGGTCGGTTCCCACAAAATCGAGCTGAGGATTTTCATCCAGAATAGCAGTCGTTTTAGCTAAAAAATCTGGTACGAGGCGATCGTCGTCATCAAATTTGATAAAATATTCTCCCGTTGCCGCCTCGAACCCAGAACGCATATTATTGCTTTTACCAATATTCTGAGGATGGCGAAGATAGCGGATGCGGGAGTCCGTCAACTGGGACATCATTTCTGGAGTTTTATCGGTCGAACCGTCATCGCAGACAATTAATTCCCAATCTTGATAGGTTTGTTGGCGAACGCTTTCAATAGCAAATCCTAACAGTTTAACCCGATTGTAAGTGGGAATGGAAACGGTAACTTTAACCATAGTTTTTCGTCAGTTGTTAATTGGTAGAAAAAGTCTATTTACGAAACTGACGTACTCCCAGATGGATACAATTCTAATAGTTCTTCAACGGCAGATTTGACTTCTCCTGATTCTTTTACAAACCGACAAAAAGGAATTTGCTGAGTCCAAGTTTGATAAAATAACTCGTTTTTGTAATAAGAATTAGGTAGAAAAACGTGAGGAATTTTCAATAAAAGACAGAGAATATGACCGTGCAAGCGGTTAGTAATCACCAATCGGTGTTGTAGCATCTGATGCATTCCCGCGTGCATCATGCTCCAAGAACGACGATGAAGTTCCGGTCGATCCATGGTGTTAAATTTATCAGAATATGGGTGCAAATAGTCCCACTTTTGACGGGATAACCATTCCCCAGGAGTTGCTAAACCTCGCTGCCAACCTTCTCGAATTAATCGAACCATTCCGGGGATATAAATCGCCCAATCTTCAGGTGCTTTAACCATCCAGTTGAAAGATACCCAATCTTCTACAACTAGATTAGATATGCCAAGAGAATCTGGAGAAAAACTTTTATTTAGCTCCTTATCTTGCCTACAAAAATATAAAATAGAAGATTGACGTTTAGTTTTAATAGGCAAACCCGGGGAATTTATCATCTGGAAAAACATATCTGGTGCTTTAATAATTTGACAATTATTAAAATTATCTATTGCTATTTGATAGCTATAATTATCTCGCGCAAAAATAGTTAATTGAGGATGAGAGTTAAATATATTTGCTGCTATTTTTAGATTATTTTTATCGGCAAAATAAATGCTTTGCGGCATGATAAAAATTTTTCTATCTTGGTATTTAGAAATAATCTGCTCGCGAAATCTTTGATGTAACAGCCATATATCTCCTAAGTTTCCACCTCCATGTAGCAGAATCGGTGCTTGACCATTTTTTTGATTCATTAAATCTTCTGAAAAATCCGTACAAGTGGCTGCATATTTTATTTTTGCTTTCAACACTTCATTAAGATAAAATATTGTTCCAAGCCAGATTAGATGGTCGCCAATATTAGGAGAAGCTGGATAGTCTAGTAAAGCACAGCTTTCTATTTTCCCCAATCCTTCAAGAGATTGATGTAAAGCTTCTTTAACTTTTGTAGGACTCGAAAGATCGTTCATATCTATTTCGTTAATTAACTAGAATACAAGCAATAATCGCGAAAGTTTGCGAAGAACACAAAAACTTGCTTTTTTGATTGCAAATATGATATTCACCTATATGATGCCACCTTAAGATTCATTCTACCCAGACCTTACTGGTAGATTTTCTGCATTTTTTTCATCGCCTTTTGCAATTTTCTATTAGTTTTTTCCCATAAACTCGGCGGCTTCAATTCTTTGGGTTTCAACTCCGGCTGCTTGAGAAAACGGTAGTGTAAAAAGATATCCTTATAACGAATATTTGCATCTTCACCCAGAGATAATCGCGCAAAATCGGCAGAGGAATAATTCATGTAGTGAATTCGATGAAGAGGTTTTAATCCTTCTTCGTTATAAAGCACGTTGTCGATATTCACAAACGGATCCGCATCGGCGCAATTTCCAGTTCTTTCTTCTGGGTTAGGACTTCTGGTAAAGTTAAACATTTTCTGGTTTCCGGGGAAGGTCATGTAACTGAATAAACCAGAACTAGACCACCACGACCTGCCCCTTACCCATTCTATTTCACCTCGATCGATCGCTCGTTTTTTCAACTCTTCTAACTTTTCAACGCTAAATAAATCTTTTTTAGAACCAAAAAAACTATCGCAGTGCAATTTAGGACGAATTTCATCTTCCGTTAGCCCCGTTATTTTTTCAATTACTGACAAATCTAATTCTGTTACTTCTCGGGGTTTTTTATGCTCCCAGTCGTTAAAAACTAAATCGTATTCTTCGAGTTTTTCAAAGACATCATCTAGGGGTTTCATTGCCAAACTATCCCCATCAAAGAAGACAAATTTTTCAAATTCTCCGTCGAAAGCGGCAAACTTTCTATGGACAAAACCTCGATACCATCCAGGACGGGATTTTGGGGAATCCTTAGCTCTATAATGAGCTTCCCAAAGCTGATTTACAAAATCATCCCAAACTTGGAGGGAGCTTTTATCTTCAAATAAAGTAACATTTTCTCTAGTGCTTATTTCTTGCCGAACCTTTTCTAAGCGATCGTCATAAGGAATCACGCAAACAGGAATATTTGGGCTAACATTAACCTCAATGCTATTGAGCAAAGCCACTAACTGATCGAAAATGGCATCGTTAGCCAAAGTATAAATTCCTTTAGACTCCATTAATTTACTCCTGCTTCTGCTAAATATGGTAATAATTTAAACTTACTTTTCAACAAATTTCCTCAGAAACCCGATGAAAATTTTGATCGTTTCTTCAACATTTCCCTATCCTCCGAGCAGAGGCGGCACCCAGGTCAGGACATTTAACCTGTTCAAATATTTGTCTCAACGACACGATATTACCTTAGTAACACAGCGATCGCCAGATGTCAACGATGCCGAAGTCTCCGAATTACGCTCCCAAGTTGGAGAACTGGCCATCTTTAAACGCCCCTCAGACTTGGAAGCCAGCAATGGACTAAGAGGAAAAATCCAACGCTTCGGCAACTTTCTCCTCGAAGGCACTCCCCCCAACGTCCTCTCGGTGTGTTCCCCTGCAATGCAAAACTGGATCGATGAATTTGTCGGGGCAGGCAAATGCGAGGCTATAACCTGCGAACACAGCGTCAACGAAATTTACGTCCGCCCCCAATGGCAACAAAAACTAAAGACTGTAGTAAATGTCCACAGTTCCGTATATGGTACCTGTCGGCAGCAGTTGGCAACGGGCACTAGCGAAAAGCCCTTGCGAGACAAACTCATTCTCCCCCTTCTCTACCGCTACGAAAAACGCTACTGCTCTAAATTCTCCTGTATTGTGGCAACCACGGAGGATGACGGAAAACAACTGCAAGAATTTAACCCCAACAGTAAAATCGCCGTAATTCCTAACGGAGTTGACTTTGAGTATTTTCCCTATAGAAGCTCCGACCCTGGTGGACATCAATTGATTTTTATCGGCGCAATGGATAACCTACCTAATATTGATGCCGCTCGCTTTCTCAGTTTAGAGATCTTACCCAAAATACAGCAGCGCTACCCTTATACGACTCTGGCATTGGTAGGGTCAAAACCAGTCCCACAAGTAGAAGAATTAGCAACTCGTCCTGGAATTACTGTGACAGGTCGCGTCCCTTCAATGGCAGAATATTTGCATCGAGCTACCGTCTGCGTCATACCCATGCGTACTGGTTTTGGAATTAAAAATAAAACTCTCGAAGCAATGGCCACCGGAACTCCAGTAGTGGCCAGCGATCGCGGCTTAGAGGGCTTGGCAGTGGACGGCAGTGATGTACCATTAACAGAATTACGAGCATTGCGAGCAAACCGAGTAGAAGAGTATGTAGAGGCCATCAGTCGCTTATTTGAAGACGAGGACTTAAGACAAAA
This sequence comes from Cyanobacteriota bacterium, assembly GCA_034189005.1. GTDB lineage: Bacteria > Cyanobacteriota > Cyanobacteriia > Cyanobacteriales > Microcoleaceae > CALKCV01. The sequence continues at coordinate 53,171 of JAXHVR010000023.1, read as the reverse complement.
ACTGTCCCGCAACGGGCGATCGCTCATCGAAACTCAATACACTTGGTCCGCTCAAGGTAAGCGCTACGAGCAAGTATTAGTGGAATAATGGCAAACAAAACACTCAAATCCGGCAAACTAAAACCCCGTCCCCCAGGCACGACAGCCAACTTAACCCAAGCAAACAGCCAACCGTCGAGGCAGCGTCGTCGAAGCACAAAATCTCAAGCCAAACGCCATGAAGCATCTACCCTTCGCCGCCAAAAAGCTCGGTCGGCCAAGGAAAGTTCTAGTCCTCGCTCCTCCCGATCGAAATCCCTATCGAGGCCCTGGGGTAAATGGATCGCCGATTGGTTTGGAATTAGCTTCTTATTCGGCTTTTCGAGTCTCGTAGCTGGTGGTGCTTGGGTAAGCGTGCAACTAATCGTCGATCCCAATGCAGCGAATTGGTTAAATGAGTTATTACCCGAGTGGAGCCCGATAGAACTAGGTAGCGACGAATCCCTACAAAGCTTCTCCCAAATAGAAGACAATATCCGCAAACAAGGACTCATACCAGGAAAAACTATACCCCTTCCCAAAGCAGTCTCCACTGGCACGGGAGAATCAGACCTGCTACTGCCAGTAATCCAACAAAGTTCCCAGAGAACTTCCTTAGTTTGTCCGAGCCCTTGTCAAGAAATAGTCGAACTGCGAGTGTACGAATCGTTTCGCTCTCCCTATCAAAGATTGGGAAGCAAACCATATTTTCGCATGGTGCAGCAAGTCTCTGTCCAAAAAACTCCCGGCTATTTTCAGAAGCCTTCGATTCTTAACTCTATAAAAGATAAAACGGAAGATACCGGGGCGATGACTAATTTGCGTCCCTTCCAAGGAAAAGTGCCTGCGGCGGGAGTTTGGTTTAACCTCAGCGGTCAACAACTGCAGGGTAAGAGAACCATTCCCTACGGAAAAATAATACACTACAACCCAACTCACAACCACCTGAGCTTGATGCTGGAGTGGACGAGCCAAGCGGGACAAGCTCCGGTATGGCAGGAAATTACTGGGGGCGGGGATCCGGAGTTAGTGGTGGAGCAAACTATTGGTTTGGAGCCGCATTTTGATATTTACGAGGTTAAGCCCCAGGAATTTTTACCCCATCCAATTAAATTAGAAGCTATTTCCCTCGAAGAAAGGCTAACAAGCGATCGCGACTATAGAGATGCTTTGAAATTTGCTCGTAGCGGACTTTGGTCCGAGGCCTTGGCATTGCTAGAACCTCTTAAGGAGCAAGTGTGGGATAAAGAACAAGTACCAGACTCGGCAGAATGGCTGCCGGGGGCTCGGGCTCAGTTGGACTCGATCGAGTTTCACGCTCTGATTACTAAGGCTCAGGCCAATGCTGCCTGGGCTTCCCCTTCTCAAAAGGTCTTGGCAGGTTTGATCGACGGTCGCTGGAGCGAAAGTTTAGAGGTGTTTGAGGCAGATTTGGGTAATAGTGCTGATATTGCAGGTATGCTAAAAATCGATTCCGGTCGCCTCTGGAATAGAGTAGAGGCAGCTTTGAGGGTAAATCGCGAAAATGAAGGTGCTAAGGCTTGGGGGGCTTTGATTGTCGCGAGTCAGGAAGGGCCAGAGGCGGCGATCGCTTGGTTAAACCGACAGTCTGACACTAGCAAGGAAACTAAGGCGAGAATAGACCGCTTGCTGGAGTTATTGGAGAGGGCGATCGCTACCTCCGAGTTATTGAAAGATCATAAAAGTCAGCTCGTTGGGTCGGTTTCCCCAATAAAGAGTATTAATTCTGCTGAGTGGGTGCAACCGACTAACGGCAATGGCTTGAAATTATCTAATAAAGAAGTATGGTATCAGATTCAAGTCGCGAGCTTCCACGATGCAAGCTCTTGGAGGCGCGAACCTTTTCCGGGGTTGCAGTCGAACCAGAGCGTCTATGTCCAATGGCTCTGGCAGCAACTTGGTTTCCACAATAATCCCGAAATTCAGATTGGCGTGTGGACTGCTGACGGACAGCAAAAAACAACTGTAGCTACGGTGAAGGCGCTTAAAGTTTCCCAAGGTTCTATTCAACTTTTGGCTGCTGCTACACCTATTGTTTCCGATCGCGGTGAGGACGGAGTGCCTCAACCTATTGCTCTTACTGCTTCTTCTCTGGAATTTTTACAGCCTACTCCGATCGCTTTGGGGACTTTAAGTCGGCAAAATCCTCGTTGGGTGGCGGATATGTTGCCTGCTATCTGGGTGGAGTTACAGGCCGCCGGTTTATTAGAAAGCGGGCCCTTGCCTCCTCTGGGGACGATCGCTGGAGATTTGGGTAATTGGGTGGTGCAAGCGATCGATCTGACTGGGAATAATTTGCCAGAGTTAATGCTGACGGTGGATGGCGATAATTTGGCTTCTTTAGGTAGTTCGGTAACTCGCAGTGATTCGAGGGATGGCAAATCTTGGCCTCGGACTATGATTTTTTCTGATACGGGAACTTTGATTTATAGCGAGTTCACTACTAATTCCCAGCAGCTTTTGACCGGTCTTGCCAATTTGGGAGATGGGGGCCCGGTAGCCCTAGTATTGGACGAGCCTAAAAATTATACTCTCCAACGCTGGTCGGGGACTAGGCAGAGGTTTGAGTAGTTCCTTCTATTTTTTTTAGTCGATCGCCTTTTGGACTGTTTGGGAGGCGATCGTTTATTTTTTCACGATCCAACTTCTCTTACCACAACAAACGTCTAAAGTTTGCCTGCGTTTAATTAAAAATTCTTTGCAATTCACCGCAAGCTGCTTGCAAAGATGGTGGGGCATCTTCTGGCAATCCTGCATTACTGTTGCACCAATCGAGCAAAATGTCAACATCGTTTTTACAATCTCCAGGTTTTGCTAATTTCGGATACTTAGTTTCCTCATCAACAGTTTCACCTCGGAGATAACAAATCCAAGTTTCGATATTTCTTTTAGGTACAAAAATTGCAATCTTTTCTTGAGGTTGACGTTTGGGTTGAGAGTATTCTTCGTTTTCTTCCAAAGCTGAATCTAAACTATCCAATCGTTGTTTGACAGAGTATTTAGGGTCCGCATCAGTTAACACTATCAGACAAACTGAACGATAAGTTGATTGACTTCGATAAAGTTTAACTTGCTTTGGATAAGTTTCACGGACGTATTGTTCTCCCGACTGCTTTCCATCGGGAAGCGGCAATACTCTAATTTCTCCAGGTTTGAAACAACTTTTTTTAATTAAAAAATGCCTGGCAAAAACTTCCTGTTGTCTGTCTTCGCATAAAATAATTACCTGTATTTTTCGTTTACCCATCAATCCACCCTCTTGCTATTAATTCTGAAGCATTATTTGCTCCAATATCTTCTGGTATCAAATCTGAAAAAGGTTTGACTCTAGTTGGAGTATGGCTCTGACGAGCAAACCAATATCCCACAGGAGAACCTAACAAATAATTCATCATTTCTGGGTGATGAGAAATTAGCAAAGCTTGAATTTTATCGTCGGTACAAAGGTCGTAAAGTTGAATCAACCAAGGTTGAATTTCTGCCAGCGCTAAAAAATTTTCTGGTTCGTCAAGACACAAGGTAAAATCTCCAGACTGAGTGTAATAAATCAGCGAGTAAAGTGCAATTATCGCCCGATAACCATCAGACAATTCTCTCAATTTGTATTCCAAATATTTACCACTTTTAGTGGCTGAAAAACATACTTTAAGAATGCGATTGCTTTCCCCTGCTTCAGTAAATTTAAAATAAGCAAATCCATCAAATATTTCCCTTAAAGCGTTGGTAATTTCAAAAGCTTTACCTTGGTCTTGGGATATATGCCGATACCAAGAAGCGAAATTTTCCATCTTGGGAGATAAACGAGTTGATTCGCGATCGCTATCATCAACCATCAAACTCGGGATAATTTGAACTATGATAAAACGCTCCATCCGTTCCTTGAACCAAGTAAGTTTAGTGTTGTCATTTCTAGACATAATTAATGGTAAAACTGACTGAGACCAATCGAAGTTATAATTAGAGCCTTGTGAATAATCATCTCTATTGAGTTGAACTTCGCCTAGCTCAACTTTGAGTAAAGGTTGCTTATCAAACCACAAACGTTCGTGTAGAACGCGACTTAGATGTCTTTCTAGTAAATGTTCGATGGCAAGTTCGTATTTGTAAGTACCGTCATTTCCTTCAATTTCTAATTCAAAACTTTGGATGGGAGATGTCTGCCAGCGAGTACAATTCGCAGAATCAAAGATATCGTTAACTTTAGCATCGCCCCTAACAAATGCTTGAATTTTTCTCAGAACATCAAAAACAGTTGATTTACCAGCACCGTTATCGCCTAGAAGTAAATTAATAGAATCAACGGCAAGCTCGAAGTTTACAAAACATCGGAAGTTGTCGATATAAATACGTTTTAGCATAAAGTTTATTCTCCTTTTTAGAGATAAAATATCCAATTTACAACGGATTGTAATAGAAAAATTTATCCTTGTCAAGTCTTATCGTAGATAAGCCAGTCCCAGAAGTTGCTAGACACGATCGCTACTTATCAGTTATTATGGTTAAACAGAGAGCTACTATTACCAATTACCGAAATTTTTAATTATGCTGTCATTACCTAGTCGAGAAACCATTTTATTTTATATCGAAGATGTTGAAACTCCGATAGGAAGAGCAATAAACCTAACTATTATGGGGTTAATTCTTTTATCTTCTTCTCTTTTTGTAGCTGAAACTTATCCCATCCCCGATGCGATCGCCCTTCAGATAGATACGATCCAGCGTTTTCTTTTTGGAGCTTTTGCCTTTGAATATTTAGTCCGATTTTGGTGCGCGAAAAGCAAACTACAATTTATATTTAGCTTCTTCTCCATAGTTGATTTTATCGCAATTTTTCCTTTTTTATTTGGAATTTTAGATCTCGGTTACATCAGGATTTTGCGTTGGTTCCAAATTTTACGCCTGATTCGGTTTTTCACCTTTAAAATTTACATCTTCCATATCGACAACGAAGATAGCATTATTTTTATCAGGATTTTATTTACTTTATTGACAATTATATTTATTTTTTCAGGCTTAATTTATCAAGTAGAACACGGCGTAAATTCTGAATTTTTCCGCACTTTTTTAGATGCAGTTTATTTTTCTGTAGTAACCATGACTACAGTAGGATTTGGAGATATCGTGCCGGCTTCTCAAATGGGGCGTTTATTAACTATACTAATGATTTTTACCGGAATTGCATTGATTCCTTGGCAGGTTGGAGATTTAATAACACACTTAATTCAGACTGCTAATAAGAATAAAAATAAAGATGAAAAAGCCTGTTCTGGATGCGGTTGTCTCTACCACGACCGCGATGCTAAATTTTGTAAAATATGCGGTACTAAATTGGAAGTTGATTAGATTTTTGTCAGTTGTTAGTTGTTATAGCAATCCGTGCAGGGATTATGAAAAATTTGGGGGCAAGAAACCCGGTTTCTTTAAGAAACCGGGTTTGTCTTCAATATCACGAACGATCTACGGCTTGCTATAGTTGTCAGTTATAAATTTAGTGCAATTGTATTATTGTTAACAGATTTTTGACAATTTTTGAATATTGGCGATCGCAACCCAAATTATGAAGAAACGATAAAAGTCTTGAAAAATTAGGGATTATTTGGTAGAGGCGATCGCGCCCCGCGTTATCGTCTAACAAATGAGACATAGCTTCGATTGCCATTACCCCATTCACTCTATTAGTCAATTCTTCATCGTCCAGAGATAATACTTGAGTTGGTGAAGTCTTATCTAATAAATTAGAAAAAATCTTAATTATTTCAGGTTTCTTTAAGTTATGGAAGACCGTCTCATTTTGGATCCAATCTTCAACGATCGCCGAAATACGCGATAGGGCCGTATCTTTTTCTACAGAAATTTGAGTCATTAACAATCCTCCCTTTTATCGAGCATTCCCATTTTAGCGCCCCAACGAAAAAAGGCCCGCTCAAAAGAGAGAGCCCCATCAAATAAAACGAATTAAAAAAGCAGTTGATTAACCTAACAATGCCTTAGCCTTAGCCACAACATTATCAACAGTAAAACCAAACTTCTCCAAAGCTAAAGTACCCGGCGCGGAAGCACCAAAGCGATCGATAGTAATAGTATCTCCCTCGGAACCAACGTAACGCATCCAACCGAAACTGGAGGCAGCTTCCACAGCCAAGCGCTTAGTTACAGATGCCGGGAAAACAGACTCCTTATAAGCTTCATCTTGTTCGTCGAAAAGTTTCCAGCAAGGCATAGAAACAACCCGTACCTTCTTGCCCTCACCGGTCAACTGTTCCGCTGCCTTAATACAAAGTCCAACTTCGCTACCAGTACCGATTAAGATAATATCGGGAGTACCGTCGCTGTCAGAGGCAACATAAGCACCCTTAGCCACCGCTTCAATAGAACTACCTGCCAAATTAGGCAAACCTTGACGAGACATAGCCATTAAAGTCGGACGCTTGGTGTTTTCGATAGCAACCTTATAAGCACCAGAAGTTTCGTTACCATCCGCAGGACGCATCACCAACAGATCGGGAATTACTCGCAAAGAGGCAAGATGTTCTACCGGCTGGTGAGTAGGACCGTCTTCTCCCAAACCGATAGAGTCGTGAGTCATCACCCAGATAACTCGCGCCTGGGAAAGAGCGGACAGACGAATAGAAGCCCGCATATAATCTGCAAACACCAGGAAGGTTGCACCGTAAGGAATCAAACCAGAATCGTGCAGGGCAATACCGTTGCAAATTGCGCCCATACCGTGTTCCCGCACGCCAAAGCGGAGGTTGCGATTTTCGTATTGTCCCTTGAGGAAACTGCCCGAACACTCTAAGAAGGTGTAGTTAGAGTGAGTTAAGTCAGCAGAACCGCCAACGAGTTCTGGTATAACTTCTGCTAGAGCGTTAAGAACTATTTCAGAATGCTTGCGAGTTGCCAGCGCTTTGTCTTCAGGAGTATAGGTAGGTAAAGCTTTCTCCCAGCCTTCGGGCAGTTTGCCGCTCGTGAGGCGCTCGAGCTCGGCTGCATCTTCTGCATATTTGGTTTTGTACTCGGCAAAGGTCCGATCCCATTCCGCTTCTGCGCTTTGACCGCGTTCGACTGCTTTGCGGAAGTGGCTTAGAGCGTCTTCTGGTACGACGAAGGGCTCGTATTCCCAGCCGAGGTTTTTCCTGGTGGCTTCCACTTCGCTATCCCCAAGGGCGGCACCGTGGACTCCGGAAGTATCGCCTTTGTTGGGGGAGCCGTAGCCAATGATGGTTGTGACTTTGATTAAACTGGGTTTGTCGGTGACTTCTTTGGCTTTTTGAATAGCATCTTCGATGGCCTGCAAGTCGGTGTTGCCGTCTTCTACATGCTGAACGTGCCAGCCGTAGGCTTCAAAGCGCTTGCCGACATCTTCGGTGAAGGAGATATCGGTGCGACCGTCGATGGAGATGTGGTTATCGTCGTAGAGGGCGATTAGTTTGCCGAGTCCTAGGTGTCCTGCTAAGGAGCAAGCTTCCCCGGAGACTCCTTCCATGTTGCAACCGTCGCCGAGGATGACGTAGGTATAATGATCTACTACTTTGCTGTCGGGTTTGTTGAATTTGGCTGCCAGGTGAGCCTCTGCCATTGCCAGTCCGACACCGTTAGCTATTCCTTGTCCCAGGGGTCCGGTGGTTACCTCTACTCCTTCGGTCTCGAAGTTTTCTGGATGTCCTGGAGTTTTCGAGCCCCACTGACGGAATTGTTTGATGTCGTCTAGGCTTACGCCGTCGTAGCCTGTTAGATAGAGCATGGCGTATTGGAGCATACAGCCGTGACCTGCGGAGAGGACAAAGCGATCGCGATTAAACCATTTAGGATTTTTGGGGTTAAACCGCATAAATTTGTCCCAAAGAACAAAGGCCATTGGAGCGGCTCCCATTGGTAAGCCTGGGTGGCCTGATTTGGCTTTTTCTACGGCGTCAATGGCTAAAAAGCGAATTGAGTTAATGCAAAGTTCCGTAAGAGATTGGGTGGCTACGGCCATAATTATCTTTTTCCTTATTTTTGTGTGAGTCTTAGAACGTCAAACCTTTTTGGCTTGCCTGTTCTAGTATTTTTTCTTTTCAATCTGCCTTAAGGCTGTTTCGATCTTCCCATCTAACGGGCTCTACAGGCAAGGGGGATGTCGATTTTAGATGGACTTTTTTAGATTTTAGCTCTTTTGGGCCTGGTTTAAGAATTTAATCTCTGAATATTGGCCATAAAAAAATGGGAACATCAGGTTCCCATTTTGTGGCTTATATTCTCTGCCAATTGGCTAAAAGGAAATTGGTTTGCAAAAAAAGGGGGCAAGCAGGCCCCTGTTTGCTGTTAAGGGAGCATCTCATATTTGCAAAAATGCAATATTCCTATTACCTATTACCGTTTTCCCCATTACCAAAAAGCGTTAAATTCTTGGCTTTCTTCAAAATTGAGATGCACCCGCTGTTAAACTCGGCATCGATTTGCCCGATACCTATTCCTTATTTGTATTTTTTAAAGGCCAAAGTTACGTTGTGACCTCCAAAACCAAAAGAATTGGACAATGCCACTTCTACTGTTCGATCGCGACTTTGGTTAGGGACATAATCTAGATCGCAAGCAGGATCGGGATTCTCTAAATTAATGGTTGGTGGGACTCGGTCGTTGGCGATCGCCATCACTGTCGCTACAGCCTCTATGCCTCCAGAACCTCCCAATAAATGGCCCGTCATCGACTTGGTAGAGCTTATGGCCGCTTTATAGGCGCTCTCCCCCAAAGCCGTTTTTATGGCTGCTGTCTCCGTGGAGTCGTTAGCGGGGGTACTGGTGCCGTGGGCGTTGATGTAACTAATATCTGATGGGTTCAAGCCCGCATCCTTCATGGCCATCCCGATCGCCCTAGCTGCTCCTTCGCCTCCTGGTACTGGGGCGGTCATGTGATAGGCATCGCAGGTCATACCGTAGCCGACAATTTCTGCGTAGATTCTTGCCCCGCGACTTTTGGCGTATTCTAGCTCTTCGAGAATCAGAATTCCCGAACCTTCTCCCATGACAAAGCCATCGCGATCGCGATCGAAAGGACGGGAGGCCTTTGTCGGCTCGTCGTTCCGAGTGGATAAGGCTTTAGCGGAGGCAAACCCAGCAAACCCTAAAGGAGTAACTGCTGCTTCCGTACCGCCGCAGATGGCCCCTTGAGCGTATCCTCGTTGAATCAAACGAAAAGCGTCTCCTACTGCATTCGAGCCTGCCGCACAAGCAGTTACAGTACAAGTGTTCGGCCCCTTAGCTCCCGTGTGAATGGCGGTTAATCCTGCCGCCATATTAGCGATCATCATTGGAATCATAAAAGGACTGCAGCGACTGGGGCCGCGAGTCAAATAAATTTCTTGCTGATCCTCTAACACTTTCAGGCCCCCAATGCCGGTGCCAATAATGACCCCCACCTGTTCTGCGTTGAGGTCGTCGATGGTCAATTGGGCATCGGCGATGGCCTGTTTGCTTGCTGAAACTGCAAACTGAGCAAAACGGTCCATCCGCTTTGCTTCTTTGCGTTCCATATAATCGTGGGGATTAAACCCTTTAACTTCTCCTGCAAAGCGACAGCGATGCCGCGAAGCATCGAATAGAGTTATGGGGCCAATTCCATTTCGTCCGCTTAATAACCCTTCCCAGTATTCTTTGAGGGTATTACCAATCGGTGTAATCGCGCCGAGACCCGTTACCACAACGCGCTTAAGCTCAGAATTTGTCATTTTTTCCGTTTTAGATACTTAAACAGCCAGAACGCACCAACACTCTAGTAGCTGGTAAGGTATTTACGCAGGTTCTTTCTTTTCTTTATCGATGTAGTCCACAGCGGCTTCGACTGTAGCAATTTGTTCGGCTGCTTCGTCTGGAATTTCAATATCGAATTCTTCTTCAAAAGCCATTACCAGTTCCACTACGTCTAAGGAATCTGCTCCTAAATCGGTAGCAAAGTTAGCTTGTGGTGTTACTTCGTCTTCTTTTACTTCGAGTTGTTCTACAACTATTTTCTGGACTTTCTCAAAAGTTTCTTGGTTCATTTATTTTTTCCTCGTTGGATGCCGCGTTCTTTATCTTATCCGATAGGGGGAAAACTCGGGCGATCGCTAAAAACTGAAATTGAGAAGTGGTATGTTTGCGGATGGCAGGGACCAGGCAATTAGCCGTGCATCCCGCGATATTTTACCCAACTCAAATAGGATTGAAATATAACTTCAAAAATTCCAAGTTAATACTATGCCTTCCACTGCTCTAAAATACGCCTATTTCCCGGGATGCGTCGCCCAAGGGGCTTGCCGGGAACTATATCAGTCAACAGCGGCCTTAACGGGGGCCCTGGGAATCGAATTAATCGAACTAAAAAAAGCTTCCTGTTGCGGTTCTGGGACTTTTAAAGAAGACTCCCAACTTCTCGAAGACACTGTCAACGCCCGTAATATTGCTCTAGCTGAAGAACTCAATCTCCCATTGCTAACTCATTGCAGCACTTGTCAGGGGGTCATCGGTCATGTGGACGAACGTTTAAAGGAGGCCAAAGAAAGCAATCCAACCTATCTCAACGAGGTTAATGGCTTCTTAAAAAAGGAAAGTTGTTCCCCTTATCAAGGAAGTACGGAGGTCAAACATCTCCTCTGGGCCTTAGTGGCAGATTACGGCCTGGAAGAAATTCAGAGTCGGGTTACTCGCAAACTCTCTGGTCTCAAGTGTGCGGCTTTTTATGGCTGCTATCTCTTAAGAGGTCAAGGCATTCTGCCTTACGACGACCCCTATCAACCAGAGTCTATGGAAAATGTGTTTCGCTCTCTTGGAGCAACTCCCGTTTATTATCGCGGCCGGACTCAATGTTGCGGTTGGCCTCTATCTAGCTATGCGACGAACCAATCTTTCCAAATGGCAGGAAGTCATATTGCTGAGGCTATTGACAAAGGTGCTGATTGTCTGGTGACGCCTTGTCCTTTATGTCATCTCAATTTGGACTCCCGCCAGCCGGAGGTAGAAAAGGTAGCGGGCCGCAAGTTGGGCTTGCCAGTTCTACACCTGCCCCAACTGGTTGCCTTGGCTTTGGGCATTTCTCCGAAAGAGTTGGGATTAAGCCGTCATGTGGTCTCCACCAGTCCAGTATTGGCAAAGTTAGGACTTTAAGCTAGTCTGCCAAAATCCCAGCCCCAATTATTAAGTTGTTTGAAGTTTTGCAACAGTCTTTCCAAGCGATCGCTGTCAGTACGGTAAACTGAGCAACAATCCTGATAATTAAACCTGAAAACTTGTCGTCCAATCTGCTCCCAAGGAGCGGGTGCGGCAAAATTAGATCCTTCGGAGAATTTATTCAATGTCTCATGCAGTCAAAATCTACGATACCTGCATTGGTTGTACCCAGTGCGTCCGTGCTTGCCCGTTAGATGTTCTGGAGATGGTGCCCTGGGATGGCTGTAAAGCTGGCCAGATCGCTTCTTCTCCCCGTACCGAAGATTGTATCGGTTGCAAGCGTTGCGAAACTGCCTGCCCTACTGACTTTTTGAGCGTCCGCGTTTATCTAGGCGCTGAGACGACTCGCAGTATGGGTCTAGCATATTAAAACAGGCCATTAACCAAGAACCTCCGTTTTGGATTTTAGATTTTAGCTGGAGCTTAGTAAGTTGACTGCTAAAAGAAATCCCGATTTTGGGGAATGGGAGGCTAGCTTAAAAATCTCCAATTAAAAATCTAAAATCCAAAAACGGCAATAGGGACATCGATCCCTATTTTTTTTGTAGCTAGCTGTTGAGTAATTAATAATTAATAATTAATAATTAATAATTGTCGGACGTTTCGTCAGGGTGGCTATGAAGCGTTAATACAGGGGTGGTCCCCAGGGAAAATTTTGAACGAAAATTCCGCCGGTCGCGACTACTTAAATGTAAGACGCTCCTGTTAGGCACCTAAGGAGGCAAGTATATTTTAAAGAAGGGAAAGAGGGGAGGCGATCGTCTTGCTCTTCCTCTTCTAACTACCAAAGAATCATTTAGGAGTCAAAAAATAAATGTGCGGCATAGTTGGCTACATCGGCACGAAAACAGCAACAGACATTTTAATCTCAGGACTGGAAAAACTCGAATATCGCGGCTACGACTCCGCTGGTTTAGCCACTATTTGGGAAGATAAACTCCATTGCATTCGCGCTAAAGGCAAACTCTATAACCTCAAAGAAAAGCTAACAGGCTTAGAAACTCCCGCCCAAATAGGTATCGGCCACACCCGCTGGGCGACTCACGGCAAACCAGAAGAATATAACGCTCATCCCCATCTGGATGCTGCCGGACGAGTTGCAGTAGTTCAAAACGGCATTATTGAAAATTACCGCGAACTTCGAGAGGAATTAAAAACTAAAGGATATGAATTTGTATCGGATACGGATACGGAGGTCATCCCCCATTTAATAGCAGATTTATTATCTTCTGGGGATCTGAAAAAATCCTCGTCTGGTTCGCCATTTTTAGAAGCAGTCCGACAAGCGGTAAATAAATTACAAGGAGCGTTTGCGATCGCCGTTATTTGCGCCGACCATCCCAACGAATTAATAGTCGCAAGACAGCAAGCACCAATTTCTATTGGTTTGGGGCAAGGAGAATTTTTATGCGCCTCCGATACCCCCGCTTTAATCTCCCATACTCAAGCAGTTGTTACCTTGGAAAACGGGGAAATGGCAAGATTAACTCATCTGGGAGTAGAAGTTTATGACTTCGCGGGCGATCGCCTCAATAAAGTTCCCCGCATTCTCAACTGGAGCCCCGCCCTAGTTGAGAAACAAGTTTTCAAACATTTCATGCTCAAAGAAATTCACGAGCAACCGAGCGTAATTCGCTCCTGTTTGGAGACTTATCTCAACCCAGAATGGGACGAGAAAACTGCTAGCAAAATATCTCCTATTAAGCTAAAATTATCCGAGTCATTTTGGGAAAATATAGAGCAAATTTCTATCCTCGCCTGCGGCACCAGTTGGCACGCTAGTTTAATCGGAAAATACCTTTTAGAACAGCTAGCAGATATTCCGACTAACGTACAATATGCCTCGGAAACTCGCTACGCACCATCTCCTTTAAGACCTAATACTTTAATTATTGGCGTTACTCAATCTGGAGAAACTGCCGATACTTTAGCGGCATTAGCTATGGAGCAACAACGGCGGGCGGGAAAGCCGACAAATTATGCTGCTAAATTATTAGGAATTACTAATCGAACGGAAAGCTCGATCGCCAATGTCGTGCATCAAGTTATTGACATTCGCGCGGGCATAGAAATAGGGGTTGCGGCAACTAAAACTTTTATTTCCCAGGTAATGGCGTTTTATTTTTTAGCTTTAGATTTGGCTTGGCGACGTAAAACTTTACCATTAGAAAGAATCGAGAAAATTATTAACGATTTGCGGCAGCTTCCCGCGCAAATAGAATTAATTTTAGCAACTCAGGACGAGTATATCGAAGAATTAGCTCGCGAGTTTAACGACACTCAAGATTTTATTTTTCTGGGGCGAGGGATTAATTTTCCCATAGCTTTAGAAGGGGCTTTGAAACTGAAGGAAATTAGTTATATTCATGCGGAGGGATATCCCGCAGGAGAGATGAAACACGGACCGATCGCTTTATTAGATGATAAGGTTCCAGTGGTAGCGATCGCTATGCCGGGCAGCGTTTATGAAAAGGTTCTCTCTAACGCGCAGGAGGCTAAAGCTAGGGATGCCCGTTTGATAGGAGTAATGCCTTCATCGGAGGCGGCTTTAGAGATTTTTGATGACTTTTTGGCGGTGCCGGAAGTGGATGAATTGTTATCGCCAATTGTAACAGTTATTCCTTTACAATTATTGGCTTACCACATCGCAGCCCATCGCGGTTTGGATGTGGATCAACCGAGGAATTTGGCTAAATCGGTAACGGTGGAATAATTAATAATTAATAATTAATAATTAATAATTGGGTTTTTGGGTGGAAAAAAATCTCGTTCGTAGTAATCGCTTTAGCGATTTTAAACCAAAATCCCTCTGAAACAGGTGGGTTATTGCTGGGGAATTAGCGATTAGCAATTCCCCATTCTCCAATTAATAAGAAATCACGCGCCGATCGCGGAAAAATTTACCGCTTAATTCTGGGGAAGCCTCCGTCGCCAACCAGATAGCCGTATCTGCCCCTTGTTCGGGAGATAGAAGGGCGTCGGCACCGCCCATATCCGTCCTCACCCAACCGGGGCACATAGCATAAACGGCGATGCCTTGGGGTCTGAGGGCATCTGCCAGCATCACAGTGGCACCGTTGAGAGCTAGTTTGGACAAAGAATAACTGGGGACGCTAGCAGAAAGATCGTCTAGGGCACCGTAACCGCTAGAAATGTTGATAACGCAGGGACTGGGGGCTGCGTGCAAAAGGGGCAAAAAAGCTTGGGTTACGGCGATCGCGCCGAAAGCGTTGGTGTTGGTAGCTAGATTTAGTAAATCTCGGGATACGGTAAGGATGTCTGCGTCTGTGTCGGGATAGATACCGGCATTATTGACCAAAACATCGAGGTGCTTGATTTTACGTTCGAGAGTGTGGGCAGCGTTGCGGATGCTCTTGTCGTCGGTGACATCTAGTTCCAGCGTCCGCAGCGAGCGATCGCTTTTTTTTTCAATTTTCTTGGCAGCGGCATTGGCTTTTTTCTGAGAACGGGCTGCTATAATAACTTCAAACCCTAACTCCGACAGCCCCTTGCCGATGGCAAAACCGATGCCTTTATTGCCTCCAGTTACCAAAGCTGTTTTTCCTTTAAATTGTCGAGCCATTTTTTTACCTCACTTTAACTCAATACTTTAACTCAATTGCTGGCTATTGGATCTTACACTTTAGATCTTAGATCGCATTTAAAGAGCGCTTTTCCGGGTAAAAATTGGATTTTGCCTCTGGGGAGTTGCTTTGCGAACCATTAACCATTAGCATTGTTCCCAGACACCGATTGAAAAATCAAAAATACAGGGAGTAAATTATGCAGAACCAGCAAAAACTCCATCTGCCAAAGATGGGTTGCGGCACCTGGGCCTGGGGCAACCGGCTGCTTTGGGGATACGATCCTCAGATGGATGAGGAGTTACAAGCAGTTTTTAATCTCTGCGCGTCCGAGGGAGTAACCCTATTCGATACTGGAGATTCTTACGGCACGGGAAGATTGAACGGGCGCAGCGAGATGCTTTTGGGGCGCTTTTGCCGGGAGTATGTCGGTCCGAATAAGGAGGATATTTGCATCGCGACTAAGCTTGCTGCCTATCCTTGGCGGTTGACTAGGGGATCTATGGTTTCTGCTGGTGCCTCTTCTGCCGATCGTTTGGGTAAAAATGTGGATCTGGTACAGATGCACTGGTCCACCGCTAATTACGCCCCTTGGCAGGAGGGGCCTCTTTTGGACGGTTTGGCGGATATGTACGAACAAGGGGCTGTTAAGGGGGTTGGTTTGTCTAACTACGGACCGAAACGGTTGAGGTGGGTGCATAGTCGGTTGAGCGATCGCGGGGTTCCTATCGCTACTCTACAGGTTCAATATTCCTTGCTTTCTACTTATCCAGTGACGGAACTGGGACTTAAAGAAGTTTGCGACGAGTTGGGAATTAGGTTAATTGCTTACAGTCCTTTGGGTTTGGGGGTATTGACGGGCAAATATTCGGAAGAGGGGCCTTTTCCGAAAGGGCTCCGGGGTTGGTTGTTTAAACAGTTGGTACCTGGGTGTCGATCGCTTTTGGAATGTATGGGGGAAATAGGGCGATCGCGAGATAAAACTATGGCTCAAGTTGCTCTTAATTGGTGCGTTTGTAAGGGGGCTATTCCTATTCCTGGGGCGAAGACTCTGGAACAAGCGCGACAGAATATTGGTTCGGTGGGTTGGCAGTTGGACGACGGGGAGGTTGAGGAGTTGGATAAAGCGGCGGCGGGTGCGGATAAAAAGATGGTGCAAAATATCTTTCAGACTCGTTGAGGAACTAACGAAAAATGGATATTTAGGGGGAAAGCATTCGGGCGGTAAGTGTGGATGAAAAGCAGAAATTTACCTGGACGAATGCTTTGCTCTTCGTTTGATTCATCTTTTAGTTAATTGTCTCTGAGCAAGGCATTAAAACCTTCTTGGGTAAAATGGCGATCGTAAGTCATAATTTCCCATAAGCCTAGTTCTTTCATAACTAGCATGGAAGCGCAGTCGGTGAGACTATAACCCTTGTCCAGTCGTTGTTGGTAGAATTTCATTGCATTCTCGAACTGGTTCGCGGTCTGGGGAATAATTTCAATGTTTCGATCGCCACGCAAAGCTTCAACGATGTCTATTGCAACCTGCCGCAGGTATTCTCCTCGGTTGGAGAAAGCATTCAGTAGCTCGGTTAGTACCATCTCGGTAGTTACGCCAATATAAATACCATTACTTTCTGAGACTGCGATCGCTCGATCGTGTAAGTCGTCGCGTTCGTCTGCCAGAGCTTGAAGATAAGAAGTATCTAAAAATATCCGTCTCATTCTTCGTTTTGCACTCCATACATATAGCTTTCAAAGTTGCGAGAAAAATCCCTCGGCAGTTTTTCCCATTCCTCCCGGGGAACTTTAGCGCCTATTTCTTGAATTTTCTTCCAGAATGGTTTTGCTGCCGACTTGCCAGGCGGTTTTTCTATAATTTGCTGGTTTGTGTCTTTAGCAACTGTTTCGTCGTCTCCTATTTCAGTGCTTTCAACTTCGCTTTTTGCCAGCGCGGGACTCCGACTTTTTTCTGAACCAACCTCTTTGATAATTAGGGTTGCAATGACATCTCGCTCTGACTCTGGGAGTTGGGATAGGGCAGCGATCGCTTCTTCTAATAGTTTGGTCATGTCTTAATTTGGTTCATTTTTTAGCCGTTCTATTTTCATAGTTTAGCGCGACAGCATTCAATTTGTCAACCTGGAAAAAAGCGAGAATATCTCCCAAAACTGACAGGAATCAAAATTCTGGCGTGGCAAAAGACGGCATGCTGTGGCTTCATTAAGTAATTAATAATTAATAATTAAGGCTCTTCCGTACTTAGCGTGGTATTTGGGAGTAGAAAAACTCTCTTAAGTCTCATCAGGCAAAGCTTTGCAGCATTCTGAGAAGCAATAATTACCTAAAATACTTGCCTTAAATGCTGAAACCTTTGGAATGTCTAGCTTAGACCATACTGGAACTTTGCCTCATACCAAGTCAAGTACGGAAGAGCCATAATTAATAATTAATAATGGTTTAATTCCTTTCGTCTGAATGGCGGGAGAGCGTTAATATAGGCCCCAAGAGCGAATTTTTGTTTAATTTCCGCATGCTTATAAAATATTATTGTTGGGGAGATTCAATGCGGCGTGGGGGCATACGCATTCGGGCGGTAATTTTTTATGAAAAACATAAATTTGAATGTCTTAGTGCGTATGCCCTCACTCCACATTTCACTCTCATATCAAGTCGCAATAAATAACCATAAAAAAATAAAGAGAGGAAAAAGGGGAATGCAAGGCAGAACAAAGCTCCCAGACTTTTTACTCAATTATTAATTATTAATTATTAATTGTTAATTGATATCAGGCTTTTTCTCAAAATGCCATCAATTTGAAAATAAAAAATCTGTAACCACTCTTACAATATTGCCTTCTTTATCGTAACCAAAATAACAGTCATAATAGCTATCTCCAAATCCAGATGAAAAAGCAACAACATTGGCATCTGTTGCTTCATCTACAAGCATATTAGCCCATCTTTGAAAATTTTCCTCTTTCTCCAATTCATCTATCAGTAAATCTCCCAAGGTAGTTTCACCTTCAAAGGAATCATCCATCGCTTGAAATGCATCTTCGTCCATAAAACTGCTCGTACCGCTATCAACCCCATAACGGTATATTAATGTTTCTTCAGGAGAATCTGGGTCTTGACTCGGTTCGACAGCTATTTCCCATCTCACGGGATTTTCCTCCTTCAAGCACAGCATCGCACAGACAACAGTGGGAAACTTTTCTCCATCCTCCCAGCCCAAACTTAAAATAACTGGATAGCGACCGGGTGAGAATTGAACGCTAAAGGGAGGCATCTTGTAAAGATATAGAGGATCGCAAACTATCAAATTACCAGAAGTTAAAACCAATTCCCCAATAGGATGAGGATTTAAAGTCATTTTGCTGGAATTAAGGATTAATTCTTGTCCTGGATTAAAAGCTAGTAAAAAGTTGGGAACGTTCATAGTTTTTTTTTGCTATAAAACTATAGCAATCCGTTAGCGATTTGCGTTTTTTTTAAGTCGATAAAAGCCAGGAAATTAAACGCGATCTGGGGGCAAAGTATTCAAATATTGACAGTCTTTAAACATTAACTTTTTCATGCTTTTTTCCTACAAAAATGTATTTTTTTGAACCAGATTCAAATAGGATTGCTATATAGATCGATTAGGCTTTCGCGGTCATTTTGGGATTTATTTTCAAGCCATTGTAACAGTTCTGGCTCCAATTTTTTTGCATTTTTTAGCTTTTGTATGTCTTCCATTTCCTTAGCCATTTCGTGTTTTGCCAGTGGGTCGTTAGCGATCGCTTCCATCACAATTTGAAGGCTGTTTACTTCGTATAATTTGTCTCTTTCGCTAATAAATCCTTCAATAGTTTCAAATCTGACATTTCCTACTACTCCTATAATGTACTTTAAATCTGATGTCAGTAGAGCTGTCAAAGTAGAGTAAACTGCTGAAACAGTGAATTGAGCTTCATAAAGATAGTCTGTGTTGCAAAAATTGTATTCTTCAGTGTGCGGACAAACATCTTCACAAGCGCAATCTTCCATCAATTGGCTAAGTTTTGACGAGTCCATTGGTTTTCCTTCCAGAATTGCCCAAACTTCGTCCAGCGCTTCTCTCAGTACAGAGGGTCTCCCCCAGTTCTCAATTTGATAAAATTTACGATACATAGGCAGCATTCTTTCACAAATAGAAGCCGCAAAAGCCACTCTGTGAAGATGCGGAAGTAGTTTTAATTCTTCTTCTAAAAAATCTAAATCATAAAATAGTGGTTTCATTTTGTTACGGTCCTTTTTTTTACAAGTTTAATGCAGGCTATTTACTCTTTCATTTATGACAAATCTATTAAACTTTTGCCATTATTATGCGAAGAGGTCTGGAGCCATTTTAAAAGTTCTACATCCAAAATTTTTGCTTCTTTTAATCTCTGTAAATCATCATTTTGTTTGGCCATTTATCGAAGAGCCAATGGGTGTTTTGCAATTGCTTCTATATATTCTGAGTATTCTAATTTATCCACGTCAACATTCAAATCCTCATTCAAATTTTCATAAAATTCGATTGCAAATGCAAGGCGTGTTACTGCTTCGACGATAGTTTTCGTTTGACAGTCGATGCAAGCATTAAGAGTATGATAAATAGCAGTACAAACCCCTCGTGCTTCCATAACATATCCCGAAAAATCTTCCGAGTGGGGAACCATATCGTCGCTGTAGCAATCAATTATTAATTGCGACAGCGCCTCCACATCTATAGGTTTTCCTCTGAGAATTTGCCAAACTTCATCGAGGGCTTTTCTGAGTATAGAAGGATCGCCCCAATTTTCCTCTCGCGAAAAGGCGTTATAATTGGGAAGCAGTCGCTCGCAACCAGAAGCAGTAAAGGCAATTCTATGGAGAGGTGAAAGTTTTTCTAATTCTTTTTCTAAAGATTCAAAGTCATAAAATTTCAAATTCATCAACTTATTTTGGGGATCGGTCAATTAACCTTTTTCCATTATAAAATACCATCCGTAGGTAGCGCGCGTGCGTAGCGCAACGAACACGATTTTGTTGGGTTCAACGGAGGTTCCACCCAACTAACCCTTATTTTGCATTTCATCTATCCAAAAATATACCGCTGGTTTACCTGTTTTTACGAAAAAAATATTCATAAAAAATTGAGGGAGTAGGTCGCAAGTAGTGTTTTAATCTCTAAATATAGTTCGTAGTAATCGCTTTAGCGATTTATCTCTCCAAATCGCTAAAGCGATTACTACGAGCGTTAGCTATATTTTTAACACCTCCAAAAATGATGGTCTTTGGCAAACTAAACGGGCAGTAATTTTTGATAAAAAACATAAATTCACCTGGACGAATGCTTTGCTTTACTCCTAAGTTTAACTTGCTCTTTTTCTATTTTTTAGAAACCCACAAAGACGGCACTGCTTCATTCAAAAACCACTCCCAAAATTCTCGTCTTTTCAAATCGTCTCCAACACCTTTTTCCCAAGTGGCGCCTCCACAATAGGCCATGCTTGCGTAAAAACAAGCCATCCAGTCTTCATAATCGACTTCTATTTCCGGTTTGCCAACAATATCAAAATCAAGCTCGCATAATACAGCAAACACTGCTGCAATACAAGCAAAGCCGACATAACCGGCTGTAAAATATTTTTCCCCATTATCCATTAAATCCTCTGCTTCGGTGTAAAAATAACTCCTTCTTTCTTCTAATTCTTTCTCCTCCACTTCACCTCGTAAAAATCCTTCTGCAAGTTCCAATAACTCTCTGGCAGAATTATCTGTTAAATCGCCGGATTCCAAAATATTTAAAACTTTCCAAGCGCAAGTTAGTTCTAGTTTTGCCATCCTATAGTGGAAATAGTTGGTATTTTCGCGATCGCAAAACTCTTCTATTTTCTTATAAATTTTCAGGCGATCGCTTGCCGGCAATTCCCCTCTGGGAGTAAAACTCAAACGACACTCTTCCAAAACTTGTTTTATTGCTTCGGGTAATGCATTCATGCTTGAAATTCTTTGCTATATTGGTTTTGTCTGCACCATCTGGTTTATTGGAAATATGATGAATCGAAAAATATTAAAATCTCTAATTTTGCTACTATTAATAACCTTCAATTTAACAGTAGCGTTGCCCGCTTGCGCATCGGAATTTTGCCGTCAGATCGAAGGGAAGAAAATTTGTATCGTCACCATTAAACGCAGCGCTAAAAATTATTGGGAATATCGAGCAACAGTTAGCATCGACGACGCAGTTAAACCCCAACAAATTTATAACTGTCGCCGGCAAGTAAGAGTTCAAAAAGATGGTTCGGCAATTCGCTTTTCCTCTGGCGGTGCGGGGGAATTTATTTGTAGTTATTTTCAAAAATAGTTCGTAGCGATCGCCCTCTGCCTTCGGAAAAATGCAATTAATGGTGGCTCTTCGGTACTTGGTAGGCTATTTTGCTGGGCCAAAGATGCTAAGTAGGGCGAAAGTTGGTTGCCCCAGCAAAATAGCCAATTTGGAAAATTGTGGCGAGGTTCCTTCCAGGCTTCCCGACTTCTGGGGCAAGACCTATTGACATGGAGATTAGTTTGTCATAGTATTGGATCGAAGTTCAGCAAAGGACAAGAATCAAAATGTACGAAACTTACGGACCAGCACCCTGGATCAAGACCGACCGTTATGGGATTACAAAAACCCTCCCTCCCGAGACATCTGTAATTTGGTACAAAGCACTTCTGCTCTGTGCCAACGGCGATGGAGAATTGGCAAAAGCAGAACGAGATTGGGTCATCGGTCACGCCACTACTTATCATCCCGAGATGAGCGAAAGTCAAATCGACGAACTGCGGAATTATAACGGCAGCGGAGCGACTGATGACATAGAAAAACTCGTCTATAGCGATCCCCTCGCCAAACAGGGACGTTATGTCCTAGTTTACGAAGCCATCCAGGCTTCGGGTGCTGATGGGGAATACAGCGATGGAGAAAAAGCTACCATTCGTAAGATGGCTGGCAAACTGGGAATTTCTGAAGCCAAAGTGGTAGAACTGGAGAACCTCTACGAAGAAGAAAAGGCATTTCGCCAGAAGCGCATTCAAGTCTGGCATCCTGAAGGGATACCTGGTGAGGATGCTTAGAACTGTTAAAGTCTGTCAATTTTTTGACAGATAGAGAGGGCTTTGCATCTTGACTGGATGATAAATTCGATCCCGCGTTGGTCCCCCGATCGAAGGGGGACTTTGAAGGTTCTGCCTCTCGCTCCTCCCAAACTTAAACGCGAGGGTGGGGCAAAGCATTCGGACATCAATCTTAATGAGTTTTTAGTACACCTAATGCCCGTTCTGTTTGCCCCTACAGATTTATTCGTCAAGAATATTTTTGACACGACTCGAATAGGATTGCTATATACATATCATCTACGAACGGCAACTACTGCATCAATTGACGGCAGCCCCTTAGTTTCCACAAGTTCAAACTCTGCCCGACTGAGTAGGGAAGCAAACTCTGCCTGGGTACGCTCTCCCGGTCCGCCGCTCTCTCCTGGAGCGCAATGAACTAGCAACATCTGTAGGTTCTTGATCCCGATATAAGGATTATTTGTTTCGTTATCCTCGATCGCCTCAAAAATATAGAGCTTGTTTCCCCTGCCCATAACCTCCCCGACATTTTTGAGAATCTTGCCAGCGCCCTCGTCGCAATAGGAGTGCAAAACCCGCTTCATCATGGCATCCCCTGGAATCTCGGGCAGGGACGCGAACATATCCGCGCCCATAGTCTTGAGCCTTGATATCGGTTCGACCCGGTTGACGACATCGGGAAAATCGAAAAGTTGCCCCTGGATATTCTCATACTGCCCCAGCACTCCGGCCATAAGGGGCCCGTTTCCACCGCCAATTTCCGTAAGATGCTCGGAGGCAGAAAAGTCGAAGCCTTGCAAAATATCCCGTACTTCTAGGAGAGACATAGATTCCATCCCTTTGTCAAAAGCCGCAGCAAGCTCCTGGCGCTCCCTTAAATAATCGTAAAAAAGGCGATCGCGTCCTAGCTGGTAAATACTTTTGCCGGTGCGCAACAATTCCTCCCAGAGCGATCGCCTTCCCTGGTGCTTTCCAGACTGGGCCAATTGACAGAAATCCTGCCACGGTCTGAGGGAAAACTCAGATTCGAGGGTCATAAGTCGCGAGACATCGGTTAGGGAAACTGTGAAATCTGCTCCCATGGCAAACAAACCAAAATGCCTGAGTCCCCGCAGGCACCGATAGAGCGCCCGCTCGTGGGTTCCCGTCAACTTCGCCAACTCCGACACTGGTAAGGGACCGGCGGCAAGGCGATCGAACACCCCGATCCCGATACAAGTTTCCGTGAAATGGGAGACTATCCGATAGTCTAATATGCAAAACATCTGTTGATAGGGAATCATTTTCGTAATGGGTAATTCTAGTCTCTTCGAGTTCCGCGTAGAAGAGGCACTCGAACATAAGTAACCTGTTAGGCGCTTTACTATTCGGTTAATTTAGACAGACACAGATTTTGTACCGCCAGGAAATGCCCGATCGCATCTTCATAAGAAGTAGCAAAAGACTCGTCCAGCAACCTGCGGGCGTTCAGCAACGCTTCTGGATATATCGGCATCAATGCTTGCTGAGATTCCTCGATCGCCTTTTCAAATGTCCCTGCTTCGCATTGGCCATCGACAAACCCCAAAGCAGCAGCTTCGGCGGCGGAAAGTCCTGCCCCCGCGAACAGCAAGCGACGAGCAGCCCCTCTTCCCGCATACTTTGCCAGACGAAACACCCCCATCCCTGGAAGGAAACCTTCTTTTATCTCCGGCATCTGGAATGTCGAGCGAGTTGTCGCCACCCGATAATCGCAGGCAAGGGCCAATTGAAAATGAAAGCGGGTGCAAAGACCGTCAATACAAGCTATAGAAGCGCCGGCAAAACGTTCTACCCGCCGCAAGAACTTTTCCCACTTGCTGCAGTCGTCAAAATCGGGAGGCGATCGCCAGGCGATCGGCTGCCCCACGCTCAACCCCCGAAATACGATGAGATTGCACTTGCTTTCATCTTCGAGGTAATCCATCAACTGGATTAAATCCCACAGCAGCCCCCGATCCAGTCGGCTCGCATCCTGCCATTGTAAATGCACGGTGGCTATCCCAGCCTCTTCGGTCAATGTTATGGTTTTGTATTCCTTCATTCAGTAAATTCCCCCAAACAGCATTCAATAGTGGCTCCCGGCCCCATAGTTATCATAACAACAGAATCTCCGCTCCGGGCTACCCCCTCCTCCAATAATCTTTCGTAGGAAAAGAGAAAGGACGCGGAGGATAAATTACCATAATTTTGCAAAATATATGTCGTATGTCGCACGTCGCGTTCGGTAATATTCAAAGAATATTTGAGCGCATCGATGACTTTGCGTCCGCCGGAATGAATCACCCAGTGTTCGATATCCCGACGCTTGCGGCCGAAGCGTCCTAACAGATTATCCACTGGCGTCCTGACATGGAGTCCCAGCAGGTAGGGAATTTGTTTGTCGAGATACAGAGAATATTTAGTTTCCTGAAAGTCGAGCCGGATGGCATCAATAGCTTCCGGGATGATGTGGGAACTGAAACCAAGAATTTTCGGAGTAGCGGGTATCGATGCAAAGGGTTTTGCCGAAATCAGCGCCGCCGCCGCACCATCGCCAAAGAGGGAATTTACCACGGCGCTGTTAATAGTCTCGTCCATAACGTACATTGCCGAGCAAACTTCCACGCAAACTAACAAGCCGATCGCCTCCTGGTGGAGCGTACAAAAATTGACTACCGATTGCATCCCGTTTAATCCAGCGTTACAACCCATGCCCACAATATCGATGCGCTGAATATCCGAACGCATAGACAGGGCTTTTATATAGAGCGCCGTCAGGCTCGGGCACAGCAGACCAGTGGTCGATACTACGGCGATGTAATCGATATCCCGAGGAGTAAGTCCTGCCTTGGAGAGCGCCTTTTTTATTGCTGATAGTCCGATATCCAGAGCGACGCCCTGGTGTTTTTGTAATAATTCCGCCTGGCTCTCCTGGGGCATGGTGCCATCGGGATTTTGCTCTGGCAGGGAGAGGTGTCGCGATTTAATATGGGAATTACTGAAGATTTTTTCAATCTTCTTATTCCTTATATTAAAAAGCTCCAGAAGTTCTGACTGGGCGTATTTTTGTGGGGGTGTTTCGGTGCCAATGGCGATCGCCCTGGGGAAAACTGAAGAGGTTTGCATTCGGAGGCTCCATTTATTTTGCTTGGGTTTGGCGATGATAGAGCAGGGCTTGGGAAACAGCTTCGACGCTGGTATCTCCCTGGCTCGTAGCGCTCGATTGCAAAGCAATTTTTGCCAGGCGGGTTGCCAGGGGGTCTCGACGGGCCACCGTTTCGGCAAGGCTAATGGCATCCTCTAGGACGCGATCGCTCCTTTGAGAAACCAGCCCCCATTCCAAAGCCGTTGCACTATCGACTTTCTCTGCGAAAAGAATCATCGCCTTTGCTCTGGCTTCGCCGACAATTTGTTTCAGGCGGCGGATACCCCCGGCGGCAGGGATCAATCCCAAATCGATTTCCGGCAGGGAAAACCAACTCGAAGGGCTGCAAATACGGTAATCGCAGGCCAGAGCCAGTTCCAGACCGCCGGCAATGGCAGGTCCGTTAATCGCCGCCACCGTGGGCCAGGGGGCCTTAGCCCAGTCGTCGAAAAGCTTTCGGCTCAGTAAATTCAACCCATCCTCATAAGACCTGCCAGCCAAACTGCCTTTATCCGCACCGGCGCAAAATACCTTCTCCCCCGCACCGGTGACTATCCCGGCGCGGAGGTCGGGGTTTGCAACAGCCCGAGCGAACTTTTCTGCAAACTCGCAGAGCATGGCATTATCGTAAGCGTTAGATTTTGAGGGGCGATCGAGAATAAAGAGGGCAATATTGTTTGATTCCCCAACCAGTTTCATTTGTACGGCACCCGAAATTGTCGCCATTTTCTTTAATCCTGCTTTTTTATCTAATCGCAACCAGCAATTTTTACTGCTGTAGGGACAACAATTCGGCAACGGCTCCTTCCATATCCCCCATCAATACTTCCGGGTTAGTCGAATAAGCCGCACGAGACCATTGTACAAGATATTGAGGGCCGATGTTATCATCCACCGAACTGCCGCCAAAGAAGCCAGTGCCGATTACCGGACCCCTAGTAAGATTGGTAGAAACTCCGCTGGAGCCTTCCACGCCCTGGGTGTTCGCGGCAATTCGGCAGACGGGCAGGGCGGCGGCATAACGGGCTACAACTGTAGGGTCGTTGCTGTGAATAACTGCCGAGTGACCTTTGCCTATGGTATTGAGCATCGCCAAAGCAGCATTAATTGCACCTTGCACTCGCTCAACTACCATATATCCCATGACCGGGAAGGGTTTCTCTTTGCTCATCGGTTCCTCCGGGCCCGGTGCCTCAATTTCAACCAGCAGGCTTTTAGTCTCCTCTGGTACGGGAAAACCTGCCTGCCCTGCAATCCAAACCGCACTTTTTCCCACGGCTGCGGGATTTACTCCCCCGTTGTGGAAAAGATATGCCCGCAGTTTTTGCTCCCCCTCACCTGTGACAAAATACCCCCCCGACTGCCCCAGAGCCGCTTTTAGCAGGGGATTAATGGCGCGATCGCCTAGTACAACAGATTCGCAGACGCAAGGCAGACCGTTATCGAAACTGTTGCTGGCAATAATTTGTTGGGCGGCAACAGGGATGCCGGCTGACTCATGCACGAAACAGGGCGCGTTACCCGGCCCCATACCCATTGCTGGATTGCCGGAACTGTAGGCCGCGCGGACTCTCCCCGGGCCGCCGGTGGCCAGAATCGCCGCAACGCGGGGGGATTCCATCAAAAGGTTCAGGGGCTCGATACCGGGGCGATTTATGGTTTGAATTGCACCAGGCGGGGCGCCTGCTTTTTCGGCCGCTGCCGCCATTAAATTAACGACGTGTATGGAGCATTCTTTAGCGGCCGGGTGAGGAGAGAAAATAAGCGTGTTACGGGTCATCATAGCGATCGCCGCTTTGTAATAGACGGTCATCACCGGATTGGTACTCGGTATGAGAGCGACGATAATTCCTGCGGGCTTGGGAAAGCTGAGGATTTTTTTTTCGCGATCGATAACGGGCTCGATGAAATCGGCAGCCTGGTATCTTTCGACCAGGCCCACCGAACAGTCGAGGTTTTTCTTAATATTATCTTTAACATTGCCGTAGCCGGTTTCGCGTACGGACCATTCGGCATAGAATTCGGCGTTTTCCTTCCCTGCCTGGCAGATCGCCCGAACAATTTTCTCGACCCGTGCTGTGGTATGGGTGCTGAAAATACGGGCAGCACTTTCAGCCGTATCCAGTAAGCGATCGACTTGTTGTTGGATTTCATCGTTTTCTGTCGGGTCAGATATTTCGATCGCCATTGTCTCCTTCCCCTATTTACTCTCAATCTAAAAGCAAAAATATTTTTTCTACGACGATTAGACCATGGGTTAGGGTTGCAGAGTAAACGTACCAGCAACCCTAACCCACTCAAAAATTGTTTAAAGATCGTTAAAAAATGCTATATAGCATTTTTCAACGATCTTTAAAACTGTCTTTGACACTTTAAGCTAGCGTGGCTGCTTGGATTACATCATGCCCATGCCGCCCATGCCGCCCATGCCGCCCATGCCGCCCATGCCGCCCATGCCGCCCATGCCGCCCATGCCGCCCATGCCGCCCATGGCGTCCATGTCTGGCATAGCGCCTTTCTTCTCGGGCTTCTCGACGACCAAAGCTTCAGTAGTCAAGACCATACCGGCGATGGAACCGGCATTTTGCAAGGCAGATCGCACCACCATTGCAGGATCCAAAATACCAGCGGCAATCATATCCCCAAACTCGCCAGTCAGGGCATTATAACCGACATTAAAATCGGTAGAGCGAACTTTCTCCACCACTACAGAGCCTTCAGCGCCGGCATTATTGGCAATCTGGCGTAAAGGTGCTTCGAGCGATCGCTTGACAATACTCGCACCGATCTTCTCTTCTTCGTCCAAACTACCCATCAGCTCGTCCACCTTCTCGGACAAGTGAATCAGAGTCGTACCGCCACCGGGTACGATACCCTCTGCTACCGCAGCTTTGGTCGCGTTGAGAGCGTCCTCGATCCGCAACTTACGATCTTTTAATTCGGTTTCAGTGGCGGCACCAACTTTAATTACCGCTACTCCACCAGCAAGTTTGGCGATGCGCTCTTGTAACTTCTCCGTGTCGTAGTCGGAATCGGTTTCCTCTAGCTGGCGGCGAATTTGACCGATGCGTTTTTCTACATCTGCCTTGGTGTCAGAACCGGCAACAATGGTGGTATTGTCTTTCTCGATGGTAAGTTTAACCGCAGTTCCTAACATCTCCAGAGTTACAGCATCCAGACTCAAACCGATCTCTTCGGAAATCAACTGACCTCCAGTAAGGATGGCGATATCTTGCAACATCGCTTTGCGGCGTTCGCCAAATCCTGGGGCCTTCACTGCTACTACGTTGAGAACTCCTCGGGCCTTGTTTACCACTAGAGTCGCTAAAGCTTCTCCTTCTATATCTTCAGAAATGACTAGCAAGGGTTGACTCGCCCGGGCAGCTTGTTCTAAGACTGGTACTAAATCCTGAATGACGTTGATTTTTTTGTCGGTAATCAGGATGCGGGCGTTTTCGTATTCCGCCACCATCCTTTCTTGGTCGGTGACGAAGTAGGGGGAAATATAACCGCGATCGATTTGCATCCCTTCGACGACATCCAATTCTGTATTCAGAGATTTGGATTCTTCTACGGTGATTACGCCATCTTTGGTTACTTTTTCCATGGCCGAGGCGATGATTTTTCCAACTTCTTCGTCGTTGCCTGCGGAAACTGTCGCAACTTGAGCGATCGCCTCTCCTTCCACCGGTTTGGCCACTTCTTCTATTTCTTTGACCAGATGATTGATGGTTTTTTCGATGCCGCGACGGATGGCTACTGGGTTGGCTCCCGCTGCTACATTTTTTAAGCCTTCCTTAATCATGGATTGGGCCAGGATTGTGGCGGTTGTCGTACCATCACCGGCTACATCTTTGGTTTTGGATGCCACTTCTTGTATTAGTCTGGCCCCAGTATTCTCCAAAGGATCTTCTAGTTCTATTTCTTTGGCAACGGTGATACCGTCGTTAACTATTTGGGGGGCGCCGAATTTTTTCTCCAGAAGCACGTTCCGACCTCTGGGAC
Source organism: Cyanobacteriota bacterium (assembly GCA_034189005.1). Taxonomy (GTDB): domain Bacteria; phylum Cyanobacteriota; class Cyanobacteriia; order Cyanobacteriales; family Microcoleaceae; genus CALKCV01. The sequence goes on along the minus strand of JAXHVR010000023.1, from coordinate 24,119 downwards.
CGAAGGTGATGCGCACTGCATCGGCCAAGGAGTTTACTCCTCGTTCGAGGGCCCGCCTCGATTTATCGTTAAATTCTACTATTTTGGCCATAGTGGTATTTCGTTTGAATTGTTTCTCCAATTAGACAATTTAGCACCCACAGACTTAGAGTGCTAGTTCCGGGAAACCGTACAAGCAGTGTTCGTAGGTGCGTTTCTTGAGTGGGAAACAATTTAGTAGGGTGCGCGGCGCGCTACTACTAGCCGCGTTCGTAGTAATCGCTTTAGCGATTTATTTATATCGCGTTCGTAGTAATCGCTTTAGCGATTTATTTATATCGCGTTCGTAGTAATCGCTTTAGCGATTTATTTATATCGCGTTCGTAGTAATCGCTTTAGCGATTTATCTATATGAATCGCTAAAGCGATTACTACGAACAAAACTTACGGCAACCAAATATTAGGTAAAATTGACTTGCCTAACTCTCGAATTGACCGATTAACTGTCCTGGCAACTTTAATGTGTTCCTCGTCTGGTTCCACCGGGATAATATTTGCCTTCTCGCCGCTTCCTAACAAATTAATTGCTAAATTTGCTGCCTCCAAACCAGTTACATAAGCCTTTTCCTGAGACCAAGAACCGTGACGGTTGACAATCCAATCGCCGCTCATAAAGACATTCTTAAAACTGGTAGTAGCTGGCAACATATATTGATAGCTGCCGGGGAAGAAATGAGTAACTGCTTGAGATAACCTGACAACAGTTCGATCGATTATTTCAGCTTCTGCGAAAGCGGGAATGCAAGTTGCTAAATATTGCTTAACTATGTCGATAATTTCATCGTCGCCCAAGGGTAAAAGTTGATTGGCATGATAAAAATCTACCTCTACCACCGTGCCTGGTTCGTCTTTAAATTCATCGTGGATGGCGTTGAGGTCGAAAAACGTCCAACCAGTAGTTGCATCAAATCCAAAACAAGCATTAGAAGGGCGAGGAATAGAAATTTGGCGATCGAACCACAAACGGGTTCCTAAAACATCTATTCCTCCTAAATTATTAAGATTTCTAAATTCCCTGCGACTTTGTAAAGCAGCGCTTCCCGAGAGAATTTTTTTCATGCCAGAGATGCCTACGGCAAAAATTACGGCGTCGGCATCAAACATTTCTTCTCCACAAACTACCGCCCTAGCTTTGTTGGTATCGTCAACAATTAAATCTGTTACTCGCCGATTTATTTCGACTTTTCCTCCCAATTGTTCGATCGCTTCTACCCAAGGTTTAAAAATCTTTTCCCCTACGGTACCGCGACACCAAACTACATCGAAATTAGGCTGGTGGGCGAGGATGAAATAATACAACATTCCTAATGCTGCCGCTGCGGAACATTGCTCGCCTGGAGCAAATAATCCTACTAATAACATGGGGTTAAAAGCATCGTTATAAAGTCGGGCAGAAACTCCATATTGTTTGAATAATTCTCTAGCAGTGATGGAGTCGTAACGTCGCCAGGCTTCGTCGGAATTATCGAAATCTATGAGGGAATAAAGCAGGGGAAGGGCAGAAAGGCGATCGCTTAACGGCAATCTTTTAAATTGAGTGTAAATAAAAGTTCCCAAGGGCGTTGGTAGGGTCGGCATTTCTTGAAAAATTGGCGATTCTACTTCCAAACCAGCGGGGGAATATTGAGCCGATCTAGTCCAAGGTGTAAAAGGGTTTAAATCTAATTCTTTTACTAAGGAAAAAATGTTTTTATAGGGATACCAAAAGCCGTGAATTCCTACTTCGACGGAACGCCCTCCAGGAGTTTTCCAGCCTGCTACTAAACCTCCCGGATGCGGTCCTGCTTCTAAAAGAGTAACGTCATAACCATTTTTGGCTAAATGGTGAGTTGCTCCTAAACCTGCCCAGCCGGCACCGATTACAATTACTTTTTTTGTCATAGTTTTTGAGTACAATTCGCCAAATTAATTACATGCGGAACAGGCGAGACGCCTGTTCTACGGGGGAATAAGAAATAATTTTATGTCAATATTTTTGGCTACCTACTTAAGAGGTAATATCAATTAACAATTAACATTTTCTGGGTTAACAATTGGGCTTTTAGTTTTAGATAACAGGCATCTTGCCTGTTATCCTCTGTAGAACAGGCATCTTGCCTGTTATCCGAGCTAAATTAAAGATTGAGTTTGAAGAAAAGTATTGATAAGAGTATGAGGGAGCAAAATGAGATGCTCAGAAAAAAAAGCTATAAAATCTAAGAAAGTAATACGGGGTTTGCGAAGGACAAGCGGGGTATTACCATACTAACAAAAAAAAGTCAAGATAATATTAGTGATTTACTCAAAACAGGACGGCCCGGGGCTGGAACTGAAAAACCTATTTCCCTTCGAGCTAGATGAATTCCAGCAAGAGGCGATCGCTGCCCTAGATGCGGGAAAATCCGTAGTAGTTTGCGCCCCGACTGGCTCTGGCAAAACCCTGATCGGAGAATACGCCATTTACCGAGCTCTGAGTCAGGGGCGAAGAGTATTCTACACCACCCCGCTCAAAGCTCTGTCCAACCAAAAATTGCGGGACTTCCGCGAACAATTCGGGGCCGACCGCGTAGGCTTAGTCACCGGGGACGTCTCCTACAACCGGGATGCCCCCATCCTGGTAATGACTACGGAAATTTTCCGTAATATGCTCTACGGCACTCCCATAGGCGAAATAGGCACCTCCCTAGAATCCGTCGAAGCAGTAGTATTGGACGAGTGCCACTACATGAACGATCGCCAGCGAGGCACTGTCTGGGAAGAGTCCATAGTTTACTGTCCGAGCGAAATTCAACTCCTCGGCCTCTCCGCCACCGTCGCCAATAGCGATCGCCTCACGGACTGGATCGCCAAAGTACACGGCCCCACCGAACTAATCTACTCGGACTTCCGACCGGTCCCCCTGCAATATCACTTCTGCAACGCCAAAGGCTTATTCCCCCTACTCGACAAAAACCGCAAAAGAATCAACCCCCGCCTCAAACCAAAACACAAGCAGCGGCAAAAAAGGGGCAGACAAGAAGAACCAGCCTTAACCTATATCCTGTCTCAATTACAAGAACGGGAGATGTTACCAGCCATCTATTTTATCTTCAGCCGTCGCGGCTGCGCTCGGGCCGTAGAAACAATAGCCCGCAGCGGCATGACTCTGGTAAACGAAAGCGAACTATCCCGACTGGAAAAGCTAATCCAAGAATTTCTCCATCGCAACCCCGAACTATCTCACAACCAACAGTTAGAACCCCTAAGCCGAGGCATCGCCGCCCACCATGCCGGAATGTTGCCGGCTTGGAAAGCTTTGGTAGAAGAACTATTCCAGCAAGGCTTGATCAAAGTAGTATTTGCTACGGAAACTCTGGCGGCGGGAATCAATATGCCGGCCCGAACCACCGTAATCTCTAGTTTATCCAAACGCACCGACGACGGACACCGACTGCTAAAACCCTCGGAGTTCTTACAAATGTCCGGTAGGGCGGGACGTCGGGGCATGGACTCCCAGGGTTATGTAGTAACGGTACAGACTAGGTTTGAGGGCTCGAAGGAAGCAGCTTATTTAGCAACTTCCCAAGCAGACCCCCTAGTGAGTCAATTTACCCCCAGCTACGGCATGGTGTTGAATTTGCTGCAAACCCACACCATGGAAGAAGCTAGGGAATTAGTGGAGAGGAGTTTCGGTCAATATCTCTCGACTTTATCCTTAGAACCGAAATTAGAACATAGCGATCGCCTCAACGAAGAATATACTGCCGTCCAAGCAAAGTTAGGACTTTACGACGATGCCGACGTTACTAATTTAGAAAAACTCTTAGCCAGCTACGAAAAACTAAAAGAACGCTTAAAAGAAGAGAAACGACTCTTAAAAACTCTGGAAAGACAAGCTGAAGAAACCAGACTAAAAGAAATATTGCCAATCATCTCTGGTGCGTCCGTCGGCACGCTTTTTAGCCTCAAAGGCAAACACGTTCCCACTGCCAAGCGCGCCAATGCTTCGCCGATACCCTCCGTATTAGTCGCGAGAGTGCCGGGCCCCGGACAAGCTCCTTATTTCTTGTGTCTGGGAAGAGATAATCGCTGGTATGTGGTCGCCACCATGGATATAGTGGGCCAGCATTCGGATTTGCGTCCCTTAACTGCGGCGGTGAATAGTTTGCAACTGCCAGAGATGGATATGAGACTGGGGCAGTGCCGTAAGTCCGATGAGACGACTCAAGCTACAGCCGAGTTAATTCCAGACATTCCAGCGCCAGAGACGAAGCCCGAGGTAATCGCGCAAAGGAAGAAAATTCAGGAAGTAGAAGGCCTACTTGCCGCCCATCCCCTCAATGAATGGGGCAGTCCTCGTACTATGCTCAAGGGTTGGCGGCGACTGGAGAAGTTGGAAGGCGAAATAAAAGATTACCAAGCTGAGTTGGATCTGCATTTGGCTCGCTACTGGCAGGAGTTTCTTAACTTGATTTCTATTCTCGAAGTTTTCGGCTGCTTGAGCGAGGTTCAACCAGGAGAAATGAAACCGACGGTCTCCGGTCAAGCTTGCGCTGCCATTCGAGGGGATAACGAATTATGGTTGGGTTTGGTTCTGATGTCTGGTACTTTGGACGATCTAGACCCCCATCATTTCGCTGCTGCCTGTGCTGCTTTAGTTACGGAGGTCTCCAGACCGGACAGTTGGACTAATTACGACCTATCGGAGGAGGTGGAGGAGGCTTTGAGGAGCTTGCAAAATCTCCGACGCCGACTTTTTCAGGTTCAACGCCGATATAAGGTGGCCTTGCCTGTCTGGCTGGAGTGGGATTTAATTAGTTTGGTAGAACAGTGGGCTCTGGGAGTTGATTGGTTGGAATTGGTGGATAATACGAGTTTGGATGAGGGGGATGTCGTCCGGATTTTGCGCCGGACTTTGGATCTATTATCTCAGATACCCCACGTCCCTTACGCATCGGACGCTTTGCGCAAGAATGCGGCTAGGGCCAAACAGTTGATGGACCGCTTCCCAGTAAACGAGGAAGTCCATTAAGTAATTAATAATTAATAATTAATAATTAATAATTAATTAAGTAGGTAGGCAAAAATATTTAGACCCCGGATTTTCCCGTAGAACAGGCGTCTCGCCTGTTCCTTATGTCTAATTAATTTTGCACGGGTACTTAATAATTGTTGGACTCGCGTCGTCTTAATGGCGGGGGAGCGTTAATACAGGCCCAGAGAGCAATTTTTTTTGTTTAATTTATTCTGCTTAACTACTTAATTGATGAGCAAAATCCAAATACTCAAACACAAAATAATACCTGCTTTGGCAGCTAGTTTAATAGGTTTAACATTGCTTTTGCCAACTGGTGCTAAAGCTAATGTTTTACTAGGAGTAGTTAAAACTGATAGTAACGAAGAAAACTGGAACCAAATTACGGCGCGACTGGAAGGAAATGCTATTAGCTATCAGGCAATACAATTAGAAGAAATTAATAGTAGAGAAGATTTAAAAGGCATCGCTGTTTTATTCTTGCCTAACGTGGAAAACGTGACCGACGCGCAATTACAAGCGCTGCAAGAATGGGTCGATGGAGGAGGACGTTTAATTGCCAGCGGGCCAATAGGTAGGAAATCCTCGGCAAGGGTGCGCCAGCAGTTACGATCGCTCCTCGGTTCGTACTGGGCCTTTGAACTAAACCAACCGACTTCGCCGGAAGGTATCAACCGCTGTCTGGATGTCAGTTGCACGCGATCGACCGGTTGGGTGCCCCAGGATAAAACTAACGTTACGGTCGAAGGGGCTGTTTTAATTCCGTCTGGGTTAAATAGCACTACGGCAGCCACTTGGCAAGACGGTGTGGGTTCGTCGGCGGTAATTATTACGGAGCAAGCTACTTATCTGGGGTGGCATTGGGGGGAAAGTGCCGATGGTTCGGTAGATGCAGCCTGGATGCAAGCCGTCTTAAACCGTTATTCAAGTTCGGTAACTGGGAATTCGCAAGTTAGCGATCGCTCTATTCCCATACCAGAAGAAACAAGAGACAGTCTTCCAGAACAAACAAGAGAAAGTCTGCCAGAAGAAACAAGGGAAAGTCTGGCAGAGGCAACAAGAGAAAGTCTGCCAGAAGAAACAAGGGAAAGTCTGGCAGAGGCAACAAGAGAAAGTCTGCCAGAACAAACCCTCCCGCCGTTAGTAAGGGGGGTAAGGAAGGAACGAACGGAGGAACCAGAGAACGACAATACCACCGCCGTACGTCGCCGCCCCCCCATAACCGACTTGTTCAAAACTCTGCCATCCCGACGACAGCCTCCTTCGGAGCGATCGGCACCGCCGGGGTTAGAAGTCGCTCCCGGGGGCGAAGCTATTAGCAACGCGCAAGCAAATGCAATGGTTGAGGAGTTAAAAAATCTCCTCGCTAGGTTTGAAAACGCCCTCATAGCAGCTAATTCTGTGGGAGTGGATGTGGATTTCGCGAACGACGACGGGAATTTACTGGCATCCAGTAGGGCGGATGGCACTTTCATCGGACGAGGCGGAATGGGATGGAAACAGCAATTAGCCGATGTGGCAGCGAAGACCCAGAAGGCCATCGAGCAGTTGCCCCAGTTGGTGCGAGAGAGAAAATACGACCTTGCCCGCCAACAGTGGCTTGAGGCAAGAGAAATGTTATGGGAAAATTATCCCAGAGACGGCCTGCGAGCGGCAGGAGAAATTCGGGCAGTGTGGTTAGATAGAGGTACTATTGTTAGGGCGCGATCGCCTGAAGGTTTGGCGGGGGTTTTTAACCGACTTGCTGCTGCTGGCATCAATACGGTTTTTTTTGAAACGGTCAATGCCGGTTATGCTATCTATCCCAGCAACGTTGCCCCCAAACAAAACCCTCTGACTTTGGAGTGGGATCCTCTGGAGGCGGCGGTGAAGTTGGCAAAGGAACGCAATATGGAGATCCACGCCTGGCTCTGGACTTTTGCCGTGGGGAATAAAGCTCATAACGTAGTGGCGAACCAGTCGGAGGATTACTTAGGACCGGTAATAGCGGCCCATCCGACCTGGGTGATGACCGATAACCGAGGACGCAAGCGCCATCCCAACGATGGTAAAACTTATATGGATCCTGCCAATCCTCAAGTTCGTCAATATTTGATGCGGCTAATCGACGAAATTGCCAATCGCTATAAGGTAGATGGGATTCATCTGGATTACATTCGCTATCCCTTTCAAGACCCAGGGGTTAACTTTACTCACGGTTACGGCAGCTACGGACGCTTGGAGTTCCAAAGGTTACACGGTGTCGATCCGATGGATATTTCGCCGACGGGCGATCGCCAGATGTGGTGGAAGTGGACGGAATTTCGCATCGAGAAGATTAATACCTTTGTTGCTGATGTCTCGCGAATGTTGCGACTGAGGTATCCAGATGCGATTCTCTCGGCTGCGGTTTTTCCTTTACCTCAGCAAGAGCGACTCTGGAAAATTCAGCAGGAGTGGGAAACTTGGACTCGGCGAGGGGATGTGGATTTGTTGACGCCGATGACTTATGCTCTGGATACTAATAGACTCCAGCAGCTAGCTTCCCCTCTTATTAATGAAGAGCATTTGGGTCATGCTTTGATAGCGCCGGCTATTAAGCTTTTGAATATCTCGGAAATTATAGCGATCGACCAAGTTCAGGCATTGCGCGATCTGCCTGCGGGGGGTTATTCGATCTTTGCTGCGGAGAGGATTTATGGGGACTTTGAGCGGTTTTTGCTGAGAACTCAAGGACCGGAGTCGGCGCGAGATAGTCGGGATTTTACTTTTGTCGGTATGGGCCGTCGGGCTCATCTGGTGGAAGGGCCGATTCCCTATCGCCAACCATTTTTGGCGGCTGCGGCGCGCTATCGATCGCTCAAACAGGAGTGGGGGTTTCTCTTGGCTGAGGACCAGTTGGAAATAAGTAAATCGGCTTTAAAGGATTTGCGCCGACAGTCGAAAGATTTGGAAAGGGCTCTGGAGCAATTGGCTAAAAGTCCTTCTGCGAAAAGGTTGGAAAAGGCTAGAAGGAGTTTGGAGACTTTGCAGTCTGAGTTTGGGGTTTATATGCGATCGCACGCGAGCGATCGCCCCCTACAGGTGCAAGCCTGGGAGAATCGTTTGGCTGCTTTGGATATGTTGTTGAATTACGGCGAAGAGGTGCGGTTGAAAAGCGAGAGGTTTTAGGTAATTAATAATTAATAATTAATAATTAATAATTAATAATTGGATCTTATATAGCAAGCCGTAGATCGTTCGTGATATTGAAGACAAACCCGGTAACTTCTGCGAAACCGGGTTTCTGGCCCCCAAAATTTTCATAATCCATTTAGGATTGCTATATCAAGTCGTAATAAATCGCCGCGCACAAAAATTCGACATTTGAATCGCTAAAGCGATTACTACGAACTGTCAATTATTAATTATTAATTGTTAATTGTTAATTGTTAATTGTTATGATATGACCGCGACGGATACAAAAAAATAACAAGTCTTCCCCTTGCATAGAAGGGGAAGACTTGCTGGGATAGACGAAACGTTTTAGATAAAGTCGCAATAAATAACCATGCGGAAAATAAAGAGAGGAAAAAGGGGAATGCAAGGCAGAACAAAGACCCCAGACTTTTCCCTCAATTATTAATTATTAATTATTCATTGGGAAAATGATATTAGACTTTAACGAAACATACTACTGACCGAACTATCTTCGTGAACGCGCCAAATAGTCTCCCCCAACAAATTGGCAACAGAAAGCACCATTAATTGTGGGAAACGCTTTTCCTCATGCACTGGAATAGTATTAGTAACAATAACTTCTTCAAACAGCCCATTAGAAAGACGCTCGATCGCCGGCGGCGAAAAAACAGCATGAGTGGCACAGGCATAAACCTGACGGGCTCCTTCTTCGCGCAGAAGCCGGGCCCCTTCGCAAATAGTGCCAGCCGTATCAATCATGTCATCCACTAATACAGCAGTCTTCCCCTTAACATCGCCAATCAAATTTAAAACTTCCGCCACGTTATGAGCTTGTCGGCGTTTATCTATAATTGCAAGAGACGCATCGCCGAGCTTTTTCGCAAAAGCTCTGGCCCTAGCCACCCCCCCAACATCGGGAGAAACCACCACAATATCCGACAAATGCTTGCTTGCCAGATAATCTAAAATGGTCGGCGACCCAAAAACATGATCGAAAGGAATATCAAAATAGCCTTGGATTTGAGCGGAGTGTAAATCCATCGCTATAATCCGACTAGCCCCAGCTTCAGTAATTAAGTTGGCCACTAATTTGGCAGTTATGGACTCCCGTCCGGCAGTTTTGCGGTCTGCCCTGGCATAACCGTAGTAAGGAATTACTGCAGTAATTTGTCTGGCAGAAGCCCGACGACAAGCGTCGATCATGATCGACAATTCCATCAAATGGTCGTTGACAGGCTGACAAGAAGGCTGGATTAAATAGACATCGCACCCTCTAATTGATTCTTGAATTTGAATATATAGCTCCCCATCGGCAAACCGTTTGCGCACCATCGGTCCTAGATCTATGCCCAAATAACGGGCTACTTCCGTAGCCAGGGGCACGTTAGCAGAACCCGAAAATAGTCTCAGTCGGTCGCGATCGGCAGGAGTAAATAAGGATTCCTCCAGCGCTAAAGTAGCAGAACGGATCACGGCAGGTCCTCGCAGCTTACTCATTAATTGGCGATCTTATCACTAAACTGTGACCTATTTTAGGGCAAGTTCTGAAAATAAAGTGCCCCCACGTCTATTATCTGGTAAATAATACTTACCCTTGGGAGGGCTTTCTATTGATTTGAGGCAGCGATCGCTACCTCTGGGGGCAGGCTTAAGAATTTATTAAAAATATTTATTCTTAAATGGCTTCGGAGCAAAGAAAATTTTTCCTATTACTGGCAGCCGACGAGATACCAGGCAAGAAATTCAACTACAATCTAAAATATAAAAGCGACAAAAGGATTGAGGCTAATGAGTTTAAAGGACAAAATTACTGAGGATATTAAAGCGGCGATGAAGTCGAAGGACAAAGTGCGCCTGGAGACTATTCGCAGCATTAAAAAGTTTTTATTGGAAAAAGAAGTCAGCGCGGGCGGTGGCGGTAAAGACAGTCTCACTGAAGCTCAAGAAATGGAAGTTTTGGTCCAAGCGGCCAAACAACGCCGGGACTCTATCGAACAATACCAAAAGGCCGACCGTCAAGACCTGGCAGACCGAGAAGCTGCTGAGTTGGCAATAATTGAGGAATATTTGCCCGAGCAACTATCGCCAGAAGAAGTCACGGCGATCGTTGAGGAGATTATTGCTAAGGTAGGGGCCAGTTCCCCGAAGGATATGGGTAAAGTCATGGGCCCTGCCATGCAGCAGTTGAAGGGTAAAGCGGATGGTAAAAAAGTCCAAGAAATTGTCAAAAACAAATTAGGTGGATAATTAATAATTAATATAGCAATCCTAAATGGATTATGAAAAATTTGGGGGCCAGAAACCCGGTTTCTTTGAGAAACCGGGTTTCTAAAATATCACGAACGATCTACGGCTTGCTATAATTAATAATTAATAATTAATAATTAATAATTGTTTTACTCTACTCGTGACCAGGGATACCTATCCCTAACATAGATATTTTGACGACCGAGCGCCTTTCTGCTGAAAACCGCGCTCGCTTGACACCATTACCTGAATGAAGCGGGTTAATGGCGGCTGTAAAAAGGAGATAAAATTCAAAGTAAGGGAAGTTGAATAACAATTGAAATGAAAGAATTACTAATAGCTGGAACGGATACCGATGCCGGAAAAACGGTATTAACTATCGCCCTTGCTTCCTACTGGCAAACTTATTTTCCTAAGCGAAGTTTGGGCATTTTTAAACCAATTCAAACGGGAACGGGCGATCGCGAACTCTACTCCCAATTATTTTCCCTCCAACAATCCCTTGACGAAATTACTCCTTTATGGTACGAAGCTCCGGTAGCTCCCCCCGTAGCCGCAGAACTAGAAGGTCGCAAGATAGAATTAGAAAAGGTATGGTCTGCCTTGACAAAGCTGCGCGATCGACGAGATTTTGTCTTAATCGAAGCATTGGGGGGACTAGGTTCCCCTGTGACAGAAGAACTGACCGTTGCCGACTTAGCAAGAGATTGGCGGTTGCCCACGGTGTTAGTAGTCCCAGTCAAATTAGGAGCGATCGCTCAAGCCGTGGCCAACGTTGCCTTAGCAAGATGGGCCAAAGTTCCTTTAAAAGGGATCGTTCTTAATTGTCCCAAACCTTGCTCCGATGAAGAAATAGCCCGGTGGGCTCCCATTGACCTCATCGAGTCTTTAACCCAAATACCAATATTAGGGACGCTGCCCCATCTCGACGACCCGACAAACTTGGCAAAACTAGCCCGTGTAGCTTCTCTACTGGAATTAGAGCGATTCTTCATCGAAAGCATCCCAGCATAGAAAATCAAAAATTGCAGGGTACCCAATCTCGAATTAAGCAGTTAAGGCAATTATTGAATCTCCAGAGGTACGACCGGATCGATCCCCCCCAGCCCCCCTTAAAAAGGGGGGAGCCAGAGCCAATCTGAGTCCCCCGGAAGGTAAAAACTTCTTCCTCCGGCCTCCCCCTTTTTAAGGGGGACGGGAGGGGGATCGGGGGATAATGGTGGATCGTAAATAGACCTCCAGAGATTTTTAACGGTCAATTACCGTTAAGACAAGGCACTGTCCCGTAATTATTAATTATTAATTATTAATTATTAATTACTTAAAAACTTCGCTATCAAAAAAATGGTCTCTACTTTACCTCAAAACCAAACCGCAGAACAATCTCAAGTTCGATTAGAAATAAGAGATTTACAATCCCAATTAGTAGCATGGCGACGAAGGTTGCATCAGCGACCGGAATTAGGTTTCAAAGAAAATTTAACAGCAGAATTTATTGCCCAAAAATTGCAAGAGTGGGCGATCGAACATCAAACAGGCATTGCTAAAACCGGAATAGCAGCAATTATCGACAGCGGCAAACCAGGACCAGTATTAGGTATCCGAGCAGATATAGATGCCTTGCCAATTTACGAACTCAACGACGTGCCCTACCGATCGCTCCACGACGGCATGATGCACGCCTGCGGGCACGACGGACACACGGCCATCGCTCTGGGTGTGGCTCATTATCTCGCCAACCATCGCCAAAACTTCACGGGCAAAGTAAAAATAATCTTTCAACCAGCAGAAGAAGGACCGGGCGGCGCAAAACCAATGATCGAAGAAGGAGTGCTGAAAAATCCCGACGTAGAGGCGATCGTAGGCTTGCACCTGTGGAACAATTTGCCCCTCGGTACCGTAGGAGTCCGCAGCGGTGCGTTGATGGCAGCAACGGAAAGATTCGACTGCACGGTCATGGGCAAGGGCGGACACGGTGCCATGCCCCATCAAACTATTGACTCTATTCTGGTTGGCGCTCAAATAATCAATGCCTTGCAAACCATAGTCGCCCGCAATATCGACCCCCTAAAATCCGCAGTTATCACAATTGGGGAATTTCATGGAGGTCGCGCCTACAATGTCATCGCCGATACCGCTCGTTTAAACGCTACCGTGCGCTATTTCGATCTCGCCTATGGAGATTATTTACCAGAACGAATAGAGCAAGTAATTGCTGGAGTTTGTCAGAGTCACGGTGCTAGCTACGAGTATAACTACAATCGCCGTTATCCTGCAGTAATTAACGATGAGAAAATCGCCTCGCTGGTACGAAGCGTAGCGGAAACGGTAGTAGAAACTCCGGCAGGTGTAGTTCCAGAATGTAAAACAATGGGTGGAGAGGATATGTCGTTCTTTCTGCAAGAAATACCCGGTTGTTATTTCTTTTTAGGTTCTGCAAATGCTGAGAAAAATTTGGCTTATCCCCACCACCATCCTCGGTTTGATTTTGATGAAACTGTTTTATCAGTGGGGGTAGAAATATTTGTCCGCTGCGTCGAAAAGTTTTGTAATTAGCAGCGTTTAGGGTTCCGCAGCTTTGGCTGCGGAACTCTTACTCCGTCTTGGAGTGCGTCTCAATGCCAATTGCTTAAGATCGTTTCTAAGTAGGTAGGGAGAAATATTTACATAAAATAATTTTTTATTTCCCCGTAGAACAGGCGTCTCGCCTGTTTCCTCTGTCCAATTAATTTTGCACGGGTACTTAAGGAAAACTGAGGTAGGAATCATTAACATAATTCATCTTCCTAAAGAAGGATAATAAGGAAGTTAACTACTACTTCAGAAAGTTTTTTTGCCAGAAAAGAAAAAAAAATTTCAACCGGAAATTATTTTGCTACGATCGCTAATTAGAAGTATTAAAGAACAGCAAATTTAGGAGGCTGTATGACAACCAATAAAAACAAAGGGACCAACCCCTTAGCAATTCTCGCCGCAGTATCTCTTTCCTTAATGGGCAGCCAATTGGGAACCGCCGCCATAGCTAGCGATGGGGGCTTCAAACCCCAACAACCAGGTAGCAACATTTCTCAAACAGCAAATCAATACTTAATAGCTCAAAACCAACAACAATGCACCGTCAACTCACCGTCAGATGCCAGAGGTGGGGCAGACCTAAGAAATAATCCTACCGATCGAAATACTGGTTTTATTAGCAATGGCAGTACGGTAAACGCCGAAAAGTTATCAGACGACGGTCAGTGGCGCTGGGTCGTAACGCCAGACGGAAGTCAGCGCGGTTGGATTTTCCAGGCTTATCTTAACTGCACGGGCGGCGAACCTATTCGTCAAGGAAGCTCAAACACCACTGGGGGCATAGCGATCGGTACCATGTGTTCCGCTACAGGTTCGCCGGACTATCCTACCATTCCGATTCAAGATTTTCCCAACGCTCGGAGCAACAACATCGGTAACTTTGCTAAAGAGACTCAACTGCGGGTCGTAACCCCTCCTGAAGGACAAGCATCTCCCAGGAAGTGGACTTACGTCCAGTCCGTACAAAATCCCGGCCAGCAAGGTTGGGTCTGGAGAACTTATGTAACCTGCAACTAATTTCATAGCTTTCCAGTAAAACCGAAGTAGAGAGGTTGTTTCAGCTTCTCTACTTCTTTTTTTTCTCTACTTTAGACCTCTTGCAAGAAGTCGAATTGAAGCAGATAAGTAGGTAGGCAAAAATATTTACATAAAATTATTTCTCCCAACCCCCGTAGAACAGGCGTCTCGCCTGTTCCAGATGTCCAATTAATTTTGCACTGGTACTTAGCAAGGGGCCTGAGACAATGGCAGCTAAGAGTTTTCAATCCCTCAGATAAAGGCCATCATTCTCAACAGTTATTTGTAAAATAAATTTAAGGCGATCGCAAAAGGAATCTCCCAAGCAACTTCGATCGTTTATCCTAGTTCCCAAAAAACTCCCAGGCTGCTACTAAAGCAGGCAATAACCCCATTGAGGTCGGGCATAATTTCCTGTGAAAAAGTCCGGTGGACGACTTATAATAACAGACAAGGGGCAGAAATTAAGCAAAGGCCAACTACCCAGAATACTCGATCGCTTGGAGGAAAACGCTATGCAACCAATAAGACAAGGAGATGTAATTCTAAGACCCACATACAGCTTTAAAGGAAAAAAGCTGTCTCATTTGACCCTGGCAGAAGGAGAAGTAACGGGACACTCCCACCGCATCGCAGAGGGTGAAGCCGAATTGTATGAAAAAGAAGGGACTCTCTATCTGCGGGTACTTTCTCAAAAGGCAACTTTAATCCACGAAGAGCATAAAGCTATTGAAATTCCGCAAGGAAACTGGATGGTAAGAATTCAGCGAGAATACGAACCCTACGGCTGGCGTTATGTAGCAGACTAATTAATAATTAATAATTAATAATTAATAATTAATAAGTTTAAAAATTGGGTGGAGATCGTATTTGCTTGGAGACTTTTTCTGCCCGCTACGCTAACAACGTCTCCTAGTTCCAACGTTCCAAATAGCAGTAAGTTATTGGTTTAAAAAAAATTGAGACGAACCCTGCTGATGTTTCAGTTATTGCAGGTGGAGATATGTCCGAGAAAAAAATAGAAAAGCTGACGAAAGAGGCAGAATCATTTATTGGGCTAATTAGGCAAAAGTGGCGCAATAACTCGTTTTCTACTAATCCTATAGATCGAGAAAAAGCTTATGGTGCAGTAAAGGCAGCCTACGGGGCTTTGGGGTGGCGAGAACCAGAAATTGTCTTCCTAGAAAGTCCCCATGCACTCTCAGAAATTATTAAGCAAAAATCTTCCCAAGAATTAGCAAAACAGCTAGGGGCACCCTTGCTGCTGTCCTTACCCGCTCAACTTTCCGATCGCCTACAAACTCAATTGGAAGAAGACCTCTGGCAGAGATTGCAGAGGGAATTGCCTAACGAGCAATTACCCCATTATATGTTTATTTGGCAAGATTTTATAGCGGAACATGGGGAATTATTAGCGCAGTTATGGACCCAATGGCAAAATGCGATTTTTAAACAAATTTGGCAACAACAAGAGGAACGCTGGCGAGAACAACTCCTCAAATTGCCAGTACCAGATCCGTTAACCCAAATAGAAGAGTTTTTATGGACAAAGTTGGGAGAGCCCCTGTCGCCACAACTGGAAGAAACTTTTGTGGAATTCGCAGAAACAATGGAAGTTCGAGAGTGGGACGAACAAATTAGGCAACCTTTGTTCCAAGCGGTGGGCTCGGTGGGGTTGATGTCTAATATTGGCAGGAATATGCTAGCTAGTTCCGTGCCGACCATCGATTTCTGTATTTCTGTCCTCAATTGCAGTTATGACGAAAGACAGTGGGAGGCCCTTCAAGGCTTGGTTCGAGAGTGCGGTTTGGTAGTGCAACTGGAAAATACTTGTCTGGTGTGCGATCGCCCCCGGGTTCTCTGTTTTGATTCTCGGCATCGCTTGCACGCGGAAGGTACTCCTGCAATTGAATATGCGGACGGATATAGTATTTATGCCTACGAAGGGGTGAGGCTGCCGAAAAAATACGAGCTACCCCCAGAACAATGGCAAGCTAACTGGCTTTTAGAAGAAAAAAATGCCGAATTAAGAAGAGTTTTAATTCAGGGTATTGGTTACGATCGCCTCTGCCAAGAGTTAGAAGCTGTGGAATTAGACTCTTGGCGAGAATACAGTCTCTTAAGAATCGACTCCCAGGTAGATGTGGAACCGATTTATTTATTAAAAATGATTTGTCCTAGTACGGCTGACATTCATGCAACTAGAGTTCCACCGGAAATTACAACTGCCAGAGAAGCTATTCGCTGGGTCAATTGGGGAACCGACCCCGAGGATTTTTCCGCTGAAACGTAGAACAGGCGTCTCGCCTGTTTCCTGTTTCCCCCTTCCGAACAGGCGTCTCGCCTGTTTCCTGTTTCCCCCTTCCGAACAGGCGTCTCGCCTGTTTCCTGTTTCCCCCTTCCGAACAGGCGTCTCGCCTGTTTCCTGTTTCCCCCTTCCGAACAGGCGTCTCGCCTGTTATCCGCTTAATTATTAATTATTAATTATTAATGACTGTACGCTCCAACTTCTGGTTGAAAAGGAGCAACTTCTTCTATTATTTTCAGACCCAGTTGTTCGAGCATAGCGCCTAAAACTGGGTCTGAAGATAACCTTAAATAAGTAAGAGTTAATTCTAATGGGACGTGGCGATTGCCTAAATGATAGGCCGCCTTTAATAAATCCAATGGAGTTTTTCCGACAACGGTCATTACTGGTTCTGGTTTGGCAATAACTCTGACTAAATCTTCTCCCCCGTCAGTTGTCAAGATATCCCGATCGCGCAGAACGGTACCTCTAGGCAAGCGCAAATGCACCACTTTTCCTTCTGCGGTTTCCCACCGATAGCGACTGCGAGTTCTATCCTCAGAATTCAGAGGTAAAGTCAAACTAATAACAGTATTTTCGTTGGCAGACAAACGTTTTGTTAAAACCAGCATTACCAAATAATTAATAATCGAACAATTAAGAGAGAAAGGAAAAGGGCAATTTTAGTCAATCCCCTTATTAAAAACAAAAGGTAATTGTTAATTATTAATTGTTAATTATTAATTATTATCTGACTGTTGCTGTTGTTGGATGCGGATTAATTCCTGAGTAATTCTTTCTCTGAAAGCAGGATCGTTTTTTTGAGAAATTGTAATCTCGTTAAACCTAGAAACGGTCAAATCGTTACCTTCTATGTATTTTTTAGCGAGACTGCAATAGTTGACGGCGATCGCCCTAATGCCCCTATCCAAGCTATTAAGATTGCTAGTTTCGTTGCAAACAATAGGGGGAACCGTTCCTTCAGAATTATTTTTTTGCACCTCTTGTTTGATTTCTTGATAGCTTTGGACCCGCAGTCCTTCAATTTGCAACACTGCCCGAGCATAACTGCTTATTTCCTCGGCAGAAAACTGTTCTTGGGCATAAGCCGCCCCACTAAATACGAGACTAGAAGATTTTACCGAAAATTCCGGTGTCCATCCAGAGAGCAAACCCGCAGCAGATAAGGCAGCTACGATTAAAGACTTAGATAGGATGCTACCCCGACTTGGTTTGAGAGGTTTTTGGATAATACCAGCTAAAGCATTCACGATAGTTACCTAGAATAAACGACAAAGCAGCATTTAACGCTTCTGTATTGCTGGACTCTTTTTAGCCTTAAAGAGTTCCAGCTTGCGATCGCTATTTTTAGCTTGGGGAACTGTAAAGCTAGCAAAAGGGGGCTGACCCCTTATTCAGTTAAAAGTTTCAATTTAGCTAGTTTAATTTCTAGTTTTATAGTACATTTTAACTGCTATTTGCTCGAAATGCTTACCCCAATTATGTTAAGAAGTTTAAACTTTCCCAAGGAAACATCGCAAGGCGTTATTGCTGCGGGCCATCATAAAACTGCTGAGGCGGGGATGGAAATGTTGCGTAATGGCGGCAATGCTTTCGACGCGGCGATCGCCTCCATCTTAGCATCTTTTGTAGCAGAAACAGGACTGACCTCGGGGGGCGGGGGCGGTTTTCTCTTAGCCCACACGGCGGCTAACCGTAATATTTTATATGATTTCTTCAGTCAAACTCCTCAGAACAAAAAAAACCAAAAAGAAATTAATTTCTATCCCGTAGATGTCAACTTTGGCGGTGCCGTCCAGGAGTTTCATATCGGACTGGGTTCTATGGCAGTACCGGGAAACATTGCTGGAGTTTTTGAGGTACACAAACAATTAGGAAAGTTGCCATTTCATGTAGTAGCAGAACCAGCAATTAATTATGGAAAAAAAGGAGTAGAAATCACCCAATCTCAAAGTTATTTATTGACCGTTCTCGAACCAATTATGGTTGCTATGCCCTCGGGGAGAGATATCTACGCACCGAAGGGTCAACTGCTCAAAACTGACGAGACAGTCTTTATGAGAGATTTTGCTGAGACTTTGAGTTATTTAGTCGAAAATGGTCCGGCAGAATTCTATGAAGGAGAAATAGCTCAAAAATTAGTTAAAGACTGTGAGGAGAAGGGCGGATATTTAACTTATGAAGATTTGAAAAACTACCGAGTTATAGAAAGAAAACCTTTAGAAATTAATTATCGCGGCAATACTTTCTTAACTAATCCTCCACCGAGCTTTGGCGGTACTCTAATTGCTTTTGCTTTAGAATTGTTATCTTCAATAGAAGTAGAAAAATTAGGATTTGGAACTGCGGAGCATTTGCACGTTTTAGCTGAAGTGATGCGCTTGACTAATGTGGCTAGAAAAGCAGAATTTGATAGCAATATTTATCGGAGGGATGTTGTCGATCGCTTTTTAGCTTCTGAATATTTAGACGGCTTCCAACAACAGTTAAGTAAAACTGCCAATAAATTAGGAAGCACTACTCATATTAGCGTCATAGATTCCGAGGGAAATGCTGCCAGCGTTACTACTTCTAATGGGGAAGGTTCCGGTTATATCATTCCGGGAACTGGCATTATGGTTAATAATATGTTAGGAGAAGAGGATTTAAACCCCCACGGTTTTCATCAATGGGGGGAAAATCTTCGTATTTCTTCGATGATGGCTCCTACTATCGTGCTTAAAAACGGACAACCAGAGATTGTTTTGGGTTCTGGGGGAGCTAATAGAATTAGAACTGCTATTTTACAGGTTATTTCTAATATTATTGATTTTAAAATGTCCATAGCTGAAGCCGTCGATAGTCCGAGAATTCATTGGGAAAATAATAAGTTTCATGTGGAACCGGGATTTGCAGCAGAAGAGGTTGAAAAATTAAGACTATCTCGGAAAGAGGGCTTGACTTTATGGGAAAATCAAAATATGTTTTTTGGCGGTGTTAATGCTGTATTAGAAAATACGGATGGGTTGATTTCTGGCGCCGGCGATCGGCGTCGCGGCGGGGTCAGCCTCTCTAATAATTAATAATTAATAATTAATAATTAATAATTAATAATTGTTAATTATCCGTGCAGGATTCATGTAAAAAAAAGAGCTGTAGGGGCAACAGCATTCGGGCGTTAAATTTTATAACAACGCATTAATTTTGATGTCCGAATGCTTTGCCCCCGCCCCACGTTTAACCTTCTGTCTTTTTATTGATTCTTGGATTGTTTACAAATCGTTTAGAATTCCTATAACAATTAACAATTAATAATTAATTCGATGGAGGGTCGCTAGCAACCTTTCCAACCTTCCCTGTTTGTAGTAATCGCTTTAGCGATTAATCAATATGAATCGCTAAAGCGATTACTACGAGCTAGATTTAAGGGCTAGAACGGTACTTCTGATTCGCTACTCAATGGAATTGCGCTAGAAATATTTGACACATTAACTCTTTTGTAGTATGGTGGGCAATAAACCCTATCTCCTTCCGGGTTTTTGGTTTTGGCTAAGAACTAAAAAAGAGGGGCTAAATCTAAAGTATTAAAAAGTACAAAACACTTCTAAAAATTCAGGGATTAACTATTATGAGTGAAACTGTATTAAAGGTTAATAACTTACAAGTTAAATTCAGCAGCGACGAAAGTTTAATTACGGCAGTTGACGACATTTCTTTTGAAGTAGAATCGGGAAAAACTTTGGGAATAGTGGGGGAGTCTGGGTCGGGAAAATCTGTTACTTCCCTGGCGGTTTTGGGCTTATTACCGAGTTCTTCTTCTAAGGTTAGCGGGGAGGTTTGGTTTAGAAAGGCGATCGCCGAGGGTGAAACTTCCGAAGCGATCGATTTATTGCAACTCCCAGAAGCAAAAAAGGTGCAATACCGAGGGGGTGAAATTTCAATGATTTTTCAGGAACCGATGAGCTCTCTCAACCCAGTTTATACCATTGGTTTTCAGCTAACTGAAGCTATTCGACTTCATCGAGATGTTTCGGCCCCAGAAGCGCGGCGGGTGGCGGCGTCTTTGTTGCAGGAGGTGAAATTGTTGCCCGACGATGAAGAGTTGCGATCGCGAGTTTTGCAAGAAGCGAGTTTGGCACAGAAGGGAGAAGGGAATTTGAGCGATCGCGAAATTATGCAGAAAGTCAACGGGCAAAAATTGGCAATGCTTGAGCGCTACCCCCACCAACTCTCGGGGGGACAATTGCAACGGGTAACCATCGCCATGGCCATTTCCTGCAACCCGACTTTATTAATAGCCGACGAACCAACTACTGCCCTGGATGTAACCGTGCAGGCAACTATTCTGGAGTTGATGCGGGAATTGCGATCGCGACGGGGGATGTCGATGATGTTCATTTCTCACGATCTGGCGGTAATAGCAGAAATTGCCGACGTAGTGGCGGTGATGTATCAAGGGAAAATTGTGGAGAAGGGGAACATCGCGGAAATTTTCTCTAATCCCCAACATCCTTATACCAAAGGTTTGCTCGCTTGTCGCCCTCCCCTGGACCGTCAAGTGGAACGTTTGGCGACTGTTTCCGATTTTATGGAACTCGTGACTAATGCTAGCGGGGTATTGGAAATACGAGAAAAAGTTCGGGAGGAAAGGGAGACATCCGTTGTAGAAGAACCAAGAGAGGAGATGCCCGTTGTAGAAACCCAAACAAAAACCCAAGAACCATCCGTTACATCCGCGTTCGATACCATTGCCAAGAAGAGTATTTTAAAAGTTGAAAATTTGCAAGTCGGGTTTCCAGTTAAAGGAATGTTCGGTCGAACTAAGCGTTTGTTTATGGCGGTAAACGATGTTTCTTTTGAGGTCAAACCGGGGGAAACTTTAGGTTTGGTGGGAGAGTCTGGTTGCGGAAAAAGCACTTTGGCCCGGGCAATTTTGCAGTTAATTCCACCTACTGGCGGTCGGGTGTTTTTTGAGGGTGAAGAAATTAAGAAGGGTAAAAAATACGATCGCAAATTGCGCTGGTTGCGTCGGGATTTGCAGATTATTTTTCAAGACCCTTTTAGTTCTCTAAATCCCCGTTTGACTGTGGGGGCGGCGGTGATGGAACCGATGTTAATTCATGGGGTGCTTAATAGTTCTAAAGAAAGGCGCGATCGCTCTGTTTATTTATTAGAAAGAGTTGGTTTAAATGCTGAAGCTTTAAATCGCTATCCCCACGAATTTTCTGGAGGTCAAAGGCAGCGGGTTTGTATTGCTAGGGCTTTGGCTTTAAATCCTAAGTTTGTGATTTGCGACGAGTCGGTTTCTGCTTTAGATGTTTCCGTACAAGCGCAAGTTTTGAATTTATTAAAAGAGTTGCAGGGAGAGTTTGGGTTGACTTATATTTTTATCTCCCACGATTTGAGCGTCGTTAAATTTATGAGCGATCGGATTATGGTAATGAACCGAGGAAAAATAGAAGAGATTGACGGAGCAGAAGAGATTTATCAGCGGCCGAAAACTGAATATACCCGCAAGTTAATTGCTTCTATTCCTACTGGAAATTTAGAACGAGTTCGGGTTAGTTAATTGTTAGGAAAAGATAATGTTGGTTTGGGGTTGATTTCCGCTTCCCCAAACCAAGTAGCATCTTGTAGTAGCATCTTGTAGGTTGGGTGGAGCGATAGCGCAACCCAACATTAACGGAATCAAAATCCAACGATTTTGTGGGTTTCGCGCTCGCGTGCGCGCTACCTACTGCATTAACGCTTATTCGGCATTCAGACGATAGAAGTCCAATAATTATTAATTATTAATTATTAATTATTAATTACTTACTACGCATCTTCGGGATTGAGACTCGTCATCTGCCAAGTGGTATAAGTACCGATGGGACTCCAGAGAACGTAGGGCAATAATA
>JAXHVR010000023.1:0-1803 GCA_034189005.1 Cyanobacteriota bacterium | reverse complement strand
TAATTATTAATTATTAATTATTAATTATTAATTACTTACTACGCATCTTCGGGATTGAGACTCGTCATCTGCCAAGTGGTATAAGTACCGATGGGACTCCAGAGAACGTAGGGCAATAATAAAACCCCCGCCCAAGTATCGATTTTCCAGACGCTTAAAATTAACATCAAACACAAGATTAAACCAGTTGCCCCGATAACAGTACCTACTCGCAAACTTCGCATTTTTAACATGACTGGCGTGTAAGCCATTGTTGCTATTTCCAGCAGCAAATATAACCCCATTAATAACCAGGTTTTATCCGTTCCCGGTTCCGCTTCCCAGACTATAACTGCCGACCAAGCAGCGCAAATAAAAATTACCGTCCAAATAATAGGAATTGCCGCTTCAAAGGTTAACCAACTCGGACGTCGCAACCTCCTAAACCACTGGATGTCGCTACTCGATGTTAAAGCACTCAATAAAAATACTGCGAAAGCGACGGCGCCAATTACCATCCAAGATTTAATCATTTTTTTTAGGGGTAACGAACAATTAATAATTAACAATTAACAATTAACAATTATAGCAATCCGTGCGGGGGTTATGAAAAATTCTGAGGCCAGAAACCCGGTTTCTTCAACAATACCTTCGCCAAAATCAAAAATACCATTTGTAGGTTGGGTGGAGCGACAGCGCAACCCAACATCTTCGTAGCTACAACCAACGATTTTGTTGGGTCCTGCGAAGCTACACCCAACCTACAAGATGCTACCTACAAGAAAATGGCGAAGGTATTGTTCAAGAAACCGGGTTTCTAAAATATCGCAACCAATTTAGGATTGCTATTATAACGAAGAATTAAGAATTCTTAATCATTCATTATTAACTAACAACTAACAACTAACAACTAACAACTAACAACTAACTAACCTAGTCTGTGATTTTGTTCTAATTCTATGCTAGGTTCGTCCGCACTTTTTCTAGGAACTAGAAGATTGTTACCTTTGGCGGGTAAAACTGCTTGAATGGTTTTGAGAAAACGATTGGGTTTGGTTTTCCCCGTTAACTTGCGGCGCTCTTTTACCTTTTTTGCTAAGTGGCGCATCACCGATACATCTAGTTCGTCTATGAAACGATCGGCAATTCTTTCTCCCATTAAGTCGATCGCTTCTCCATATTGCTCGGTCAGCATTTCGATCGCCTCATAAGCGTCCTCCGTTACGTCACTAGAAGCATCGTTGCTCTCTTCAGTCGCTCTTTGACTCGGTTGAGAGGAGGAGCCATTTGTGGGAAAAGCATCTTCTATTGTCTTTTTATCTTCCATCACCTCGGACCTGGCTGGTTCGGTAGTGAATTGCTGTTTATTTTTAGAAGGATTGTGCCGTAGCTCGATCATACTTTTATAATCATCAATGCTCATGGCTAAATTATGAATGTGATGATGAACGTGGTCTATTAGATCGACTTCGTTAGGCTTATATAAACCCCGATCGCTATTGATACCGTGCAATAGAGCCCAGTCTTGCAAAGTAGTTCGATCTTCTAGCTGGTATCGTTCCATCATTTGAGCGGTGGTTAAATCGGTTTCGGGTGTGGGTTTGAAATCGGACATCGATCGTTCCTGTTATCAAAATAAGGGCAAAGTTTCCTGTCAATTTTTGCCGGCTAGCAGCGACCTCTTCCTCAATTTACCGAAGGCATGGCCCTGGCAGATTGAGCTTTCAGGACAGGTTCGCTAAAGTCCATTATAAAAGGGATCGGGCCCCTAAATTCCCTAAACTAGGGAAAAATACGACAAAATACCAATAAGGGACTTGCTGT
>JAXHVR010000229.1:0-3765 GCA_034189005.1 Cyanobacteriota bacterium | reverse complement strand
ATGAGATAAAATAAATTTGTGGTTTAGGTAGAGGGCGAGGGTATGGCCATAATTCCGCTGGACTTTCTGGAGACGCTGGCAGCCGAAAGAGGAGTATCCCAGGGCGAATTGGAAGTTTTGTCTCTGGCATTGCTGGAAGGGCAGTCGATCGCGGCGATCGCTGCCAAACTCCAACTCAAACCAGAAGCAGTCAGGAAGCGACTGGGAGAGGTTTACAAAAAATTTGAGATTGCCGGCAAAGGGCCTGGCAAAATGGCCAAGTTGCAGCAATTACTCATTTCTCAATACCAACAACGGCAGGGCCAGAGAACGGGCCAAAGCTTCCCCACCCAAACTTCCGCCCCAGAAGCGGCCATCGCCTCTTCGGGGCAGCATTGGGATGGGGCACCGGCACTAGAGGCATTCTACGGCAGGAGTCAAGAATTAACTCAATTGCAAAAATGGATTGCTGAAGAAGGCAGCAAGCTAATAGCAATTTTAGGATTTGGAGGCATTGGCAAAACTACTCTCGCCGTCAAATTGGGGCGAGAAATTCAATCGGAATTTGAGGTGTTAATTTGGCGATCGCTTCGTCACGCCCCACCACTAACTAACTACCTCGCCGACTTAATTAATTGCCTCCATCCACAAACAGCAATAACGGCTAACATCGACGGACAAATTGCAGAATTAATGTCAATTTTGCGGCAACGCCGATGCCTGTTAATCCTAGACGATGTTGAGACTATTCTCAGCAAGGAAGATTTGGCGGGAAACTACGCCGAAGGGTTTGAAGAATATGGAGAATTTTTCCGCAGAATAGCGACGGAATCTCACCAGAGTTGTTTGGTTTTTTCCAGTGCGGAAAAACTGACCGATTTAGCCTCTCTCGAAGGAGCAAAAGTTCGCAGCTTGCAGTTAGCTGGTTCTCCTGAAATATGCGAGAAAATTTTGGAGGAAAGGGGTTTATCTGGCAGTCGCGACTGGCAAGATTTAATCCTGCGTTATGGGGGAAATCCTTTGGCGGTTAAAGTGATTTCTTCTACGGTGAAAGACCTTTATAACGGTCAAGTGACCGATTTTGTGAAAAATACTTTATTTATCGGCGATATTCGCTATTTGTTAGACCAACCTTTTGAACGATTATCCCAAGAAGAAAAAGATTTAATGTACTGGTTGGCGGTGGAACGAAAACCGGTTTCTTTGGGGGAGTTGCCCCAGAAGTTTTTATGGGCGGTTTCTAGTTCCGAATTGTTGGCAACTATGGGGTCTTTGGGGAGGCGATCGCTTGTTGAAAAGATAATAGAAAAGGGTCAATCTTTATTTACTCTCCAACCAGTGGTAATGAAGTACGTTACTACTCAACTTGTAGAAGAGGTTGGAGGGGAAATTATGGAGGTAATTAAAACTCAAGATTTGGAGGCGATCGCTATTTTAAAAAATTACACCCTGACTCAAAAAGACCCGGGCGGGCGTTCTTTAATCGCACAAGTGAAAAATAGTTTGCAGTCTCGGTTTATTAGAAATCCTAAAAGTTTTCAAAACCAAATTGCTAAATTAGAAACATTTTTAGCTAAAATGCCGGAATCTTCTTTAGAAGTCGGTTATGCCAAAGACAATATCCAAGAGTTTATTAATTTAGTTATGTCGGATTTCCAGAAAGCAACTAACAAGGATCGTTCGTAGTAATCGCTTTAGCGATTGATATAGATAAATCGCTAAAGCGATTACTACGAACTACTAACAATTAACAATTATTAAAACAATGGCTATCAAATACTGTATTAATCCTAAATGTTCCCATCGGGAAAATTCCGACGACGAAGATCGCTGTCGCTGTTGCGGGGCAGATTTATTAATAGGCAATCGCTATAATTTAATTCGACCTTTACGACCTCCTTTGCCCGGGCATCCTACAGAAATTTTTGAGGTGGAAGACTGGGGGAAGGGGGAGGAAGATTGGGGAACTTTTAAAGTAATGAAAGTCCTCAAATATAATAACAATCCCGATTTAGTTCGCCTTTTCAAACAAGAGGCGAGGGCTTTAATGTGGTTGAGAAATCCGGGCATTCCTAAAATAGAACCAGATGGTTATTTCACCGTGGATATTGCCAAACCTCGCCAAACTTTGCATTGTTTGGTGATGGAAAAAATTGAGGGAGAAAATCTGGAAGCTTGGATAGAACAACACGGGGCTATTTCAGAAGAAGAAGCTTTGGAATGGTTAGAACAATTAGTTAATATTTTGGATTTGGTTCACAGTCAAAATCTTTTACATCGCGACATTAAACCATCTAATATAATTGTCAGACCAAACGGACAATTAGCGGCCATTGATTTTGGTACCGTGGGAGTGGGAGAAGGGGGGAGGACTCAAGTCGGTTCGTTGGGATATGCGGCCCCAGAACAAATGACCGGCGAGGCGGTTTTTCAATCTGATTTTTTTGCTTTGGGGCGGACTTTCGTGCATTTGTTAACCGGGCGATCGCCCATGGATTTTCCGACGAAAACGGCCAAATTAACTTGGCGCAAAAACGCGCCTTTGGTGTCAAAGTCTCTGGGAGATTTAATCGACGATTTGATGGAGGAAAATTATCGGAAGCGACCGAAAAATACCCGGTTTATTTTAAAACGCCTCCAGACTGTAACTCGCAACGAAAAAACGGACAATTTCTCTACTATTTTAGCTTCTCTAAAATGGCAGTGGGTTGGATTGTTATTTCTGGGTTTAATTGGTTCGCGGTTTTTGCTGCCCAAGGTTGGTAATTTGTGGCAAGAATTCGCCCTGCCCCATTTAGCAACTACTGCGAATAAACTGGGGAGGGATAATTTTAAAAAGAACGAACTCGCTAGCGCGGAATTTTATTTTAGAGTGGCGCTGATGTTGGATAAAGATAATGCTAAAGCAGTTTATAACTTGGGATGGGTTTGCGAAGAAATATCTCAATTTGATTGTGCTAAAACTCAATATCAGAAGGCGCTGCAAAACGAAAATCCCCGGGTGGTAACTAGGGCGATTAATAATTTGGCGCGACTGCATATTTTGGAGGGGAATTATAATGGGGCGGCGGCTTTATTGTGGGAGGGTTTGAATAGTGCGGAACATCCTTTTATTGCCGATGGGGTAAAATCGGACCTGCATAAAAATTTGGGTTGGGTTTATTTCCAAAGGGAGGAATATGCTGAGGCAGAATCTCACTTACAACGGGCGATCGCTCTCGATAAAGAAAATACTCCAGCTTATTGTTTGTTGGCACAAGTCAGGGAATTAGGAGATAATAACAATACTGCTTTGTCTGCCTGGAACAATTGTTTGGAATCTCCCTCGGGGTTTAATCCAGAAACTCAAATTTGG
The DNA here is from genome assembly GCA_034189005.1 of Cyanobacteriota bacterium. Classification (GTDB taxonomy): domain Bacteria; phylum Cyanobacteriota; class Cyanobacteriia; order Cyanobacteriales; family Microcoleaceae; genus CALKCV01. The sequence continues at coordinate 431 of JAXHVR010000229.1, read as the reverse complement.
CAAACTATGGCTAGGCAGCGTTTGAATTAGTTTTTTGTTAATTTGGAACTTGTTAATGGCAAATTAAGCAATATAATAAGGAGTCGTAAAATGAAATCTATATTTTCGGTTTTCATGGTTGTTTCTCTTCTGTTTGGGGGGAGTTTATTTTCTGTTTTAACTAAAGATGAGTTATTATCCGATAGGGCGATCGCTGCTACTCCAGAAAGGGAGGATCCCCCCCAACCCCCCTTGATAAGGGGGGAGCAAGAGGGGAAGGGGAATGCCCCCGGAGTTCTGGGGCAGCAGGAAGACGATCCCCCCCAACCCCCCTTGATAAGGGGGGAGCAAGAGGGGAATCCCCCCCAACCCCCCTTGATAAGGGGGGAGGAAGAGGGGAAGGGGAATGGAAATGCCGCCGGAGTTCTGGGGCAGCAAGAAGACGATCCCCC
>JAXHVR010000228.1:0-3772 GCA_034189005.1 Cyanobacteriota bacterium | reverse complement strand
AGTTCGTAGTAATCGCTTTAGCGATTTATATAGATGAATCGCTAAAGCGATTACTACAAGCTAGCCTACGGTGGGGGGAAGGGGACAGGCGAGACGCCTGTCCTACGGTGGAGGAGGATTTTTGCAGAATAGAGATAAATCGGGTAAGCTTGAGGACTGTAGCAAACCCTTATTGGACATCTCAAAGCAAATATGACTGAAATTGCAACTTTCGGTTCTTGGAAATCCCCCATTACCGCCGACGTAATCCTGGCTGGAACCGTTGGACTAGGCAGCATTGCGGTAGATGGGGAGGATATTTATTGGACAGAAGGGCGACCCACCGAAGGCGGACGAAGCGTCATAGTCCGACGCACCGCCGACGGAGAAATAACGGATATGACACCTCCACCGTTAAACGTCCGCACTCGCGTCCACGAATACGGCGGCGCTGCTTTTGCCGTGGGCGATCGCTCTATTTATTTTTCCAATTTCGCCGACCAACGCCTTTACCGAAAAACTCCAGACTCACAACCGCAACCTTTAACTGCTGAGGGAAACTGGCGCTATGCCGATGGCATTATCGACAAGCAACGAAACCGGTTGATTTGCGTCGGGGAAGAACATATTGCCGGCGGGGAACCGACTAATAACTTAATCGCCGTTAGTCTGGATAATGGCGAGATAACAGTTCTCGCTAAAGGAAAAGATTTTTACGCATCCCCGAGTTTGAGCCCTGACGGTTCGCGACTGTGTTGGATTAGTTGGGACCATCCGAATATGCCGTGGGATGGTACGGAATTATGGATGGCTGAAATTAAGGGGGATGGTTCCGTAGAACAGGCATCCTGCCTGTCGATCGCCGGCGGTAGCGAAGAATCAATTTTTCAGCCCCAATGGTCGCCGGAGGGGGTGTTGTATTTTGTCAGCGATCGCTCTAATTGGTGGAACCTCTACAGATACGCCGACGGCGACATCGAACCAGTCTGCGAAATGGAAGCAGAATTTGGGCTGCCCCAGTGGGTGTTTGGAATGTCAACTTATGCCTTTGCCGGAGAGAACCGAATTGCCTGCACTTATACCAAAGACGGCATCTGGCATCTGGCAACTCTCGACACTACCAGCAAACAATTGCAGGAAATCGAGACTCCTTATACGTCAATTGGTGGGGTAAAAGCAGAGGGCGATAGCCTCTGGTTTCTGGGAAGTTCTGCCACGGAAGGAACGGCGATCGTGGAAATGAATTTAGGGACAAAAGAGACTGTCATCTTAAAGCGATCGAGCGAATTAGAAATAGATAAAGGTTATTTATCAGTTCCCGAGACCATAGAATTTCCTACCGATGGGGGTAAAACTGCCTTCGCTTTTTTCTACCCGCCGACGAACAAAGATTACAGCGCCCCAGAAGGAGAAAAACCTCCTTTATTAGTGAAAAGTCACGGCGGACCCACTGCGGCAACTTCCAGCAGTTTGAGCTTAAAAATTCAATATTGGACGAGTCGGGGTTTTGCCGTACTGGATGTTAATTATGGAGGGAGTACCGGTTACGGACGAGAGTACCGGATGCGACTAAAAGATAGTTGGGGAATAGTTGATGTCAGCGACTGCGCTAATGGGGCGAAGTATTTAGCAGGAAAAGGCTTGGTCGATGGGGGGAAAATGGCAATCTCTGGGGGCAGCGCCGGGGGTTATACTACTTTATGCGCCCTGACTTTTACCGATGTATTTAAAGCAGGGGCTAGTTATTATGGAGTAAGCGATTTAGAGGCTTTAGCAAAGGATACTCATAAATTTGAGTCTCGTTATTTGGATGGATTAATCGGTCTTTATCCAGAAAGGAAGGATTTGTATGAAGAGCGATCGCCGATTCATTCTACAGAAGGTTTGTCTTGTCCGGTAGCATTTTTCCAAGGTTTAGAAGATAAAGTGGTTCCGCCAAATCAAGCGGAAATGATGGTGGAGGTATTGAAGCAAAAAGGTCTGCCTGTTGCTTATGTTGCTTTTGAGGGGGAACAACACGGATTTCGGCGTTCTGAAAATATTAAGCGGGCCTTGGAGGGCGAGTTTTATTTCTATTCTCGGGTGTTTGGATTTGAACTGGGGGAGGATTTAGAGGAAGTGGAGATTATTAATATTTAGAAACCGGGTTTTTCGGATATCCGAGAAGGAGCTATAAGCACCGTTCGTAGTAATCGCTTTAGCGATTCTATCTATATAAATCGCTAAAGCGATTACTACAAGCAAGCGTTCTACAACCAGAACGCTACTTGTTACTTACTACCGTCAAGCGATTCTATCTATATAAATCGCTGAAGCGATTACTACAAGCAAGCGTTCTAGCACGAGAACGCTACTTTTTACTTACTACCGCCAGAGGAATAGAACATTGAGTGCGAGTAAAATCATCTTCCCCATCGGAAGGCACCGCCAAAACTTCCAAACGTCCTTTCATTAATTCCAACAAAGTTTGATTCATTAATAAGCGCATTCCAGGAGAGAGATCGAACTCCTCGTTAGCTTCGGGATGGTTATTGACCTTCGTTTTGCCTTCTAAATCTTCCTTGAGTAAATCCCACGACTCGCTCCAAGCACTAATAGGACGCTGGTCCTCGATTAAAATATGGACAGAGCCAGATTCCGTCGAAGCACTAGCAGAGACATTAACGCTGCCTTCCTCCATTTGAGCGATCGCCGTATCTACCAGACTGACTAACACCTGTCTGAAACGAGGCAGATCTGCCAACACATAAATATTAGGATCCGGAGGCGATATGTTCAACTGGATGCTCCTATTAGCTGCCTGCAGGCAAGTCAAATCTTCCACTTCGTCGAATACTTCAGCCAATTGCAAGGCCTCCACCTCCATTTTTTCCGTACCGTACTCGGTTTTGGCCACAAGTACGAGTTGGTCTATCAACCCCACCATTCTCAGAGCTGCGCCACGAGCTTGTTCGGCAAATTCTCGTTCCTCTTCTGGACTATCGCAGAGATCGTTCGTGATTAACTGAAGAGTGCCGATAGTGCTGCTGAGAGGCGATCGTAACTCGTGGGAAGTCCTCGCTAAAAAACCGGCTTTAAACTTACTCATTTCGGAGGCCATCTGGTAAGCCAGTTGGGTTTGCTTTAACTGGTCCGAAAGTTCTTGGACCCGTTCGCTGTTAGAGTAAATCTCTTGAGAATCTGTAGTCTCGTGGGATGATTCGGGCTGTTTCTTGCCTTTCTTCTCTGGCAACAGCCGATTAACTGCCAAACCCAGTCCGAGCCCTATTCCTAAATAGATAAAATCGCTCCAGCCCATTTCGCCAACAATGAAGGTCATCTTTTTTTGCCTAGCTTACCTTTCAAATTCTAACTTTACCGTCCCGGGTCGCAAGATTTCCCAACCTAATTCTTTATTCCATTTAGCCACTGTGGAGGCAAGGCCGGATGAGGATATTATGGTTTCTAATTCCCCGGGTACTAGGGTTAGGACTTCTGGAAATTGAGCCTCAATTTCTGCAGTGGTTTTTAGAGGGCTTTGGCCGGAAATATTGGCGCTGGTAGTTGCTAATGGTCCCGTCCGTTCTAGGATTTTCCGAGCTAGATCGCAGTCGGGCACTCGCACTCCTATGGTGGGAGAGGTTTCTTGCCTTTGGTATTCGAGAGGGTTCATGGCTGGTGGTACTTTTTCTGAGGCGGGCAAGACTAAGGTTAATTGTCCCGGCCAATATTTTACGGCTGTTTGCTGCCATAACTCTAACTCCTGGGGGCTGCCTGCGATGTAAGGCAACAAAGATTCGGCTTTGTCCCCCAT
>JAXHVR010000227.1:0-3902 GCA_034189005.1 Cyanobacteriota bacterium | reverse complement strand
GGGGAGTGTAAGTTTGAGTAACCATAATAGGTCATTTAGAGGGATTAACAATTAATAATTAACATTTTCCTAAAAGATTCGTAGGTTGGGTGCAACGTAGTGGAACCCAACAAAATCGTTGAATTTTGCTCCGATGTTGGGTTGCGCTATCGCGGAGCCCGACCTACAAAAAAAATGGCGAAGGTATTAGACCTCTTGCAAAAATAAAGACGGGGCAAAGCATTTGGACATAAAAACCTCTGGTTTTCAACAAAAATTGTCTCCCAAATGCTTTGCCCCTACATAAAAATCGAATTATGCAAGAGGTCTATTGTTTGAGAAACCGCGCCTTCTGGCTCCTGGTTCGCTTCAAGGGTAACGCGACCTCGTTCTATTTTTATTAATTTAACAAACCAAACCACAAACGGCGATGACCTCCAGAGTCGCTATAGAATAACAAATCTATTAACAGTTTAAAAGCAAATTTTTCCGTAAGTAAAACGGGTGTCTCGTCGCTTACTTCTCCACTCAAACAGTATTCTCGATAAACTTGGTTCAAGTTATCGATGTAATCTTTTAACAAAGCTGTTTCGCTGTTGTCAGATGCGGTTTGTTCTATTAAAGCAACTGCCCTGCGGATTAGGGGTTGGTGCTGTCTGGCTAGGTGGGAGATAATTAAAACAAGCGATCGCGCTTCGTCTATTTGGTGCGCCTTTTGCTGTTCTTCTGGCAATGATGAGTAGAGCGAAACGCCCTTTGTTTTCTCTATTTCCCCGCAAACTTCGCTAATGAAAATTAATTTATTTGCTACTACGGAATCTAACTTCAACCCGGCAGCCACCCGCCCCAGAGCATCATTTCGGATATTAGCTAAAGTTTTCAGGGCTAATAGCAATAAATCTAGTTTAATTCCCATCTCTTTCAAGCGAGCTAGGTCTGGCCTGGGGATGAGGGTCAGTTCTTCCCATTTGCTAGAAATTGGAGTGGCGGTCGTGTTGGTAGGATTGGAGTACATCATGGGAATGGGGAATGCTAAATTGGAAATCGAGTCAACGGGATTAGGGACTAGGAATTTAATAACATACCGATGTTGGGTTCGGTTCGCTCCACCCAACCTACAAGGGACTAAATTGGAAATCGCTGAAGCGATTACTACGAGCCGAGTTTATTTTAAGTAGGCGATGGTTACTCCGGAGCCCCCTTCTTTTTGAGAAGCCAACTCGTAACGCTCTACCAGTGGATGACGTTTTAGAAATTCGTGAGTGCCCTGGCGCAGTTTACCAGTTCCTTTGCCGTGAACTATCCACAAGACTCCTTGCTCGATCGCTTTAGAAATACCTCCATCTATTTTTATCTCGGCATCTGCTACATGAGACCCGCGAATATCGATCGTGTTTCTGGAAGTACGCACTGCCACTGGCGGAGGGCTTGGGTTTTGTACTTCAGCGGGTTTCTTTTTCCCTTCAAGGGCAGTGGAGGGATTTTTACTCTTTTTCGAAGTCGGTTTTTGACCGTCGAGAGATTCAATTTCCGACAAATCTAGGGTCATTTTCATCACCCCAAAACGGACCGTCAATTGCTCGTTTTCATCCACCGTTAGAACTTCCGCCGTTTGACCGATACGGGGGATACGCACCCGATCGCCCTCTGTCGGCATAAAGTCTGGTTTTTTGGCAGTTTCTTCTTTAGATTTAGAAGGCAAAAACTTCTCCGTAACCTGGTTCAAAGCATCAGTGGCCTTTTGAGCGTTGCGCCCGGTCTGGGGGGCTCGTTGCAAGCCCCGAATTACTTCAGCAATTTCGGCTTTAGCCTCAGCGATCGCCTCTTGCACTGCCAATTCTTGAGCTTGTTTTAATTCTCGCTCTCGTTGTTTCAAAGACCTAGCCTTTTGGGAGACTTCCCCGTGGAGGCGTTCGGTTTCTTGCAATAACTTCGATGCCTCCGTTGCCTTAGTTTCCTGCCTGCGCCGTTGAGCTTCCAAACCTTCGATTACTTCTTCGACCTGGTGAGAAGCGATGCCGACATATTCCCGGGCGTCGTTAATCACTGCCTCGCTCAAACCCAACCTCCCGGCGATGGTCAAGGCATTGGAACGACCGGGAATGCCCCAAAGCAGGCGATAAGTCGGCCCCAGAGAGACGTTATCGAATTCCACGGAGGCATTTTCAAAGCGATCGTCTTGATATTTAAGGGCCTTCAGTTCGCCGAAGTGGGTAGTTGCCACGGTCAGCAGGGCCCGATCTGCTAAATGTTTGAGCAAGGAAGTCGCTAAGGCGCTGCCTTCGGTGGGGTCGGTACCCGCCCCTATTTCATCCAAGAGTACCAGAGAGGGGGAAAGGGATTCTGCTTCCTTGCTGTTTTCTACTGCTTCGATAACCCGAGTTATGCGGCGGATGTGACCGGAGAAAGTCGATAAACTCTGCTCTATGGACTGTTCGTCCCCGATATCTGCGAGGACTTGCTCGAACCAGGGCAATTCTACTGGTTCCTTTGCCGCGACGAACAAACCAACTTTAGCCATTAATGCTGCTAGTCCCAAGGTTTTGAGAGTAACAGTTTTGCCGCCTGTATTGGGGCCTGTAATTGCTACTACTCTAATTTGCGGTTCGATAATTAGATCGATGGGCACGACTTGGGGGCCATCTTCGTGCTGTTGCTGCCAAACTAGCAGGGGATGCCGCAACTGACGCAGGGTTATTTTTCGCGGCACTTTCTTTTTCTGCTGGGAGTCTGCTGTTTCTCCAGAGAGACCGTTGGTTTCTTTTAACAGGCAAGATGCCTGTTCTACGAATCCTGGGCTGTTGCTTTCTTTGAACAGGCAAGATGCCTGTTCTACGGGTATGAATTTTGGGGGCCAAGCGTCCAACCAAATGCTGTAACGAGCCCGGGCCGTTGCCAGGTCTAGGGCTGTAGCGATCGCCAATAATTTCTCTAGGTCTTCTTTAACTTCTGCAACTTTTTCTGTTAGTGCTTGGCGAATTGCTTCTTCCTCTCTTTCTTCCTGGCGTCGCAGTTGTCGCATTTGATTGTTGAGATTGACAACTGCATGGGGTTCTATGAATAATGTCGAACCAGTGGTGGAAGTATCGTGAACTATGCCGGGGATAGCGTCTCTTTGAGGAGCTCGGACTGGGATTACAAAGCGATCGCTCCTTTGAGTAATTAATTGTTGTTGAACGGCCCCAGCTTTGCGCTGCAAAATCCCCCGCAGAATATTTTCGATGCGATTTTTTATTTGGCCCATGCTATCGCGGATGCCGCCTAATTTCGGGCTGGCCCTGTTAGCTACATCTCCGCGATCGTCTATGCAATGATTAATTTCCTGTTCCAACTCTGGATAAGTCCGCAACTCTGCCACCAGTTCAGTCAGTACGGGAATTGGTTTTTCCGTTCCATAATTATCGATTACCCTCCGCAAGCGGCGCACCCCTGCGGTGGTAGTAGCAATATTTAATAATTGTTGCCCGGAGAGAATCCCTTGCAATTCTGCTCTTTCTAGGCTTCCGCCAATATCTTCTATGCCATCAAAAGACCAGCCTTGAACCAATCCCGTTTCTAGTTGGTAAACTTCCTCGGTTTGGGCCAAAAGCTGGATTGTTTCTTCCCTGGTTGCCGGCATCGGCAAATTGCGAGCGGCGATCGCCCCCAGTTTAGTAGCAGCAAAGGTGGCCAAATGCTCGCACAAACGAGGCCACTCTAATAGTTCTAATGTCTCGGATTGAATCAAAGCCTATCTCTTAAAACGCTATATCATTTTAACTACATCATAATACATCGATTACAAAATAGGGGGGACAATTAATAATTAATAATTAATATAGCGATTATTGAATCGGTGAAGTACATTTTCGATCCCCCTCCCGTCCCCCTTAAAAAGGGGGAGGCCAGAGGAAGAATTCATCTACGGGGGAAAAGTGAATTGT
>JAXHVR010000226.1:0-3969 GCA_034189005.1 Cyanobacteriota bacterium | reverse complement strand
TGAAAGTTCGTAGTAATCGCTTTAGCGATTGAAAGTTCGTAGTAATCGCTTTAGCGATTGAAAGTTCGTAGTAATCGCTTTAGCGATTGAAAGTTCGTAGTAATCGCTTTAGCGATTGAAAAAGTCTTACTTAAAATCGCTGAAGCGATTACTACGAACGTTAATTTAACTCGCTTAAAAACGCAGCATTTAGCCCGTTATCGCTCCCTACCTCCCCGGATTTCAACTCGGGAAATAGCTCAAAAATATACTCCGGCTGCATCCAAGTCTCCAACTCGATAGGCTGCACCATGGCTTCCCCGCGATCGTCTAACTTCAAACCCTTAACCGTTCCTTTTAAAGCCGGTTTCAAATTCCCCAGTCGGTCTCTCTTCGCCCGCAAATTCACTTCCACCAACCCTCGAACCTGCATCTTTTTAATACCTCCTTTTCCCCCTCCCAAGGAACTCAAAGTATTAGAATGGCTCAACAAAATCGGAAACTCGGGCGGCTTGCGGACATCGCTCAAAATTGACTTTAAAAAGCGCCCCGCCAGTTTCTCCTCGCAATTCTCCGCATAATTCGTCACCTCGTCCCAGATAGAAGTATGAGGCATATTTGCACTTTTCAATCGTTGGTAATAAGCAGTCAACCTGCTATTAACTTGACCGTAGTTATACGCCCCCCCGTAAACCTCAAAAATCTCAGGCCATTCGTTTTGGTGGGAGTGCGGATCTGCCACGCTCACTTTGTGGTTGAAAAACAAAATCCTGAGCATGGCTAAAAAACCAGAAAATTTTGTTTTTCCGCTGCACTGTTCCCCCCAAACTAATAAAGGTTTAGTCAGCAAAAGCTGTAACAACCAATCGCAGCCAGAATCTTCTATTTTATCCCACAACTTTTTAGTTCTTAAATCATCGCGATCGGGAACCACAAAGGCTTCGGAAGGAGACTTTTTGGTTGGAGTAACCGGCACTTTATATTCCAATTCCGAATAAACTGCCGACATGGGTTCGGCGATCGCTTGGGGAACCGGCGGCGAAATTGGTTCTTTAGCTGGGGGTAAAGGAGTTTTTTCCTCCTCTATTTCTCCTGCCAAAGCAGCATTAATTATTGCCTCCCTCACAGATTCCGAATAGAACCGACTAGAAGCCAGCCAATGTTGATAATCTTCTCGCTCTTGCGTTTTCTCCGCATCAAGAATTGGCTCTAGTTTTTTCAATTTATAGCCAATAACTAAAGCCGTCGAACTTCCCAAAATCGACCCGCAAAAACTCAAACCCTGGAGCCATTTATGCCAAGTCTTTTCTCTTGATAATAAAAAAGGCGGTAAAGACCATAATAGCAAACTGGCAAATATCGCTCCTCCGGCTACCATATTAAGCCTGAGTACGGACTCTGGAGGAATATTTTCCTCGTGCATAAATTGTTTTAAATTAATAGCCATAATCCCAAACCCATTAAAGCAGAAACTAAACCAAGCAGCAAAATCCCCCACCAATCTAAGATATCTATCTTAAAAAAGGATGCGAATTTTTCATCAGTTATCCAGCCCAATAGCTGACAAATTAAAAACGCCATCCAGAGAAAGACTACCCACGATTTTAGATAGGGATGAAGAGATGCTAAAAAAGCTAAAAAAGAAGACACAGAACATCCCAATATAAACCAACCGAATAAAATCCAGATTTTACTCATTTAGCTATCCTCAAAAATTTATAACATCGGAGCCAGGAAACCCAATTTTTGGGACAAGACGTTCGCCTTTTTGTAGTGGTTCGCAAGTACCGTTCTAGAACCATAAATCTCGTTCGTAGTAATCGCTTTAGCGATTTATCTATATCAATCGCTAAAGCGATTACTACGAACAGTGACTGCATCTTTACCACTACCGGAAATTTACCCGTTATTTATTCCATTGGGACTTGATTTTTTCTTTCATTTCTTGGATTTTTGAATTAGCCTTAATTTCGGCATCATCTATTCCGGAATCCAACTTCGCGTAACTGGGCCGCAGGGCGTGTAATTTTTTAGCATACATAGTATTAGCCGACAGTTTTTTAACCTCGTTTGTTGCCAAAAAACCTTTGTACTTATAATGGCTGACATGAACCACAGTATCGGCATCATCTATTTCTTTTAGCCCTTGATAAGCTTCCTTGGAGTATAGCGCGTTTTTCTTTTTTTCTTTCGCTAACTTTTTGATAGCTTTTGCCTCTTCCCGATTAAAAAAACGCGGTCCGTCCGCTACTGGTATGGACCTGATGGATGGAAAGCTGCCAACATTATTGGGGGATGGTGCTTGGTCGTCGGTAGGGGCTAGAACGGCGGATTTGTTAATATTATGCGTCCCGGAATACGAGCCTTTTTTCTCAGTATTAAAGATTACAGACATTAGTCCCATTGATTCGCCTCCATAACGAACAAAACTCGGTAAATTGAAAAGTTATTTGATGCTAAACTCTAAAGAAAATTTAATCTCAATAGCGGGACTATTATGGGGTTGCTTTTCGCACTGATACAGAAGGATTCCAGATAACAGCGCAAGGAAAACTACCGCCCAATTCGACAAGAAATTAGATGGGCTTTTCATCGTAGTTATTAGGGTTTAAGGGACAAACTTTAGCTCGGTAGAATGATTTTTTGTTGCGCAATTCTATTGTAGCAAATTTTGAGGAAAATTTGCGCTAAATCAAAAAATAAATTGCCGGAAAATCTAGCCAAAAATCGCGCATGGGGATATGCGATCGCCACCAATAAAACAGTAACGACCCAGTGCGAACGCGAAGCGGCCCGGAGTCCTCCGGGTCTTCGCTCGCTAATTCCAGCTTCAGTCGTTAAAAGCGTCTATCGCCACGACTAGCACTATAGTTAAAAAAGTGAGTTGACATCATTAGGCCCCCTGGGTTGTCAAAAAGTCCAAAAAGTACAGAAGCAGACCGCCGTCTCAAAGGCAGCGCCACTAGGCTGCCTGGGGGTCTTCTCGATCGCGACTAAACAACAATTTTTAACACGGCAAAGTCTTGCCCCAGGCTCGCAAGTCCCGCTTATGAGTTGGACTTGCGGTGGGTCATTTCATTCGGTCGTCCGATCGTATATTGAATATTTAATCAAATAAATCGCTATCTGTCAACTTTTTTTTACTCTCAGAGAAAATGTGACCCCCCGAAAAGTCCCACCCTTGGGGGTATGCCCCAGAATTGCCGATTAGTATTTATACTCCTACCATTGCTTATACTAATATCAATTAACAATTAACTTTTTCCCAATTAATACCAGTTTTATTTGATATGTGTCTAAAATATCAACGCTTTAGGCAACAGGCAACAGGCAACAGGCAACAGATAATAGGGTTTTTGGGTTTTTTCTACTGTTGCATGACTTTTGGGAAATGGTATAACAATTACAAAAAGGGATTATTTGGGGATTAGGATCGAGAATCAAGACGCACCCCAAAAACCCAATAAAAAAGGGATGCTGGTAAAGCATCCCAAAAGGTTTGATTATTTGCCATTAATTGTCTGCCATCCTTAGACTCGCAGTTTCACGAGAAGCGGAGGTCGAAGTTGAAGTATTACTTAACAAAAGGCGCTGAATGCTGTTTCTATAAACCCCGCATCAAGTTATCCAGAGAATCCGTAGCATCCAACTGGTGGGATAAGTGGAAAAGTCGCGAGAAAAAACGAGCGATCGCCACGGGCAGACTGGGTTTTGGTTTCTTATTAACAGCGATCCAGAAAGTCATTAAAATCAGGAGTCTTCTTGTTTGCCGCTCGCCAACAATTTCATCTTCTGTTCTGGATTGAGTTTTGCCGTCTGCTCGACGCGACGAGAATTGACCGTAGCCGAATCCAACTCTGTTAACATCTCCTCCAAACCACTCCCCCCCAAAGAGTTGAAAAAACTTTCAGTATCTACCCCCTCATTCGCATCCTCGCCAGCTTGAGAATTGAACCCCAAAACATGAAGCATTCCCGTCGCTTTTGTTTT
>JAXHVR010000225.1:0-4123 GCA_034189005.1 Cyanobacteriota bacterium | reverse complement strand
CGCCGGGGGGCCACCCGATCGCCCATTAAGACGGTAAAGATCCGGTCTGCTTCGGCAGCGTCTTCTATTTCTACCCGTTTTAGGGTTCGGGTTTCTGGGTTCATGGTGGTATCCCACAATTGAGCGGGCATCATTTCCCCTAAACCTTTGAACCGTTGGATGTTATAGTTGGCGTTACTCGGGAACTCGTTTTGTACCAGGTTGTTTAGTTCGCGATCGCTGTAACAGTAGTAGTGGTTCCGTCCCCGTTCCACTTTATAAAGGGGCGGGCAGGCAATATAGACAAATCCCCGATCTACTAATTCCCGCTGATAGCGGTAGAAGAAGGTCAGAAGCAACGTGCGGATATGAGAACCATCAACATCCGCGTCAGTCATAATTATGACTTTATGATACCTCAAGCCGTCGGGGTTAAATTCTTCTCCTTTGATACCCAACCCCAGGGCGGTAATCATTGACTGGATTTCGTTGTTTTTGTAGATTTTTGCATCGTCGGTTTTTTCGATGTTGATGATTTTGCCTCGCAAGGGGAGGATCGCTTGGAAGCCGCGATCGCGTCCCTGTTTGGCGCTGTTGTGGACGAATACTCCGCTTGCTAGGGCAAAGTTATGGGTATTCGGCACTTCGATATCGTAAACGTCCGCCGGTTCTTCTAACCGTTTGATGGAGACTATCCGGTGGTTGTGGTTCCGAATTACTCGGTTAGCTGCGAGTTCGTTACCTTCAAAGTAGCGATCGCAAAAGGTCTCATACTTCAATAGAGACTTATCCTTGATGCGGCGACGATAGCTGTTATAAACTTCCAAGTTTACATAGCCGCACGCCCGATCTACTTGATAGAGTGCTTCAAGAGTCTTCCGATAGTAGGTTTCGTTCAATGCCGCCCGTCGCTTGGCGCGAAATTCTGGCGTCCATTGTTCTTTGGTTTTTTCGCGCCGCCACTCTAACAAACCCTCATTGTCCCACTGCTCTTTTGCTATTTGGGAATGAGCCTCCCGCGCTTCTGGGTTATTAGCAAAATAATCCCGCACCCTTTCCGACTGTTGTAACCGGTTAGCTTCATCGCTCCAATATTCCCGCTGGGCGCGGTCTAACTGCTCGCTGTTTTGCAAGCGATACTCTTCGTTAGAGTCATAAAACTCCCGCCACTTCTGACCCATATAGGCTTTATACTCTTCATCTTCCCATTGAGCCTTAGCATTTTCAGAAAGAAGAGCTCGCGTTTCCGGTCGCTGCATCTGTTCTTTAATTTTTTGAACTACTTCTGGTCGATGTAACGTGCGTTCGAGATTAGCATGGTGTACCGCTAAATGCTCTTTAGGAGTCATTCGTTTGATATTCGTCGGATTATTATTCCTTTTATCGAAATCTACATGATGTCGATGACTTCCTTGAGTATGTGAGTACACTTTGCTTTGCAGATTGTAAATGTCAGCTAAGATGTGTGTATAGATATGCTTGCTCTCCCTCGGATTCCAGACCTTTTCGTAACCGTCCAATCCCTGAGCGCGTTCGTTCTTTTTAGATATCTCCCGATAGAGGGGCATCAAAGAATCTTCAGGAGTCAGCAATTCTGCTGCTTTATAAGTACCGTCTCGCAACATAAACGGATGGTCGGGGGTACAGGTGATGGTTTCCCCGTTATCCAAGGTTATTTCAATAACCTCGGCATTTGCTTTAGTCATGCGGGCGTTAATTATCCGCTCTAAGCCAATATGTCCGTTCTCTTGTATGGTGTAGCAGAAATGCTCTTTGCCTTCTGCTTGCTCTTCGACTATCTCTTTGAAGCTCAAATTGCGTCCGTCAGCTAAAGCAATTTTCTCACATTGTATAAAACAGCCCCCCGCTGAATCTCCTTCGACGAGATATATCTCACATTGTTCTGGCTCGCGGGAGCTACAGTCGGCCAATTTACCCGGCAAAGGCGACGATTCTAAGACCGATTTTCGCCTGACTAACTCCCGGGCGCGACGGGCTGCTTCTGCTGCTTTAAAAGCCTGAATTGCTTTTTCTAAAATTGCATCGGTAATGTGGGGATTAAATTCTAAATATTCAGTTAATACCTCCCCTACAAAAGAATCTACAATTCCTCGGACTTCTGTATTCCCTAACTTCGTTTTTGTTTGACCTTCAAATTCTGGATCTGGCACCTTAACAGATATTACCGCAGTCAAACCTTCCCGCACGTTCTCCCCACCAAGGTTAGAATCGCTATCTTTTAGCTTGTTGCGCTTGCGGGCGACAGAATTTATTGTCCGGGTTAAAACGGCTTTTAATCCTTCTAAATGGGTACCGCCATCTATGGTACGGATATTATTAGCAAAGCCTAAGACGTTGTCGCTAAAAGCATCTATGCACCACTGCAAAGATACTTCTACTTGTACGTTATTGCGCTCCCCCGACACATAAATGATTTCTTCGTGGAGGGGTTGTTTTTCTCGGTTCATGTAGGCGACATATTCTTTGATGCCGCCTTCGTAACAATAAGTTTCTTCTCGGGGTGTTTCTGCTCGTTTGTCGGTAAATGTAATTCTGACACCTGCATTGAGATAGGCTAATTCCCGCAGGCGACCGGCGATGGTCATGTAGTCAAATTCGATGCCGGTGGTAAAAATTGTGGTGTCCGGCATGAAGCAAACGGAGGTGCCGGTCTGGTTGTTTTTGTTTTTGCTTGATTTTAGGTCGCTGGCTGGGACGCCTCGTTCGTAGCGCTGGAGATATTCTTTTTTATCTCGCCAGACGGTAACTTCTACCCATTCTGATAAAGCGTTTACCACGGACACGCCGACGCCGTGGAGTCCTCCTGAGACTTTATAACCGCCACCGCCGAATTTGCCTCCGGCGTGGAGGACGGTCATTACTGTTTCTAGAGCAGATTTGCCGGTTTTCGTATGGGTATCTACGGGGATGCCGCGACCGTCGTCGGTGACTCTGACGGAACCATCTTCGTTGATGTCTATTTCTATATGGGTGCAATGACCGGCTAGGGCCTCGTCGATGGAGTTGTCCACTACTTCGTAAACGAGATGGTGGAGTCCTCGCGGGCCCGTCGTACCGATGTACATTCCGGGTCTTTTGCGTACTGCTTCGAGTCCTTCTAATACTTGGATCTGGTCCGCGCCGTAATCGCTAGTCTTGGGCATAACTCTCCTTTTATGGCTCTTATTGCCACTTTCACTCGAAAAATGACAATTTTCTCCTAAATTATAACATTAATGGCTTGTTGGCGACTAGAAGCCTATTTTATTTGCCATTTTTTTTGGGTTGCACCCAGCTTTTTTGATTTAGATAATATATTTTAGATTTTAGATGATTTTTACGGTCTAAAATCCTATCCATAATATTATAAACAATCGTAAATCTAAAATCTAAAGGAGCGAATTAGTTAGGATTTGCGGGGGCGGGTTGGTTGCTGGGAGGCGATGCTCCGTAGGAGCCGCTTGGCGATCGCTTCCAATACTCTTAAGGGAGCACGTCACCTTTGAGGCGAACCAAAAACTTATCGCTTTTAGGCAACAGGCAACAGGCAATAGGCAACAGGGTAGCAGAGTTTTAAAGTATTTTTGCAAAGATGACGCGATCCCTACCCTTAACTGCTATCCCATAATATTATAAATGACAATAAATCTAAAATCTAAATGGTAACATTAATTACAATTTGCGGGCCAACAGCCACGGGGAAATCGGGATTGGCCTTAAAATTAGCCGAGAGGTTGGGGGTGGGGATTATTAGCGCAGATTCCCGGCAGGTTTACAGGGATTTTAATATCGGCACTGCCAAACCGACGGAGGCGGAACTAAGGTTGGTGCCTCATTATTTAATAGATATTTGCGACCCCACGGAGACTTTGACTCTGGCGGAGTACCAGTTGCAAGCTCGAAGTTTAATTGAGAAACAAGACGATGCTCCCCCTCCCCCTCCCCCTCCCCCTCCCGTATCTTCTCCCCCCTTTTCACGGGGGGTTGGGGGGGATCTTTCCCTCCTAGTGGGAGGAACGGGTTTATATATTAAGGCAATTGTGCGGGGGTTGAAAATTCCGAGGGTGGCACCGCAGGAGGAGTTAAGAGCCCGGCTTGTCTCTCTGGGTAAAACTCAATGTTACCAAATGCTGCAACAGGTGGA
>JAXHVR010000224.1:0-4308 GCA_034189005.1 Cyanobacteriota bacterium | reverse complement strand
TCCACAAGTTCTCCGCCTCGGATAGACTGGCGCAACCAATTTATCTCTAAATCTAACTTTTCCTCTTCGCTTAAAGACCAGTTTAAATCTTGCTTTCGCAGTCGGTTGGTAACTTCGTACAAGCATAAAGCCGCACTTACTGAAATATTAAAACTTTCGCTAAATCCCAGCATCGGTATTTTCGCGCAGATATCCGCTCGTTCCACCGCAAATTCCGACAAGCCGCTAATTTCGGAACCAAACATTAACGCTAACTTTTTGTCCGCAGGCAATTCATCTATTTTCACCTCTTGCTGGTGAAGAGTTGTTGCGACTATGGTATAACCTTGAGCTTTTAATTTATCCAAACAGCGCTCGGTATTATTTATTTTTTCCTCGTTATAGCGAGATAAAGTCAACCAGCGATCGCTCCCCAAAGTTACGCCATGGCTAATAGTAAAAGCATTTTTGTTCTCCACGATGTGTACGTCTTGCACTCCAAAACTATCGCAACTTCTGAGAACTGCACTAGCATTATGAGGCTGATAAATATCTTCTAAAATCACAGTCAGGCGACGGGTTCGCTGCTGCAAAACCGATTTTATTTTTTCCCGACGCCCTTCCGTTACAAATTCCCTTAAATAAGCAATTAACTCTTGTTTTGCTGCTCCCATCAAGCTCTATATTTTATTAGATTTTATTACAACTTTAAACTCAACAAACGAGACAGCAGAGATGAGTTTTTCTCTTCTGACTTAACATTTAACTGTTTGAGAATTTCCTCCAGAGGCAATTCTCTTTTTAGGTTATCGAATACGTTAACCTGATAAGCCACATTATTGTCGATGTCTAACCCCGTCAGCCAACCGCTTTTGTGGTGATAGGCGCTAGTGTCAATACCCAACCAACCATTTCCTCCTACTAATTCTCCAGGTTCTACCCCCTCAAAGGTAAAGGTAATTGTATGACCGATAATAATTAATTTATCTTTAAAGAAGGGTTTTTCTATTTTATGAAAATCTTTACGAATCCAACAAAATTCATTAATGGTTTGTTCTTCTAGAGGCATTTCTGGGTGTACTCCTGCATGGACTAACCAAACATCTCCCAAATCTAGGTAGGTAGGCAGAGAGCTTATCCATTGTAAATCCTCGTAGGGCATAACCTCCATATCTCTATAACTTTCGATGGTTTCCCGCCCCCCGCTGTAAAGCCATGCCTGCCATGCTCCCTCGTCAACCCTTCCCTCTGGCATGGCATTTAGCATCATGTTTTCGTGGTTGCCTAAGAGGCATTTATAGGGACTCTTTCTAACGAAATTTACTACCTGAGCGCTTTTCGGACCTCTGTCGATTAAATCTCCTAGGAAGTAAACCTCGTCTTTTTTGCCGGGAGCGATCGCCTCTAGCAAGGCCATCAAGCCGTCATAATGTCCGTGTACGTCTCCTATTATTATTCTCCGTCCATTTTTTTTCATCTCTTTCATTCCTGAAAACTCAACTGATAGTTAACTCGATCTGCATCCGTTTTTGGCGATCTTTGCGACCTGCAAAAATTAGAACTGCAAATTATTTAGTTATTTTTAGAAACTTTAAGTTTTTTTAAGATTAGATATTTATATTTCTTAAGTTTATCGTACCCGAAATACCCTTAAAGTTTTCTGCACCTTAACTGTAATTCTACAAGGATCGGTAAGGCTTTGCCTTTTAGACTTTAGAGGTGCCCCGGCATTAGCCGAGAAACCCGATTTGTTGGACAATACCTTCGCCAAAAATCAAATATTTTATCGGCATGGGGATTTAAGAAACCGGGTTTTTTGGAAAAACCCGGTTTCTGGCGGGCGAATTAATGTTTAGCTACTCAAAGCGCGGAAAAACTTTTGCATTTCTGCCAAAAAGCCTTTTTTCTTAGGTTTGGGGGCAGCGAGGGAGTCGGCGGAGTCCGTTGCTTCTGGGGCCTCGGTAGCTTGACCGCTAGCCTTAGCCAAAATTAAATCCAAAGCATCCCCCATTGGTTTTTCAGGAAGTTCGGCAATAAGTTCGTATTTGCCCTCTTCTGGTTCCAACCAAACCTGCCACGGGGAAGGAAAACAACGAAAAAGAGTAAAACCGTCCCCAGGCCGCAGGTAATAACAAGATTGAATCTTGCTAATAAAGCGTTCTCGCAGTTGCCGGGCCGCGTAGCCGATACCGACAATAGAGACATCCTCCAGGCGGGGCAACAACATCACCACCGGGCGATCGCCCGCTAAATTAGATAACTTTTCCGCTTGGGCCACTTCTATCGAAGAAGGGCAAACCAATAAAAACCGTTGGTCTTCCGGTTCTATCCTTCCATCCACTGGCGATCTGCTAGTCCCCAGGTCGGTTACTGTAAAAGGAACCTCCCCCCAGTCCCGACGGGCGAGGGCCGCAGCCCCGGTGTCTGCAAAAAAGACTTTAAGAGTAGTATCCGGTTCTAGGATAGCCGGGATAAATTCTTGGGCGATCGCCTGTGCTTGGAGTTCGATTTCTGGTACAACCAACTCCACTTGCACGAGGGTATAACCCTCGTCGAGAGCTACTTTAGTGGCTTCTTTTGCCTGGGCGATCGCCTCGTTCAAATCCTTGGGTAATTGAGTCATTTATCGAAAGTCGTGCAGTTTACTGGGGCCAAACAAATCTCCCCACAATCCCTTAAATCGTAGTTAAAATTGGACTCGGGGAACAGCAAATCCTTTGAATTATTCAAAATAAAAGCTACTCAAAATCGAGGATAAAAATATGTCCGGCCATCCATTTGAGCTAACAGCCAGCCAGCTACAAGAAATATTAGACCCCGAGGGGCGACCGATAATGCCCCCAGGAGCCGATGCACCTCCAGAAGTAATTGCAGGGGGAACTTTTTTAGTCGAAGACGAACGGGGTCAATTACCACCGCCACCAGAGATGCCCACGGCAGAAGAAATAGCCGAAGAACTGGGCATAGAGCTAGAGGAATTAGAAGAAATAGCAGAGGAACTGGGCATAGAACCAGAGGAAGTAAGCATTGTCACGACAATGGCAGTGGGAGAAGAAGGCGGAGTGGAACCAGATGAGTTACCACCCGACTTTCCCGAACCGACAGGCATCTTGGCAGAACAAGGCGGTGTCGTCCCCGATACGCTACTCCCGGTAACTACGGAAATGACGGGAGAAGAAGGAGGAGACCTGCCTTCGATAATAGAAATAGAAGACCCCAATTTAATAGAAGGAGAATTCCCCGAACCCGTGACCCTGGCATTGGGAGAAGATGGCGAAGCGATAGTATCGCCACTAGATTTTCCCGAACCGACCGGCATCGTGGCTGAAGAGGGCGGTTTCATCTCCGAGCCCCTACCCCTGCTAACTACCGAAGCAGTGGGAGAAGAAGGGGGCGGTTTGACCGAAGTCTTGTCCGAACAGGGGGAAGACCCTGGGTTTGTTACGACCATGGCGATCGGCGAAGAAGGAGGCATCGTCACTCAGGCAGAAGGGGAAAATGGGGAAATAATGGAGTTGGGCGAACCGCTCTCAGAGATGACTCCTCCAGGAAATGTCGATGACTTTGAAATTGCCGAAGTTGCGGATATGCCAGGCGCCCCAGGAACTCAAGACGGCGGTAATTTTGATGTTACCACTTTAGCCCTTGGCGAAGAAGGTGGTTTTAATGAAGTCGCTTACGGAGAGCTTTACCCGCAATTAATAGATGCGGTTAACAGTGGAGTAATTCCATCTCTTTCAGACCATTACAACAACTTCGGACAATTTGAAGCGGAACGCATTGGTATTTTTTCCGGTACTCCCGGCAACGATATGGTTAAACCCTTCGGCAACAATACTATTATTACTGGCGTTCCCGTTTTTGGCTACGATGCCGCCATCGGCGACGTGGTTTTAGGTGGAAATGGCAGCGGCGAAGCTGACATCTTGATGGGAGAGTCGAGCATGACTTCCACTGAAGAATTTATCCTGGGCAGCAGTCAATCTCAACCTTTCTATGTAGGTTCGGGCGATGCCGATTTTGCTTTAATTCAAAACTTTGATGTGGGTGCCGACGAAATCCATTTATCGGGCTTCCTCGAAGATTACAATTTTGCAATTGTTAACAATTCGACCAACATTTCTACGGCAGCCGGCGATTTAGTGGCTATTGTAGAAAACGTTTCTAACATCCAGGATGCAACTCTCATTTTTGAGGGTTAACAGTTAGTTCGTAGTAATCGCTTCAGCGATTGTTCGTAGTAATCGCTTCAGCGATTGTTCGTAGTAATCGCTTCAGCGATTGTTCGTAGTAATCGCTTCAGCGATTGTTCGTAGTAATCGCTTCAGC
>JAXHVR010000223.1:3048-4379 GCA_034189005.1 Cyanobacteriota bacterium | reverse complement strand
GCTTTTCTGCACAAATTCTGCATAATAATCCATTAAACTTCTCTATATTCCAGAATCTAGTGTTAGTAGGGCTTTTCCTTAAGGGGTAAGACCCTTTGTCAGCGGTTCGATGAGGAACGGGAAATGGGGAGCCCCTTGGCGAGCGTAAATTGATTTTGTCTTCCAACTAACAACTGACAACTATAGCGTTTTTATTTGAGTTGTGTCCAAAAGCCTGACGCTTTTTGCTAATGGCTAATAGGTAATGGGTAATGGGGAAGAAGGTTTCCACGATTGTTTGCTATTAGTAAAAAGCATGAGTATTCGTTTACATCTGAGAAAGGAAACGCTATAACAGGCATCAGTTTTTTGGTGGTTCGCTTCGAAGGTGACGTACTCCCCGGGAAATTTGTAATCGGGAATTGGCAGAAACTTACCAAAAACTTAAAGGCGGATATAAGTTTTTTTAGATCGGTTTTTGCTTAGGGAGTATGTCACTTTTGACACTCAAACTTGGTTCGCCTCAAAGGTGACGTGCTCCCAGCTTAGTTCCCCCGATGCACCCCCAGAGTGTTAATGCATTAGAACGATGCACCCGAGCTATTACCCATTACCGAATTAATTAATTCTTATAGTTATTTTTGCTCGTATCGCTCCGATTAAGGTATTATTAAAAAGTAAAAATTATGAGGTGATATAAATGAATAGCGAGCAACCTCAAAAGCCTGTTGCAGACATTCTCATTGTTGATGATACCCCCATCAACCTACGCCTTTTGTCCTCTATACTGACTAGAGCGGGGTATGAAGTTCGCAAAGCTTTGAATGGAGAAACGGCATTAAGAGCGGCACAAAGCGCTCTGCCGGATCTAATTTTGCTAGACATTATGATGCCAGATATGGATGGCTATCAAGTCTGCCAACAGCTAAAGAGCGATGCTGAAACTAGAGAGGTTCCAGTAATTTTTATTAGCGCCCTTAACACTGATTGGTATAAGGAAAAAGCTTATGATGTGGGGGGAGTCGGCTATATTACTAAACCTTTTAAGGTAGAGGAAATTTTAAACTGCGTGGAAGAGATACTTAACAATCATTTTCCTAAAAAATAGATTTAGTTTCTAATAGGCAAAAGCCAATATATCGTGCATTCTTGAAATGCTGCCGATGCTCTTTAATTAGACTAGGTAAAAATGCATTTCAAGAATGTCATTCTGCTTTGGAAATCAAGCAGAAATTTTGAAAATCTCAGAATGCTTAACAAAACTATACAAAAATTAAACTAAGTTAAGCAAATCTGCGCTTTATCTTCACATTCATAGATTAAACTTAAAGAAATAATAAAAAAGTATCCTA
>JAXHVR010000223.1:0-2948 GCA_034189005.1 Cyanobacteriota bacterium | reverse complement strand
AGGGGTAAGTAAAATAAGCGATCGCCACGACTGAGCGAAGTACCAAACCGGAGCTTCTAACTATAGCAAGCCGTAGATCGTTCGCGATATTGAAGACAAACCCGGTTTCTTTGAGAAACCGGGTTTCTTGCCCCCTAATTTTTCTGGGTCCCTGCACGGATTGCTATAGAGGTACTAAAAAAGGCGATCGCCAGCAGTCAAAATAACCCAGATTATTTTTTTGCAGTTTTATTTTTGGAGCTATTACTACAAAAAAGCACCAATGATTAAAGATGTTTGAAAAATATAAATAGAGAGCTAATTGGGGTGAATAGGAGAAGAAAAAAATGACAAAAGCTATGGTTTCTTTAAAAAAGACAAATAATCTAAAAAATCAGCTGTTATATTGCTGCCAAAACCAATTTACGGGAAGGCTAGAAGTGGCTGGTACCCAGCGGACTTGGAGCTTCTTTTTTTGCTTGGGACGTTTGATTTGGGCCACGGGAGGAAGGCATTCTAATCGCCGATTTTATAGGCTTTGGTATCAAATTTTTCCGGGGGTTTCCCTCACCCAGATAGAGCTGCGAGAAAAAGACTGTGTAGTTTGTTACAACTATCAAATAATGGCGATTTTATCCATCCGCAAAAAGCTCAGTCCCGAAAAAACTGCCAAAATAGCTATGGAAACTCTCAGGGAAGTAATATTTGATATTCTTCAGGCAGAGGAAAAGGAGAGTTTAGTTTATACCAGAGATTCTAGTGGGGCGATGGATACTTCATTAACTCTGATGTCTGCTTCCGTTCGTCCCCAAGAAATATTGCCCGAGGTGGAGCTTTTATGGTCTGATTGGAAAAAATCTGGTTTAGCTCCTTATTCTCCTAATTCAGTGCCGGTTCTGAAAAATTTAAAGGAATTAAAAAAAGTTACTTCGCCGAAAGTTTATCGGACTTTAGTAAGGGCGATCGACGGTGAAAGGACTTTTCGAGATTTGGCAACTTTAATCGATCGAGACTTGCGCAAATTGACTTTATATTTTATTCCTTACGTCCGCAAAGGGATCGTAAATTTAGAGGTACTGCCAGATAAGGAAAAACTACAAAAAACTCCTATATCTGCCCAAAGTGCCAAAAGCATTCCGAGAGCAAAAACAGTAACTTCTAGTTTCAAAGCTACCATAGTTTGCGTCGATGATAGTCCCCTAATTTGTCGGCAGATGCAAAGCATTCTGGAGAAAGCTGGCTATAAATTTATAGCCATTCAAGATTCCATAAAAGCAGTGCCCGCGCTGATAGAAACTAAGCCAGATCTAATCTTTTTAGATTTAGTAATGCCCGTAGCTAACGGCTATGAAATTTGCAGTCAAATTAGGCGGGTTTCCGGGCTAAAAGAAACACCAGTAATAATCCTGACTGGCAAGGATGGCATGGTAGATCGCGTCCGCGCCAAGATGGTAGGTTCGTCGGGTTTTATGCCTAAACCTGTTAATGCCAAAAAAGTATTAGCGGCTGTTAAGAAATATTTAGAACCATCATCCCCCGAACCCCAAAAATTAACCCCTCGAACTTTAGGCGTTCAGATTTCTTAAGTAGCGATGGTTGGTAGCGATCGCTTTAGCGATTAATATCTATAAAAAGTTCGTAGCGATCGCTTTAGCGATTAATATCTATGGATCGCTAAAGCGATCGCTACAAACAAAATTAAGGCGCTAAAACGCTACTTTGTTAAAAAAATATTAAACCTTAAAAAATTATTAATGTAACCCAAAATACAGCTAACTACTAGACCAAAATACTATAGTAGGAAAAAGGCAATATAGCAATGCTAGATCGTTTGCGATATTTGAGAAACCCGGTTTCTTGAACAATACCTTCGCAAAAAATTAAATATCTTATCAGCATGGAGATTTAACAAACCGGGTTTCTTTGAGAAACCCGGTTTCTGGCGGGCGAATTATCATTGTTCAGCAAACATGGCGAAGGTATTGTTGAAGAAACCGGGTTTCGCACCGGAAAACCTGATGGGTTGGATCGACGAACCGACAGTGGCCCTGTCCCAACAGCTAATGCAACACCCAGACATCAAATTAATCCTCGCTACTGGGGCCCCGGGGATGGTGAGGGCTGCCTATTCTTCGGGGAATCCTTCTTTGGGAGTAGGGGCGGGCAATACTCCTGCCTTAATTGACGAAACCGCTCATATTAAAATGGCGGTGTCTTCGATTATCCCGAGCAAAACTTTCGACAACGGCATGATTTGTGCCAGCGAACAGTCGGTGGTGTTGGTGGATGAGGTTTACGATACGGTTAGGCAAGAGTTTATAGATCGCGGTGCCTATTTCCTCAACGGCGAAGAACTGGAGAAACTGCGCCGCCACATTCTGGCGGACGGGCATTTGAACGCAAAAATAGTCGGTCAACCAGTGGCAACAATAGCCGAACAAGCCGGTTTTTCCCTGCCCCCGGATACGAGGGTAATTATCGGGGAAGTGGAGGCGATCGCTACCGACGAACCCTTCGCTTACGAGAAACTCTCTCCCATTCTGGCAATGTATCGCGCCAAAGACTTCGAGGACGCGGTGGAGAAGGCGGAAAAGTTAGTACAATTTGGCGATCGTGGATCCGCAGTTGGTTCTCGATCTGCCGAAGAGTCTGACTGCCTTCGGCGGCATCGATGCCTTGACTCACGCGATCGAGGCTTATGTGTCGGTGCTGGCTTCGGAATATACTAATGGCATGGCTTTGGAGGCTATTCGGTTGATTTTTAAATACCTGCCTTCTGCTTGCGAGAAAGGCGCGAAGGATCCGAAGGCGCGGGAGAAGATGCATTATGCAGCGACGATGGCGGGGATGGCTTTTGCTAACAGTTTTTTGGGGATTTGTCACTACAGGCATTCGACGACCAGTGTACGGGTTCCAATCCTCGCTATCCGTTGATTAAGGATTTGAAGCAGTTGTTAGTGGATGCTTAT
>JAXHVR010000222.1:0-4464 GCA_034189005.1 Cyanobacteriota bacterium | reverse complement strand
AACTGGGGGGCGCGATCTTTAAAACTTCTCACCATCGAAACAAGTTCGCTTATAAATTAGCGATCCTATTGTAAAAGACTCCTGAGCATCCAAGCAGTCTTTTCGTGTACTTGCATCCGCTGGGTCAGCAAGTCGGCGGTGGGCTCGTCGCTGCCCTTCTCCACTGCGGGGAAAACAGACCGGGCGGTGCGGGCCACGGTTTCTTGACCTTCTACCAACAGACGAATCATCTCTGTAGCTTCCGGCACGCCAGAAGTTTCTGCAATGGAACTGAGTTTAGCAAAATCGCTATATGTGCCCGGGGCAGGGAAACCCAGAGAGCGAATTCGTTCGGCAATCTCATCAACTGCGGCACCTAGTTCGGTGTACTGCTCTTCAAACATCAAGTGCAAGGTTCTAAACATCGGACCGGTGACGTTCCAGTGGAAGTTGTGGGTTTTTAGATAGAGACTGTAGGTATCTGCTAGAACCTTGGAGAGTCCGTCGGCTATTTCCTTTCTGGTTGCTTCGTCGATACCGATGTCTATTTGCGGAGCTTGTTGTACTGCCATAATCCTCTTTATTGAATTGGAAATTTGACTTGAAGTTTTTTAGGAAGTATTTCCTACGATTGATTATCTCAGGCTAGGTGCATTCTGAGAACAGATTTTGGTGCTTTGCGGACTTTACAGCGAATAGTTTGATGGCCGAGTCGCTGGCAAGCTTCGTATCTGTGGCACCCAGAGAAACCGTAATATTGGCCATCTACTTCTAAGATATCGATGGGCTCTTGGAGACCTATTTCTTTGATGGAGTCCATCAATGCCGCTACTTTGTTGGCATCGTTGGTTCGCGGTAGGGGACGTTTGATTTGGTCTATGGGAATTTCTTTGATTTTCATGGCCCTTTTTTCTCCTTGCGCTCTTATATCGTAGTCGTAATGACTTCAAGTTGGCAAGAATGATGTCAAGAAACCATGACATTTTGGATGGGGTTGATGTACCTCGAAAGCGCTGCATCGTTTCCATCGAGTCCCCATTCTCGATCGCTGTTGATGTGGTGGTAAGTTGAGCGATCGCATATATTAAGCACAGATAATATAAAACAAGCAAATCTTGATTGAGATTAATTGCATACATACGGAACAGGCAGGATGCCTGTTCTACGGGGGAATAAGAAAAAATTTTATGTAAATATTTTTGCCTACCTACTTAAACTCCAATCCGGTCGTAATTTTTTAGCGCCGCGCAAATAGGGATGATGGATTTCTGTATGTTCTTGTGGCAGATTGACATGGATTAAAAATCTGATACAACGTTCCAAACTGCCCTTGACGTACATTTGCTGCACGTCTAATAAAGGAACGTTGTTCCAATGGGAACGTTGGCGGGCGATCGCGGCTGGAAATATAGCGTCTAAATCTCTGGTTGCGGAAAAGGTCGCGCTAATAATTAGTTCTGGGTTTAATTGATTGCGATCCTCCAATTCGTCTAACAGTTCCGTTACTGCTTCTGTCATTGCTTCTACGGTGTTTTCCGAGACAGTTGTTGCCCCGCGAATTGCTCGAACTTGCCACGCCACGCCAACATCCTCCATAAGTAAGTAGGTTATAAATTAGAATTTACGGTCGATACAGCCATACAGGTAGGCCGCTGGTAGAGATTTCAAATTCTACCCAATTTACGGAAGCAGATAGCTTGGACGAACTTTCGCTACTTCCTAAAACCCGACTCCACAGAGGTTTGGGTTTTTCTAAGGTGCTGCACTCAGTTTTCTCGGGGTCGAGTCCTGCTAATTCGCAGGCCCACTGGCGGGCATCTTCTTCGGTACCCAGGCGATCGACAATTCCCAATTCTACGGCTTGCTGTCCGGTAAAGATCCGACCGTCGGCAAAAGTTTTGACGGTATCAACGGTTAAATTCCGGGCCTCGGCCACGGTTTCTACGAATTGTTGGTAGCTGTTGTCGATTAGGTCTTGGAGAATTTGCTTCTCTGGGTCGGTCATTTGGCGATCGAAGGCCAAAATGTCTTTATACGGCCCGGATTTAACGGTTTTGAAGGAGACTCCTACTTTGTCTAAAAGGCCTTCGAGATTGTTTCCCCGCAGAATTACGCCGATGCTGCCGGTAATCGTACCCGGGTTGGACATTATGTTTTGGCATCCCATAGCCACATAAACCCCTCCAGAGGCTGAGATGTTGCCGAAACTGGCTACTATTTTGACGGTTTCTCCCAGTTTTTGGAGGGCGCTGTAGATTTCTTGGGAGTCTGCTACGGTGCCACCGGGACTGTCTATCCGCAATAAGAGGGCGGGATATTTTCTTTCTTTAACGGTTTCTAACGCTTCTAGGACGCGCTTGCGGATGTCGCTGGCGATGAGGCCGACGATTTCTATTCGGGCTATTTGTTTGCGGTATTGGGGCTTAAATGGCCAAATCATGCTGGGATCTAACTGTATTGAATATCTCTAGTTTGCCGCATTCCTCTAGGGAGCCGATCGACAAAGCCGGTTTTTCCAAAAAACTGGGTTTCTGAGATACCAAAAAAGGTGGTTTCTGAGAATAGGATTTGCGAGTCTCTAGGGAGCGATCGCTTTTCATTTCCCAGTAATTACCATAATTCCAGTCTTTAGTCAATATCTTTTCGAGGAGCGATCGCCTGGACGAAAAACCTATTGGCCGATATAATCGGAGATGTTTGTTAACAAAAATACATATTAAGTTAAAATTTGTTTATAAACTGAAAATAGACGGGTATAAAAACCTATTCGGGCTGCAAATAATATTTGAAAAAACAAAGAACAAAAAATGCAATTAAAACTGACAGATAACAAATTACCTTTTGGAACATTATTATTAATCGCACCATTCTTCTTCTGGGGAACGGCGATGGTAGCGATGAAAGGAGTTATACCGAATACTACGCCGTTATTCATGGCGGGGGTACGGATTTTGCCGGCGGGAATATTGCTCTTGCTGGTGGCGGCGCTCCAGGGAAGGAAGCAACCGGACAGTTGGAAAGGGTGGTTGTGGATTAGTATATTTGCTCTGGTGGATGGAGCGTTATTTCAGGGATTTCTCGCGGAAGGATTGGTGAGAACTGGTGCGGGTTTGGGTTCGGTGACGATCGATTCTCAACCTCTGGCAGTAGCGATATTGTGTTTGTGGCTGTTTCAAGAGCGCATAGGTTTGTGGGGTTGGTTGGGATTGGCGGTCGGAGTTTTCGGCATCAGTTTGATAGGATTGCCGGACGAGTGGATTTTAGGTTTGTTCTCTCCAGAGACGGTGGAAGTGTCTGCGGGAGTGGGGCAACTTTTCCATAGTGGGGAATGGTTGATGTTATTGGCGTCGCTGTCGATGGCGGTGGGAACGGTATTAGTGCGGTGGGTTTGTAAGTATGCGGACCCGGTGGTCGCTACTGCCTGGCACATGATTATCGGCGGGTTGCCTTTGTTTGCGCTGTCGGCGGGTTTTGAGTCCGGGCAGTGGGGAAATATGGAGCTGTCTGGTTGGGTGGCGATGGGTTATTCGACTGTGTTTGGTAGCGCGATCGCCTATGGTTTATTCTTTTATTTCGCCTCTAGGGGGAGTCTTACCAGTTTGAGTGCTTTAACTTTCCTGACTCCAATATTTGCTTTGTTCTTTGGCAACCTATTTTTAGGGGAAGTATTGAGTAATTTGCAGTCGGTGGGAGTTGGTTTAACTTTGGTGAGTATTTATCTGATTAACCAGCGGGATGTTTTGGCAGATAAATTTAGCTTTAATCGAGAAGGGGAAGAGGAAAAATTATTGCGAAAGTCTGAGAATAAGGCAGCGCAAATACCAGTGGAAGTGGGACTAACGGAGTTGGAAGGATAGAAAAGTTTGCGGGAGCCCGTCTCCAGAATATTAAGAAACCCGGTTTTTGTCAAAAACCGGGTTTCTTTGTTACCAAAAAAATATCGGCGCCGCAAATATGAGATGCACTTGACAACAATGCCTAAATGAATTAAACTAAAGTATTGTGCTGTTGGGCGATGTTGCATCCGCAACGCGCGGCGCGACATGAAACGCGCAGCGAAACGCTCAACGGCCAGTAAAAAAGATTAATTTCTTCAGGAGATGATTACCATGAATCAAATAAGCGATTCGGAGCAAATATTGTTAGAAAAGTTCCAGCAACTCTCGTCCCAGCAACGTCAAACTATGACCGATTTGCTCGATTTGTTGTTAAGTCAAAACCCCTGGGTGAGTAATGAGGAAGAGGAAAACCAAGTTTCTTTCTATGAGGCGACTAAAGAGTTTGCAGGAGCTCTTGACTTCGGACCTGGCGATTTATCAACTAATAAAAAATATTTGGAAGGCATTGGTAAATAATGAGTAAAAAAGTGATTATAGACACGGGTGTTTTAGTGGCTTATTTGAACAAACGCGAGCAACTTCACGAGTGGGCTAAAAGCGAGCTAAACAAAATAAACGGTCCTTTATTTACTTGCGAAGCAGTAAT
>JAXHVR010000221.1:0-4530 GCA_034189005.1 Cyanobacteriota bacterium | reverse complement strand
GGAGTGTAACTTTCTGCCGGTCGCTTTATAAGAACTGCCAAAAGATAGCGCTTGCCGTTAGGCATATCGATCGCCCCGGCATCGGCTAAAACTGAATTAATATTGCCGGTTTTATGAGCGATAATGGCACCTTTGCCCAAACCTCTTGGTATGAGAGAGTCATTTTTAGTTTGTTCCATAATATGAAAGAGGCGATCGCGAGATGTCATGGAAATCAAACCGCCCTGTTCCACCTGAGAAAGTAGATTAGTTAAATCGTGAGGACTGGTGGTATTTGTTCCTGTCAAATCGGGTAGAGGATTGCGAATAGCAGTATTTTTCAGCCCCCAATGCTTAAACTGTTTGTTGAGAACTTCGGCCCCTCCGAGGCGATCGATTATCATGTTAGTAGCCGTATTGTCGCTAATAACAATCATCTTAGTAATAGTTTCCAAAACCGTGTATTTAGTACCCGGGCTTTGGTATTGCATATCTCCAGAACCTTCGGCAACTTGACTCGCTTCCATAGTCAAAGTTTCATCCAAGCGAACTTTCCCCTCATCCAAAGCTTGGAAAAAAGACACTAAAACTGGTAATTTAATCGTACTCGCCGCCGGGAAAGCTGCCCCTGCATTAATATTGACGTAACCGCCGCTATCCAAATCTATTAAAAATATTCCCGGCATCAATTCTGGGGAGGATGCGGCGAGACTTTGCAGCTTATTTTTTAACTCCTTAAGTTCTCGACCTTGCCGTAAAGGAAGAGGTACGACGTAGCGGGAATCTGAAGATTTTTTAGCTTCTTCAACAGAATTGGTTCCAGCTTCGGAAGCTAATACTTCCGCTTTTTGTTTGGCACTCAACATCGAAAGTCCGGTACCAGAAATCACTGCCAAACCTACTCCGATAATTAACATCCGGGTAGCGTACAAAAGAGGAGAAACTGGTTGAGTTTTTCGCTTTTTTGCTGTCTTAGTTTTAGGACGGGGGCGAGGTTTGCTAGAAGGCGGCTTGGACTTTTCTTGCGGTTCTTTAGTGGGGCTGCGAAGAGTAGATTGTTCTGTAGCGATCGCCCTCAGTCTCCTCACTTCTTCTAACCTGCTGCCATCACCTTTGGACTTAACGCTTCTGAGATGTCTTTTTTTTCTGCCTCTAACCATTGATTTATCTGCGTCCCGGAGTTGGGGGCGAGGGCTGGTCCCTCTTAAATGACGGGGGGGAAATTGAGCTACATTTTGCAGGGGGCGATCGAAACCCCGGGGCCTACTTTCAAAAGTTGCTCCCGAAAAATTTGGCCTGTTTTGGTCGCGATTGGACTGGCCCGATTGGGAGCGATCGCCATTTCGGGTCTGGGGAGACCAGGGGTCGGATGGATTAGATGGTGGCACAGAAAACATTTATTTATTAGTATTGGAGTCCCCGTAGGGATTTGGACATTAACTATAATTAGAGCGATCGCTCGCGACCGACCCTTCATAGATGGCGATTAAAAAATAGACTTTGCCATCATTGCCATACTAACTCGTTTGCTGGAGAGTCTATAAAAGCAACAGAAATCGCACGGAAATTAAACCACATTTTGGCCAATTAACCCCGTTTTTCAGCTTAATTTAACTTCCCTTCCTTTCCATCCAGCAGGAAAAAATCCCAGAACTATTCCCTCTCGCGAGATTTCAACGCCCATTTTATTTGAGACAGAATACCCCGCAACATGGTAACTTCTGCACTCGAAAGCTCTGCGCGGTTAAACAAACGCCGAAATTTCTCCATGCGACTAGCGGCCGTATGGGGGTAGAGGTAGCCAATTTCTAATAACACATCTTCAAAGTGTTGGTAATACCCTTCCAAAGCATCCAGAGTCGCTGGCGAAGAGCGAGTGGAGGGTTTCAAAACCTCCCCCCTTGACAAGGGGGGCCGGGGGGGATCGACATTCTCCCCCCGATCTTCGGGGGCCCCGGGTTCTATTTCTAAAGATGCCTGATAGAGTTCGTAACAGCAAACCGCCGCCGCTTGGGCCAAGTTGAGGGAATCATAAACCTCGGAGGCCGGAATGCGGACTAATCTTTGGGCGTAGTTTAGTTCTGTATTGCTCAAACCCCGATCTTCCCTGCCGAAAATTAGGGCAGAGGGGGCGTTTAATAACCAGGGTAGCGCTGCCTTGGGGGTTTCGATCTCTGTGGGGAGAGAGGTGTCTCCTCCCGTGGTGGCGATCGCTTTCTCGCATCCCCGGAGGGCCTCGGGTAAGCTGCCGACCACGGTGGCTGTTTCTAAAATTTCCCGGGCCCGAACTGCCATTAATTTAGCTTCTTCCCCTAAATAATCGCATTTGGGATTGACTAATACTAACTTTTTTAAGCCCATATTTTTCATTACCCGGGCCACGGAACCTACGTTTAACGGACCGGCCGGTTCCACTAATACTATTTTGATGTCTTCCTGGGATAAAGTCATTTAACAATTAATAATTAACAATTAACAATTAACAATTGGGTTATTGCATGGACCAGAAACCCGGTTTCTTAATGCCCACAAAGGCTAAAAGTGTGGGTAAACTTCGTAGGCTAGCTTGTAGTAATCGCTTTAGCGATTTATATAGATAAATCGCTAAAGCGATTACTACGATCGCCGCAAAAGCTCTTTAAAAATAAACCATCTACAATTACTGTTTAAAATAGTAATAAAACCCTTTATTTTGGTACTTCAACAAGTAACGATTATCTAAAGAACCAATTTTACCATAAACTTGTAAGTTTTCTTGGAAAAGGGGGCTATCTTCTGATAATTCAATTAAATCTATTTTCACCTTTTTTTCTACTTCTCGGAGTTCGTTTAAACTGTTGGGTAGCTGCCAAATTACGCGGGTGGGATAGCGGGCGATCGCTAAATAGAAGTTTTTCTCAGACATTACCACTCGCGGTTCGATTTGAGATTGAGAAATAACCTCTTCTAGGCGATCGCTCTTATTATAAAGTCTCGCCGACTGTCGCCGTTGCAGATTTTTAAGTTTTTGAAAAGTTACCAAACTAGAACCGCCCAAACAAATACTAATTATTAATCCTAAAATTATTAAACGGCGCCATCTTAATTTAGTTTTCCATAATTCAAAAACTCCCGCCACTGCTAAAAGCGACAATAGCGCAGAAAAAGACGCTAACCCGCGAATGCCCATATCGATGTAACGATAAAGTAGAAATATTGCTAGTAATACTGGCATAAAACTGGTTAGGCTAAAAACCATTAACGCGGAAAAATTAGGATTATAGCGTTTCTCTTTCTGGTGAGTTAAATAAGCGATCCCCCTAAATCCCCCTTGAAAAGGGGGACTTTGAGAGTTCCCCCCTTTTAAAGGGGGGTTAGGGGGGATCGACATCGGTTTTTTACTCCTCAAAGCTGCCCCAGCAATCAACCATAAAACTAACATAGATAAAGTAATAGAAGCGTAAACTGGGAACTGCCAAAAATTGACTATTAAACGGCAATTTAACCAAAACTGTTCTGCCATTAATTGCAGCTTGGAACTCCAACTGGGCTCCGCTAAAATAATCGTTGCCGAATAGGGGTAAATTTCCTGGTTTTCACCGAGGGGCAAAAGTACGGCGACGGCAAGAAAGGTTAAAGTTAAAAATAGAGCAAACAAAGTTTGCAAGTAGGAGCGATTTTTCCCGATAAGCAATACTAATAAAGTGGCTGGCAATAAAGCTAGTAAAAAAGGTTTGATTAAATAAGCCAGAGAAATAGCTAAAGCCAGACAAAAACCTTTTAACCAACTTTCCTTTAATAAAAATAGAATAGCAACAACTCCGATAACGGCGGCTGAGGCGGAAGTTTCCGTCATTACCGAATGAGTTAAAATTAGGGTGTAAGGGGAAATTAGATAAACGATGCCGGCAAAAAAACCTACCCAAAGATTTGCGATTTTTTTACCGAGGACGAACAGCAAAATTAAAGTAAGCGCCAGCAGGAAATAGTTAACAAAAAAAGGCGTCGTTTCGTTAATACCTCCGAGGGAAAAACCTAAAGCTAAAAGTAAGGGATAACCGGGGAGGTGAGTATCTTTGGTTGGATAACCTTTGGCGATAATACTGCTAGCTAAATAATGATTGCTATTAAAGTCGAAATGGCGGGCGATATTTTGAGCGACGGTGTAATAGAGAGTCTCATCGTTCCAGCGAATTTGGAAAGAAGAAGGGCGAGTTAAAAAAAGAGCGATCGCCATAATTGCCAGAAGCAGGGAACAGAGAAAAAGGCTTTTAAAGAATTTAGAGAATTTGCGCGGAGCGGTCATTTTCGGGTTAAGATAGCGAGTGGAACCGAGATTGGTATCTTATCATGGGACGGAAAAAATCTAAATCCGATTTGCCGACAAAAATCTGCCCGGTTTGCGATCGCCCTTTTACCTGGCGAAAGAAGTGGGCGGACTGTTGGGATGAAGTGAAATACTGTTCCGAGAGATGTCGGCGGCGGCGCAACCTGGAGTCTCAAAAAGTAGATTGACAGGGGAAACGGGCGAGATGCCTGTTTTGCGGAAACAGGCGAGACGCCTGTTCTACG
>JAXHVR010000220.1:0-4669 GCA_034189005.1 Cyanobacteriota bacterium | reverse complement strand
GCGAATATGCAATGGCAATTTTAAATGCAGATGAAATTTTGGTTTTACAGTACGAACTGGCAATGGCTTAAAATGTAAGGTGCGCCGCTTCCTATTTTGTTCCAAAAACTTAATTGTCAGAAGTGTAGAATGTTAATTGATATTAGACCTGTCGTAATAAAATGAGTAACAGTTCCCTAAATCCAGCCGTAATAACCGCAGTTATCCCCAATTCCATCGCTGCCGAAATAGGCTTTGAACCCGGAGATGCCATAGTTTCTATTAATGGAGACAAACCCAGGGATTTAATCGATTATCAATTTTTCTGCGCCGACGAATATTTAGAAATAGAGGTTCGAGATACTAAGGGTAAAATTCACTATTTAGAAATAGAAAAAGATTACGATACCGACCTCGGATTAGAATTTGAAACTGCCTTATTTGACAGTTTGATTCAATGCAACAATGCTTGTCCTTTCTGCTTCATCGACCAGCAACCGCCCGGGAAAAGAAAAACTCTTTATCTCAAAGATGACGATTATCGTTTGAGCTTTTTATACGGTTCCTACATCACCCTAACAAATCTCTCCCAGAAGGAATGGAACAGAATCGAACAAATGCGCCTTTCTCCCCTATTCGTTTCCGTTCACGCTACGGAACCGGAGGTTAGAATTAAACTTTTAAAAAATACTCGCGCGGGTAATATTAAAGAACAAATAAAATGGTTTCAAGAGAGAGATTTACAAATTCACGCCCAAGTAGTTGTTTGTCCCGGGATTAACGACGGCGTGCATTTGGAAAGGACTTTATTAGATTTGGCAGAATTTCATTTAGGAGAAATTCCCGCAGTGGCATCGGTGGCGGTGGTACCGGTGGGATTAACTCGGTTTCGCCCCACTTTGGACGAACTAATCCCCGTTACTCCAGAGAAGGCAGCGGAAGTAATCGACTTAGTAGAGTCTCTACAAACCAAATTTCGTCACCAATACGGATCGACTTGCGCCTGGTTGGCAGACGAATGGTTTTTAATAGCTCGTCGGGAGTTACCAGCAGCGAGGGAATATGAAGATTATCCCCAAATAGGTAATGGGGTTGGTTCCATTAGGCAGTTTTTAGAAGAGTTCGAGGCCGCAGCGGATCGGATGTTAGATGGCAATATTTCTGTTAACCCGCCGCGAAGATGGACTTGGGTGGTGGGGAATGCAGTGGAGAAGGCTTTTGAGGTTATAGTTCGCCGACTCAATAAGGTTGAAGGCTTAGAAGTCGATATGGTAGCCTTGTCTAGCGGCTACTGGGGACAAGAAATTACCGTCACCGGATTGCTAACTGGCCAGGACTTGTTAGAAGGTTTGAAGGGGCGGAATTTGGGAGATGGGATATTGTTGCCTTCGGTGATGCTAAAGTCGGGCGATCGCCTATTTTTGGACGATCTGAAGTTGGAAGAATTAGAAAATCTGCTCGATAGTCCAATTTTGCCTGTAAGTGGAGTTGAGGAATTGATTGATACTGCTGTAAAGGAAATTTACAATTACTAACTTTATATTTAACGAGAAAATTAGATGTCAAATTTAAAAGAGTTTAAGCTACCATCCGCATGGACAGCTAACGAACTGATAGAGCGTCCTGATTGGATAATAGAGCTAACAGAACCAGAAATTGCTGAAATTGACTTTGCCCTTAAAGAACACTTAGGCTCATATATCGAATATCAAGACATAACAAAGAGCCAATTTCCTCTACCTTGTTTGTCGAAAAAACTGTCTTATATTCTTGATGTCATTGAAAATGGAATAGGGGCAGTTGTACTGCGGGGATTGCCTGTAGAAAAATATGAGCCTGAGGAAATCAAAAAATTATTATGGGGTATCAGTCTGCATTTAGGTACTCCAGTCGAACAGAGTAGGGCAGGAGAGTTAATTAACGATATCAAGGATCGAGGCTTGAAGATAGGAGATCCAAATTCACGTTATCTTAATAGTCGCGGAGCCGCTACTCTTCATACCGATCCATGCGATGTGATTGGAATGCTATCCATAGCAGAAGCAGAAAGGGGAGGAGAATCAGACCTAACTAGCTCCGTTGCCGTTCATAATGAAATGCTACAACATTACCCTGACTTGCTGGAGATTTTATACGAGCCGTTTTATTATAAGATGTCAAATTGGTATCAAGGCGATAAAGATTACTGTTCTTTACCAATTTTCGCAGATTGTCAGGGATATTTTGTTTGTAATCACGCGCGTTATCTAATCGAGGATGCACAAAAATATACAAATGCCCCTCGTTTGTCTCAGAAACAAAAGAAAGCGCTAGATTTGTTAGATGAAATTTGTAACAACCCTAAATTCAAATTAACTTTCAGACTGCCATCTGGAGCTCTGCTTCTGATGAATAACTTGGTTGTATTACATGGTCGAAAAGATTATATCGATGGAGTTGCCAACCAAAGACACTTACTTCGAGTTTGGCTTTCTCATCCAAACACTCGTCCTTTACCACCAGAATATAAAATACCTTATGGCAATACAGCACCCGGTTCTGTAAGAGTGGGTAGCTTATTGGTCAAATGGTAGTTTTACCAGGATAGAAAACAAGGTCGATAGCAGCCAACAAATAGGGATTAATAACATGACCCAGACGCTAGAATCACCGCAGCAAAAAACAAATTCCCTATCAAATTTGATGTTATTTTGTTTGTTGTTCGTAGGAATATTTACTTTGTCCCTAGCAGCTATCCTGATTAGATTTAGCGAACAGTATATTGGCCCTAATGCTACAGTTTTTAATCGCTTTTGGATAGCCACTGCCATTTTTGGAGTGTGGAGGGGAAACAAGGCGATCGCTTATAAACTATCTGGAGATTTGCCCGCGTCCGATCGAACTTATGCAGTTTCCGATATATTGCTGCTAATACTATCGGCAACGGTAGTTTCCATTTCACAGATTAGCTGGGCTTGGTCTATCAGTCAAACTAGCGTTGCAAATGCCAATTTACTCCATAACTTGACCCCAGTTTTTGCTACTTTTGGAGGATGGTTACTGTTAGGTCATAATTTCGATCGAAAATTTATCATCGGTATGTTTTTAACAATAGGGGGGGCGATCGCTATTGGTATCCAAGATTTTAACATTGCGATCGAGCAGCTTATGGGCGATGCTTTGGCTTTATTTTCTGCTGTATTTTATGCAGCAAACCTACTGGCGATCGAAAAATTGAGAGACAAGTTTCCTACAGCTAGCATACTATTCTGGTCCTGTTTTATTAGAACGTTGTTAATATTTCCAGTAGTTTTATTGACAGAAGAGCAAATTTTTCCCTCTTCTTTAGAAGGATGGCTCTCAGTATTTTGCCTGGCTCTTTTGTGTCAAGTAGTCGGTACAGGACTTCTTGCTTATAGCCTCAAGCAGCTTTCTTCTGGATTTGTTTCTTTGTTTCTATTGCTAGAGCCAATTATTACTACTACCCTAGCCTGGGTAATTTTTGCCGAAAATTTAAGTCTCCTTAATTTATTGGCTTTTTTAGTAGTTTTGTTTGGTATATATCTAGCTAAATCTGGTCAAGGATCTGATAAATAAAGATACAAAACATAGTTTGAGAAAATATGGCTGGGAAATCATAAGAAATTTTTAATAAATCTCTGAAAGGCTTCAATTTGTTATTGGTCAGACTTTTTAGATGGCAATCTTTCTGTTAACCCGCCCCGGAGGTCGACTTTGCCAGTGGGCAATGGAGAAGATGTAAAGAGCGATCGCCCTCCGACTCAATAAGGTTGAAGGCTTAGAAGTCGATATGCTAGGCTTGTCTAGCGCGGCTACTGGGGACAAGAAATTACCGTCACCGGATTGCTAACTGGCCAGGACTTGTTAGAAGCTTTGAAGGGGCGGAATTTGGGAGATGGGATATTGTTGCCTTCGGTGATGCTAAAGTCGGGCGATCGCCTATTTTTGGACGATCTGAAGTTGGAAGAATTAGAAAATCTGCTCGATAGTCCAATTTTGCCTGTAAGTGGAGTTGAAGAATTGATTTCTACTGCTTTGAATGGGGTTTAAAATTATTGATTGGAGTTAAAATATGCTCGGTTGGATTTATCTGATTTTAGCGATCGCTCTTGAAACAGCAGGCACTGCTTGCGTGAAATTCTCAGAAGGTTTTACTAATTTGTTGCCTTCAATATTGATTTTTGTATTTTACGGCATCAGTTTTTGCGTGCTATTACCTTTATCTTTCAAAACTATTGAAGTTAGTGTTGCCTATGCTGTTTGGGCAGGTTTAGGGGCAGTATTTGTAACTTTCATAGGAGTAATAGCCCTGCACGAATCTATTACTTTCCTCCAATACGTCGCCATAACACTAATTATTTTGGGGGTTATTGGTTTGAAGCTCAGTCAAACATCTTTAACCGAAGAAGACAGTTAGAAACAAGGTAACTATGGACTGGATTTACTTGATTTGTGCGAGCTTATTTACTACTTTCAACCTTATTTTTTTAAGGCTATCTGAAGGTTTTACTAAAATATATCCCTCAATTTTAACTTTCCTATTCATCGGTCTTAATTTAGTTTGTTTTTCATTAGCTCTTCAAACAATCGATCTGGGGATAGCCTATACAGTTTGTTGTGGTTTAGCAACCCTATTAACTGCGATCGTAGGTATTATTTGGTTTGAGGAATCAGCCAATTTTGTTAAAAT
>JAXHVR010000022.1:70125-71365 GCA_034189005.1 Cyanobacteriota bacterium | reverse complement strand
GGGGAGACAGGCGAGACGCCTGTCCTACGCGGGACGGAGGGGGAGACAGGCGAGACGCCTGTCCTACGCGGGACGGGGGGGGAGACAGGCGAGACGCCTGTCCTACGCGGGACGGGGGGGAGCAACTATTATCTTTCCTTGCCCGATCGCGTCCGCGCCCGTCCGATGCCCCCAGTGGAAATAGTCGATATGCGATCGCAACTGCGCCGTGGCAACCGTTCTATCTTTAGCTATCCCCTCCAAGATGCCCTGGGCCAAATGCAGGAGGAAGGAAAACAGGGGATTTTATTCATCCACCGACGGGGGCACAGCACTTTTGTCTCCTGTCGCAGTTGCGGTTATGTGATGGAATGCCCCCATTGCGACGTTTCTCTCTCCTATCACCATACCCACGAGGGCGCGACACCTTTGTTGCGCTGTCATTATTGCAACTACGCCGGGAGGCAACCGCAACGATGTCCCGAGTGCGACTCTCCTTTTTTCAAATTCTTCGGCAGCGGTACCCAGAAGGTAGCGATGGAGTTGCAAAAACTGTTTCCTGAATTGCGGGTTATTCGCTACGATAGCGATACGACTAGAACTAAGGACGCTCATCGGATTCTTTTAACTCAGTTTGCCAAGCGAGAGGCAGATTTATTGATCGGTACCCAAATGCTGACTAAGGGTTTGGATCTGGCGGGGGTGACTTTGGTGGGAGTTGTCTCTGCGGACGGTTTGCTGCATTTATCCGATTATCGCGCCAGCGAGAGGGCCTTTCAAACTTTATTGCAGGTAGCGGGCAGGGCCGGTCGCGGGGACGATCCCGGACGGGTAATTATTCAAACTTACACGCCGGAACATCCAGTTATTGATGCGGTGCGACGTCACGATTACGAGTCTTTCGTCGCGACGGAGTTGGCGGGGCGACGATATTTGAATTATCCACCGTTCGGGCGGTTGATTTTGTTGCGTTTGAGCGGTTACGATTCTGCGGAGGTGGAGACTCGCGCTAAGGAGTTGGCGGCGTTTTTGGCTCCTACTACCGATGGAGAGTTTGACGGGTACGAACTTTTGGGGCCAGCCCCCGCGCCTATTTTGCGGGTGGCGAATCGCTATCGCTGGCATATTTTGTTGAAGTTAC
Source organism: Cyanobacteriota bacterium (assembly GCA_034189005.1). Lineage (GTDB taxonomy): Bacteria > Cyanobacteriota > Cyanobacteriia > Cyanobacteriales > Microcoleaceae > CALKCV01. The sequence continues at coordinate 70,245 of JAXHVR010000022.1, read as the reverse complement.
CCGGGGATGGTTCGGAACGTTTGCCGTTTTTGCCCGGCCTGCGCGATCGCCTTCCTCCTTCTATTAGTCTGACTGTTGATGTGGATCCTTTGAATTTAAGTTGATGGAGGGTAGCTTGTT
>JAXHVR010000022.1:68817-70025 GCA_034189005.1 Cyanobacteriota bacterium | reverse complement strand
AATCGCTAAAGCGATTGCTACGAACTATGATTCGCTTTCTATTTTAGCGATCGCCTGTTCTATTTGTTCTGCTTCTTGAGTTTTACCTTCTTCCTTCAATAAATCTCGGGCTTCTTGGAGGGAGTCTATTGCTTCTTTCGCCCGATTTTCCATGTATAGAGCTATTCCTAATTGATAGTGCAAAAATGCCATATCCGGTCGCAGGCGGACTGCTTCTTCAAATTGGGGAATTGCTTCTGCTAGTTTGTTTTGGTTTGCCAGAATAGTTCCTAAGTTAGCATGAGCTTGTGCTAATTCCGGGTCTATGGAGATCGCTTCTCTAAATGCATCTTCCGCAGCTTCGACTTTTCCTTCCTGATATAGATTGATTCCTTCTTGGAGACGTTCTAGGGCGTCTTGCTTTTGGGCTACGATTTCCGGGGGAGATTCCAGTATGGGTTGCAGCGCGACTTCCCCCATAGAGGCAACAGCCCCACTGCTTGTTAGAAGGCCGATCGCGATCGCTGTTGCTAAAACTTCCAAGGGCTTGTGTTTGTCAAACATTCCTTAAATTACCTCTACTACTGCTTCTGTCTAAATTTTCCTAAGCATACTACTTCGCTCAGGATTTCAGCTATTAGACTTTGGCCCATCGAGGCCCTGGAGTCCCTGCCTGGCTTCGATCGCCTATTTTTCCCCATCAAAATTGAGGCGATGGAAGCAATCTCTAAATTTTGTTATAGATGAGCATTTTCTCTCTTGACAAAACTTTAATATTAGTATCCATCCCAAGAAATATTTGAGGAACCGATGTCGCTCGGCGACGTCTCCCTAACGGAAGATGGCAAATTAGTCAATGCTTTGTTATATTTTTTAACATAGTCGAGCAAAAAGGATTTTCTGGCCATTGCCGGGAACGTACAGAGCGACCGTCCGAGAGTCAAATTAATTCCAGATAGAAGCTTTTGTATCTGGCTTTACGGATAAAACCTCAAAGAGTAGAACATATTTACCGTTAAATAACCAGCTAATCGATAAAAGGAGAACATCATGGACAAGCACGTCGAACTTCCTCTAGAAAAGCAGTTCAGCATCCGTTCTTTTGAAGCTTCGGTTCAGAAAATGAACCTCGAACAGGCCCAGGAATTTTTAGTAGAACTGTACCAACAAATGCTGATAAAAGAAACGCTTTACCAACATTTCTTAAAGCAGCAATGGGGTATAGAATC
>JAXHVR010000022.1:60202-68717 GCA_034189005.1 Cyanobacteriota bacterium | reverse complement strand
CTTCGGTTCAGAAAATGAACCTCGAACAGGCCCAGGAATTTTTAGTAGAACTGTACCAACAAATGCTGATAAAAGAAACGCTTTACCAACATTTCTTAAAGCAGCAATGGGGTATAGAATCGGGTCCTGGGCTAGAATAAACCCATCATGCATCAGAAAGAGCGACCTCCTTCTCTTACTTTTTTCCAGAAGTCAGGAAAAGAGTTGGGGATGACGGGGCGTTAATTCTCCTCAGTAATTAATAATTAATAATTAATAATTAATAATTAAAGATGCCCAATTAATTGGACATCGCTATTAATACTTGCTAGGGTATTACATAAATTTTTCTTTTATTTCTGCCTGTCTAACTAATCAAAAGTCTGAGAATTAAGACTCTGACTGACGTTCCAAAGTAGCTTCAATAGCGCTAATCAACTGATTGCCAGAGAGAACCGCACCAGAGTGGTAATATCGATTTTCATCGAGGCAATGCAAAGTGTCAAAACCGGTGCGACGCAGGCGGTCCTCCCCCAATACCCAGTAACGCTGGACGATAGATTCCGGGCCTATCCAACCTTCACCTTCAACCTTACCCAATTCGCTGTGTTGGAGGACATAAGTAAAACGGCGTTCGTCCGCATCGAGACGTCCTCGATACTGCAAAATAATATCTTCGCGGTCCTTGGTCGGAAAAGCTAACTTAGTCACCATTTGGAACCAGTCCGTACGATTCCAAGTGACAATAGTTTTGCCCTTGACAATAATTAACATTCCATTACGCTGCAGCCAATTTCCTTCAATAGTCCATTGGCCTGATTCTAGTAAAAATGTATGAGCCACAATGCTATTCCTAAATTTCTACGACTGGCGATAATTCCTGGGCAATTATAAGTAATTATCGAATCGGTGAAGTACATTTTCGATCCCCCCCTGCCCCCCTTGAGAAGGGGGGAGCCGGAACAGTTCAAAGTCCCCCGTACATGAAAAACTTCTTCCTCAGGCCGGACCCTTTTTAAGGGGGACGGGAGGGGGATCGACAGGGGGACCAACGGGGTAGCCGTCGGGGTGTACTTCACCGATTCAATAATCGCTATAAGTAATTAACAATTAATAATTAACAATTAACAATTAATAATTAACAATTAACAATTAATAATTAACAATTAACAATTAACAATTAGGGATATCCCAGTAAATAATTGCCCTCTCGGGTAGAGCGCAGGCGTTGCGCAACCCAACAATAATATTGTATTCTTGGAGATTTTAATTTTAGGAAGTCCCTTAAGTCAACGATGCCAGATTAACTAAAAATCCCCCATTAGATAGACCCGGGACTGAAATACATTTTGGGGACGGCTTGGGGCGAGTGTAAATCGATCTTTTCTGCCAAGGTTCCAAGGTTCCAAGTTTCCAACGTTCCATGCATGCAGCACCAGAGCGATCGCTCCAGCCGCAGCCTTTGAGATTAGAGGTGAAATTAGGTGTCTGTCAAATGTATTTTAGACCATCCAATCGGCTTTTTCCTCGCAAAAACTTCTCCTGGTTCGTGGCGCGGCGGCCCCCTGCAAGGGTAAGTTTTTTAGATTTTCTTGAAGGGGGGGACACGGCGGGTCGGGGACACGGTGACACGGTGACATCCCCTCGGAGCGTCTGGTGTGTCTCCCCTTAAGCGCGTCCTCTTAATTTCAATCTTAAAAACTTACCCCTGTGAGCGCGGCGGCCCCATCGGGAAAAAGAATGATTTAATATTTCAATTAAAACTCAGGGCCAAAAAATTGCCTCTGGCTCAAAAAAACACTGGGGCCAAAAATAAGGACATGGCAGTAAAGGATGGCAAGTTAAAGATAACAGGCCATCGCCCATTTTGCCAAAAGAAAGATTGCATCTGACTATAATTAACTCAACTTAATAGCTGATGTATTATGCGATTTTCAACCTTAGCCATTTTGGCTGTAGCAGTGGTAGTGGGGGGCGAACTAAATAACGGACAACAAGCGATCGCCAACCCGACACCAAACCTATCCCAACTCGGAGGCACTATGCAACTGAGTAACAGAAACGGGTTAGCAGTATCCGAGTTTGAAGGGGCCACGGTCCGAGACGTCATCGTCCGTTTCGTCGATGCCGAGGGCAACACCTTTGACGAAGACGGACTCCCCATAGAAAACAGAGTCCCAGAATACGTCATCCGCGACGAATTGCGATTAATGCCCGGGGACGACTTTAGGGAAGAATTAGTGCGGGCAGACTTAGCACAGCTACATCGATTGAGATTATTTAGTAACGTCACCGTCAGCATCGAAGAATTCGGAAGCGACGTTGTCGTCTATTATAACGTGGACGAAGCACCCGGAGTTAGTTACAGCCTTGGTGGCGGCAGTAACTCAGATGTCGGATTTTACCTAGATTTGGGAACGATAAACCGAACCGTCGGCAGTCCCAGCCAACGTTTCGAGGCCATGCTGACGCCCAGCGGGGAGGGATTGGAATACGATCTTAAGTTTATCAGTCCTTACAGCATCGGTAATAACAGCACCGGCTACACCCTGCGGGCGTGGCGCGATCGCAAAGTATCGGAAGTCATCGACCAGAAAATAGACCTGCCCAACGGCGACCATGCCGTTGACAGAAGAATAGGCGGCAATCTAATTTTCAGTCGCCCCCTGGGACTGTGGTCCGGGGAGTTGGGGTTAAACTACCAGCGCATCAGCATCCGCGACGAAGATGGCGAGCTTGCCACTGAAGACGCCAGAGGCAACCCTACCAGTTGGAGCGGTAATGGCATCGACGATTTATATACGGTATCGTTAGGCTTCAATCGCAGTTGGGTTGACAATCCTTTCAATCCCACCAGGGGAGGTAAAATTTCTTTTGGCACGGAACAGTCGATTCCTATTGGGGAGGGAGAGATTAGTTCCAACCGCCTGACAGCTAATTTCGTTCAATATCTACCGATTAAGTTCCTCAGCAGCGACGATCCGTATTCTTTGCCGGAAATGTTTGCCTTGAACATCCAAGCAGGAACGGTAATAGGAGATTTGCCTCCGTCTTATGCTTTTGCTCTGGGGGGGGACAAAACCGTGCGGGGATACGATCCGGGAGATTTGGGAACCGGGCGCAGTTTTGTCTTACTTTCTGGCGAGTATCGCTTTCCCGTTTGGCGGGATGTTGGCGGGGTGTTATTTTTTGACTTTGCCTCGGACCTCGGTTCGGGAGATAGCATAATTGGAGACCCACCAGAAGAGCGGGATAAACCTGGAACTGGTGTTGCTGGTGGTGTCGGGTTGCGAGTGCGGACCTTTTTAGGTTTATTGCGGGGGGACGTCGGTATTAGCGACGAAGGCAACGTTCGGGTTTATGTCGGTACCGGTCAGCGATTCTAATTTTCGATGAAAACGACAAAAGTTCGTAGCAATCGCTTTAGCGATTTATCCATAAGAATCGCTTTAGCGATTACTACGAACGCGGCTTGTAGTAATCGCTTTAGCGATTTATCCATAAGAATCGCTAAAGCGATTACTACGAACACGACTGTATTAATCGTCAAAATGCTTGATAATTGCATCGGCAAATTCAGAACACTTTAACGGTTCGACTTTCGGTTCCATCAATCGCGCTAAATCGTAAGTTACTTCCTTCTGGGAAATAGCGGCTGCGATACCATTTTTAATCAAATCCGCCGCTTCTTGCCAACCCATATATTCCAACATCATCACCCCAGAGAGAATCAAAGAACCGGGGTTAACCCGATCCAAACCGGCGTGCTTTGGTGCGGTGCCGTGGGTCGCTTCAAAAATCGCACAAGTATCGCCAATATTGGCACCCGGTCCCATGCCCAAACCGCCGACGATCGCTGCTGCTGCATCGGATAAATAATCGCCGTTTAAATTCATGGTTGCCAGAATCGAATATTCCCCGGGGCGGATGATAAGTTGTTGGAAGATATTGTCGGCGATGCGATCGTTTACCATTACTTTATCTTTCCATTTACCGTCGCCGTGGGTCTCCCAAATCGCCGCTAATACCGACTCTACTTCTTCGCAAACTTCCGATCGCTTTTCTGGAGTTAGGGACTCGTAACCCGGATCGACTTTGCGGGCGTTGTCTTCGCTGGAAAGATCGGGGTTTGCTTCCTTATTGCCGAGGATCCAGGATTCCCTTTCCGTGACGCAGCGATCGCGAAATTCCGTAGTTGCTAGTTCGTAACCCCAATCTCGGAAAGCGCCTTCGGTGTATTTCATAATGTTGCCTTTATGCACCAGAGTCACCATTTGCTTAGATTTCGGCAAGCGCAGGGCATTTTCGATCGCCCGCCGGATCAACCGCTGAGAACCAGTTTTGCTTATAGGTTTGATGCCGATGCCGGAGTCGAGGCGAATTTGTTTTTTGCCATGTTCGGGAGTGCCGGGGATTAGGTCTTTGTTCAAGGTTTCGATTAACTTATTGCAGGTTTCGCTGCCTTCGCGCCACTCAATGCCCAGATAGATATCTTCGGTATTTTCCCGATAAATAATGATGTCGAGTTCTTCTGGACGTTTGTGGGGGGAGGGGGTGCCGTTATAAAATTTGCAAGGACGAACGCAAGCATAGAGGTCGTTAATTTGTCGGAGGGCGACGTTGAGCGATCGGATGCCGCCGCCGACTGGAGTTGTTAACGGTCCTTTGATGGCGACGCCGTATTCTTGGATGGCGCTGAGACTGTCTTCCGGCAGGTATTGAAAGGTGCCGTATTGGTCGCAAGCTTCGTCGCCGACGTAAATTTTGAACCAGTTAATTTCCCGCTTGCCGCCGTAAGCTTTCGCCACTGCCGCATCGAATACTTTTTGAGAAGCCGGCCAGAGATCCACACCGGTTCCGTCGCCACGGATGAAGGGAATTATGGGGTCGTCGGGGACTATGGGTTTGCCATCTTGGAAGGTTATTTTGGTACCTGCGGTTGGGGGCGTAATTTTTTCGTACATATTGACTTTCTCCTTTTGCTTTCTGTTTTATTATGGGGCAGATTGTTCTGGTGGGGGGAAAAATTATGAAGTTTTTAGATTTTTGGTTGGGAATTTGACCAATGGCATCCCCGGCAGTGGAGGCTTTTTTTAGGTAAAACTTTAAATTATTATCTTAGGAAATAACTTTTGGTCGATTGTTTAATGTTTTTTTAAGATTTTAAGGTTGTTGGGGGGCGATCGCTGGTAGCGCCACCGATACTCCACCCTACATCTCATAAGCACGAAGATGTAAGAAACCGGGTTTTTTTAACAATACCTTCGCCATTTTTGCCGAACAATGATAATTCGCCCGCCAGAAACCGGGTTTCTTTGAGAAACCCGGTTTCTTAAATCCCCATGCCGATCGTATATTTTATTTAGTTCTTTTGTATTGTTGAAAAAACCCGGTTTCTGGCGGGCGAGTTAGCCAGATGTTGGGTTCCACGGAGGTCCGCACAACCTACTTTTTAAGGCATTTTTCCTGCATGGCGAAGGTATTGTTAAAAAACCCCTATTTCTTTACAGCCTTTCTAGCTAATCCCCTCAATTCCCGCCAAATCCAAAATAGGCGGTATCAACTCTTCCCGCTTCACCGCCATCAAATGTACTCCATGACAAATTCCCCCGGCAATCTTAACTTGTTCCGCCGCAATTTTCATCCCTTCTTCCAAAGGTTTCTCCGCATTTCCCAAGCGATCGATAATTGAATCTGGAATATTTACCCCGGGCACATACTTATTAATAAACGCCGCATTTTTTGCCGATTTCAACAAAAATATTCCCGCCAAAATTGGTTTGTCAGTTTCCACCGCAACCTCCTTCATAAACTTTTCCAACTTATCAAAATCCGTAATTAATTGACTTTGGAAAAATTGCGCCCCAGCTAATAATTTTTTTTCAAATCTTTTCTTCAGTCCAGACTTACTGGTAGACTGCGGATCGACGGCCGCCCCTGCAAATAGATCCGTACCCCCGTCGGGTAACTTTTTACCGTTCCAATTTACTCCGTGATTCAATTTATCAATAGCTTGCAACAAGCGAATGGATTCAAAATCAAACACGCTTTTAGCATCTTGATGGTCTCCTGCTTTAACAGGATCTCCCGTCAAAGCTAAGATATTTTCGATGCCTAAAGCTGCCGCCCCCAATAAGTCTCCTTGGAGTCCAATTCGGTTGCGATCGCGACAAGCGACTTGATAAATCGGCTCTATTCCATTATTTTTTAAAATCACAGATGCCCCTAAAGAAGACATCCCCAATACTGCCCGACTTCCATCGGTAATATTAACGGCATGAACTCGCCCTTTTAAACCTTCTGCCATTTCTAACATTTTAGCTGTATTTGCACCTTTTGGCGGTGCAACTTCGGCGGTTATTAAAAATTCGCCTTTTTTAATTGCAGTTCGGAATCTATTCATTTTATTTCTATTATTTGCTTGAGGTTAATTAACAATTTTAGATGCTTTTTGATAGTTTAGTTTAGCAGCCCAGAAACCCGGTTTTTGGAAAAAACCGGGTTTCTTAACTTACTAACCTGCCCGTGCTAAAAGACGGAAATCAAGAGATATTTGTTGCCGATAAATTAAAGAGGTTTGGAATAGCCCAAAGCGGATTTAACTTTAGCCAAAGTATCGTTAGCGATCGCCCCCGCCTTCTCCCTACCATCTCGCAAAACCGACTCCAAATAACCCTCCTCGTTTCTAACAGCCTTATATTTTTCTTGAATGGGTGTTAAAGCAGAAATAACCGTTTCAGTTAACAACGGTTTAAACTGCCCCCAGCCCAAATCTTGACACTCCACAGCCACCTCTTCCTTCGTCTTTCCAGAAAGTAGCATATAAAGAGTCAACAAATTATTACACTCCGGTCTTTCTGGGTCGTCAAAAGTTAAGCCGCGAACCGGATCCGTCTTACAGCGTTTGATTTTTTTCGTAATAGTTTCTGGCGGGTCTAATAAATTAATTCTACTCAATTCCGAAGGGTCGGACTTAGACATTTTCTTAGTACCATCAGTCAGACTCATTACCCTCGCGCCCTCGCGTCTAATCAAAGGTTCAGGTAACTTTAAAACAGTCTCTCCCCTACCGAATAAATGATTGAACCTAACGGCAATATCCCGAGTTAATTCCAAATGTTGTTTTTGGTCTTCTCCCACCGGAACTTTATCCGCATCGTAAAGCAAAATATCCGCCGCCATTAACACTGGATAATCTAACAAACCGGTGCCGACATTTTCTCCTTGCTTGATCGCTTTTTCTTTAAACTGAATCATATCCGTCAGCCAATTGAGGGGCGTAATGCAATTTAACAGCCAAGTTAATTCGCTGTGGGCCGGGATATGAGACTGGACGAAGATGGTAGAATGCTCTAAATCTATGCCGCAAGCCAGATAGAGGGCAGCTATGGCGTAGGTATCCGCCGCTAAAGTGGCCGGGTTGTGGGGCACTGTAATGGCGTGGAGATCGACCACGCAGAAATAGTTATCGTATTCCGATTGGCCCTCGACCCAGTTACGAATGGCCCCGAGGTAATTGCCGAGGTGGAGGTTGCCCGTGGGTTGAACTCCCGAAAGGATGCGCTTTTTGCTCATTACTTTGATTTTTAACTTAAGTTAATTATCTATTTTGCCACGTTATCGATCTCGTAGGACAGGCATCTTGCCTGTCCAGATATCTGTCCAGATAAAAATTGAAATAACCCTACATTTTGGGGTTTAATAGAGATTGCGAGCCTCCACCTGGTAAGCACCCGTGCAAAATTAATTAGAGATATTAAACAGGCGCTTTGGCCTACGAGTGCCAAATTAATTAGAGATATTAAACAGGCGAGACGCCTGTTCTACGGGCAAATCCGGGGTCCAAATATTTTTGCCGGCCTACTTATTTTCAAGCGAACTAAAATATTTTCCCTTTTTGTCAATTGTTAATTGTCAATTGTTAATTGTTAATTGTTAATTGTTAATTGTTAAGCGATGAAGCCCAAAATTACTACTACAACTGCCTGGAAACAAGCCGAATTATTAATGCAGCCATCTTTACTTCGAGTTCTAGATAATCTCCGCAAAACTTTAGAAACATCTTCCTGGAAAGGCACTTACGAAAAAGTGCAAACTCCCATTCCAGGATACCGATTGGATTTAGAAGAGCGAGGGCAAAAAGTAAGCGTTAATATCTGGGAACTTTGCTATCAAATTTGCTTTAGCAATTATCGTCTAACTCATGCTGAAGAGGAAGAAGTAGAAGTAGAAATAGATACCAGTCTAATAGATGAAAATGGAGAAGTAGATTGGGATATTCTGGAGGAAAAGACTTGTCAAGTAATCGAAAATTTCTTTGCCGAACTGCCTAAAGTCGGATAAGCAAAAGTTCGTAGTAATCGCTTTAGCGATTTATAAAACTAAATCGCTGAAGCGATTACTACGAACAACCCCCTAGCTTGTAGTAATCGCTTTAGCGATTTATAAAACTAAATCGCTGAAGCGATTACTACGAACAACCCCCTAGCTTGTAGTAATCGCTTTAGCGATTTATAAAACTAAATCGCTGAAGCGA
>JAXHVR010000022.1:0-60102 GCA_034189005.1 Cyanobacteriota bacterium | reverse complement strand
TAATCGCTTTAGCGATTTATAAAACTAAATCGCTGAAGCGATTACTACGAACAACCCCCTAGCTTGTAGTAATCGCTTTAGCGATTTATAAAACTAAATCGCTGAAGCGATTACTACGAACAACCCTCTAGCTTGTAGTAATCGCTTTAGCGATTTATAAAACTAAATCGCTGAAGCGATTACTACGAACAACCCCCTAGCTTGTAGTAATCGCTTTAGCGATTTATAAAACTAAATCGCTGAAGCGATTACTACGAACGCTAGTTAATCATCATTTCCAATTACCAATTACCAACATTATGATCCAACAATTACGCGATTTTCAAACGACCGACGGTGCAACTATTGAAGACTCCCCCACTGGTGGAACTATTCCTATAAGTTTCGGCAACGATCGCGCCGCTATGGAAGCAGTAAAAACGGGTGTAGCTTTGTGCGATCGCTCCCACTGGGGACTGCTACAAGTCGCCGACGAGGAACGCCTCAAATTTTTACACAACCAAAGCACCAATAACATCGAATCCATCAAACCTGGTCGAGGTTGCGATACCGTTTTCGTCAATTCAACCGCGAGAACTCTCGACTTAGCTACAGTTTACGTCGCCGAAGATGCAGCGTTAATATTAGTCTCGCCCAACCGCCGCCAACAATTATTAGAATGGTTAGACCGCTATATTTTTCCTTTCGATAAAGTAGCATTAAAAGATGTTAGTAGCGACTATGCCATCTTTAGTTTAATAGGACCGGAAACGGAAAAACTTCTGGAAAAATTAGACGAAACTACATTAGCAAACGAACCCCACGCCACTCACAAATTAATTAACCTCGCAGGGGCGGAAGTTCGCCTCGCGGCCGGCAGCGGTTTGGCAACTGCTGGATCTACGTTAATAGTTCCAGTGGGGGATGCGCTGAAAGTTTGGCAAATATTAATAGAGAAGGGGGCCGTTGCCATGGGCGATCGCCTCTGGCAACAATTAAGAATAGAACAAGGTCGCCCCGCCCCAGACTGCGAATTAACGGAAGATTACAACCCTCTCGAAGCGGGTTTGTGGCAAACGATCTCTTTCGATAAAGGTTGTTACATCGGTCAAGAAACCATCGCGAGGTTAAATACTTATAAAGGAGTAAAACAACAACTCTGGGGCATTCGTCTTAGCGCCACGGCGGAACCGGGAACGGTATTAACCGCAGGGGAGGAGAAAGTCGGCAAACTTACCAGTTGTACGGAAACTGAGGACGGATATTTGGGTTTGGGTTACGTCCGGGTAAAAGCGGGGGGCGTCGGTTTAAAAGTGCGGGCGGGTGATGTGGAAGGGGAAGTAGTTGAGGTGCCGTTTTTGACTAGGGGGTATTTATAGAAAGTTGTCAGTTGTTAGTTGTTAGTTGTTAGTTGAGGGCAATTGTCTTCTTACAAATATGAGATGCACCCGACAAACTGAGTTTCTGGGCTAGCGTGAAACGGCGAACTATGAGAAAAAAACCCAATCGAAAGCTCGACCGCGCTTTAGCCGATAAATATAGAAATCTCTATCTAAAGTAGCGATCGCCTCAATATTTAAACGTTCGGCGATCGCCACCAAAGACAAATCGGCAAAATCCCCCGGCAAGTCTGCATATTGTTCGTTCAATTGAGCAATACGCGCAAAATCCTCTGGCAATAGCGGTTCGCATTCATAAACCCCACTAGCTAGATGGGATAAAAACTCATTTTGCACCCGCCAGTTACGAGAAAGCAACCACATGACCTCATTAACACAGGCGACAGTAGTTATTAACTGACTGCGGCAAGTGGCAAAGAACTGGCGGGCTTGGCCATGAGAGTCATCCCTGGCATCATAAAACGCTACCAAAACTGACGAATCCACCAGAATAACAGGATGATACACCATAATTAGACCTCTTCTTTTTTCGGTTCCCTATTTTGCAGGCGGCGTTGGTGGCGTTGTTCGACGCGATCGGCGATCGCCTTTTTCCGAACTTCGCGATCGGACAAATTACCGGGTCCGTCGAGTAAATGTTCTGGTTCTCCTCCCATACGTTCTAGGATAGTTTTCTTTGGTTGGTGGGTCAACCAGCGATCGCGCAACATCTTTTTTATTAGGCGATCGCTTGGTATTTTCTCCGCTGCCAAAATTTCTATTAAATAACGTTCCGCTTCATCGTCTAACATTAAATTCATCATTAGATTTATCCTCCGTTTTTTAGAATGTTGGGTTTGGCAATCTTTCCGATTTTAAGGCAGACAAATAATACCTAGTCGTGCCTTATGACGGATATGCTTGTCAGTCGAAGTCGCTATCTGTTGTTTACCTCTTGCTTTTTTGTTTCCGACTCATCGGGTGGAGCGTTAATAATCCGAATTTCTCCAGCTTCGATCGCTACTTGCAAGCGAGAACCCAAACCCGCTTTTTCCAGCAAGCTTTTCGGGAGCCAAATTCCTTCTTGAACTACTATCGTTTGTTGTTCTAACATATTCCTCCGAATTTTTTTCTAATTTTAGCACTTGGAGAATTAACCATTACCTTTTGTCTTAACGCGCCTCTTTTTTTGACAGCGACACATACTCTTTTGGACCCTGTTTGTTTTCAGTTAAGCTCCGATTTTCCCCCTGACCTTTGAACTCTTCAAACAAGTTAAAAAAACGCTCCACCGCTTTACTTTCATCGGCCGAATGGAAAAGCACGATGCTTGCCCATAGTTGACCGGTCTCTACATTAAACTTCTGCCTTATCCACTGTAAAAACTTTTGAAATTCTGACTCTTGTTCTGTCAGTTCGATTTTCAGTTCGCGTCTGGCAAAATAATAGCCATCTAAAAAAGCCTGGAGACTGAAGATAGATTTTTGACCTAAATACATCGCCGGTCTTTTTTGAATTTTTTTGAGCAGATTGTAAAAAGTATCCATCTTAACTTTTTCCTTTGGTTTAGTAAAAAATTGTTTCCTCGATCTGAAAACTTCTGCCTTCATCTAGGATAGGAGAATATAAATTTTCTATCCAAATAGAACGCGGTATACCTTGATGGTGAATATTGTCAAATACAATTTCCACTCCATCAATTTCAATGGCAATACCTTCATGGTGTCCCGTAGTAGCAATTAATTCGTCAATGCTGTCATCATAAATTCTTCCGTAAATTGGGTCTTGAGAACCTGTATCTATTTCTATTTGCTTTCCCCGAATTTTTGCTTTGATTAAGAAGTATTTAATAGCTCTGGCACAGGGGATACAATCAAAAATACCAAAGCTACTGGCAATTTTGATAACTTCTCGATAAACTGGATCGTCTCTACTAAGCATTAGCGCAACTACATTACAAGCATACCAGTAAGGTGCGCGGTGCGCACCCTACCAGTATTCTATTTATTAAACAAAACATCCCTCTCGGCGATCGCCATCGCGTGGGCGGGGAAACCCTCGTAAGTTGCTAAAGTCTCAGTAGTCTTCTTCAATTTCTCAAAACCTTCTGGGGTCAAATACCCGATACCCGATCGCTTGAGAAAATCGAAAACCGACACCGCCGAATAAGACCGCGCAAAACCACCAGTCGGCAAAATTGCATTTACTCCCAGACAATAATTCGCAGTAGGAATAGGAGTATAAGCACCCAACAAAATCTCCCCCGCATTCTCGATAGCCCCCAAAACCGCCATCGGTTCCTTAACCAAAACCTCCAGATGTTCTGGGGCGTACTCGTTAACAAAAGCGATCGACTCCTCTAAACTCGAAGTCAGCAAAACCCCGCCGTAAGAAGACAAACCCTTCTGGCAAAACTCTTGCCGCCACTCGGGAAGTTTCTTAATATATTCCGAAGCAAACTCCGCCGCCTTCACGGCCACCGACTCGCTGTGAGTCACCAACAAGGCCGCTGACTCCGGTCCGTGTTCCGCTTCCACCAACAGATCCAGCGCTGCCAGTTGCGGATCCGTATCTTCGTCCGCCAGAATAATAGACTCGCTAGGCCCCGCAGGCAGTCCCACATCCACAGTTCCGAATAACAACCGCTTGGCGGCGGAACCGTAAACGTTGCAAGGACCGGTGATTTTATCGATCTTGGGGATAGTTTCGGTGCCGATCGCCATGGAAGCGATCGCCTGGATGCCGCCTAGTTTGTAAACATCCTTCACCCCCGCCATCTCGGCCGCCACCAGAGAGGCCGGTTCCACGTTGCCATCCTTATCCGGCGGAGTGCAAACTATCACTTTTTTCACCCCCGCGACCTTTGCCGGGATGGTCAACATCAACATCACCGAAGGGAAAGCGCCCTTGCCCCTGGGAACGTACAAACCCGCCGAGGCGATGGGCGTGACTTTCTCTCCAGCGAAAATGCCCTTATCCACTTCTGCCAGTTTAATTTCTTCCGGCATTTGCCCTTCGTGAACTTTGGTGATGTTAGCGAAAGCTTGTTCGATCGCCTCCTTTATCTCTGGGGCGATCGCCTCTCGGGCGGCGGCAAATTCTGCCTCGGTGACTTTAATATTTTCTACCGTTGCCCCCTGGTAGTCGAATTTCCTGACATATTCGATAACTCCAGCATCCCCGTTGGTGCGGATTTTATCTATTACTTCTTGCGCGATCGACAGAGCATTGTTAATATCCAACTCCGCCCGTTTTTTCAACGACGAGAGTTCCGCCGGTGTCATCTTTGCCAGCTTCAGAATACGGACCATTTTTTAACTCCTTAGACTAATTCTTCTTAATTATAGATGAATTTAGTTCCTTTCCAAGTTAAAAAAATTGGCAGAAACAGTCTTGCCGTTTCTACCAATATGAAATGCCGCTATTTTTCAACAATTTTAAACATCGAGCCAATTTGGTTTATCGAACCCCCGGGCAGCAAATAATAAACAAGCTTCAATGTCTTCTAGTTCCAGGTCGGGAAAATCTTCTAAAATTTCGCTGCTGCTGACATTTTCGGCAAGCATTTCTAAAATGTCGGTTACGCGAATTCGCATCCCTCGAATGCACGGTCGCCCGCCGCACTGGTTGGGGTTATAAGTAATTCGGCTGAGTCGATTAGATAGAGTCATTTTCTAGCAAGTCGCTAAAACTATTAATTACTACTTCTCGGTCGGGAAAACTAGCCTTAATAATTAACTCGCCACCCATTGCCGAAATTACTTCTCGCAAATGATTCACATAAAGTTCTGTTTGTTTTTCTAAAAATTGTTGATGTAATTCATACATAGTAACTTCTCGTTCTAATTTAATATTTTGTTTTTCTATTCTCGCTTTTCTTTCTGGCGAAAAGTTTTCGGTTAGTTCCTTGAATTTATGATGTCCCGTCATAATAGTTTTACACAAAAAAATTAATTAAATAAGGTCCGCTACTAGCTTGTAGTAATCGCTTTAGCGATATATCTATATGAATCGCTAAAGCGATTACTACGAACTTTCGCTTTACCCACCACTTTAGCCGTTTGATTTATTCCTCAGTTTCCGAGATAGTAAAAAGAGCGATCGCCAAAGACAAACGAGCCCTTTCTATTTCAGATAAATCCTGCCAATCAACCTCGGGTATATTTGCTAAAGCTGACTCCACCGGATCGACCCCCGAATCACGCATCGCATAAGCCATCGGACGGGCTAAAACTTCCAAATCTTCTATATTCCAACGAGGCAGAATTTCCGCAACGCAATAAACCAAGCGATCGCTCAAAGACAAACCTCCCATTGTCTGGTTAGCTCTTTCGCCAAGACCTCGAATGCTACTTGTTAACTTACTCAAAATTTCTTCAGGCATTCTCCTAGCAAACTTCTCAAATGCAGAATTATTGACGCCAAATTCAGACCACTTTTCTTCTAATTTAGCAAACAACTTTTGAGAACCATTAACAATGTCAATATTTGCCATAAAATCGGACTCAGCAAACTCATTTTCTAACTTACTAAAATAAGCTTCCGATTCCGGGTCTTCAGGATTCCAAGGATAAGCAGTATCCTCCAGAGCGATCGCTTCTAAAATATCTAACTCCGTTCGTATTTGACAGCTTTCAAAAAAATCCGAATTAGTAACTCCATTAGTCATAATCTTAGTCCAGGATAAACTTTCGTAATTGGTAATTTGCTGCAAGCAATTAGTCATACTTTCTAATCGCCTACTTTCCTAGCTACAAAAGCAAGGAAGCTAGTTCCGCACCTCAGCCGTCTATTTACCAAAACTCGAAATCGTTTCAATAATAAACTCAAAGGTCTGACCTTGAGAACTGCCGAATTTTAACAAAGTCCCCGATCGTAAAGCCACTTCCTCCCGATGGATTCTCTGCCAACCAGTGGTATCAGAAATTAGAGTCCCGTAACGAGAAAAATCCCGCAAAAAATAAGTAGGTTCGCTCCCCATTTCCGGCATACTATTACGAGAGAAAATCTCCCCGTGCTTTTGAGAAACCCACCTTTCCTGGACTACCACATCATTCTCCGGCCAACGTCCCACCCGTAAAATTCCCGCCCACAAAGGCCATGCTTCATTATTAGAGCCCGCCAAACGCAAATAAGCCCGAGACAAAGAATGTCCCAACCTAGTCGGCGAATTAGTAGGAAGCTGAGTCACCACATCCTCTACCACCTCCACCAATTGACCGTCGAACTCTGGATGCATATAAAGCACCGGCAAAGTCCAGGCAGGCTGATTGAATTTATAAAGAGTCAGCAAATTTTGTCTGGCAACTGCCACCGCCCGATCTATTACCACTCCCTCGCTGAGAGATTTCGCAAAAGCTGTAATAAAACTGAGGGCTTCGCGATCGCTAATAGCATCCCGCATCCCCAACACCGCAGGCACTCCGTGATGGATCAGCACCTCCGCCAAACTGCTGCGAGGAATATATTCTCTGCCCCCCGACTCTCCCACGGACATCGCAGGTACCGCCCCCCAACAGGCATTGAATACCGCCAAACTAACCCCGCCGCGAACCAGCACTTGCGCCAACTCCGTACCGTTGAGGGTAGTTTCCGGTCCCAAAAACAGCCAACCGCCATCAGGCCCCGGTTCCCCGTGACCGGCGTAGAAAAGAACGTTATAAGTTTTGGTTTCGATTTTGGCAATCAGTTCCGCAGGCGTCGGTTGGATGAGAGTCTCCACTCGGCAAGGCACCGTCAAATTAGGGTTTTCCAGATTAGTATCGGTTCTGCCGCAACCTTCGAGAACTTCTGCCAGATGGGCAGCCTCTCGTTCTAGCTGTAACTGGAGTCGCTGTTGCTTTGGGGCGGGAGAAACGGGCGATCGCTTCTTTTCTCGGGATGGGTTTTCTCCTAAAACCAGCAGAACCTTTAAGGATTGGGCGGGGGTGCGATCGCTTAAAGGGTTTACGTCGCTGGTGGTACGACTGAAAAGCAATTCCCCACTTAGAGAAATCGCCGGCGAACCCGCCTCCGGTTGCATAATCTCCCAAGGCAAGGCGATTAAATCTGGTTCTCGCAGGTCTAGTTTGATTCGCAGGGGTCGATCTTGTCCGATGGCGATCCCCTGACTTTGATTGAGACTGACCTCCACTGGCCCGTCGAACAGCCATTGCCACAAATTGATGCCCAAGTTTTGCATCAAGCGGGCCGTATAGCTGAGATTTGGGCCGGAATTCGACTCAGGCAGATCGGGAGTTAATTTAGGTTCGGCCCCAGAAGCGAGGCTAGGAGTAAGATTGGGTAAGACCTGGAGGGAGAACATTTCTAACCAGGCCTGCCAGATATCCGACAGGTTTTCTGGCAAGGGACGGTCGTGATGGACGTAGCCCCGTTGGTGGGGGGCCTGAAGTATCCAGGTGGCAAAACGGTTGGCCTCGGGAGTTTTGAGGCGAGCGATCGCTATACTGAGGCAGGGAGTCTCGGGGCGTGGCATTCTAGCTCTTTGCTTGTTAGCTAACTCGTCGATTCATCCCACGCCATAATCTGCGATTTGGCGTGGGATGAATCGACGGTAAAATAATGGAACTCGATGTTCCATTATTTTACAAATATAATGTTATAATAACCCTTAGCTGGTTTGAGCTAACAACCGCCAGTTATGAATCTCGAAAATAAAATAGGATATGGGGTTGTATTCCAGAAATCCTAGTAATCCGTTGGGAACGTAAAATCTTATTGCGGAGCTAGGTGAGCAGCTTTTTGTCGAGCGCAAGCGAGCAAATAGCTCGACGCAAAAAGGGCGGCGGGGCATCCCGTCCTTAAAGCTCGCGCGTGTCCCACGCAATGGCAGGACTATGAAGCGAGAAGCCCACGCCATACCGAATGGTTGGCGTGGGAGTATGTCACTATGTGCTTATTTGCTGCCCCACAATTTTAACTGCGTTTATGAGCAAACTTCAAGGCGCTACTATTATTTTCTTGAATAGTCGGCGGCAAGTTTTATTAGTTTTGCGCGACGATAAGGATTCTATTCCTTATCCGAATACTTGGAATATTTTAGGGGGATATATTGAAGAGAACGAATCCCCATCCGATTGTATTAAGCGGGAAATGTTGGAAGAAATAGAGTTAGATGTTGGAGAGATAAACTTTTTTAGAAGTTTCGATTTGGGAGATAGAATCGATTATGCTTTTTGGAAAGAGATCGATTTAGAACCGAGCAAAATAAACCTCCATGAAGGTCAGAGATTAGCCTATTTTACGAAAGCAGAAATCGATAAAATAGAAATAGCTTTTCAAGGCAATCGAATCTTAGATACATTTTTCCAAGAAGTTATCCAGTAGGGTGCGCTGCGCGCACCTTAGATTAGCTACTAACGCACTTTTGTACCTAATCTAAGCTGCTTTACATTATAATTTTTTGAAGACAAAACAATGAAATCTTTGGAACTTTTCGCAGGGGCAGGTGGCTTAAGTTTAGGCATTGCTCAAGCCGGATTCGATCGCGAGCTTGTTATTGAAATAAATGCCGATGCTTGTAAGACATTACGCTTAAATCAACAGAAGCTTTTCCCTCATGCTATTAATCCTATTTATTGCGGCGATGTTAAAAGTTATAATTTTTCACGAATAGCAGCAGAAATTGACTTATTAGCTGGCGGTCCTCCTTGTCAACCTTTTTCTAATGGCGGCAAACATAAAGGAAATAGCGATCGCCGAGATTTATTTCCCCAATTTATCCGCGCTCTTAGAGAGTTAAAACCTAAAGCTATTTTAATAGAAAATGTTAAAGGTTTGTTGAGAAAATCCTTTGCCGACTATTTTAATTATCTCATCCTACAATTAACTTATCCAGAATTTACGATCGAAACCGATGAGACTTGGTTAGAACATTTTCATCGTCTTCAAAATTATAGAATTAAAGGCAGAAAAGAAGGTCTTGCTTATCAAGTTAGTTTCCGCCTGCTAAATGCGGCAGATTACGGAATCCCTCAAAAGCGCGAGCGGGTTTTTATCATAGGATTTCGTTCCGATCTAAATTTAAAACCTTTATTTCCAGCCCCTACTCACTCTCAAGAATCGCTTTTTTATTCTAAGTGGGTAACTGAAGAATACTGGTTAAAACACCAGATGAAAAAACCAGAACCATCCCCTAAATTAGCTTCTAAAATTGGTAAAATGCAGTCTTTACTTTTCCCGCCAGAAGCTCAAAGATGGTTAACAGTTCGAGATGCCATTCGAGATTTACCCGACCCAACTTTAGGGGAAGTTGATAGTATTCCCAATCATCTATTTGTTGCCGGTGCAAAATCTTATCCTGGTCACACAGGCAGTCCCCTCGACGAGCCTGCTAAAACTATCAAAGCAGGAGTTCATGGAGTACCTGGGGGAGAGAATATGATGATAATTGATGGTGGAAAAGTTCGTTATTTTACAGTAAGAGAAGCGGCAAGACTACAGACTTTTCCCGATAGTTATTTATTTGAAGGTTCCTGGACGGGAATAATGCGCCAGCTTGGTAATGCGGTGCCTGTCAGTTTATCCAAACTATTAGCTAGACAAATACAATCTAGTTTAAAAACTGTAAAAGCTGTAGAACACTTTTGAGATATTTTTACCATGATAAATATTTTTCAACTACCAGCTAATTTAGCAGATGAACTACTGGATTTTTGGGCAAGACAAGATTGTTATTCTCTCGATGAACTCGATAATTTGAAAGTAGAACTGAAACTTCATGTGGGAGTTTATGCCCTTTTTTATCGCGGTGTTAATCCTTTGTATGTTTGCCTTAGTAAGGCAAATTCCCATCGTTGCTGTTTGCCAATTTATGTAGGTAAAGCAGTTGTTGGCGGTCGTCGTATTGGAATTACTTCAAAAACCCAAAATTTATATAGTAGGTTGAGAGAACATCGACGGTCAATTGGGGTTGTAGATGGTTTGGAAATAGCCGAGTTTCAATTTAAGGTAGTAGCTATGGAAGTGGATTTAGTTTCTTGGGGCGAGGGAGTAATGATACGTCATTTTCAACCAGTATGGAATCAAGTAATTGATGGATTTGGAAACCACGACCCCGGTAAAGGAAGATATCAACAAAAGCGATCGCTATGGGATTTATTACATCCAGGTCGCGAGTGGGTCGCTAGATTAACTAATTATGACCCTTTAGATCGGGATGCTATTGCGGGACGAGTAGAAAAACTTTGTCAGGATATGAGTCAAAAAATGGGATGTTTTGAAAAATAGCTGTTTGAATTTGTAGTTAACAACATTACGGCAAAATAAACGCTGCCAAAATAAACTAAAATACCTAGTTTTTACCCAGATATTAAACATCTACATCCTCATAAACCTCTGCCATTGTCATTTGCAACCCCACAGATTCTAAACTCAAAACATCTGTTTCCCCCAAACTTGTCAAGTTCCAATTTCCACTTTCGTCTTTGCGGTAGATATCAACCTTTATCCTATCTTGAGAAACTAAAACATATTCTTGCAGGCTGTTAATTTCTAAATAATTAACCAGCTTTTCATTACGATCTATCCGTTTTGTTCCAGCAGAAAGCACTTCTACAATCAAACAAGGGCTTTTTTTAAAGTATTTTTCCCGGTCTCGAACCTCGCAAGTAACCGAAATATCTGGATAATAAAAAATATCCAAATCTTCAATTTTCACCTTCATATCGGAAGAGAAAACTTGACAACCTTTTCCCCGAAGATGTTGACGCAGCTTGATATAAATATTTCCCAAAATAAGATTATGGTTTTTGCTAGCATCAGCCATAGCATAAACTTCGCCCGCTATATATTCGTGGGGAATTTTGCTTTCTAATTCTAATTGAAGATATTCCGATACAGTCAGATTTAATGGCTTAAGTTGAGTTGACATAATTTTTTTATTGCCTGTTAGTAGTAATCGCTTTAGCGATTAAAAAGTTCGTAGTAATCGCTTTAGCGATTGATAAATATGAATCGCTAAAGCGATCGCTACAAACCACTACCTTTCCAAAAACTTATCAAAATCCGGCACTTTTACCCAACTCCCAGTCATATTAGACTCGTGAGTTAAATCCATCAACAACTGAGAATAAACCCCCTCCCGCAAAGACGGAATTAGAGATTTACCCGCGTCAATAGCCTCCACCCATTTATCGACAACTCGAACAAAAGGTGCAATTCTTCCATCTGGATAAACCCGAGGAAATTCTAACCTTTGGGGAATCGTAATTTCTGCTAAATCTTCCCCATTTTGACTGCCTAAAATTTTAAAGCCCTTAACGTAATCTTTCAGGTTATCGCTACCCAGGATTAAAGTACCTTTACTGCCATAAACTTCCACCCAATGTCCCCTTCCTAAAGAAGTAACCGAACTCAAACAAATCTGACAGGGAGTGCCGTCTTTTAACTCCAACATTAAAGTACAAGTATCGTCAGCATCGACGGGTTTTAATTCTCCCCCCGCTGCCGGGTCTGGACGAGTTTTAATAGACGTACTTAAGTGCCCCCAAACGCGGTTTACCGGCCCGAATAACCAACTAATATAATCATAAGAATGGGAAGCGATCGCCCCCAAAGCACCGCCCCCTTTCTCCTTCTGGGAGTACCAATTCCAAGGGCGATCGGGATTTGCCCGACTCGACACCAACCAATCAATTTTTATTAACCTTTTCTCTCCCACATATCCTTCTGCCAAAAGTTCCGCAAATCGCTGCCAAGCAGGAATGAAACGAAACTCAAAATCCATTATTCCCACGCATTTTTTAGACTCAGCTAAACCGTACAACTCCCGCGCTTCATCCACGCTTAAAGTCATCGGCTTTTCTAATAACACATGTTTCCCCGCCTCCAACACCTTCTTTGCCATTTGATAATGTAAAAATGGCGGCGTCGAAATGGTAACTGCCGCCACTTCTGGTAAGCTCATTATTTCTTCGATGGAGTTACTGGCACGAGGAATGTTATTATCTGAAGCTACTTTTTTTGCCTTTTCTAAATCTGGATTATAGACCGCTACAATTTCCGTTCGATGATGGGCTTGCAACCCAGGAATATGTACTTTTTGCCCGAAACCGGTGCCAATAACTGCTACGCCGATAGTGTTTTGATTCATGGTTAATTGTTTGTAGTAAGCACTTTAGTGCTTTAATAAAATTTATTTTTCACTCGTTCAATTTCGTTTATAGTAAGCACGAAGAGTGCTTTAATAAAGTTTATTTTACCATCGTTAATATCCTTTGTAGTACGGATTTTAGTGCTTTAAACAGACTGCTTTATAGCACTAAAGTGCTTACTACGAACTAGATTTGCGAACTCTTTTAAAGTAAAATAGTAAATCCTTCTTGTTTAAAATGTTGGTCGTGGGTTAAGACTTCGGTTAAAGAGCGATAGCGCATTACCACCATAGAAATACAGTCAACCATACTATAACCTTTATCCAATCTTTGCTCGTACAATTGCAAACCAGCATTAAAAAGGTCGTAGCTTTGATAAACTACTTCTACATTGGCATCGTCCATAATAGCTTTTACCACACTGAAAGATAGAGTTTTTCGGCCCCATCGGCAGGTAAATTATCCCACACCTCATCGGGCACATCTTGAGTTATCTCATCAATTTTCTCCCAAATAGACTTCACTGGTTGATGTTTCTTGATGATAAATTCCACAAAATCTAAAACTTGCTGCTGTTTTTCTACTGGTAACTCATTTAACTTCTCCACCACCTGTTCGGTAATATTTGGCGAAGTAGCAGTAGGTTTAGTTGGAGATTGAACTATCATAATTAAATATCCTCTTTAAATTAATTAGATTTCCTGTCCTTTCATCGAGAACGCCTTTCCACAACCCATTCTATAACATTTTTACCCACACTAACATTATCGAGCAGATCGATTTCTCGAATTCCCGTCGGACTGGTAACGTTAACTTCCGTTAAATAACCACCAATAACATCAATCCCCACAAAATACAAACCATCCTCTCGCAACTTCGGCGCTAACTGTTGGCAAATCTCATATTCTCGTTCCGTAATTTCCGTTTTTGCCACCCGTCCGCCTACCGCCATATTACCTCGAAATTCTTTCCCTGTAGGAATGCGATTAACCGCCCCGATCGCCTCCCCATCTAATAAAATAATCCGCTTATCTCCCTCTTTCGCGGCAGGTAAATAACTCTGAACCATAACCGGTTCCGTACCAAATTTCGTACTAACTTCTATCAGAGAATTAAAATTGCGATCGCCCTCTTCTAAAAACAATATTCCCTCCCCAGCTTTACCCCCCAAAGGCTTTAAGACAGCTTGTTTTTGGACTTCCAAAAACTCTCCAATAACCGACTTTTCTAAACTAACAATAGTTTCGGGAATAGCTTCCTTAAACTGCAAAGCATACATTTTTTCATTAGCTTCCCGCAAACCAGTCGGAGAATTCACTACCAGAGTTTTTGCAGGATCGATATAATCCAGCAAATAAGTTGCATAAAGATAAGGAATCGTCACTGGAGGATCTTTACGCATAAAAACCGCATCCATTTCTTCCAGAGGCATACTCTTAGATTCTTCTAATTCGTACCAGGGATTAATTACAACCCAGCGGTCTTCTTTTCTTTCTATTGGCGTCAAACGAACTTTAGTTAAACTTCCCTGAGTTTTCCCATTAACTACGCTTAAATTCGGAACTTGAGTTATCCAGATTTCGTGCCCTAAAATATGGGCAGCTTCCATCATAGCCACGCTCGTATCGTGGGCTGGATTTAATAAAGAAATTGGATCGATAATAAATGCAAATTTCATAAAGCAATAAACAACGAACAATTAACAATTAATAATTCTATTTTTGGCTATAGCAATTAATTTTTGGGTAGTGGGTCGCAAGTAGTGTTTTTCTCTCTCAATCGTGCTTTGTAGTAATCGCTTTAGCTATTCATCTATCTAAATCGCTAAAGCGATTACTACAAGCAAGCGTTCGCTACATCTTTAGCACTACCAATTTTTTAACCCATGGCTCGATAATTAACAATTGACAATTATTATTGTCAATTGTTAACTACCCGTTAAGATTACTGCAATAGTGGCTCCAGTTCTCCTCGGGAGTCAAGGTCGTATAAATCCTCGCAACCGCCGATGTGGCTATCGCTTATAAAAATTTGAGGCAGAGAACGCCTGCCATTGGCACGTTTTGCCATCTCATCCCTGCCCTCTTCATCTCCATCAAGAACGTATTCGCTAAAGTCCACTCCTTTCTTTTTTAAAAGCGACTTAGCGCGAATACAAAAAGGACAAGTCGTCCAAGTGTAAATTTCAACCTTAGCAGCCATAAATTTTCTCAGTCTTAAGTAACTTTACTCAGTATTTTAATCCTTACCCGTTCCAGGATCCTTTTAGATTTTAGATTTATTCCAATTGAGAACTCGATCTCGCTTTAAAAAATCAAACCTTCTACTCAGGAACTACGGCATAACGAACCAGTTGTCCCAGTCGGGAGCGCAAAGTTTGCAACCCAAGTCCCTCGCAGGCAGAAATAAAAGTTGCCATGGGGAACTCCTCCCGGGCAACCGCGAGAGTCTCTCCATCAACGCGATCGATTTTATTAAAAGCAATTAAAGCCGGTCCCGGAGTCACCGGCATTTCCGACAAAATAGCCATCACCGAACGAATTTGACTTTGCCAGGCAGGATGAGATAGGTCCACTACATGAAGCAAAGCATCGGCATCCGTCACCTCTTCGAGAGTTGCCCGAAAAGCATCAATTAAGGCCGGAGGCAATTCGTTAATAAATCCCACCGTATCAGTCACCACGATCGTCATCGGTTCCCCCGTAACTGCCTCGGGAATAGACAACCGCCGGGTAGTCGGATCTAGAGTAGCAAATAACTTGTCCGCAGCGTAAACCTCCGCATTGGTAAGCACGTTTAACAAAGTCGATTTACCCGCATTAGTGTAACCCACGATCGCCACCGTCGGCACTTGTTGATGTTGCCGTTGTTGTCGCAGGCGGGACCGATGTGCTTGCAATTGGTTTACCTCTTGCTGCAAGCGGGTTATCCGCTTTTGTATGGTACGCCTTTCCGTTTCTAATTTCGTCTCTCCTGGTCCCCTCGTGCCGATACCGCCCCCAAGCCTTGACATCTCCTGCCCTCGCCCGGTCAATCTCGGTATGGTATATTCTAGCTGCGCCAGTTCCACTTGTAGTTTGCCGGCTTTAGTGCGCGCCCTTTGAGCGAAAATATCTAAAATTACCTCCGTGCGATCTACCACCCGCACGCCGATTTTTACTTCCAAGTTGCGGACTTGGGCCGGCGTTAGGTCGCGATCGAATACTATTAGATTAGCCCCTATAGTTTGAGTCGTCAGGGCTATTTCTTCCACTTTCCCCGCCCCGATCGCCGTTCTAGGGTGAGGATGCGATCGCTTCTGGCGCATAGTTTCCAATACCTTACCCCCCGCCGTATCCACCAAGCGAGCTAATTCTGTCAATCCGTTTTCAAATTCTAAAGTGCTAACTTTCTCCGTTTGCAGTCCCACCAACAAAACCTTATCCTGGTCTGAATCGACTTCTTGGCCCACGAATTGTCGCTCGAACTCTGCCTCCAGCCCTTCGACCAAATCGAAAAAGTCCTGGTTGGCTGCCAGATCTAAGCTTAAAGCTGACGACACGCTCCATAAAGAAGAGTATAAGCTCGCGTCTGGGCCCGACTCCTCCATTACCTCCTCTTCTCCTTCCGTAGAAATATCCCTAGGAGGCAAAAGATGAGCCAGATAAGCTTCTTTGATATAGCCTGTCACCCCACCACCGCGACGTTTAAAGCCTTGACCCGTGAGAGTCAGCATTACCATAGCATCCAAACGTTGCAGTACCATGGCAGTGAGGGCCCCTTGGTTTGGTGCTTCAGATTTGACATTAGTAGCTATGCAGCGAATGCCGCTAAGGCGACCGGCACCGTAGCGGGGTAGTTCTAGGGGTGGGATTTGGGTTTGGCGCGGCGATCCGACGCCTACTCGTATAATTTGCCCGCGACGATTGATGTAGGCGCAGACTGGCTGCCCTATTTCCGTGCTGATGGCCCCGAGTCGCTGGGCAAATTCTGGTGTCGTTAGCCGATCGCCCGGTAAGCGCTGCTGGTAAAGCCGTTTTAGTTCTTTTAGTTGGCTGGATTTTAGACCTTTAAGGTTTCCGTAGATGGTTTCGATAGGCATCTCTAGCCACGGTTTTTCGTGGCCCCTCGTATTCTGGGTATTCTGGAATCTTTACAAAAGAATAGACTTCGTGGCAGTTGTAGGCAACAGGCAACAGGCAACAGGCAACAGGGAAGAGGTTTTAAGGAAAAAGGAACGAAAAACGATTTTATTTTTACAATTGCCACGAGGTCTAATCATTATAGCGTCTTGGCAGTGGCGATCGCAGTGGCAGCCGCAGCCCCGACTGGAGGCGCTGCGGCAACAACCCACGCAGAGCGATCGCGCCTCCCCAGCTAGGCATAACCCTGTTCGCCCGCACGGGAAGCCACAAACTCTCTACGCAAGTTTCTTTGTGACTTTTACCGTTATTTAGCGTTGTTATTTTTCGAGGATCGGGGTAGCCATGTCCGAGACCGCTACTTCTAGGCAATACCCACACATTCCCACCCCACCCCAAACCTAATACCAAAGGAAAAGGACGGCTTTAATGGTTGCTATTAAGTCGTTTCTATCGACCTACAAAGCTACTGTTTATCGAGTGTAAGCGGGACCACCTTTGGTTTTTTGGCTTGCCGACTTTTTCGGCAAACTTACAACTAAGCCTATAACAGGCTGTAGCCGCATTCTTCCTACCTTAAAGCAGTTTTTTGGATTCGCGTTCGTTGGTTACCCGATCCATTGCAACCCTGGATCTCGCAACAATCGACAAACTTATTTTTAGAGTTCAACCCGTATTAAGGCCACTACAATTAACCCTTTTTTTCACCCACTTTTTACCCCCTCCAAATAAGTAGGTTGGAGATGTCCATTTTGTTTTTTCCACATCCCCATTTAGCCTCGGGGTTAACTTTTTGGGACTATTAATCCGAGAGTTTCCCTAATGGTAGGTTTTTGCTTAGATGTCCTCTTCCTCTTCGCCATCTTCCTCATCCATTTCATCTTCTAACTCTTCATCAGTTCCGGTACTGCCATTACTTTCGCTGCTTTTGGTACCTTCTATCTGAATCAGATGAATGTGTTTGTATCCGAGCTTAATTTCAAATTCATCCCCTGCTTTTAGCCCCATTGATTCGGTGTAAGTCGAGCCAATAACTATTTGGCCATTCTTATGAACGCTAACCCGATAGGTAGGTTCGCGCCCGCGACCATCTTTACCGCTGCTGGGGTCTAAAGGAATTCCTTTAGCTGCCAAAATGGCATCATAAAAACCGGTCAGATTGACCCGTTCCTCGCCATTTTTTGTTACTGTGTAATACCCACACTCTTTGGCTGTATCCCGCCGATTTTTGTGGGATAGTTCTTTAACTTTTTGAAGCAAAGGCTTCCCAGTTAGTGGAGTAGTTGCTGTTTCTGCCATAATGTTGATTTTTCTCCTTCTCTATTTACTTGTCTTTTGACTATGATAAATCAATTCGCCTACAAAATTATATCGGCTCTTAAAAAAATATATCTTTAAATTTCTCTTTTTTGCAACTTTTTTTTAAAAAGGGTTAATCTGGCGTTCCTTCTTTACTAATCTCTGGCTTATTTCCACCCGTCCTATTCCTAGCTACCGCCCCTACCCGGGGAAATTACTTACTGCCTAATTATGCACTATCAACCCACATCATTTATCTCCCCGGCATAAGTCCCTTAAATACTTTACCTCTTCTGGTTTGGCGGTAGTTTTACCCAGAGTCAATCCCACTCTAAAAAGGGGCAATATCAGAGCGATCGCTCCTTTTTACTCCGTCCATCCTTCAGGCTAAATTGGCTCGTAAGACCCGGCAGCGATCGGGATGGACTTAATTTTGGATATTTTATCTCTACCCCTAATCTCTCTACTTCTCCTATTTTGAGCCTTATAGCATTAGCACCTGGACAAAAATGCTTCTTGCATTTTATTTTTACCACGATATCGCCCCTTTTCGATTCTCATATTTTAATAAGTACCCGTGCAAAATTAATTAGACATACCAAACAGGCGAGACGCCTGTTCTACGGGCAAATCCGGGGTCAAAATATTTTTGCCTACCTACTTAAGATCGCCCAAATTGTAGAATTTTTTAATTTTTGGAAAATTGGACTTTCCTGCCAAACTTAGGCCCAATTATCTAGCAAAGTCGCCACTTTTACTCGACCGTATTTCTTCTTTTGTTGTCTATGATACCGGGCAGAAAAGGCAGCGATCTGGTTACTACCTCATTTATTGCAGTCGTACGATGAAAGAGTCAACCAGCCTTTTTTTATCCCTGCCCGCGCAGAGAGGATGAGACCCAAAATTATTCCTCAAGACAGAATACAAAAGACCTATTTTTATGAGGTCCGCTAGCCTTGGGACGAGCTTTTACTACTAGCTCTACTCTAGTTATTTTCCATCGCTAGAGCAGCCCAGCGCCGGGTACTAATTTCCTGGGTTAGCTCTCGATTAACTTCACTATGGGTGCATCCGGGGAATGAAGAAAGCCAAAAATTAAACGCTTTTTGAAACGCGGTTAGTGGTTAGTTGTTAGTGGCCCAATTAACAACTAACCACTAACAACTGACACAAATCATTGATTTTTTGGTTTTTTTACAAATATGAGATGCTCCCGATTCCCAGGGACAT
Organism: Cyanobacteriota bacterium; assembly: GCA_034189005.1. GTDB lineage: Bacteria > Cyanobacteriota > Cyanobacteriia > Cyanobacteriales > Microcoleaceae > CALKCV01. Next base: position 41,001 of record JAXHVR010000022.1, on the reverse strand, counting down.
CTCTGGGAGCTATCTCAATGCTATATAAGCCGAAGAAACAAGTAATGCTTGCATTCATAAAAAAAGTAAAAGTAAAAGTAATACCGGAACAATCGTCCTTTGGATTTAACAGATGCACCCCGGGATACTGTCTCAAAAACGAGCGATCGCTCTCTAAGTACCCGTGCCAAATTAATTAGAGATATGGAACAGGCGAGACGCCTGTTCTACGGGGAAATAAAGAATAATTTCATGTAAATATTTTAGCCTACCTACTTAACTTCTCTTAATTTTTCAACACCAGCCCTACTCTATTATTTAAGCTTAAGCAAACGCTTGATTTGCTTGAGAGATTGGTAAATTTCCGGCAGGCGACGGTGGATGGCAGAAGTCTTCAAATAAAGTTTATAAGGAATTGCCGGACTGTCAGAAACAATCTCTCCTGCAGCAACATCATTATGAATCCCCGCTTGCGCTGTCGCGATCGCCCCATCTCCGATAGAAGCCTGATTGGCAATACCTACTTGACCTGCTAAAATAACATTATTACCAACTCGAACCCCTCCAGCCAAACCCACCTGAGCCGCTATAGCACAATTTTCACCTATTTTACAACCGTGACCGATTTGTACCAAGTTGTCAATTTTCGTACCTTTACCAACTCTAGTTTCCCCCACGGCAGGTCGATCTATCGTACTATTAGAACCAACCTCTACCCCATCTTCTAAAACCGTTCTCCCCGATTGTTCCATCTTAAACCAACCAGTCTTCGTCGGCACAAAACCAAATCCCTCGCCACCAACGACCGCGCCGCTATGAATGACACAATCTCGACCTATACTACTCCTCTCGTGAATAATACAGTTAGCGTGTAAAACAGCGCGATCGCCTATCTCCACATCGGGGTAAATAACTGCATTGGGATAAATACACGCATTATTACCAACCTTGACCCTAGCTTGAATTACCGCCCCTGGCCCTACATAAACATTCTCTCCAATTTCTGCGGTGGCATCTATTACCGCCCCCTCCGCTATTTCTGCCCCCGGTTGAAAAGGACTATAAAACAGAGCGATCGCCTTAGCAAACAACAACCGAGGTTCCCCGCTAGCAATCCAAGCAATACCTCTTTCACTGGCTTCTGTCTGAATCTCTTCATCCATCGGCACAATCAAAGCACTGGCCCCCGTTTTCCCAACATAACTTGCAAACTTTGCACCTTCTATATAACTCAGAGTGCCTGCCTCCGCCTCATCCACCGCAGCAACACCACTAATCTCTAGGTCCGTTGAAGCTGACAGACTGCAGTCTGCCACCGAGGAGCCTAGTTTGGCTACCAATTCGCTCAATTTCATTATTTATCTACCTATTCATAGATTTAATCGACGATTATTTTACAACAAAAAAAACACAAAAAAATAACCCTCCTCTATAGTCAATAACAGACTCTTGAGAAAGGTTGCTAGTTTTAGACAAATTTTAATTTTTGTTAACTTATAACCGTAGCATCCACATCAACTGTGCTTTTTTCGCTATCTGCTTCCGCCTTCGCTTTAGAAGCTTGACGAGATTTAAAATATTCGATCGCCATCTGAGAAACCTCAGCTACCATCAACGTCACCAAAGCAATATCATCCACTTGTCCCGCTATGGGGATAAAATCGGGGACGAAATCGATGGGACTTAATAAATAAGCAAAAGTGCCTAAAATAACCCACCAACGATATTTCGGATTGCGGATCGTACTTCTATACCAGCCGTACATCGATTCAATTGAAAAGCTCATTTAATTTTTCCTTTTTAACTTACATCCTTATTATGGCAATTCGCCCGCGCTAGTGTCAGTGTTGTTTCCCCCCCATCTTTGTCCCAAAAGTTCTACTTTCGACTTATGGGAATTGCCCCGGCTGCTTTTGCTCTTACCACCTGCAGACCTCAAGCTTTCCTCCGCAAGAAGGCAACGCACTCGACGTGGGAGGTTTGAGGAAAGAAATCAGCCGGTTGTACTTTAGTTAATTCGTAATCGCCCCCTTCACACAAAAATTGCAAATCCCTCGCGAGGGTTGCTGGTTTGCAACTAATATAGACGATGCAATTTGGTTGGAGCGATCGCAAGGTTTCCAGCACTTGGGGCGCGCATCCTTTCCGAGGCGGATCCAGCAAAACTATATCTGGTTTTACTTCTAACTCGGGCAGCAATTTCTCTACTTTTCCCGTATGAAAGCTCGCGTTTGTCAAATTATTGAGCGAAGCATTGCTCTGGGCTAGCTCTATGGCCTGTGGTTGAGCTTCTAAGCCGATAATTTGTACCTCCGTGGGAGAGCGATGGCCTAACTCTTGCAGCTTTTTGGCCAAAGGTAAGCTAAAAGTCCCTATGCCGCAATAGGCATCAACTATTATCTCCGAGCCTTGGAGGTTCAATTCTTCGACCATCGTTTCTAACAATGCTTCGGCCGCTTCCGTGTTGACCTGAAAAAAGGTATCGGCCCTCAATTGAAACTGCAAGCCACCAAAGACTTCTTGCAAATATGACCTGCCCGCAACGCAGTCAGTTTCAGGGCCAAAAATAACGTTGCTGGTGGAGGAGTTGTAATTGATGCCAATACCTACAAGCTCGGGATAGCGATCGAGCCATTGCCGGGCTTGAGTTTCCAGTCCGGGTATTTCCCGCTTTCGGTTTTTACGGGAACTATTGGCTATTAAGGTCAGTAATATTTCTCCAGTACGACGGCCAATCCTTAAGGAAAGGTGACGGAGAATCCCCCTATCTTGACCTTCGTTATAAATAGACCAGCGCCGTTGTTGGATGTCCTGTTTGACGAATTCTAATAGGGGGTTGAGTCGTTCGTCTTGGACGGGACACTTATTGAGGTTGATGAGGCGATGGCTGCTTTTTTGGTAGTAACCTGCCTGGACTTGACCTTTGCCCGAGAGTCCCAGAGGATAGGTGACTTTGTTGCGATATCCGAAAGGGGACGGCGATGGTAAAATAGGGGCCACCGATGCTGGATCGAGTCCGGCTATTCTTTGCAGGGCTTGGACGATTTTATTTTGTTTGGCCTCTAGTTGATATTCATATTCGACCTGCTGCCACTGGCAACCCCCGCATTTGTCGGCGACAAAACATTGGGGGCGGATGCGTTGCTTTGATGGTTCGAGCAATTTCTCGACTTTGCCAGTGGCGTATTGGGGTTTGACTCGGATGAGCTTGACTAGGAGGCGATCGCCTGGCACTGTATCCGGCACGAATACTACTCCCCCCTCCCACCGCCCCACTCCTTCCCCGCTGTCGCTTAAATCCCCGATCTCGATTTCGACTATTTGGCCTTGATGCCATCTGGCTTCCGGTTTTGGATTTTTGACTTTCACCCGATTACCTTTTTCCTATTATTGGTTGCTATTTATCAAATTTTGGTTTTTTTTGTACAATATTGGGTTTGCGTGCCCCAAAGTCGCTAAACTACTAAATGTTAGCGTGCAATATTTGATGAATCTATGAGCGTAGTTAGCCAGGTTATACTCAAAGCGGACGACGAATTGCGTTATCCCAGCTCGGGAGAACTCAAGTCCATCGATGATTTTCTGAAAACAGGCGAGCAACGGGTGCGCATTGCGACCGCACTTTCAGAAAACGAGAAAAAAATTGTTGACAAAGCCAGTAAGGAGCTTTGGCGCCGCCGTCCCGATTTTATTGCCCCAGGGGGTAATGCGAACGGCCAGCGGCAGCGTTCTTTATGCCTGCGGGATTACGGCTGGTATCTGCGTCTGATTACTTATGGCGTGCTGGCTGGAGATATCGATCCAATTGAAAGCATTGGCTTGATCGGCGTTCGGGAGATGTACAATTCTCTGGGCGTCCCCGTACCTGGAATGGTAGAATCTATCGTCTGTTTGAAGGAAGCTTCTTTGGCTTTACTCGACGATGAAGATGTTCGGGAAGCGGCTCCTTATTTTGATTACATCATTCAGGCCATGTCTTAATTGGTCTTGGAGCTTTTTTAACCCCATCCGAGCCCTGCCCGGATGGGGTCATTGTTTTTTGTGAATTGTCAGCAGGCGTCTCCCCTGTTATCCCCTCGCAAATGGTAATTTAAAATTAATTTGGCATCCTCAATCAATTATTAATTATTAATTATAGCGATTATTGAATCGGTGAGGTACACCCCGATCGATCCCCCTAAATCCCCCTTTTTAAGGGGGACTTTGAAAATTTCCGGCTCCCCCCTTCTCAAGGGGGGCTGGGGGGGATCTAAAATGTACTTCACCGAGCGCGATAATTGCTATATTAATTATTAATTGCTAGCGATCGCTACTAAAATCGCCACCCCAAAAGCCAAGCGATACCAAACAAATACCCAGGTATTCTGGGTTTGCAAAAATTTAATCAACCAGGCGATCGCTGCATAAGAAAAAAGAGCCGCCGAGATAACTCCTACTACTATTGCTAAAACACCAACGCTGCCAAATCCTTCTGAGATTAAATCTTTTAGCTCCACCAATCCCGCTATAGTAATTGCTGGGATCCCCAATAAAAAGGAAAATCTCGCTGCTGTCGCTCGTTCCAATCCCATAAACAGTCCCCCAGTAATGGTCGAACCGGAACGAGAGACGCCGGGAATTAAGGCCAATGCCTGAGCCAATCCCATTAAGATCCCGTCTCTAATATCCAATTGCTCGAAGTTTCGCTCGCGGCTGCCGATACGTTCTGCCAATCCCAGTAATAGAGCCATTACTATTGAAGCTATGGCGATCGCTGTGGTACTGCGCAAAGGCGAATTATCGAAGTCTGGTATAAATATTTTAATCAGCACTCCAAAAAATACTACTGGCAGGGTTCCCAAAGCAATTCCTATGGCCATGCGCAAATCTAGGGACTGCCTATCCGACTCTTGCAGTGCCTTGTATGCACCCATAGTAATTTTCCTCAAGTCCTCCCAAAAATACCAGAGAACCGCAGCTATACTGCCTAGTTGAATTACAGCAGTAAAGCCTACGCCGGGATCTCCCCAACCAAGGGCCACCGGCACTATTTTGAGATGGGCCGTACTGCTAATAGGCAAAAATTCTGTCAATCCTTGCACCATGCCCAGGACGAAAGCTTGAAATACATTGATTTGGGATGCGATCGCATCCGTAGTTTCGACACCAACGGCCTTAGAAGATAAAGAAAGTAGGGCAGTAGCAAGACTAATCCCCAGCAGTCCCAAAAAGTTACCTTTTGATATATTCATTACTCGAAAAGAGAGTTCGTTCGATCGTTGCTTATCGAGCCCGACCGAAGCCAGGGCATTGAGCAAATTATATGTTTTTTACTAAGGAAATTGGACTTTCTACTTTTGTCGTGGCTATGATATCTTAAAAAAAGTAAAGTTAAGTAAAGAATATTGAAAATACCTTGTTGAACATTACGTTGTCTGTTATTATCTCAACGGCTTATTCTCCGTTTTTTCGTAAAAATCTGCTGGCCTTCTTTTTTGAAAAAATTAGATTCAGCCAAACGATCGCCATTTTCGGAGCTACTGTATTCTTAATTTCAGTACCAGTCTTCTTCCAAGCACCTCTAGTCCGACAGTTCCCTTGGCTGAGTTTGGCGATGACTGGCCTGTGGCTATTCCTGAGCCTAAAAATGCTGGGAAACCCATCAACAAGAATATGGGGAGATTTATTGTTTGGGTTCAGTTGGAGTTGGTTAACAGGTTCTATTTATTGGGGTTGGTTGCGCGCAGAACCATTGCTACATCTGCCAATAGAAGCAATAGGAGTGCCTTTTGCTATTTGGTGTCTCTGTAGAAACTGGGGCCTAATAGGGAATTGGTTTTATTTGGGCTCTCTTTTTGGTACTGCAGTTACAGACGGCTATTTCTATATAAATGGTCTGATTCCATACTGGCGAAAGATAATGGTCGTGGAACCAGAAATGGCCTTGTCTATTTTCCAGAGTGCCGCAAGTAGGGTGCTAACTCCTTGGGGAATAAGCTGGATTGTTGTTTTGGTAGGGATTCTTTTAATTGTAGGTATTTTGCCCTTGCGCTCTAGGGAATTACACTGGTGGGCTTTTGGGGGAGCGGTTTTAAGTACAATTTTGGTAGATAGTCTGTTTTTCCTGGCTGCGTGTGTGGCATGAGACTGGGAAAATATTGCCTAATTTTTAACTTTTTTTACTTGCGCGATCGCAAGTCCCTGCATCGTGACTTTGCAAGCACCTCGTCTATTACTTTCAACTGAAGCAGGCCAAAAAAATTTGCCCCTAGTCGGGGGTAATACATGGACTGTAGGTAGGAACAAAAATAATACTTTTGTTATAAGCGATCGATGGATATCTCGCAACCATGCAATGTTACAGCAAATGGACCGAGGGCAGTTCTACCTGATCGATTTGGGCAGCCGCAACGGCTCCTTTGTAAATGGCCGTAGGGTTAACATTCCTGCGGTCTTAAAAAATGGCGATCGCCTCCAGTTCGGCCAGACAGAACTAGAGTTCCACTGTCCCCAAGTTAAAAATATTCAACCGTCTTTAGAGCTAGATTCTCAAGAATTTACAGCAACCTTAAACGTTCGTCGCCTAATCTCTGTAATGGTGATGGACATTCGAGACTTTACAGTGCTAACTCGACAAACGGACGAAAGGTTACTCTCGGAGGTCATCGGTAACTGGTTTCGTCAGTCCGGTCAGATCATTAGAGAGCATGGTAGTTGGGTGGATAAATATATCGGAGATGCCATTATGGCTGTATGGTTTCACGGGCAAAATGGAGTCAGCAGCCAGGAAATGAGAAGAATTTTGTTGGCGATGGCAGAACTCCACCAGGTAACAGCAGAACTTAGCAGCCGCTATCCTCTACCATTTCCTCTGCGAGTAGGGGCAGGAATTAATACCGGTTATGCTATGGTGGGCAATGCAGGAAGTAGCGAACGCTCTGACTATACGGCTTTAGGGGATACTGTTAATTCTGCCTTTCGCCTAGAATCATCTACCAAGGAAATTGGTATGGACATTGCTGTGGGACAAGCCACCTATAAATACATTTCTCAAGTGGGTGTCGAGAATGCCTTCAAAGAGTACAAAGTCAAATTAAAAGGCTACGACAATCTTACTATTACTTATGCCACCACTTTTGAAAACTTAAATGCTTTTCTCAAAGAGAAATGATTGAAACTAGGTTTTGGCATCCATGTCAAATAACATGGATGCCAATTGGTTACAAATACTCATAGTAATACTCATTTCTCGAACAGCCACTCAAAACAAGACCGAGAAAGATGATTTCGTGTCAGCTCTCTAATTTTTTCTATAGAGCGATCGCTGTGGTAAAATCTAAGTCTATCTAGCTATTCTGCGCGATCGAGATATTACGCAGAAAAGCAGATAAAAAGATGCTCTATCAAACATTGGAGAAGTAAACAGATGAAAAAATTAGGTCGAGTATTGGCTCTTGTAGGATTACTTTTAAGTTGCTTGGGATTAATACCATACCAAAACGCTCTAGCGGCAGACTTGAGTTTAGTCAACTGGCCTTCAGCATCCCTCTTGGCAGTAGAGTCACCAAGGATCAACAAGGCAGATCGTAAATTGGGAGAAATTGGCGAAAAAATAGACCTCAATAACAGTAACGTGCGGATCTTCCGCCAGTATCGAGGAATGTTTCCTACTCTGGCATCACTTATAATTGATAATGCTCCTTTTGAAAAAGTCGAAGATGTCCTGGAGATCCCTGGTTTGACCGAGCCTCAAATAAAAGTTCTAACAGCTAACCTCGATAACTTTACCGTAACTCCACCTGAATCTGTTTTGCTAGAAGGAGACAACAGATTAAACGTCGGGATCTACGACTAGAATTTTTTCTAGGTCAAAGTCCTCGGATAGCTTTTGTTTGCCAATAAAAGATTAATGGGTAGCAACTACGAATAAAGGGCTACCCATTTTTAATGGGATTAAGGGTAAGACCCATTCGGATTGCTATATTTTTGAAAAGTTAAAAAAGCCCAAGGAGAAGTCAAAGAGTGGATGGGCTAGATCTAACAATCCTAGCTGAAAAAAACCATTATCTGGGAAAAAGAGGGCGTTTTTAAAGTTTCGCTTTCTCCATAGATGTTAAAAATTGTATCATTCTTTGTAATTTTTGTTACAAAAAATTAATATTTTTAGATTTTAAATAATTGATGTCTATTTTTCAGAGTGGGGACATTTAAAATTAAATCGGTACTGAAAATGATTTTGGTCGCTGTTTTTTGACTGGGCTAGACTATACTGAATGGGTGCATTTATATCATTTTCCCAATTAATAATTAATAATTAATAATTGAGGGAAAAGTTCGGGAGCTTTGTTCTGCCTTGCATTCCCCTTTTTACTCTCTTTATTTTATAAAGGTTATTTATTGCGACTTGATATTAGATCCAGCCCTTAATTAATATTCCTTCTTCTCTCCCAAAATGATCGAAATTGGCGGCATAAGCATACCCCCTGCAAAAAAGCAACGTTTAGAAATACCAGTCGCACGACTTCCGACCCAAACTCAGATATCTTTACCAGTGACAGTAGTAAATGGCATCAGCCCCGGGCCGGTAATTTGGCTGAGTGCCGCCATCCACGGGGATGAAATCAACGGTGTAGAGATAATTCGCCAGGTTTTAGAACGAATTTCGCCGCAACAACTGCACGGCACTGTAATAGCAGTGCCAATTGTTAATGTTTTCGGTTTTATCGAACAATCGCGCTATTTACCCGACCGCCGCGACCTCAACAGATCTTTTCCAGGTTCCACTCGGGGTTCTCTAGGAGGTCGTTTGGCTAAGTTATTTATGGAAGAAATAGTGAGCAAATCTACCCACGGCATCGATCTCCATACGGCCTCCGATGGTCGGACGAACCTGCCGCAAATTCGCGCCAATCTTCACGACGAGGGCACCTATCAATGCGCTAAAGCATTCGCCGCCCCGGTGATGATTCACTCCCAGACGCGAGATGGCTCCTTGCGCCAGGCTGCTACTCAAGGCGGCATTCCCGTGTTGCTCTACGAGGCGGGAGAGGCTCTGAGGTTCGATGCCAGGGCGATCGCCCTCGGAGTAGAAGGCATTTTGCGGGTGATGGCGGGGCTGAATATGTATCCTTCAAACCTTCCCGCGCCGCCCCTACCAGCGGTAGCGACGGAAACTAAGTGGACGCGAGCGAGCCGCAGCGGGATTTTACGATTGAATGTGGGGTTGGGCGATCGAGTAGAGAAAAAACAGCTATTGGGAACGATTTCGGATGCTTTTGGGGAAGAGATGACTAGGATTCGCGCTTCTGGGGATGGATTGGTAATTTCGGTTTTGTTAAATCCTCTGGTAAATCAAGGAGATGCGATCGTTCATTTAGCAACTGTCAATGAAAAGCCTCTTTTTCCTCATAGCAATTAGCGATCGCCCCCCCATAAAACTTATTAGACTCAGTAGGGGCAAAAAATGCGCTTTTTACCAGAGGCGACGCGGAGAGGGGGAGACACGGAGACACGGAGATTTAAAGAAGCTCATCCCCCTTCTCTCCGCACAAGCGCCTCCTCTCTGGGAAGCGCAATTCCTTGCCGCTTTGAGTATAGACCTCTCCAGAAAAGGTTTTTAAACCCTTATGCTTCCGCGCCCCGTTATTTTTGGAGAGGTCTATTGCAATTGCTATACTCCGCACGGGCCAAAATTGCGCTGATTTTGAAAAACTTAAAAAATTGTTAATTGTTAATTGTTAATTGTTAATTGTTAATTGTTATCAAACAGACATCTGCCAAATTAAAATTTCTCCTTCCTCCCCTCCCGTTACCAATGTCTTTCCATCGGGGCTAAAAACTACCGGATCGCACCCCCGTAAACTATCAATTAACTCCCAATTTTCTAAATCCCAAATTTTCACCGTACCATCCTTACTCCCACTAGCTAAAGTATTGCCATCGGGACTAATAGTAACAGACAAAACTTCATCGCAATGCCCTAGAAAATTCTTCAACAATTCCCCAGTTTGAACGCTCCATAATTTAATCGTACCATCCGCACCAGCGCTGGCTAATATTTGCCCGTCTGGAGCGAAAGTTACCCCGCGAACTAAACCAAAATGCCCGCTCAAAGTTTGCAAGCTCTCCCAAAAGCCAAAACGCCAAATTTTAATTTCTCCATCGGCACTGCCGCTAGCTAAAGTATGATATTTATGAGGATTAAAATTATCCGTTGCTAAATTATTTTCTAGATCGTAAGGTACGGCATAACTAAGGCATAAAACCCGGTCTAAATGTCCTTCTTGTTTGTAGAGCAATTCTCCGCTTCTAGGATTCCAAAATTTAATGCTTTTATCTTCGCTGCCGCTAGCAATAATTTTACCGTCTGGACTAAAAGCAACGGAATGTACAGCCCCTAAACGATGGCTGTAAGGAGAGCCGGAATGACTGTAAAACCTCTCGATCGCAAACCTGCTATTCAAATTCCAAGCAAGAATTCTTCGATCTTTACCGCCGCTAACCAGTCGTTTGCCATTGGGGCTAATAGCAACGCTATCCACCCCTGAAGTATGACCGAAAAACCGATGTAATAATTGCCCGGTTTGTGGGTTCCATAGTTTAACAGTTTTGTCGTTACTGGCACTAACTAAAGTGTAGCCTCTCGGACCTATGGCTAATGAATTTACTTTAGCTGAATGTCCCTTAATTACCCGCACGCATTCCCCGGTTTTTAAGGTTTTTTTGTAGTTAGTTAAATGAGGATATTGTCCGGTTAAATTATTTAATTGGTTGTATTTCGGTACGGCCGATTTATTCCCCTGCCTTTTGTTTACTATCTGCTGAAATTCAGCTTCCATATTGCCTAACATATAACGGTCTCCATTGCCACAATAATTTTGCTGGTTGTTGTTCCCGAAACAGGAGTTTTTATAAAGATTTTTCCATGCCTCAACTTCTGCCGAAGCGATGGCATTGAGGCTATTAAAATTTTCGTTTGTTGTCGAAGTATTAATAGGCGGTAAATTTGGTAACATTAAAAGATTATCGCCCGGGGGGCCGCAGACTTCGGCTTCGTCGCGCCCGATCGCGGCGAGGACTTCAGTGGCGGACTGATAGCGATCGCTTGGTAAGTCTTTTAGTAATTTATCCAAAATTTCTCCTAGCTCCCGACTGACGCTTCGACCTCGTTCTCTTAAAGGCGATCGCCAAGCTATTTCTCCGCTATAAGGATCGAACAATTCTTCTGGTTTGACTGCGGTTAATAAGTGAATGCAAGTCGCGCCCAAACTATAAAGATCGCTTGCAGGATAAACTCGACCTCCCCGGAGTTGTTCTATAGGCGCATATCCCAGAGTGCCGATAATAGTGTTGCTTTGGGAGCGCAAAAGTGGGCTGTTAACTGCCGCTACTCCGAAATCTATTAAAACTAACTCCCCTTCTCCGTCTAAAGCAGTTCGATCGTTCCTTCCTCCAGTCAACCCGCGCCTGAGAATATTCTCGGGTTTGAGATCCCGATGAACTATCTGGCGATCGTGAATAAATTGGAGAACTGGTAATAAGTTTCTCAACAGTTCCCAGATTTTTGACTCGCTAAAAGCTCCTTGTTGGTTTAGTTCTTGTAATAAATTTTGTCCCTCGATAAATTGCTCTACTAAATATAAACATTCCTCTTGCTTAAAGTAGGCCAGCAAGGAAGGAATTTGGGGATGTTCTCCTAGTTGGCAGAGTTGTTCTGCTTCTTGTTTGAATAACTTGGTTGCTTTGGCGATCGCTTCTGGTTTTTGATTTTGGGGCAAAAACTGTTTGATAACGCAGGCAGTGCCGAGTCGATCTTCGTCCACTGCCAAGAATACCCTACCAAAATTACCGCTACCAATTAGTTTAATCGCTCGGTAGCGATCGCGCAGCAGTTGTTCCCTGCCGCAACTGGGGCACAATTCAAGATTAGCCGCTTTTTCGGGTTTTTTGCAACTGGGGTTGACGCAGTAGCTCATATTTTGTAGGCTCTAAAATCGCTATATTCTCATCATTCCATGCTTTTTTCTGTCTTTCCTAAAATTACGCAATAATTTAATAATTCTTGTGCAAAAACTGTTCGCCACAAACAGTTAGGAGCTTTTAGAGCCTGGCAGCAGTCATTTTTACCTATTGCTCATAGGATTACCTATTGACAATTTGAGATGAATATGATATTAATAAAACGTAGTTAATTTTACTTAGTGTTTGTAGTGGAAAATACAGCTTGGTTGGATGCGATCGCTGGCGGTTTTGCGATCGCTATTGTTATCGGCGGTCTGATATTACTGTTTCAAGGAGTGCGATCGATGAACAATTAGTTAATCAACTTCCAAAGGCCCCAGACCCTTGTAGGTTGGGTGGAGTGAAACGCAACCCAACATCGGTATGTTATTAAATTGCTAGTCCCTAATCAACTTCCAAAGGCCCCAGACCTTTTTGAGTATAAGTTTTCAACTCCTGGGCCAACAAATTATCCTCAGAAGCAGTTCGAGCCCCGGCCGTTGCCGCCCATTGTTTTAAATCCTCAATTTGTTCCTTAGCAACCGTCGCCAGGGGCACTGTTTCTTTAATTGCCCGAACAATATCTTCGTTGCTAAAATCGCGCCGACTGCCGAAACCGATGTGCATGGCATCGATAATAACTTGTTCTATTTCTGCCCCGCTAAAATCCTTAGCTTGTCTTGCCAATAATCCCAAATCGAATTCCCGCACTCGACTGGGGCGAAGTCGGTGTAAATGTACTTTGAAAATATCTTGACGTTCGGTTTCGTTAGGCAGATTTAAAAAGAAAATTTCGTCAAACCTTCCTTTTCTTAATAATTCTGCGGGTAAGATGCGGACGTTATTAGCAGTTGCCACGATAAATACTGGAGTTGTCTTTTCCTGCATCCAGGTAATCAAACTGCCAAATACTCGCCTGGAAGTGCCAGAGTCTCCATCCATGCCGCTAGAAATGTTGCCGAATGCTTTGTCGATTTCATCTATCCATAAAACGCAGGGAGCGATCGCCTCTGTTAATTGAATCATTTGTCTGACTCGACTCTCGCTTTCGCCGACTATACCGCCAAACAACCGCCCGCTATCTAATCTTAATAAAGGCAGACGCCATTCGTGGGCGATCGTTTTCGCCGACAAAGATTTACCAGTGCCTTGAATGCCTACTAATAAAACCCCTTTAGGGTTAGGAATTCCGTAGCGTCTCGCCTCTTCCGTAAAGGCATCTTTTCGCATTTTTACCCAACTTTTCAGGTTTTGCAAACCGCCGACATTTTTCAAGGATTCTGCGGTCTGGAAAAACTCTAAAATCCCCGTTTGCCTAATAGCTTGTTTCTTCTCTTCTAAAACCTTCTCTATATCGGAATCATCCACTTGTTGTTTCGATGCTAAAGCTAAGGCCAATACCCGCCTTATTCTGGCGCGACTCAACCCTTGGCAAGCTTTTACTAACTGTTCTTTTGCCAAACCAGTTACTTTCAAATTTTCCGGTTTGACTAGGGTTTCGATTAAATAATTAATTTCCTCAATGCCCGGCAAAGAAAAATCTATTACTGTGACTTCTTCGCTTAATTCTGGGGGCACTTCCAAAGCGTGACTCATTAATATTAAAACGTTGCGACTGCGTTTTAATTCCCTAGTAACATTTTTCAACTCTCGGATGACTGGCGCGTATCTTTCGTTTAAAGGAAATTTGAGGATAAAATGCAAGTCTTTTAAGACGAAAATAGTGTTTAGATCGTCGTCGGTGGATGCAATTCGATTTAGGGCTGCCATTGCCGAACCTTTAGCGGTTTTATTATCATCCCAACCCCGAACTAGATCCCACATTAAAACGCGACGTTTTGGGTTTGATAAATCTGCAATTTTATTGAGTATTTTTTCTACGGGTTCTTCTTCTGCCGCGACTATGTAAAGCAGGGGATAGCGGGCCCGAATCATTAAATTTAGTTGGGCCATCAATGGGCCATGCAGTTTTTCTTTGCCCCGGATCGGGGCTTCTTTATCTTGAGGTTTTTGTAAATTTGGATTCATAAATCTTGACACTGGGTTTATAATTAATTATAACAGCTAATATGTTAAGATAATTTTCTTAATAAGGAGCAACTATTATGGCTGAATATCAAAAGATTGAATATCGAATTGGAAAGGATGGTAAAATATCTGAAAAAGTCATAGATGGCACCGGTTCGACTTGTGTGGATTCTACTAAGGATGTAGAAGATGCTTTGGGAAAGGTTGAATCTCAGGAATTATTACCAGAATATTATGAAGGTGATGAAAATTTAACTGCTACTGAAACTCAATTTATTAAAGAATAAAAAATGGGCAATGGGGTATGGATAATAATTTTAAAAATGATTTTTGTTTTGGTACTAATAATGGAGCTACCCCATTGCAGATAACGGTTTTAATTGACTGAAGTTAGCTAAATTTAGAGAGCTATGTTAGAAAATACAAATTTGGTTTTTTTTGTAGTGGCGGTGTCGACAGGCAGCGTGTTAATAGTTTTATTGAGGGTGGTTTTCTCAAGCGATCGCGATTTAACTCTCCCTCCCAATTCTCCTATTTACCAAAGATTGAAAGAATTAGGCTATAGTTGGGAAGATTGGCAGTTAAAGTCTGGTTTGAGTCGGGAAAGTTTATCTCGTTTGGCAGGGGGTAATTTTAACGAAATCAGTTTTGGCGAACTAACTAAATTAGCTGCTTCTTTAAATTGGAATTTGCCAGAATTAATCGATAATTTAGACTTAGATAATAGTTGGAAAAAACGCCAAGAAGAATTATTAGAGGAAAATGAAGAATTGCGGCGCGAATGTGGGAGGTTGCGCGATCGCCTCCAAGAACAAAAAGCCGAAATTACGGCGGATTTTCGGGAGTCAACTTTTCAGCAATTGCAAAGTTTATTGACTAATTATCCAAGCATCCGTCCGATGACAGAAGCTAAACCCAATTTGCCGGCGAAAAATTTAATTTCTTTGTTGACTCCGTTAGAGAATTTGTTGGATAGTTGGGGTTATAAAGCGATCGGCAAAGCTTGGGAAGAAGTTTCTTTTAATCCTCAATTACATCAGGCAGATAGCGAAGGTTTTGTTGAAGGAGATTTGGTTTATATTCGGTTTGTTGGTTATAAAAATAACGTAAAAATTCTTTGTCCTGCTAAGGTTAGTCGGACTTTACCTGGTGGTAAGGGAGTTGCGCGGGCAGAGAGTACCAGTTAAAGAAAATTGTTAATTGTTAAGCTCTATATAAAATGAAAAAATATGGCAGTAATAGCTATTGATTTTGGTACTAGCAATACAGTTGTTAGTTATTTAAACCCAGATACAAAGGAAGCAGAGTCTTTAAGGTTCGGCGATATTTCTCGCGTTTTTAAACTGAAGAGAAAGAACGGAGATGTTGTAGAAATTCCAGTAATTCCGACGCTGGTTTATGCGAAGAATAACGAAGAGTTAATTTTGGGAGAAAAAGTGCGATCGCAACGTCTCGGAACTACTAACCCAGAGCGCCTATTTCAATCTTTCAAGCGAGATTTAGCGGCCGATTTTCAACCGCCACCCCGTCAAATTGACGGTAAAAGTTATTCTCCAGAATTTATTTCCGAACGGTTTATTAAAGAAATTTGGCAGCAATTATCCGAGCAAAATATAGAACCTAAAAAAGTAATTTTTACCGCGCCAGTAGGTGCTTTCGATCGCTATTTAGATTGGTTTCGCGACTTGGGAAATAAGCTGGGCGCGGAAAAAATTGAAATCGTGGATGAGTCCACCGCTGCTGCTTTAGGTTATGCAGTGAAGCGTCCGGGAGCAATTGTTTTGGTGGTGGATTTTGGCGGGGGAACTTTGGATTTAAGTTTGGTACGGACGGGGGCGATCGCTGCTAAAAGTCAAAACGAAAATGCTCCTTTTATTGCTCCTTTAAAGGGAGAAGTATTGGCAAAATCCGATGCTTACGTTGGCGGTATAGATATCGACAACTGGATAGCGGAAAATTATTTGCAGAAAATTGGTTCCAGTCGCGAAGATGTGGGAACTTTTGCTTGGCAGAATTTATTGGATTTGGGGGAGCGATTAAAAATAGTTTTGTGCCGGAAAGAAGAGGCTAAAGAAAGTTGGTTTGATGATGAGAACTTCATCGCTCGCGAGATGGAGTTAACCAGAGAAGAATTAGAGGAAATTTTGGAATCGAGACAGTTACTTCAACAGTTACGAGATGCTCTGGATGAAGTTTTGTCAATTGCAACCGGTAAAGGTATTACTAAAAACGAAATCGAACGGGTTTTATTGGTAGGGGGCACTTGTTTGATTCCAGCGGTGCAAAATTTGCTGATTTCCTATTTTGGTAAAAAAAAGGTGAGGATGAATAAGCCCTTTGATGCGGTAGCTCATGGGGCTTTGGCTGTTAGTAATTTGAGCGAAGTTGAGGATTATTTGCGTCATACTTATGCCATTCGTTTGTGGGATGCTGGTTCTAAAAGTTTTACTTTTTATCCTTTGTTTAAAAAGGGGATAAAATATCCTTGTCAAAGGGAGGAAGCGATAACTTTGCAGGTTGCTGCTGAGGGACAAAAAGAGATTCGTTTGGATATTGGGGAAATGGCAGAAATGTCTCAGGCGGAGGTTATTTTTGACGAGGATGGAAGGATGACCAGCAGTACGTTAAATACTCGCGAAGAATATCGTTCTTTGGATACTCACCGCGAGGAAGTTTGCGTGGCACGTTTGGAACCGCCGGGGCAGGCGGGTGTCGATCGCGTTGCGGTAAGTTTTGAGGTGGACGAACGGCGGGTTTTATTGGCAACGGTGAGGGATATTTTGACTGGGGAAATTTTGGTGGAAAGGGAGGCGATCGCCAATTTGGAATAGTTTCTAATAACACAATTGTTAATTGTTATATCAAGTCACAATAAATGACCAAACATAAAAACAAAATGGTAAAAAAGGCAAAGCAAATAAAATCAATGGTTTTACGCCTAAAACCCAATTGTTAATTGTTAATTGTTAATTGTTAATTGATATTACGGTATTTCTAAACCGGTTTGGCGAGCGATCGCCTCTGCCAACTCCTTAAAATCCAGGTAAATCTTTTTCACCAGCGAACTATGTCCCCCAATAGCCCCATCAGCAGCTTTCAAGTGAAACATCGGTTTGCGAGCTTCCTGGGCCATGGGCATCATACTCTGGTAATTTTTCAGCAAAGCCAAACAATGAGGATCTTCTGTAACAGAGACCTCATTATTCTCTGGCAGATTTAATACATCTTCTTGATAAACTGAAGGAATGCGAGCGATCCAACGTTTATATGCTTTCACCGGGCGATCTAATCTCGCTGCGTGTTGCAACACTACATAACCAACAGGCTCCATTTTGCCTAATGGCAGTTTTAGATCGGGAACGGGATTTTGTTTCAGTCGATCTTGCCAGTTTTTGCGCCAGCGTCGCAAAGTAGGGCCTAAGTTGCGCAAACCTTGTAGGGAAAATAAGTCTGGTGAGAGGGGGACTACGACGTAATCTGCGGCAATTAAGGCCGCGCGATTAATCGCTCCTAAATTGGGGCCTAAGTCAACTAAAACGATGTCGGCTTCCCGGGCCCCTGCCGCTTTCTGTAGGATCCTCCAAAAAGCCGACATCACGCGAAACGCACGCTCGTCACCATCCATGCATTTCGGCCAAACTTCCGAGAGTTGGTCTTCAAAACCCGAGAGCGATAAATCCCCTACCAATAGCGTCAGGTTTTCGCCAAATAACGATAACTGTTTTTCGACTTCTTCTAAATGGGGTTCGGCGATGTCGCCAATTCCTCTAATCAAAGGTCGGACGCAACCGAAAACGGTGTTGGCCCGTTCGCCTTCCTCCCACAGTTCTTCTAAGCGGTCTTCCTCCAGAAAGGCAGCAGTAAGGTTAGCTTGAGGATCGAGGTCGGCAGCAACAACTCGCAAGCCCATATCTCTATACATCCAAGCTAAATGATACACCAAGGAAGTTTTGCCGACACCTCCTTTGTTATTAAAAAAAGCAATAACGATCGCGCTCATAGTTATTTCCTAATGGTGACTAGCATAAAGGCATCTTCTACAACGAACTCGGGGGGTGGGTTGCCGTTTTTCTGGAGTTGAGCGCGGGCAAGAGAGATGCCCGCACCAAATTTTTGCACGTAGCCTAAATTTTTCATGGCTTCAGCTATATGAGGGTTTCGATAGTCGGTTATCCCCGGTTGACCGAAGTTTTGGCGGTTGACCTGACCGAACGGACCTCCGGGATTGTGGATTTCGACGCGATCGCTAAACCAATAAATTCGCGTGGGGGCATTAGTTCCTTCGTAAGTGCGGTGCATGACAGCATTTCTAGCTAATTGTTGCAGTGCCACTATGGGATAATCCGGTTGTCGAATTTCTACTGGTTGGGCGGTCAGGTCCGATGCTACCGAAATATGCGCTTGAAATGTTTCGTCTAACATCCGCAATAAATCTGGCAGAGGACCGGAAATCTCCTTTTGGTCTTTGATAGGATCGATTAATTCCGTTCCCTCAATGCGAAGAAACTGAATATAAGCACCGGGAACAAACTGTCTTGGGTCGTTAGCTAATACTAGCACCCCCAAAACAGTTAGTTCCCCCAGGACTGTTGTCAACCGCATCGAAGCTAGCTGTTGTTCGGTGGTTCGTTGATTTTCCTCGATAACTTCCATTGTCAGAGACGAGGGGAGATAAACCCTACGAAAAAGTTCGAGATCGAGGTCATCGAGAGTCGCCGATGGTAGCGATCGAACGTCGAAAGGCAAGTCTTTAGAGCGCCGTTTTTCATTGAGACGCCGCTCTTCTTCTGGGGTAGCAGTGGCTCGACGGGGCCCCACGCGCACCCAAGTGCGTCCGTTGAAGCGTACTGGTGGAGCCTCTGATGGTTGGACGATAATAATGGCGAGCTCGCAGCCACCTATAGTCCGCTTCTGAACGACTATGGATGGGAAAGGTAGGATATTCCCGTCGGAACGCATATCGGAAAGGGTGCGTAAGAGTTCGTCGGTTACGGGCAGGTCGGCACAACTGCCGTTATCCTTAACGCCTATAAAGACGACTCCGGGTTTTTGGTGGTTTGGCAGGTCGTTAGCAAAAGCACAGATAGTCTGACGAATTGCGTTTCGGTCAGATATGGAGGCTTTGCGTTCGACTCGATCTGATTCGATGTTGTTTAGCAGAGTTTCTAGCTCTCGATCTTCCATTGAATTATGCCGAGGAACGTTCGTCTATTATAATAGCATGGTTGGGGTGAAAAAACCGTAAAGAGGTAGTTAAGAAATGCAGAAATCCACCCGGCGAGCGATCGCTACTTTTTTAGCACTATAGCGGTGCGGGGGTTAGGAGCCTTGGGGGCAAGAAACCCGGTTTCTCAAACCTCCACGAAAATCCCCCAACCAATTCCGCCTCCCGACAACCCCCGAGGTTTCATGTCGATCGTAACAACCCAACTGACGTTATAATAGTCTAGTTCCAACTCGATTGAGGTAGAAATGACAGCTATTATTGATATCGGAACGCTTATTGTCCGCAGTCCAAATACCTGTGGCGTTCGCGCAGCGTTGCGGATGCAACATCGCCCTCGAATTGCCGGTACGCGAGTGTCGGTGCAGCGTATTGCAGTTTGGCATAAACGGGGTTTAACTCCAGAGGAAATACGCGATCGCTTCGGACATTTGAACTTAGCACAAGTTCATGCCGCATTGACATATTACTATGCCAACCGAGATGAAATCGAAGAGTATCTAGCAGCAGAAGAGGCCGATTATCATCGTTTTGAAGCTGAATATAAGGCAGGTAAGTTATAATGAGTCAGATTTGTTAAGGAGAAGAAGTTAATGAATAGCGAACAAGTTTTGCTAGATAAATGGCGTACTTTACCGTTGGAAAAACAGCGGCAAGTTTGGGATTTTATTCGAGAAATAGAAAGAACCAACCCGACACTTAACGGGGAAGGCGAAGGGACGTATAAACCTAAAACTGAGTTGGGCAAGAAATTATGGGAAATTCGTTGTCGATCGCTTGCCGACAAACCTAAGTTATTAACTTGGGATGAAATTGACGAAGAAATTAGCGATATTCGGGGTGGGAGAGGATGAATAAAATCAAAACTTACATAGACTCGGGAGTACTAATAGCGGCATTTAGAGGCATAACAACTGTTGCGCTTAAAGCGGCAGAAATTCTGGACGATCCCCAACGAGAATATGCTACTAGCTTGTTTGTTAAATTAGAAGTTTTGCCCAAAGCTATTTATCATCAACAACTGGCTGAAGTTAATTTTTATGAAACTTTTTTTACTGGTTGCACTTACTGGGCAAACGAATTGGAAAGTATTTTGGAATTAGCACAAAAGTTGGCTTCCGAAAGGGGCTTGGGGGCTATAGATGCCCTTCATGTTGCTGCGGCAATTTCTGTTAATGCTGACGAGCTAATTACAACGGAAAAACCAAGCAAACCAATGCACCGAATAACTCAGGTTCGGGTTATTTCAATTTCTCAATAACGATACGGTGGATGAGAGGCGATCGCTCTTGCAGAAACCGGGTTTTTGCCAAAAACCCGGTTTCTCAAATCTCTACGAACATCCCCCAACCAATTTCCCCCACCGACAACCCCCGACGTTACATAATCCGTTGCCAACCAACCCCTTGACAATAATCCCCTGCTGAATTATATTAGGAGAGCGGCGGCTGACTCGCCGTGTCGGCTCCCACGTCTGGCTTATTCTATTCTCTCGCAGAAACGAACCATGCGTCGAATCTCTTCTCTCTTCTCCAAAGTAGGACAATTTTTTCTGTTCTGGACGATACTTATTATTATAGGAATCCCATTAGGACTGCTAGGGAAACTATTCCCACCTCTGGGGAGGAAAATAGGGGAAATAACTCAAAAATATTCGGGTAACGATTCTAACGCAAACCCAGAGGATAGGGCTGAATTGCAGGAGGGGGCGATCGCCACTCACGAATGGATGTTGCAGTTTGTGAGTCGGAAAATATTCCCCATCCAGTGGGCAGCGCTGCAAAATAAATTGGGTGTTGCTTATGAGAACAGAATCAAAGGAGATAAAGCAGAGAATTTAGAGAAAGCGATCGCTGCTTTCCACCAAGCATTGCAAATTTACACAAAAGAAACATTCCCCACCGATTGGGCAAATACTCAAAACAATTTAGGCTGTGCCTACACTGACAGAATCAAAGGAGAAAAAAGCGAAAATATAGAGAAGGCGATCGCTGCTTTAGATCGCTCGTTGGAAGTTAACACCAGGGAAGCTTTTCCCTACAAGTGGACGAATACTCAGAACAATTTGGGCGCTGCCTACTATTACAGAATACTAGGGAACAAGGCCAAAAATATAGAATTAGCGATCGCTGCTTTCCACCAAGCATTGCAAATTTACACAAAAGAAACATTCCCCACCGACTGGGCAAATACTCAAAACAATTTAGGCAATGCCTACCTTTATAGAATAAAAGGAGATAAGGCAGAAAATATAGAGAAAGCGATCGCTGTCTTCGAGCATGCATTGGAAGTCAACACTAGGGAAGTTGTTCCCGACAAGTGGGCGAATACTCAACACAATTTAGCAGCAGCTTACAGAGACAGAATACTAGGAGAGAGAGCCAAAAATATAGAGTTAGCGATCGTTGCCGAGGAGCGTGCATTGCAAATTTACACAAAAGAAGCATTCCCCACAGACTGGGCAATAACTCAGAATAATTTGGGTTTGATCTACAGAGCAAGAATATTAGGAGATAGAGCAGAAAATATAGAGAAAGCCATCGCTGCAAATAAATTAGCATTGGAGATTCGCACAAAAGAAGCACTCCCTTCACAATGGGCGATAAGTAACAACAATTTGGGTCTCGCCTACCTTGATAGAATAAAAGGAGATAAGGCAGAAAATATAGAATTAGCGATCGCTGCTTTCGGTCGAGCATTGGAAGTTAACACCAGGGAAGCTTTTCCCTACAAGTGGGCGAATACTCAAACTGCTTTGGGTGCTGCCTACTATGAGAGGATCGAAGGAGACAAAACTGAAAATATAGAGAAGACGATCGCTGCTTACGAAAAGGCATTGTCGATTCGCACAAGACAAGCATTACCTCACGACTGGGCAAATACTCAACACAATCTCGGATGTGCCTATCTTGATAGAATCAAAGGAGACAAGGCAGAAAATATAGAGAAGGCGATCGCGGCTTACGAAAAGGCATTGGAGATTCGCACAAAACAAGCATTCCCCTATGAATGGGCAAAGAGTCAACACAATCTAGGATGTGCCTTCTGGTATAGAATAAAAGGAGACAAAGCGGAAAATATAGAGTTAGCGATCGCCTCGCACCAAAACGCATTGTCAGTTCGCACCCCCAAAGCAAATCCCTTTGACTGCCTCAACACCGCCGGCAGTTTAGGCAACCTCCACTTCTCCCAACAAAACTGGCAACAAGCGATCGACACCTACGAAACCGCGATCGCCGCAGTCGAACTCCTGCGAGAATGGGCATCCACCGACGCCCGCCGCGAAGAAATCTTAGAAGAAGCGATCGACGTTTACCAAAAACTCATCCAATCCTATCTAAACATAGACCAACCCCAAAAAGCCCTCATCACCGTCGAACGCGCAAAATCGCGCAACCTCGTAGAACTAGCAGTCAGTCGCAACCTCCTCCCCCAAGGCGACATTCCCCCAAAACTCCTCCGAGACTTAAACCGACTCCGCCGCCAACTCCAAGCAACCTCCCAACAATTAAACTCATCCAGCAGCAACTCCCCAAGCGGCATTCAAACCTCCGAACCCCCAGAAGCAGGAGAACTACGACAGCAACAACAGCAACAAACCCTACAGCAAAGGCAGCAATTAGAATTAGAATTGCAGGAGTCGCGGCAAGAGTTAGATCTGGTACTCGATGACATCAAACAAATAGACCCCAGTTTCAGTTTGACCCAACGGGTAGAAGCAATTTCCTTTGCCGAAATCCAAGAATTAGTCGCCGATGGAGAAACTGCCATTGTCGAATGGTACCTCACCGGGCAAACCCTAGTAGCGTTCATCGTATCTCAAGAAGGTCTCAACATCCATCAATACTCAACCGCCGACCTCAAAAAACTCAAAAAACGCACCGATGCCTACCTCCGCCTCTACAACCGCAAAGGCGATCGCCCCTGGTGGCGCGAACAACTCCCCCAACGACTCCAAAACTTCGCCGAGATCCTCCACATCGAAGAAATCTTCGCCCAAATACCAACTCCCTGCCAGGGCCTCATCCTCATCCCCCACCTCGACCTCTATCTCCTCCCCCTCCACGCCCTACCCCTCGGCGACAAACCACTCATCGACCTCTTCCCCAAAGGAGTCCGATACGCCCCCAGTTGCCAGCTATTGCAACTCGTCCAAAAACGGCAGCGCCCCCACTTCCACAACCTCCTCGCCATCCAAACCCCCACCCCCGACCTAGAGGGACGAGACTGCGGCGCCACCAACGCCATAAAACAACAATTCACCAACCCCCAGATCCTCCCCAACGCCAGCGCTAAAAAATCCCAACTCCTCCAACATCCCCAACTCCCCAAGGCCCACAACCTCTTCTTCTTCTGCCACGGCAACTTCAACCTCGCCTCCCCCCTCGACTCCTACTTGCAACTAGCAGACGACAACCTCACCCTGGGAGACATCCTCGCCCATCTCGACCTCAAAAACTGTCGCCTCGTCACCCTCTCGGCCTGCGAAACTGCCCTGACAGACCACCAAAAAGTTACCGATAACTATGTAGGCTTGCCCAGCGGCTTCCTCCTGGCAGGAAGTACCAACGTCCTCGCCACCCTCTGGAGAGTACAGCCCCTACCTACCGCTATCTTCACCGTCAAATTTTATCAAGAACTGCAAAACCATGATAATATGGCAGTAGCTCTCGATCGAGCCCGAGCCTGGTTGAGAGATAGCACTATTTCCCAGTTCCGGGAATGGCTGCCCCACTCCCAAATAAGCTCCGCCATACAGCGCAATTTAAAACTCAAATTGCTAACAATGGCACGAAACAACGAGGAAGAAAAACCTTTTGCAGCGCCCTATTATTGGGCAGCATTTTGTTTGATAGGAAAAGGAGAATAACTAATGTCTGTTTATCGAGAAAACATTGAAGCATTTATCCAAGTTTACCAATCTGGTTTAATCCCAGAACCAGACCAACAAGACTTACGAAAACTCGTCGTTAATCTACCAGAAAACAACGCCAAAATTTGCGACGAAATCGAAAACTGGTTGAAAGTAGAAACCAGAGGCAGAGTATTAACAGCTTACGAAGAAAAGTTAAAAGCAATAATTGCCGCCGAAAAAGAAAATAACGAGATAGTATTGGGGCCTGGAAAAATCAGACCAAATACTTCTCCAAACGAACCAGACGAAACTTTAAAAGAACAATTAACCAACGCCATCCAACCCGCCTCTACCACCTCCAACCAATCATCAGAAGAAGACGAATAGTGAAAAACTTTACTATCAGCTTATACGCCTTCCACCTCCGCAATAGATTAACCGATGCCCCAGGAAAAGTTGCTCCTGGGGCAGAAACTCTCTGGGAAAATTTAGCCGAATTGGGGAAGGCATCTTTACCTTTACCCGAGTTAAAAAACCTCCGTTCCCATCTAATTTGCTACGACGAAAACGGCGAGTACAATTCCGCCCCCGAATTGCAACGTTCCACTGAATGGCTGACAGAAACAGGAAGCTTAGATTTAGGCAGTTTTGAGACTGAATTAGGTTACAAAATCGAGGGAACTCTCGAAGCTTTTCGCCTCAACGATACCTATTTTGCCGACCTGACTCTCTATCCCGAATCTGTCGATATTGCCATCGAACCTTCCCAACTTCAACAGTTACAATTCCAGCATTTATTACCAACAGCAATTAACTCCTCTCTGGGGCAAACAATCTGGATTTATGGAGAAATAGAGAAGCCCGACGATGAGTGTAAAAGTCTAGCCGAAAGCTATGCTTTAGCTTTATTAGAAGGCAGCAAGTTTGCGGGGAATTTGAGATTAATCAATGGAGGAAATGTGTTCGGCAGTTTGTTCTTTGAATACGAAGCAGCAGACCCAGACAATTCGAGAGATTTAGCTAAAAACTGTCATTTATTAGTATTGATAGATAACAGTGGCGACCCGACAATAGAAGCATTCTCTGCAAGCTACGAATGGTTTAGAAATTTGCTCTGGTATCGCCATAAAATTATTTACGTCTATCAGCAATCCCGCGAACTTTATCAAAGTTGCCGCCAAATATATAGCGAATTAGAGGCAGAAATAAAGAAATTTTCGCGGAGCGATCGCGAGGACAGAAAACGGCTGAAATATCTGAAGAATTTATTAAACAATTTACCAGAAAAGTATTTAGAATACAGCCGGTGCCTGCGGGATTTACAAACTCAATTAACGGGGTTAAATACTAATGCTGAAAATTACGACATAGCTATAAAAAAAATAATTGAAATTGGCGGCGAAGAGTCAGAATTATGGCAAAAATTAACTAAAAATATCGTACTTTGGCAAAAACAAATCCAAACCGATTTAGAATATTTAGAACCGGGTAAAGAGCTATTCGATCGCATCCTAGAAACCGCCAGAGGTATCGCGGAGATAGAACAAGCAGAAAGCGATCGCTCTTTAGAAAAAACTATCCAAATATTAGGAGTAGCTTTGGGAGTCGGCGGCATTTTTGTCACCTGTTATGTAGAGTATGCCGACGTTCCTTTCGTCTTTAAACCCAGCGGCAAATTAAACACAATTCATCCATTAGTTAGCAGTATATTTTGGACCCTACTATTTGCCTGTTTTGCCGGAGTAATAACCTGGTGGTTCGCGCGCGATCGCCCCAGTTCGTAGTAATCGCTTTAGCGATTTAGATATTGTTTGTTCGTAGTAATCGCTAAAGCGATTTAGATAGATATTGTTTAAAATCGCTTTAGCGATTACTACGAACTAGCTTATAGCAATCCGTGCAGGGGTTCTGAGAAATTCGGAGGCCAGAAACCGGGTTTGTCTTCAATAGCGATCGCCCCAGTTCGTAGTAATCGCTTTAGCGATTTATCAATATGAATCGCTAAAGCGATTACTACGAACTAGCTTATTAAAACTCATCAAAGTCTTCGCAGAAGTCTTGTAACTTCTGATGTTCCACTCGGCGGGAAGAACGTCTATACCTCTTACTTTCCAACCTCGGTTCCAACTGGCGCTTTCCCCCCGCCTTAGTTTTTGCCTTCAAACTCGACTCCCCATCCGGTTTTTGCTGCAAAGCCTCTTGACGGGCGATCGCCTCCTCCAAAAACGTCAAATAATACTCGTAACGTTCCCACTCCCCCCTAACCGCGCAATTTGGTTCCGAACGATGCAAGCAGTCGCTAAACTGACAGCTACCTGCCGCCAACCGTTCCCTCCCTTCGGGAAAAAGATAAATTAACTCCGACGGTTCGCACTCCAGTTGCGGTTGGTTGAAACCAGGAGAGTCTGCCAGCAACCCCCCCATCGGCAACTCGAATAGTTCGACGTGGCGAGTGGTATGCCTCCCCCGCGCCAGTTTCCCGGAAACTTCCCCCACTCGCAAGTCCGCGTCTGGAATTAAGCGGTTAATCAAACTAGACTTACCCACCCCGGAGGAACCGGAAATTACCGTTATCTTATCTTTTAATTCGAGAGCTAAATTAGTATTGCTATATGTAAAACAAGGCGTAGATATACCAACGTCTTTCTCTACGCTAACAAACAGCGCTTCGTATCCCCAAGCGGAAATTCTCTCCCGCCATTGCGCGATTTGTTCTTCGCTGACTAAATCGCACTTATTTAAGCACAAAGTAACTTCCAAGCCCGTAGATTCTGCCTTGACCAAAAACCGACTTAAGGCCAAAGGCTCTAAGTCGGGTTCTGCCAAAGCAAACATTAATAAAATGCAATCCGCATTAGCGATGGGGGGCCGCGTTAGTTCCGTTTTTCGGGGCAAGACCTCGGATATGGCGCCTCGTCCCCCGGCCCAGTCCGGTTCTTCTACCACCACGCGATCGCCCACCATCACCTTTTGGCCTATTTTCTTCAAGCGCGATCGTCTGGTACAGAGCAGAGAATCTGCCAAACTTTCTCTTGCCTTTTGCTCAAAATTATGGTAAGCGGAGTCGAACCTTACCAAATAGAAATTAGCCTGAACGGCAACCACCGTCCCCACCAAATCGGGCAAACTCATGCTGCTGCTTCGGGACGGCGGATCTTCAGGCTAAAATACCCAGAACAGTCTTGAATTTCTTCTATTTTGTAACCTTCCATCGTCAGACTGTCGGGCACTTGTTCTATAGGTTCGCCTGGGTCCAGCCAAACTTCCAAAAGCGACCCCGGTGCCATTTGTTCCAAACGCAGTTTTGTCCGCACAAAATTAATCGGGCAAGGAGTACCCCGCAGGTCCATTTGGACATCTGATGCAATTTTATTCTCAGTTTCAGACTTCGGGTCCATTAGCGCCTCATCGTTAATTGTTATTTTTGAAACAAATTGCCCAAAAAGCCGCCAAAACCACTGTCACCAGTGCGTTCGCCCCTAATTTTTGCCAACTGTTCGAGTAATTCTCGTTCCTCAGAAGTCACCTTATTAGGAATATTGACATCCACAGTGATTAAATGGTCTCCCCTACTTACAGGATTTCCCAATCTAGGCACTCCTTGATTTTCCAGAGTCAGAACCGTACTGGGTTGAGTTCCTGCGGGAATAGTTAGTTCCGTCTCTCCATCCACAGTATTTACCAGCAACCGACAACCCAAAATGGCTTGTAGGTAACTAATTTTTATCTGCGAGAGAACATTAATTCCTTCTCGTCGAAACTCCGAGTCATTTTTAACAGCCAAGAACACATACAGATCCCCTGCCGGTCCTCCACGGCGACCTGCATCTCCTTCATTAGAAACCCGCAAGCGAGTGCCGTTATCGACCCCTGCCGGGATCGTAATTTTTAACTTTTTAGTAACTTCATTTTGACCCTTGCCGCCACAAGTGGGGCATTTTTCTTCTATAGATTCTCCAGTACCGTTGCAGGTGGGGCACACAGAAACCTGAGTAAAGCTACCGAAGGGAGTTCTCGTCGCGCGACGGACTTGACCCGATCCGCCACAAGTGGAACAAGTTTGGGGTTTCGTGCCGGCTTTGGCCCCAGACCCGTTACAAGTTTCGCAAGTTTCTAAATGTTTGATGCGGAGTTCTTTTTCTCCACCGAAAACTGCTTCTTGGAAATCGAGGTTCAGGTCTATTCGCAGGTCATCCCCGCGTACCGGCCCCGATCGCCTGCGACCTTGATTCCCCACTCCCCCAGAAAAACCGCTAAAGAAGCTTTCAAATATATCCGCGAAGCTATCGCCGAAGTCTTGCGACGAGAAGCCTTGGGCCCCTCCTGAGACTCCCGCTTCGCCAAAGCGATCGTAACGACTTTTTAATTCGGGTTCTGAGAGAACCTCGTAGGCACGATTTATTTCTTTAAAGCGGTCTTCTGCTTCAGGGTCTTTATTTACATCTGGGTGATATTTGCGAGCTAGGCGACGATAAGCGCGCTTTAATTCCTCTTTGTCGGCGTTGCGAGTAACACCTAGTATTTCGTAGTAGTCGCTGGCCATAGAGTTGTTTGCCTGAAGCTAATTAACAATATCCCTGCTTTATTGCCGGGATTAATTTTTTTATCTTAGTTTACCGAAAGATTTCCGGTAGTTCTTTTCTAGGGCGATAGATTTTTTGGGTTTCCCCCTCCTAAACCATCCCCTGCCAATATTTAGTCTAACACGGGTGCATCTTAATCGGTGCCTTCTCCGTTTAGAGGAACATTTAATGCGATAGCTGTAAATAGCGATCGGCAAATAAATTAGCTTTCACATTCTACTAGAGAAAAGGATTTTTTTCAAGTTCCTCATCAGAATATTCTTGCGCCGCAAACTCTTCGTCTTCCATCGGCCCCAGTTCTGAACTTAGTTCGCCATCTAGGGTTTCTGGCATTTCGTCGAGGCTTGGTGGAGTTTTTCTACTAGGTGGACTTTTTGGCGCTTCCTTACGTTTGGGAGTTTCTGGAGTTTTCTCCTCTGTCTCCTTAGCCTTTGGCTTTGCCTCCTCTGCCTTTGGCTTTGCTTTACTCTGAGTTTCTACCTCTGCCTTTGGCTTTGCTTTACTCTGAGTTTCTACCTTAGTCTCTGGTTTAGCCTCTGGCTTAGTTTCTACCTTAGCCTCTGGTTTAGCCTCTGGTTTAGCCTCTGGTTTAGCCTCTGGTTTAGTTTCTGGTTTAGTTTCCGAACTTGGTGGAGTTAGGCTTGGTGTTTCTGACATCTCAGACTCAGGCTTACCCCCGCTGCCTGCTACATTGTAAACTGATTCTCCCATAGCAAACAGAGTTTCTTTAAAAGCATCCACCTGCTCTTTTAGTTCATCGTAGGAAATATTAGTATCCGCAATAGCTTTTTCTAATGCCTCGCAGTCTTTTTCTCCCTGTAGTTTCAATTCTTCATCTATAAAATCGTCATGCTCTTCGAGGGTCGAGTTGTAATTATAAAACAGACCTTCAGCCTGATTTTTTAGCTCTACCACTTCTTTTTGTTTTTCATCTTCTTCCGCATAGAGCTCGGCTTCTTTTTGCATCTTTTCGATCTCGGCTTCCGTCAGACCGCCGGTATTGGTTATTTCAATACCTTGTTCTCTTCCCGTGCCTCGATCTACCGCCGTCACCTTAAGAATGCCATTAGCATCTATGTCAAAATTTACTTCTATTTGCGGCACTCCTCGGGGGGCTGGTGGAATTCCTTTTAATAGGAATTTACCCAAACTTTTATTATCTTTTACCATAGCCCTTTCGCCCTGGAGAACGTGAATTTCCACCGTAGTTTGTCCGTCCACCGCAGTAGAATACATTTGAGAGCGACTCGAAGGGATGGTAGTATTTCGTTCTATAACCTTAGTGAATATGCCTCCGAGAGTTTCCAGTCCCAAAGACAAAGGCGTGACATCCAATAGCAGGACATCTTGTACCTCCCCGCCCAAAACCCCTGCTTGAATTGCCGCCCCCAGGGCCACTGCCTCATCTGGATTAACAGAGCGATCGGGAGCTCTGCCCCCGAAAAAACTACTTATAGCCTTTTGGACCGCAGGAATTCTCGTAGAACCTCCCACCAGAATAATCTTGTCGATTTGTTCTGGCTTCATAGCCGCATCTTTTAGGGCTTGTTCTACCGGCTTGATGGTAGAATGTATCAGACTTTTTGCTAGTTCTTGAAACTTAGAGCGGCTAAGTTCCATCTCCAGATGTTTCGGACCTGTTTCATTGGCTGTAATAAAAGGCAAATTAAGGCTAGTAGAATCTGTATCGGACAATTCTATTTTGGCTTTTTCCGCAGCTTCTTTCAGCCTTTGCATGGCCATTTTATCCGCTGACAGATCCGTGCCTTCCGTAGCTCTAAATTCTTCTACCATCCATTGGACTATAGAGTTATCGAAGTCATCTCCTCCGAGATGGTTATTGCCAGAAGTAGCTTTTACTTCAAATATTCCGTCTCCCAGTTGGAGAATAGAGACATCAAAAGTGCCCCCTCCGAGGTCGAAGACTAAGATTATCTGCTCTTCATCCTGCTTGTCCAAGCCATAAGATAAAGCTGCTGCCGTTGGTTCGTTAATTATCCGCAGCACTTCGAGACCGGCAATAGTCCCGGCATCTTTTGTCGCGTGTCTTTGGGCATCGGTGAAGTAGGCTGGCACTGTAATTACAGCTTGAGTGACTTCTTCTCCTAGATAGTTTTCAGCATCCTGCTTGAGCTTTTGCAGGACCATTGCTGAAATTTCTTGTGGGGTGTAATTTTTCCCTCTTATTTGGACGTCAACCGTATTATCTTTCCCCTTTACGCAGGTATAAGGAACGCGACTTTTTTCTTCTTCCGTGTCGTCCCACCGCCTGCCGATGAATCGTTTAATGCTATAGACCGTGTTTGTAGCATTAGTTACCGACTGTCGTTTGGCCAGTTGACCGATTAAACGTTCTTTTCCTTTACCAAAACCAACAATACTAGGAGTCGTCCGTCCTCCTTCGGAGTTGCTGATTACTAATGGTTTACCGGCCTCTAGTACGGCCACGCAACTATTGGTCGTTCCCAAGTCAATACCAATGACTTTTCCCATAGCAGATCGGGTTTTAATTTTTATATAACTTTAATTAGATATTATTGAACTTTTTGCAACGGTAAGTATCGCCGGACAAAATACAAACAAATTTGTTTTTATTTGAGCTTTGCTTGCGATCTTTTCCTAGCAATAATTTTCTTTTTAATCTAGTTTTTAATAGGGCATTGGGCGGGCTAATTTATTCTTATGGCATTAGCATATTGCCCGTTGCCCTTTTCTACCCTAAAATTAGGATTGTTCCTCTTGTGTTTCTGGCTTATTCTCCTCAGTTGCCATCGGTTCTTCTGGGGTTGCTGCCACTTTTACCATAGCGTGTCGCAGGACGCGATCGCCTAATATATACCCTCGCACCAGTTCTTCTGTCACTGTTCCTTCTGGGTATTCTGTTGTTGGCTCTCGCATTACTGCCTCGTGGAAATTTGGATCGAACTCTTCCCCCTCGGGACGCATTGGAGAAACTCCTATTTGCTTGAGGCTATCTACCATTTGTTTGTAAACGCTTTGGTAGCTTTTGTGAATATTCATTTCCCCTTCATTTTGGGGCTTTATATGGGCCCTTGCTCGCTCGAAATTATCGACTATCGGCAACAATTTAGTGATGGTGACGCATTTTACCTGCAAGTCCAATTCTTCTTTTTCTTTCTGGGTGCGCTTGCGGTAGTTGTCAAAATCTGCTGCCAATCGCCTATATTGACTCGAAACATCCTCAAATTGAGCTTGGCTTCCTTCTAATTGAGCTTTTAGCGACTCTTGGGCATTTCTTAAACTGGCAACTTCATCATCATCTGCCCTGACATTAGCTCTGGCCGCTTCGTCATTTGGTTTCTGAGGCGCTGTTGCTTCTGCCTTTACTGAATCATCAGATGATGCTTCTGCCTGCTGGTAAGCTTGAGCCACTTGCAGTTCCCAATCTATTTCTCCTGCTGGTTGTGCTGCGGAAGCTTCTGCTTTTGGAGCGCTTTGGCCATCGATATCTATCCCGACACCACCGCCACCTTCATTTCCTAAGGGTGTTGGCCCTGCATTATCCTCTACCCCTTTAGTCTGGGTTGCTGAGGTTTGAGCTTCTGATACGTCGGGTGTATTTTCCTGCTGCTTGTCAATGTCACTCATAGAAAACTAGGCTACATCTGTGATTCTACTGGCTGGCTCCCTCAAAAGCGATCGTTTCTAACCTTTTTTGCGGGAGTCTTTATGAGGTATCTTTCCTGGCCACCGGTTTGACCGGATTGCTGGCTGGTTTTAAAACAGTCAAACTTACAGGGCCTCTAATCTTGACGCTAATCAAGACCGTAGATGCCCTTGGGTTAACTGTTGTTTTATTCTACAACAGGCGATCGCCCTTTCGTTGACCCAGTTGCTTATATTTTTTATTTTTCCACCTGCACTTTAAGATCAAATTACCCAATTTTTCCCTCTTTCTTAGCACCTGGCCTTCATTTCTTTCTCAAGGCTGGTTTATGTGTCAGTTGCTAGCAGTATCGCCCATCGCAAGTCATTCTGATGCTTCTCAATATTTGCCCAATTATTACTCCATACCCATAAAGACAAATACTGTGCGACTCGATCGTTCCTCTTTCCTTGGCTCTTGCCAGCGATAACCTGCCATAATATAGAAGGGCAATGTGCCTCTGTCTTTTCCGTTTTTCATTAGGGTTGTTCGTTACTCGTTATGAGTATGAGTAGCCTCAAATAAATTGGCAAATACGAAATGCAACCCTAGCCAAGCAGCAACATAATCCCAACGGCTCTTGCCAGGCAAGATAACTAACAAAAAAAAGTGGGAATACTATTGACAATAGAAATAATACTACTACTATTATGACAAACACGAATTCAGGACGGGCGCGTACTGCGATTGTTGCTCAAAGTAACTTTTCTCCCTTTGGTAACAAACTGATTCAGGCCGGCTACGTCACAATAGAACAATTAAAAGAATGTCAACTAGAAAGTCGGAACTCGGGCAAACCTCTAACAGAAGTCCTCGAAGCTCTCACAGGAGAAGACTTGCCACCGGAACTGTTGCGCCACTACAAAAAACAACAGTTATTTGAACTGATGTTACTCTACGGTTTGGCTGCCTTCGACCCGGAAATTAGGCCAGTACCCTCCGAGCAAGTAGCTTATCTAATCGATCGGTTAATTCCTATTGAAACTTGTCGTCGCAACCGTATAGTACCTCTATTTAGTAAAGAAACTCATTTCGGCAATCAGTTAATCAAGGCTGACTATATCGAGGAAGACCAGCTCTACCAAGCCTTGCAAAATACTCTCAAACCAGAAGCTAAATCTTTAACGGAAGAGTTAGAAGAAATAACCAACGACACAATACCTTCAGTCTTGATGAAGGAGTACCAGCAGCAGCAACCATTTCTGATGGTAGGAATGGTCGATCCCGACGACCTCAAAGCGCAAGACGAAATTAAAAATCAGATTTTGCGCTATCACGGAGGAGTAGCTTTACAACGGCTGGTCATTACGAAAGAAGACTACCAACAACTTATATCGGAGTATTCAGAAGAACAAACCAAAAAAGCCAAGCTGAAGGCTGAAAAGGAAGAAAAGAAAAAGTTAGATTTTAAAGCCGATGAGTTCGACGAGAACGACCTGGAAGAAGCTCCAGAAGAGGCAGGGGAAATAGAAGATGTGGCCTTGATGGCTGCCCAAGCGGAAGATGCCCCAGTCATCCGGGCCGTAAACGTCATCTTAGCAAAAGCTCTCTCGGAAGGCGTCTCGGATATTCATGTGGAACCCCAAGAAGAACATATCCAAATTCGGATGCGCAAAGATGGGGTCATGCAAGAATATTATCGCTTCCCCAAAAAGATCATCCCAGCTATTACCTCTCGTTTCAAAATTATTGCGAACTTAGACATCGCCGAACGACGGCAAGCTCAGGACGGTCGCATTCGCCGGGTATTTAAAGGACGCACTATCGATTTCCGAGTAAATAGCTTGCCGAGTCGCTATGGGGAGAAAATCGTTCTCAGGATTTTGGATAGTTCCAGCACCCAACTGGGTTTGGATAAGTTAATTACAGACCAGGAAACTTTGGCTCTGGTAAGGGAAACTGCTAGCCGTCCTTTCGGGTTAATCCTAGTTACGGGCCCCACCGGTTCTGGTAAGTCAACTTCTTTATATTCGGTATTGGCAGAACGAAACGACCCGGGGATTAATATCAGTACGGCGGAAGACCCCATCGAATATGCTTTGCCGGGAATTACCCAATGTCAGGTGATTCGGGAAAAGGATTTGACTTTTGCAAGCATTCTGCGGGCGTTCTTGCGACAAGACCCGGACGTTCTGCTGGTGGGGGAAACGCGAGATAAGGAAACTGCTAAGACGGCTATTGAAGCTGCTTTGACCGGACACTTGGTGTTAACGACCCTACACACTAACGATGCGGCAGGGGCGATCGCTCGTCTGGATGAGATGGGGGTCGAATCTTTTATGATCTCGGCGGCTTTATTGGGGGTACTGGCACAGCGTCTGATGCGGCGGGTGTGTAGCGAGTGTCGAGAGGCTTATACTCCATCCGATGACGACTTGCGTCGTTACGGTCTGGTTCCATCCCAGGAAAGGGAGACGACTTTCTATCAAGCAAATACTATCCCGGCAGAAAAACGAAAAAGTCTGGCGGATGCGGGCGACCTCTGCCGCAAGTGTAACGGTCTGGGTTACAAGGGCCGCGTTGGTGTTTATGAATTTATGAAGATTACGGAACGCTTGCAAACTTTGATTACTCAAAGGGCACCCACGGAACAAATTAAGGAAGTGGCTGTGGAAGAGGGGATGAAAGCTATTTTGCCATATAGTTTGAATCTGGTGCGAGAAGGTTATACCACTTTTGAGGAGGTGGAACGGGTAACGTTTACTGATTCCGGTTTGGAGGCGGAAATGAAACGGGCTGCCAGGCAGAATCTTATCTGTAAGAGTTGCAACGCTCAATTAGAACCTGAATGGATGGATTGTCCTTATTGCATGACCCCGCGTTTTGAATAAAACCGATGCTTCTCAATTTCTAATAAAACCAATAACTTACTGTCTTTTGTTAGTGGTTAGTGGTTAGTTGTCAGTTGAAAGTCAACTCGCAAATATCAGATCCAGCCAATAAAACTAACTGGCTAGGAATTAGGGGGGGAGGGGGGGCGATGTAAGGGTTTGGTAATTTTGACAAGTCTAACATTAAACAAAAATATGAGGATGAATTTGCTATGGCAGACTACATGATCGATGATGTGTTGGAATCTCTTGTAGAGCAAGGGGGTTCGGACGTACATATCCAAGCTCGCGCCCCAATCTTTTTTAGGATCGGCGGGCAATTGACCGCTCAAACACAATTTGGGGATAATTTGGAGCCTTTAGAGGTGCAAAATCTGATCTTCCAAATGCTCAATAATATGCAGCGCAAAAATTTGGAGCAAAACTGGGAGTTGGATAGCGCTTATGGTGTTAAGGGATTGGCTCGTTTCCGCTTGAATGTCTATCGGGAAAGAGGCTCTTGGGCTGCTTGCATGCGGGCCTTGGCATCGAAAATTCCTAATGCTGACGATCTGGGAATACCGATGATTTTACGGGAAATGACGGAGCGTCCTCGGGGAATGTTTTTGATTACGGGACAGACTGGTTCTGGTAAAACTACTACCATGGCGGCTTTGCTGGACTTGATTAACCGCACTCGCGCAGAGCATATTTTAACGGTTGAAGACCCTATAGAGTATGTTTTCCCCAATGTCAAGAGCTTATTTCACCAACGCCAAAAGGGGGAAGATACTAAAAGTTTTAGTAATGCTCTAAAAGGCGCCCTGCGGCAAGACCCGGATATTATTCTGGTGGGGGAAATGCGGGATTTAGAAACTATTGCTTTGGCTTCTTCGGCGGCGGAAACGGGTCACTTGGTGTTTGGAACTTTGCACACTAATTCGGCTACGGCTACTGTTGACCGGATGTTAGACGTTTTCCCACCGGAGCAACAACCTCAAATTAGGGCGCAGCTTTCTAACTCGATCGTCTGCATTTGCAGCCAGAATTTGCTGAAAAAAGTAGGCGGCGGACGATGTGCGGCTCACGAAATTTTGGTCAATACCCCGGCGATCGGTAACTTGATCCGAGAGTCGAAAAACTCTCAACTTTACTCCCAAATTCAAATGGGGGCTAAGTTGGGAATGCAAACGATGGAAATGGCTATAGCTGCTCTTTACAGAGAAGGTAAGGTTAGTTGGGCTAATGGTATGGGTAAGGCTACTAAACCAGATGAATTGCAAGGGTTAATTGGTCCAGAACCTAAAGGTCAAAAGGCTGGGGCTAAAAAGGCTAAAAGATAATTGTTAATGGGAAGGTTGTTAGTTGGAACTACGAATTTAATTGAGGATAAAAATATGGCTGGTAGTGTAGTCCAGAAAAAAGCCAAGGGTGGCTTTAGCATGGAGGATTTGGAAGAGAAAATAAATGTCGCTATGGCTAGCGTCACGGTTAAGGATTTAGCCGTGTTCGCTCGTCAGTTTGCTGCGATGTTTAATGCCGGGGTGCCGATGATTCGGTGTTTGAAGGTGTTGCGAGATCAATCATCTAATTACAAGATTAAGTACGCGCTTAAGCATATCAGTGCTGATGTAGAACAGGGAACTGAGCTATCGGAAGCTATGAGAAAGCATAGCGTGTTCGACGAACTTTTTCTGAGTATGGTGGCTGCGGGAGAGGTTGGTGGTGTCCTTGATGAAGTGCTTGAACGTCTGGCGGTGATGTTGGAGAAAAACGCTAAAACTATTAGCGAAATTAAGTCCGCTATGTCTTACCCAAAAACGGTTATGTTTATTGCTTTTGCAGTGTTTTTTGGGATGACGACTTTTCTGTTGCCAACTTTTGCTAAGATTTTTGAGGAAATTGGTACGGAACTTCCGGCTTTTACTGTGTTTATGTTGAGCATTAGTACGTTTTGCCGCACTTGGCCGCCAATTCCCCAGGTAACAGTATTTGCGACGATTATTTTCCTGAGTATTGCCTATAAAATTACTTACAGCACCGACCAAGGTCGCTTGTTTTTCGATCGCCTTTTCCTAAAATTGCCTATTTTTGGAGACTTGCTCGAAAAGTCGGCGGTGGCTCGTTTTTGTATGATTTTTGGTACTCTCACCCGTTCTGGGGTGCCGATGCTGAAGTCTTTGGAAATTGTGAGGAATGTGGCGGGTAATGAGGCGATCGCTCAGTCGGTTGAATACGCCAGGCAGGAAATTCAAAGCGGGGGCATGATTAGTTTGGCTCTGCAAGAAAAGAAGGTTTTCCCTTCTCTGGCAATTCAAATGATGGCGATCGGCGAGGAGACTGGCGAGCTGGATTCAATGTTGATGAAGGTTGGTTCTTTCTACGAAACTGAGGT
This sequence comes from Cyanobacteriota bacterium, assembly GCA_034189005.1. Taxonomy (GTDB): domain Bacteria; phylum Cyanobacteriota; class Cyanobacteriia; order Cyanobacteriales; family Microcoleaceae; genus CALKCV01. The sequence goes on along the minus strand of JAXHVR010000022.1, from coordinate 3,481 downwards.
GGAAGAAGCGGTTAAAGGACTAACAAGTATGCTAGAACCTCTGATGATTGTCGCTATTGGTGGCATCGTCGGTTCTATTCTGCTGTCTATGTATCTGCCGATGTTTGCGGTGTTTGAAAACTTGTAAAGCAATTAGATATAGTTCGTAGTAATCGCTTTAGCGATTCTTATTAAAGTTATTTAAAATCGCTAAAGCGATTACTACAAACGAGCTAATCGAACTAATTAGCGATTCTTACTAAAGTTGTTTTCAATCGCTAAAGCGATTACTACGAACGAGCTAATCGAACTAATTAGCGATTCTTATTAAAGTTGTTTTCAATCGCTAAAGCGATTACTACGAACGAGCTAATCGAACTAATTAGCGATTCTTATTAAAGTTGTTTTCAATCGCTAAAGCGATTACTACGAACGAGCTAATCTAACTAAAATACTACATCTTTACCACCACTTTAATTGTTAATTATTAATTGTTAATTGTTAATTGTTAATTGATATGAGCGTTAAACAATCCCATTACGAAAGTTTATTAGCAGAGTACAGCAATTCTGAGGCGGCGATCGCTCTTCTAAAACAACATCGACCTTATATGGAAATGATTCCTAGCATGCGTCGCCCGCAAGAGAGCGTAATTACTATCCCCGTGCCGATAGTTCGCCTCCGAGAGGGGGTTTCTTATTCTGGGGGACAGCAGGGGGTCAGTATAGCGCCTGGACAGGCTGTTAGCTTGCCCTGCGATTTGGGCATTTTTATGTGCGACCCCGAGTGGAAGGTGAAGACGGGGGTGGAAATTTTTGTCTTTATTCATCGCCCTGATGAGGATTTTTATCAGTTGCTCAGTCGTTGGCGGGAAACTCGGGTTTGGTTGGACAAGGACTATGAATGGGTCATGCCTCATCAATATAGATATATCTACTCCCAAGAAGCTGAGGATATCTATCCTTTGTTTGTTTTGTTTTCGGAAACTCCTGAAAGAATTAAAAAGGGCTTGAGCGGAGCTCGCCTTCCTTTTGTGGTGCATTCGACTAGGGAGTTATCTGATGGTAATGCCCGGGAGTCGATCGCCCCTACAGAGTTCATCGATGCTTCGACGGAAGAATCGGAGGTTGAGTTATCAGAGGATTTGCTCTTGGAGGAGCAACCCCAATTATACGATTTTGACTCTAATGGCGATCGCCCCAAAGAACCAGATTGGAAGTGGGATGATGGCTCCATGGTGGGAGGCGATGGCGAGAATTAAATCCCTACAGCTTTGGCTGGAGGATGAGTATGAGTATCAGAAGTGACGGACAGGCGGGCCTGTCCGATATTGTTTTTTATTTATTTGACAAACTGGGGCATCACTTCGGCGCAGGTAAATAAACCGTAAATTCCCCGTCGGTGTAGAGATACCCCGGCTTTGAGATAGCCAAATGCCGGGCCGCAAACGTTGGCTGCCATGCTGGTTTCGTCTCCAAGGGTAAAGGTGTGAGTAGAAATTTTCCCCTCGAAGGTCCGACCGGTTACTTGGACGTTAGTGCTTAAGGGTTTCTTGGCGTTGCGCGTATCGACTATCCCTCCTACCGTCACGCGATCGCGCGGACAAATTCCGGCTACCTCTAACATCAGGTCGTCGGCGTGTTCCATATTTTCTAACTTTAATAGCCCGTTAGTCCGGTCTAACAATGCTTCCACTTCGGCATCGCTCATGGCCCTGGCTTTCTCTACGTCGTACTCTGGGAGGTGGCCGATGTCTTCCCGAATGGTGGCCCGATAAGCTTCCCAATTGGCGATGCCGACACCAAAGGTTATTTTCACGCTGTGAATTTCTGCGTAACTTTGGGCGGCGATCGCTGCTGCTGCTGTTAACAATCCCGGAGTGGCCCCGCAACCGCTCATATAAGTAATGCCTGCTGCTTGAAATTCGTCTTTCATGGCCAGCAGTTGTTCGACGGCGCTGGTCCGTTTTATGGCATCTACTAATACTCCCCGCCAACCTGTTGCGATAAATTTTTGCGCTACTTCGGCCATGAAGGTGTTGGGCAAGTTGGGCAGGGCCAAAAAATAACCATCGACGGTATGGGCTACTTCTATTAATTCTTCGATGCTGCGACTGCTGAGGACGCCGCCTGGCTCTACATGGCCTATGGAACCTTGTTGTTTATAGGCGCTGATGCAGCGATCGCCGTTCAATCCTTCTGGCTGGTAAACATAACCTTTTTTGTCTGCGGCTGCTACCCAGCGCATTTCTCCTTTGGGGGCTAATACTCTTGCGGCTGCTTGGCCCAGACCGCCAAAACCCAGGACTCCTACGCTAATTGGTTGGTTATTACTCGTATTCATAGTATTGCTTTGTTCGTTTTTTCTCAAATTTTTATAGCTGTGACTGTAGTAAATACTTATTTGGGCAAGATGCAAAGAACCTTATCTGGATAGGCCCTTTACTTTCATTGTTTCAGATGGGTTGACGGATTGCAAAAAATACGCGAAACTTAACAAACAACTGATTTATTGCTTCCGACTATAATAACTTTTGTTAAGTTATGACTCGTTTTATTTCAATTTGTCACAATTGATTTATGACCTAGACGAGTCGGCTTGCGCCCCTGGGGGCTAGGGAAGCTCGATGGGAGGCTGGCTAATAAAGGCCATTAATCCCTGGGGTCAAAAACGACCGAGAAAAACTCAAGGCAATTATTTTGGGTGCAATCTAATGTCCCAAGGTTGCCAGTGCAACATCAACCGAGGACTCATGTATGAGTATGGAAACTTTGGAGTTTGTCATTTATCCAGATGGCAGGGTGCAGGAAAAGGTGACCGGTATTATCGGCGCTAACTGTGCTGAGGTTACGGCGGCGATCGAGGAGGAACTTGGCGTCGTGCTGAGTCAGGAGCCAACTAGCGAACATTTCGCCCAGGAGCAGCATCAGTGGGAGGTTGCAACTGCCCAGGTCTCTGCTTCTTCTAACAACTGGTAATCTTTTCTGTTTGTTGTATTTACGCGCGCAGAAGCTCTTTTCGTGGTATCTGCGTAGGTTCTTTTTTTGTTCAATCTATTTGTTTTTAAAATTCACTATGTCACACTTTAGCCAAATCAAAACTCAAATTCGCAATTTGCAATTTTTAAAAGCTGCTTTAACAGATTTAGGTATTGACTGGAAGGCTGGACCGAAGGAGGTTCGGGGCTATCGGGGTCAAACTACCAGTGCTGAGGTTGTCGTCGAACAAGACAACGGCTACGATGTTGGGTTTGCTTGGAACGGTCGGGAGTACGAGTTGGTGGCGGATTTGCAGTTTTGGCAGCAGGCTTGGTCTGTGGATCGCTTTCTTAATAAGGTGACTCAGGGCTATGCTTTCCAGACTGTGGTTAATGAGAGCGCCAAACAAGGCTTCCAGGTTGCGGAACAAAAGAATAATTTGGATGGTTCTATCCGTTTGGTGGTTCAGCGCTGGAGTGCTTAGGGGGCTGCTGGCAAAAATCCCGGGGTGGCGATCGCTTGGA
>JAXHVR010000219.1:0-4684 GCA_034189005.1 Cyanobacteriota bacterium | reverse complement strand
GCAAAAATGGACCCCCAGTTATTATTAAGCGACTTAAAAGGGGAACTAGCGGCCCTAACTGCTGCTTGTTTCTGGGCCCTGGCATCCGTGCTTTATAGTCGGGTGGGGACGAAGATCCCGCCCATAGTTCTCAATTTAATCAAGGGCTTAGTAGCGATCGCCCTCCTACTCCTCACCATTCTCCTGGGAGGTCAACTCCTACCAAAAATTGACCTCCAGGCATTAAGCCTCTTGCTAATAAGCGGCATGGTAGGTCTCGGTGTCGGGGATACGGCCTTTTTTACCACCTTACAGAACTTGGGGCCGCGTCGAACCCTCCTTATGGAAACATTAGCGCCCCCACTAACCGCAATATTCGCTTGGCTCTTTTTGGGCGAAACAATCTCCGCTACCGCTTGGTGCGGTATTTTGTTAATTATTTTGGGCGTAGCCTGGGTAATTGCAGAGAGGGTCGAAGGCGGTAGTAGCGATCGCCGCAATTACCTCCAAGGCATCAGTTGGGCCTTAGTAGCCGAACTCTGCCAGGCCACCGGGGCTACTTTATCCCGGCAGGCCCTAATTACAACCACCATCAGTCCCTTATGGAGTACGCTTTTACGGCTGCTGGGAGGTACCTTCATATTGTTGTTATGGGTAGCCATTGCTAGACCGAAATGGCAACAGTCGCGGCGATGGTGGGAAGAGGGGCGATCGCCGCGAACCTTAATAACTATTTTTATGGCCATACTTTTCGGCACTTATTTCGGTATTTGGCTGCAACAGACGGCCTTTAAATTTACCGCCGTCGGCATAGCTCAAGCCTTAAGCGCCACCAGTCCTCTATTCGTACTGCCCCTTGCCGTCTGGATGGGCGATAAACTCTCTTTTCGATCCGTACTCGGAGTTATCCTAGCCCTAATTGGAATAGCGCTCTTATTCGTAGTTCGTTTGTAACCGAGATTACAACTTAAAAAATCTTAACCTTAGTTCGTCGTCACTACAGATATAAATTAAAATTATAAGGAATTTAATTAAAGTAGGCATTTCCTGTCCTCGACGAGGGACAACAATTATTTTCTAACCAAAGGAAAACTACAATGAGCGATTACCAAAACAAGGAAAGAGAACTCAAAGAACGAGAGCAAGAACTATTAGAAAGAGAGCGACAAATACGCCTGCGAGAAATGGAGGACGAACTTTACCAACAAGAAGTACAACCTCCATTGTACGAAACTTCGCACCATACTAAACCCGAAAAAGTGCCGCCTAAATGGTATCGAAAAATGATTAAAATGGGTAAATTCGCAGGCATTGTTGTTGCAGTCGCCGCCGCAGCTTATGTAGGAATTTGGGTGGCAGCAGCTATTTTAGTGATGGGAATAGCTTGGGTAGGTTATCAAATTATGTTCTCTAAAGAGAAAGATTAAATTGGGGAAGGGGGAATTGGTGCATCAACAATTAACAGGCGAGACGCCTGTTCTACTAACAGGCGAGACGCCTGTTCTACGTTCCTAACAGGCGAGACGCCTGTTCTACGTTATTAACAGGCGAGACGCCTGTTCTACGTTCTTAACAGGCGAGACGCCTGTTCTACCAACTAACAAAAATCAATGGAAAATAACAATTTAATGAACGATTTAGATAGAGTAGTCAGAGCTCGCCACGAAATAGCGAACCATCTGATGAATATCGCCGAAACTATTAATAAAGCAGAAACAGAAGGAGAAAATGTTTCTGGAAAACTAGGCTTAGAAACAGAAAGCGAACATATTGGAATAGTTAGCAAAAACTTGTGGAAAGGAGTATTTAGACTCGTAGTTTTGGGAGATTTAAAACGCGGTAAAAGTACCTTTCTCAACGCCTTAATCGGCGAAAATCTCTTGCCGAGCGATGTCAATCCCTGTACCGCCATACTAACAGTTTTGCGCTACGGAGCGGAAAAAAAAGTAACCGTTTACTTCACAGACGAAAATCCTCCCCAAGAGCTAGATTTTAAAGCCTTTAAAAAACAATATACCATCGACCCAGACGAAGCAAAAAAACTTCAAGCAGAAAATAAACTAGCCTTTCCTAACGTCGATCGCGCCGTAGTAGAATATCCCATACCATTATTAGAAAAAGGGATAGAAATTGTCGATACGCCCGGGCTAAACGATACGGAAGCAAGGAACAAACTTTCTCTGAGCTATATCAACAACTGTCATGCAGTTTTCTTTCTCTTCAGAGCAAGTCAGCCTTGTACTTTAGAAGAGCGTCGCTATCTGGAAAATTACATCAAAGGTCGGGGTTTAACTACTTTCTTTTTGATTAATGCTATTGATGAAATAAAAAGAGGACTCCCCGACCCAGATAATGCCGAAGCAGTGGCAGAAGCAGAAAATCGAGTGCGACAAGTTTTCCAAACTTATCTCAAAGAATATTGTCAGGTGGATGGAAAAAATATTTATGACGAAAGGGTGTTTGAGATATCTTCTCTGGCGACCTTGCGCAGGCGCATAAAAAATCCTCAAGATTCTTTAGAAGGGACTGGTTTTCGAGAGTTTTTAGGGGTTTTTAATAAGTATTTGACTCAAGAAAAGGCGATCGCGGGGTTGCAACAAGCTAAAACCGTCGCCCGTCAAACTTATAACCGAGTCCGCGAAGCAATAGAACGTCGCATACCTTTATTGGTAAAAGATGCCGAGGAATTAAAAGAGAAAATTAGTTCCGTCGAACCAGAGTTTCAACAACTAACAGAAATAGGCGATCGCTTCCGAGAAGAAATTCAAGTAGTCAGAGACAAAAAAGCAAAAACCGTTGCCGACTCCTTAAAATCTTACATTCTCAATTTAGGCGATAACTTTGAATCAGATTTTCTCCGCTATCAGCCCAATTTAGGCTTCATGGAATCTTTCCAACAAGGAAAGCGCGAACAATTTCAAGCCGAATTTAAACGGGCTTATGAACGCTACATTAACGAAAAATTAGCCTCCTGGGAACTTACCGCCGAACGAGAAATTAGCGAAGCATTCGAGCAACTAGCTAAAAGTGCTGCCAACTATGGTTCCACTTACAATCAAGTCGCTAATTTAATGACCGAAAAATTAATTGGCGAGAAAGTTTATGCCAAACAAAACGTTACCAAAGAAAACGAATCCCCCGGATGGGCAAGTTGGGCCATGGGCTTTTTCTCCCTAGCTCAAGGTAACATTGCAGGGGTAGCTTTAGCCGGTGCCGGTTTCGACTGGAAAAGCGTTTTGATTAACTATCTCGCTGTCTTGGGAATTAGCGGCTTTTTATTAATTTTTTCTGGGGGCTTTTTACTGCCTTTAGGTATTTGGGCTATTCCCTTGATGGGCATGGGCGTGGGTGCTTTGCAGGTAGAAGAAGGAAGGAAACATTTAATAAAAGCTACTAAAAAGGAGTTTGTTAAATATCTTCCCAAACTGGCAGAGGAACAATGGCAGCCAATTTATGATGCCGTTAAAGAATGTTTTGAAGATTACGAAAGGGAAGTGATGAAACGCCTAGAAGATGATATTAAATCTCGTCGGGCGGAGTTGAATAATTTGGTCAAGCAAAAAGAATCTAGCGAAATTAATCGCGAGGCAGAATCAAATCGTTTGAATAGTTTGGATGCCGATATTTTATATGAATGTCGCAGCATCGAGTCCGTTTACAATTATTTGGTAAGCAGTTCGTAGTCAGTAGTTAGGTATCTCAGAAACCCGGTTTCTTGAAGAAACCGGGTTTCTAGAACGACTAGCACCTAAATGGTTGCTGCAAACCTATTAGCAATTACCCAAATTATTAATGACCAGATTAATTCACGACCAATTCGCCAAACAATACCTCAAAGAATTGCTCTCTGCCAGAGGTAACGTAGAAACCAGTCGCGACGTTACTGGAGAGGCGCGACAAATAGATGTATTTTTCGTACCATTTGCCGAACCCCCAGAGAATGTAACTCCTCTAGGTTTGTTAGATAAAATAGCAACTACATCCTGCGTTTTTGAACCGTTCAGAAACCCAATTACTCGCAGCGAAATTAGGAGTTGTATGGGGAAATTATTTGATGTTTGTGCGGAAAAAGAGCGGGAAGTAAGGGGAGAGAAGCGGCGAATTACCGAAGACGAATTGCCGGTTTTATGGTTGCTAACGCCGACAATTTCCCAAACAATTATCTCAGAATTCAATGCTAATTCCGATACGAAGAATTGGTTGGAGGGAGTTTATTCTTTGGGAGAGGGTTTAAAAACAAAAATAGTCGCCATTCATCAGTTACCTCGAACTCCAGAAACTCTCTGGTTGAGAATGTTGGGAAAAGGGAGGGTGCAGAGGGATGCAATGTCGGAATTAAGAGGCTTATCTGCTGAAAACCAAATTAATTTTACCGTGCTAGAATTAGTTTATAATCTGCTGACCAGATTAGAGGTATCCCAAGAACTAGATCGAGAAGATAGGGAGTTAATTATGGAGCTATCGCCAATTTATCTGCAACGCTTAGAAAATGCTACTCAAGAAGGGGTTAAACAGGGCGTACAACAAGGTTTACAACAAGGAAAACGCATAGTTGTTGAAAATTTATTGCGAGTCCGTTTTGGTTCTCTAGACGATCAATTATCGGCAATTGTAGAGCCACTTGTTGAATTGCCTGTTGAGGAGTTTACTCCTTTGTTGGTGCAATTATCTCGGGAGGAGTTATTAGCTCGTTTTCCTAATTAAA
>JAXHVR010000218.1:1857-4852 GCA_034189005.1 Cyanobacteriota bacterium | reverse complement strand
TCCTATTTTTTTTTCCTATTTTTTTTATGGGTCTCTATTTTTTATGGGTCTATTTTTATATAGCAATCCTAAATGGATTATGAAAAATTTGGGGGCCAGAAACCCGGTTTCTTCAACAATAGACTTCTTGCAGAAGTAGGCAACAGGCAACAGGCAACAGGCAACAGGGTAAGAGATTTTAAGGAAAAAAGAGCTAAAAAAGATTTTACAAGCGACTTTTGCAAGAGGTCTAATACCTTCGCCAAAATCAAAAATACCATTTGTAGGTAGCGCGCACGCGGAGCGAAACCCAACAAAATCGTTGGATTGTGCTACGAAGATGTTGGGTTGCGCGGGGCGCTCCACCCAACCTACAAGAAAATGGCGAAGGTATTGTTCAAGAAACCGGGTTTGTCTTCAATATCACGAACGATCTACAGCTTGCTATAGCTAGTTAAAGAAATTTGGTATCATAGATCGATCTTCTTTATTTAGCCAATTCCAGTCCTTCGCGAAAGAAAACTTCACAAAAAGGTAAAACAAATGACTTTCGGTCGATGGTTGGGCTTTTTTTGCCTGCTAATATCCCTTTACGTTTTGTGGCAAATCAAGCAATTATTACTACTAGCTTTTACTGCCATAGTCTTATCAACTGCCCTCAACAGACTGGTGCGAAAATTGCATAGTTTGGGAATGAAACGGGGAATGGCAATTGCTTTGTCAGTCATTCTAAGCCTATTAGGTATTACTTTATTTTTCGTATTAATCGTTCCCACATTTATCAATCAATTTCAAGAACTGATAAAATTAGTTCCCGATGTCGTCAGACAAGTTCGCAACGAATTAATAGGATTAAATGAAAAGATACCAGGTTTAATACCAACTATTCCAACGGTGAGCGATATCATAAGAGAAGGACAAGCGATCGGCACCGATCTATTTACGCGATTTTTTGCTTTTTTCTCCAATACTATTGGTGTCTTTCTCCAGCTTTTATTAGTATTAGTCATGACGATAATGCTATTAGTGAATTCCCAAGGATATCGGCGGGCGGGCTTGCAATTATTTCCTTCTTTTTATCGACGGCGGGCAGATGAAATTTTATCTAAGTGCGAAATAGCTTTAGGGAACTGGTTAGCTGGTCTTCTGATCAATTCTCTTTTTATTGCTACTTTAAGCGGAATAGGATTATCAATTTTAAACGTAAAATTGCTTTTAGTTCACGCTCTATTAGCAGGGTTGCTCAATTTTATTCCTAATGTCGGTCCTGGTATGAGCGTTGTTTTTCCAGTTATGATTGCCTTATTGGATGCGCCTTGGAAAGCATTAGCAGTGGTGATTTGGTATGTTATTATTCAGAATATCGAAACCTATTGGTTTAGTCCGCTTGTGATGGCAAAACAGGTTTCTCTTTTGCCTGCAGTTACCCTCAGCTCTCAAATCTTTTTTACTACCTTTTTTGGTCCTCTGGGTTTAATTGTAGCACTGCCTTTGACTGTGGTTGCTAAAACTTGGATAGAAGAGAGTTTATTTAAAGATATTTTAGATAAATGGAAAAGCGAAAAACCCCGCTCTACTGAGGATATAACTGTAGTAAAAAGGCAAGAATCGGAAGCCATATCTCCATCTGCAGAAGCTTGAATAAATCCTAAATATCGACTAAAAAATAAGCGACTGCAGTCGCTTATTTGAGAGCATGAGTTAAAGTTTTACTTACCTCTAAATTGCCTTCGGGGCTGAGATGAATGCCGTCGCGATAGAAAATTTGTGGATTAGAATTAGATTGGAAAATAGGAAGAAAATCAATATAGAGAATTTGTTGTTTCTCTGTGAATTCTGTGAGACGCTGGCGGGTTTTTATTTCATAATCCCTAGGACCGGGTTCGATCGCTTCTCGGAGTAAAGGAGTCAAGGCTAAAATAAATTGACCGTTAGCCAACTCAACTATTTTTTGAATTTCCGCAATAGCTTCTAAATTAGCAGCCACGACATCTTTTTCAGCCGGTATTTCTGGAGATAGTTTTGGGTTGGGCAAGACATAGCGAGATAAGACTTCTGCGATGGCAGTCGGGGGTTTCGTATTGGGATAATTGCGATCGCGTCCTACCACTAAAGAACTAGGTGCCTTGGCAAACAGATCGTCCGTATTAATTAACAAAATTAAAGCTTTAGCCCCAAATAAACCATATTTCTGTAAATAAGCAAGCTCGTTTCGAGGCCCCCAAGAATTGGCAGAAGCGTTGAGAACTTCCAAGCTGGAACGATCGCTCGGGCGATCGCTCTTTTGACTCCATTGTTTGGCGATCTCTTCGGAAATAGTCTGACTTTGGTCCGTCCACCAGCCACCATTGGCCACGGAATCACCCAAAAGCAACACCCGCCAGTTAGAGTCGGACGGTAAAGGAGTTATGGTAGAACTGCGCATAGAATATTGATTAATTTCAATAAGATTGCCAAAGCGGCGAGTTCTTTGCTCTGGAGCCAACAGGTAACCGATATTCTCATCAGCAATATAGATGAGGGGACTGCCAAAGCCGACCGAAACTCGCAAGCCCAGTTCCGCTAAGGCCAACAATCCTAAAGTAACTGCTAAAATTGCTAGTAAAAGTTTCATCAGTCGATCGCTATTTAAAAAGGTAAAATTGTCAAGCTCTCAGGACTATTGCTTCTGAAACGAAAAAAGCCCTTCGAGATTGCGCAGGCGTGAGTTCGCAGCGGACAGAAATAAGTTTTTTGGCCTTAGTCTTATATCTTAAGTAGTTCGGCAAAATAATTCCAACAAAAATTTATTAGCGGACGGGGCCTGTATTAACGGTAATTCGGCATTCAGACGAATCGAGTCCAATAATTATTAATTATTAATTATTAATTATTAATTACTTATTTGGATCTCTTGTTAAGCTTGCCCCCCAGTAACGAGTAAAATAAGAAACTCGTGCAAGATTTGGCTAAACCCGTGGACTTACAACAAACCTTCAAAACCAAAAATCCGATTATTGGAGTCGTACATTTACAG
>JAXHVR010000218.1:0-1757 GCA_034189005.1 Cyanobacteriota bacterium | reverse complement strand
GTTAAGCTTGCCCCCCAGTAACGAGTAAAATAAGAAACTCGTGCAAGATTTGGCTAAACCCGTGGACTTACAACAAACCTTCAAAACCAAAAATCCGATTATTGGAGTCGTACATTTACAGCCTTTGCCCACCTCAGCCCGTTGGGGCGGAGACCTTCAAGCTGCGATCGGTAGGGCAGAAAGAGAGGCCACTGCCCTGAGTGCAGGTGGGGTAGATGGCATTATAGTAGAGAATTTTTTCGATGCGCCTTTTGTCAAGGATAGAGTCGATCCGGCAGTGGTAAGCGCCATGACTCTATCGATCCAGAGAATTAAGAAATTAGTGGCCCTACCCATAGGCATTAATGTTTTGCGTAACGATGCTTTTAGCGCAATGGCGATCGCTTCTTGCACTGAAACCCAGTTTATCCGCGTCAACGTCTTAACCGGCGTCATGGCCACGGACCAAGGGCTGATAGAAGGAAGGGCCCATGAATTGTTGCGGTACAGACGAGAACTGGGCAGCGATGTCAAAATATTAGCAGACGTGTTAGTTAAGCACGCTCGGCCTTTGGGCTCTGTGAATTTAACGGTGGCAGTACAGGACACTATCGAACGCGGTTTGGCTGATGGCATCATTCTCTCTGGCTGGGCTACTGGTAGCCCTCCGACTTTAGAAGATCTCGAACTCGCTAGCGCTGCTGCTGGCGATACTCCTGTTTTTATTGGCAGCGGAGCAAATTGGGAAAATATTCCAGACCTGATCCGATCGGCAGATGGTGTAATTGTTTCTAGTTCCCTCAAACGACACGGGCGCATCGAGGAACCGATAGATCCTATTCGGGTAAGTCAATTTGTGGAAGCAACTCAGCGGAGTCTTTCGGCTAAGTTGCAAGATAGCATCCGCCAGCGAGAACGAGGAACAAAAAACCGGGTGCATCTCAAGCAATGAATAAAACCAGAAACACGCTTTTTGTCAGTTGTCAGTTGTTAGTCGTTAGTTGCGATGGAGAGGTTTTTGCTTCCATGAGACGATCGCGATCGTAACTATCGGTTGCTTGGGGCTTTTGCTGTCTTTTGAACCGGCAATGTTAGATGAATTTATGAGGTTATTCGCTTCGGAGGATCGCGGCTATCAAATTTTCGCAAATCTTCGGGCCCCTCATGGTAGTTTCGACACCGTTTCAATGGAGGATATTTTATTAAAAAAAGTATCTCCAGATTTAATCCGCGATCGCCAATGCGGCAGTCTCTCAAGAAAACTTGCCGCTTCGCTCGATTAACAATTATTGGGTTGGGAGTAATTTTATTCCCAACCAGAATAACTGGAAAAAGATTAGGGGTAATGGTTAAGTTTGAATGCGATCGTTCCGGTTTCCTTTCGCGGCATTCTTCTCCAAAAACTCAATAATCTTTGCCGAAACGTTCACCTCAGTATATTTCTCGATACCTTCCAAACCGGGGGAAGAATTAATCTCCATGACTACGGGACCGTTATCGGAGCGCAACATATCCACCCCCGCTACTCGCAGGCCCATAGCTTTAGCCGATCGCGTTGCAGTGGAGCGCTCTTCGCGAGTTAATTTTATTTTCTCGGCGCTACCTCCACGGTGCAAATTGGAGCGAAACTCGCCCTCGGCACCTTGTCGCTTCATGGAGGCTACTACTTTATCCCCGACCACAAAGCAGCGAATGTCCGCTCCTTTCGCTTCCTTAATAAACTGCTGCACCAAAATATTCGCATCCAAGCCGCGAAATGCTTCAATTACTGACTTAGC
>JAXHVR010000217.1:0-4866 GCA_034189005.1 Cyanobacteriota bacterium | reverse complement strand
GATATCGTCAACCCCCCAGCCCAAATTTGTAATAAAACTTAAAACAAAGCATAAAGGACTTGCAATGTAATGACATACCCGGGGAAAGGTGGAGCGAACCTCCACCCAACCTACTCCTCCTGTTGGCTCGCTTGTAGTAATCGCTAAAGCGATTAGACCTCTTGCAAAAATAAAGACGGGGCAAAGCTTATGGACATAAAAACCTCTGGTTTTCAACAAAAATTGTCTCCCATAAGCTTTGCCCCTACATAAAAATCGAATTATGCAAGAGGTCTATTGATATCTATGAATCGCTAAAGCGATTACTACGAACTTTTGCTTTACCGAGCATTTTAGCTCTTAAGCGCTAGTAGGCTCCTCATTAGATGATAAATTGACAAAGATGGAATGCACCAAAATTAATTAGATATGACAGATTCCACATCCATAGACATTTCCGCCATTCGCCGAGGCCAAATTAAATCCCTGGCAGGGGCCAACCTAGCCGGTGCAGACTTATCCGGGGCCAAACTCGCCCAAGCCGACCTCTCCCAAGCCAATTTAAGCGGCGCCAACCTCTCCGGCGCAAACTTGCGAGGGGCCCAGTTGCGAGCGAACCTCCGAGGCGCCGACTTAACCGGCGCTGACTTGACCGAGGCCGACCTCCGCAATGCAGACTTGCGCGGTGCCATTCTTACCGATGCCAGAGTGCGGGGGGCCGGCTTTGCAGGAGCATTTTTAGTAGCTGCAGCTTGTAGCGATTTGGACTTAAGCGGAGTCGATCTGCGAGGGGCCGACTTGCGGGGGGCGAATTTATTTCGGGCTATTTTGTTAGGGGCCGAGTTGGTAAGCGCTAATTTGTCCGGGGCAGACCTCTCCCAGGCTAATTTGGAGGAAGCTAATCTCGCTGGGGCCGTCGCGCGCGGCGCTAATTTGCAGCGGGCTAATTTGCTTTGCGCTTCGGTCGAAGGCGCCGAGTTTTCTGGCGCGCTCCTGACTGATGCTTGTCTTACTGGCACCCCTCTCAAGGTAGGTTAAATTAACTTATAACGCTCATAAATGCAAGTGAATTTTACAAAAATTTACAATGTAGTTATAATGGCAAGCGTAGGCAAACAAAAAAATAAATATGGTATCGGCTTTGTTTACTAGCACACCATTTTCCAACCAAAACGGCGATCGCCTCGTCAGTAAAGCAGCGGGGGCGGCCATCGCTTCCTTGTTCAAGCGATCGGAAAAAGTCGAAGCTAACGTCCGGGCCGAACCTGTGGCCAAGTTGTTACAGGGAAGTCTCGATGGGTTTGACTTCATTGGCAAAGGAATGCTGATGTACAACGGCCTTCGCATTGAAGCAATGGAACTCTATTTGGAGGCAGTCTCTATTGACTTCGGTGCCATATTTAGAGGCCAGGTAAAGTTACGGCAGCCTACCCAGGCAAGAATGAGAGTAGTATTAACAGAGTCCGACTTAACGTCTTCTTTTAATACTCGTTTCGTAGTCGATAAACTCCAAAGATTAAAATATAAAGGAGAGTCTCTCCATTTCCAAAACACGTCCATGACCGTTAATGACGACAAAACTTTAAGATTGCAAAGCAAAATTGGCGTAGGCAGTCCGAAAGAAGCGATCGACGTTGACATTACTGCTAATTTGGAAGTAGAAGAACAACGAAAAATCCAATTTGTCAATGTCAAATACGGCGGCGATGAGGAAGCAGTGGAGTTAGGCAAAGCTTTAATTTCTCATGTTAACGACCTCATGGACTTAGACAAATTCGCTCTAGAAAATACTCAATTGCGGGTAGATAGAGCCAGAGTTCAAAAGCAAAGTATTATATTTTATGGCATAGCAAAAATCAATCAATTTCCCACGGGCAAAAAATAATAATTAACAAGTGTTCGTAGCGATCGCTTTAGCGATTGTTCGTAGTAATCGCTTTAGCGATTGTTCGTAGTAATCGCTAAAGCGATTGTTCGTAGTAATCGCTTTAGCGATTGATTAATCCTTCTAAATCGCTAAAGCAATAGTTCGTAATAATCGCTTTAGCGATTAATTAATCCTTCTAAATCGCTAAAGCGATTACTACGAACAACCCAATTATTAATTGTTAATTGTTAATTGTTAATTGTTAATTGTCCTTAGCGATTAATTAATCCTTCTAAATCGCTAAAGCGATTACTACGAACAACCCAATTATTAATTATTAATTATTAATTGTTAATTGTCCTTAGCGATTAATTAATCCTTCTAAATCGCTAAAGCGATCGCTACGAACAATCCAATTATTAATTATTAATTATTAATTATTAATTATTAATTGTCCTTATCGACTTTGGGGATGTAGTCCGGGCGTTCTGCACCTTCCCAGCCGGGGGGGCGCTTGGAATTGTACCAGGCCATGGAACCGATAGTCACTGCGGCAATAAAGCCCACAATTACCACTGCTGCGGGAATCCATAAACTAACTTCCATATTTTCCGTTCCTTTTTTGAAAAGCTAACCCTACTATTATCTCATGGTTGCGCAATTATTATTTGCGGTTTTGCTCCTTAGTGCGAGTTTTTCTCTGGGGGCATTGCCCTTAACTCGGTTTATCGTTAAGGCGATCGCCCAAATAGACTTAACCAAAGTCGGCACCGGTAACGCTAGCGTTGCAGGTGCCTTCTCTCTGGGAGGGAAAAAAGCCGGCATCACCGCAGCTACCGCCGAAATACTCAGAGGCATCGCCCCAGTAATAGCGGCGCGAGTATTTTTCCCCGACCTCCCCGCCCTAGCAGTGGCGGGGTTAATTTTTTTAGTTGCCGGTCGATACTTCATCGCCAGAGGTGGAGGAGTGACTAACGCTACTTGGGGAATGTTAGTATATTCGCCGGCCGTTGCTCTCGCTTCGGGAGTTGTGGGAGTATTAGGATTAGTATTAGGGAAGCAGTTAGGAAAAATATTAGGTTTAGACGGCCATCGCCCCCGACTCTGGGCGGTGAGGATCGGTTGTCTTAGCAGTGCATTTTGGGTTTGGTGGTTCGAGTTTTCTAACTTAGAACTATTAGCCGTCCTAGTATTAGCAATTTTATTAGTAACAATTAATCTCCGCCAAAAAGACGACATGGCTTATTCTAAAAAAACCAGTTTCTATTCTTTAAACGACAAATTAGATGTCAACCTTTCCGGCGAAAAGGCGGCAACTTTAGCCAAACTAAAGCAAGCCGGTTTCAACGTAGCCGAAGGATTTATCTTACCTCCAGAAGCGATCGGTCTGTCAATAACCGATCCTCTACATCCCCTATATTCCTGGGGAAAATATCCTCTAATAGTCCGTTCTTCAGCTATAGGAGAAGATAGCGACGCTAACTCCGCAGCGGGACAATATAAAACCGTAGCGCCAGTTAATAATAAAGAAGAATTAAGCCAAGCAGTCCAACGAGTTCGCGAGTCTTATTCCACTCCAGAAGCAATTAACTATCGCCGCCAAAGAGAGATACCAGACAGGGGCATTGCGGTCTTAATTCAACCTTTAATTAACAGCAAAGTTGCCGGAGTCGCCTTCAGCCGCAACCCTTTAGATGGAGGTTCCCAAATCATTATTGAAGCCCTGGAAGGAGGCGCTGCCAACGTCGTCGGCGGGCGGGAGACTCCGGTTAATTTGGTAATAGATTTTAGTAAGGATGGGGCGATAGCAAAAAGTTTAGAAAAACTAACCGCCAATAATCTTTTACCAGTAGAAATCATCGAGCAACTTGTCAGCAAAGCCCGAGAAATAGAAGCATATTTTCACGGTTTGCCCCAGGATATCGAGTGGTGTTGGGATGGGGAGAAAATCTGGATATTGCAAAGTCGCCCCATTACCAACTTGCGCCCCATTTGGACCAGAACCATCGCCGCCGAAGTAATCCCCGGGGCAATTCATCCCCTTACTTGGTCTATCAATCGCCCGCTGACTTGCGGGGTTTGGGGGGAAATATTTACGATTGTGTTAGGAGAAAAAGCGGCTGGTTTGGATTTTAAAGAAACTGCAACTTTGCTCGGTTCCCATGCCTATTTTAACGCAACTTTGCTGGGAGAAATCTTTAGAATGATGGGGTTGCCGGAGCAAGGATTGGAATTTTTATTGCGGGGGCAAAAGATGGGGAAGCCTCCTTTGAAAAAGGTGTTTTCTTCTTTGCCTGGTTTGTGGCGTTTGGTTAGGAAGGAGATGAAATTGGATGAGGAGTTTGATAGCGATCGCCTCCAAATATTCCTCCCGGCTTTAAATAGTTTAGAAACCGTACCAGTTTCCAATTCCCCCTCAGAATTATTAGAGAGAATCGAACAAATCCAAAATTGGTTAAAGCCAATTACTTATTATAATATTCTGGGGCCGATAGGGTTAGCAATTAGGCGATCGCTCTTCCGAATACCCGAAGAATTATTACCCGCAGAAACGGCCCCAGAAATAGTTTCGATCCGAAAATTAGAAAAGCTAGCAGAGAAACTCCGACAGGCAAGCAACGGGGAAAAGATAGAAGAGAAATTTAATAAAAACCCAGAACTAGAAACAGAATTTCAGCAGTGGTTAGAAACCTACGGATATTTAAGCGAAGTAGGAACGGATATTGCCGTTGCCACTTGGCGGGAACAACCGGAGAATTTCCGAGAGTTGTTGTTAACAATGGCGCAAAAACCCGCCGCCAAGAAGCAAGATAAAAGTTCGGCGGAAACTTCTTTAAATTGGTCGATGAATTGGCGGTTGAAACAATGTTATAAGAGAGCTTTAGTTAAAGGCAAGATTGCCGAAATTTATGGTAAATTTTTAGCCCATTTGCGGTGGAGCTTTTTAGCGCTAGAAAGTTATGGGTTAGAAAAGCAAGTATTAGAAAGAGAGGGGGATATATTTTATTTAGAATTAACCG
>JAXHVR010000216.1:0-4965 GCA_034189005.1 Cyanobacteriota bacterium | reverse complement strand
ATATCTGGCCACTTTCAACCGCAACCTTAATAGAAATAATAAATTTTGCTGCAAACGTAATGGAATTAGAAAAAGCACCTGCCCCACCACAACCAGCACCCTCATCTATCCCATCAATTTTAGAAAACTTGCCAGATGTACCAATATCAAAAAATGGATGCCCCCGTCGCTGCCGGATAGAAATTGACCTGTTATTGCTGGCCATAGAAGCCTTGTACCTCGGAAGCAGCGAATATATGCTGAAAGTTATAAAAGACCTAGAACTACAAGCGATCGTCCCGAACAGAGTGGCTTTATGGCAAATCCGCAGTACCAACCCCTTGCGACGGAACAGACAGCGCCGTCCTCTGACCCTGCTAGAGGCTAAAGCTTTGGCAATAATGGCTTGTTACATGGCCAAGAGATTGACAGTCCAGGTGCGGAAGTTGTTGTTAGACTATCAACAACTACGCCTGAAGCAACTGCCGGTGGAAAATCACCTGCAACTGTCTTTTTATTTAGAACGTTTTAGGGCCCATTTTCGCAGTCGGATGAACCCGCGAAGGACGGGAGTAATGGCTTACAATTCTGATGAAAAATTGAACGAACTGGCACTAGAATTGTTGGGGAAGTTGCTATTCTGCACTGGTACGGCAGGGATGCAAAGGTTTTGGATTAGTCTGTTTGATGGAGAAATGCCATGACGATTCAACGTCTGTACAGTCTGCCTAATTGCAAGTTGCTTTTGGAAGGCATGAGCGCCGAGGGGCCTACGGGTAAGGCAGATTTCAGTAAAGTTCTATCGGTTTTGATGAATGCTGAATGTCGTTTTGAAGGGAAAGGCCAACCTCTGAGCGGGGGACGAGAGTTTTTTGAGAGTTTGGTGAGGGCGGTTAGTTCTTATGCCCAGGAATTTCTCAGTGGCGTACCTTCGCCGCTTCACCAAAACGGACAAGCAGGTTCGGTCCAGATAAGAAAAATTCAGGACGACTTACATCGCTTGACTTTTCAAGAAAACACAGAAACTGCCCCAGAAGCGCAAGGCAAAGAGCTTCTGGAGAAAAATATCGATCTAACTACGGTACAGTTATTCGATTTAGTCGAAGCTGTGGATCAGTTTTTCGCCGATCCGCTGACTTTGCCAGATTTGTCTTTAAATTTGAGACCTGTGTCTAAGCGGGAAGTGGCTTCGGCAGAACCGGTTGCTAAAAGGGCTTTGCCTGCTGGTATTGGGATTTCTAGTTTTGCTTTGGCAGCGATCGCCTTTTTCTTGCTCCCCGTTCCAGAGGTTCCACCGCGAACCGAACCGGGCCTAGAAACAGAAACAGAAGTAGAAATAGAAACAGAGGGCAGCGGTTCTAACCTAGAAACGCCTCCAATTTCTGACCCGCCAGAACCAATAACAGAACCCTCCCCAGAAGATCGCAGCGAGTTGTCGAACCCACAAACAATTCCAGTGGCCAATTTGGAAGAGTCTCTGAGGGCGACTCCCAGAATTCAAGAGCAAGATAAGATTGAGGACTTGCGTCAGGAGCTATTTGCTCTAATTAACAATAACTGGACTGAACCTATATCGAACGATTTGACTTATCGGGTGGAGGTAGGAGAAGATGGAGCGATCGTTGGTTACAAACCAATTAATCCCAAGGCTGCCGAGGATGCGGATCGAACTCCTTTACCTGATTTGGTTTACAAAGGAGTTGACAGCCAAATCAGTAACGAGCCTATTGCCGAGTTTAAGGTGGAATTTATTAGGAATAATGGCACTTTACAAGTCAGCCCTTGGTAAGTTTTTAGCTGTTGGTGTTGTTAGTTCGCATAAGCGCTCTATGTTTTAAGAAAAATGGAAAAACCGCAAGGCAAATCTAGACGCCCTAAGACAAAAAAGCGCAAACGACCTCATATCGTTTGGCGATTTTTGTCTTTGATTTTTAAACTGCTGCTGTTAGTAGCGGTGGCGGGTTTGTCTTGGGTTTTGGGTGTAGCGATCGCTCTTCGGCATCCCTCAACTTCGCCCCAGATGCCTCTAGCAGCAAAATTCCTGCGAACTTATGAAAATTTAGCGAATAAAAAACCTCCCCTGCCCGATGCAACGCCTGTGGTGGAAATTCCCGCCGTTCCTCAAGTTCAATTAACCGAAGCCGAGAGAAACCAACTGCAAGCAGAATTAAAACAATTGCAGGAACAATTAAATACTCTTATAGGCCGCACTGCTGCTGTAGAAATCAAACTAGGCATGAGTCGCCCCACCAAAACCCTAGAGAGCAGATTAGAATTAATCGCCCAACAATTAGCCCCCCCGCTTCCAGTAGATAGACAGCCGACCGTTGCTGCCCGCCCGGTATTTTCGAGGGATACTTTAATGGTGACTCTTCCTAGCGACGTTCTCTTCGATCGCGGCAACTATACTTTACGCCCCGGGGCAAGGTTAATTTTAGATAATTTAATCGCAGATTTGCAAAACTACAAAGACACGGATATTCGTGTTGGTGCCCACACGGACGATATGGGGGTGAATAAAGAAAATGCAGAGTTATCTTTTCTACAGGCCGAAGCCGTGACTGAATATTTATCGAAAAACTTAGGCGATCGCTACGACTGGGTGGTAGTCGGCTACGGAGAAACTCGCCCCCTCACTGAAAACAACACGAAAATTGACAGACAACGCAATCGCCGAGTAGAAATTAAGATTTTTCCTTAGTTTTTAATTATAGCTTTTCTCCTGTTTCCTGAGTTATAAAAATAGAGTACATCTCAAGAATTAAAAAACGGGAGCATCTCATCGAAGTAAAAATACAAAAAAATTAATTATTTTTGTCAGTTGTTAGTGGTCAGTAGTTAGTTGTTACGCCCAACTAACAACTAACAACTAACTACTGACATGCATCAGCAAATTTTTGGTTCGCTTCAAAGGTGACGCGCATCCCATTTACATTCCCCCGATGCACCTGTCGGTATCGCGATTTCCCGCAAGTCTCTTAATTGCTAAATTACTCGCGCAATTCTGAAACTACCAGCTTTTAGAAAAGTTTAGGTCGGGTGCAGCACAGCGACACCCAACATCGGTATGTTATTAAATTTCGAGTCCCTTACATGAAATTCTTCTTTATTTCCCCGTAGAACAGGCCAGAGCGCCTGTTCCAGATGTCTAATTAATTTTGCACGGGTACTTATCCCAGACCGGCTTGCTGCCAACGCAGCTCGTCAATAGCCTTATCAATCTTGGACAACTCGGGATGTTGGGGCAATTGGAGGATAGCCTGTTTTTTGGACAGTTTCGATTTTTTTGCCCTTTCCAGAAAATCCTGGACTAAACGCTCGCGATGAGCTTCTAACTGAACGATCGCTTGCTCTATTTCTCGGGCTTCTTCCTCTGGGCTTTTAGTTTCTATACGCTCTGGCATCATAATTTTAATCTCCATTACAGATCCATCTTTAATCTTCGCAAATCTAGAGATTTATTGCTATATTGTAAACAATTATAAAGAAAATTAAATCAAGTTAAAATGAAAATCGAAGAGATAAAAACAAAGCTAAACAGTCCCAAATCCCAAGACCGACTTAAAGCCTTGACAGAATTAAGAAATTATGATACTGCGATCGCCATTCCCCTACTCGCGAGCCGAGTGGGAGACCCAGAATTCCTAGTCCGCTCCTTTGTCGCAATGGGGCTCGGGCACAAACGCAGCCCAGAATCCTACAAACTATTACTAGAAATGATGAAAGGGGATAACGACTACAACGTGCGAGCAGAAGCGGCTAACTCTCTCTCAAGATTTAACGAACAGTCGATACCAGACCTAGTAGAAGCATTTAGGTTAGACGAAAACTGGCTCGTACGTCGCAGCATTCTCGCAGCAATGGTGGAAATCTCCCCTCCCCAAGAACTGCTCCAGGTTTGTACTTGCGCTCTAGTCGGCGAAGATATCCCAGTTCGAGAAGCTGCCATAAGCGCCTTAGCAGTGTTGGCTGGTACGGAAAAACAAGGAGAAGCTTTGGAACAACTATTAGCTTTTGTAAGTTCCGAGTCCTATCGCACGCGAGCCGTTGTAGCCCTGGCATTAAGAGATTTTGACGACCCGCAAGCCAAAGGGGCCTTGAGCTATCTGAGCAAAGACGAAAATCCGCGAGTGGCGGCTGTGGCAGAAAGTAGTTCGTAGCGATCGCTCTTAGCGATTTAAAGCAATCTGTAGGTTAGACGCACCCGACGAACCCGAGCCCGACACTTTTGATTTCGGTTCGCGGCTCCCGACCTATAATTTTGTTTAACCGAGAAGTATTACCTCCGTCGGGAGTGTTGTAAAATGGAAAAATGAATTTAAGTGGCTTTATTATGTCAAATCCTAAATTATTGGCTCAACTTTCTGACTTATCTTCCATTGAAAAATTTCAAGCTATGGAATTTTTAATGGCTGAATTGGCAATAGAAAAAGGGGAAAAAGCATTAAGCAATAGCACGGCTTATCGCGTTTGGTCCCCATTAGATTATGATGATGCTGCTCGAAAATTAATGAG
Organism: Cyanobacteriota bacterium; assembly: GCA_034189005.1. GTDB lineage: Bacteria > Cyanobacteriota > Cyanobacteriia > Cyanobacteriales > Microcoleaceae > CALKCV01. The sequence goes on along the minus strand of JAXHVR010000216.1, from coordinate 471 downwards.
CTTACTAGAACAAGAAGAAGGAAAATAAAATGCAGAATGCTAAACGTTTTCCTTTCATCGAACGAAGGAATCAAGCAGGAGATACTAATGTTTTTCCTTTAGTACCGATCGCTTTAAGTTATAGGGATTGTGTTTGGGATGGTTTGGGTTTGTTGGATACGGGATCGAGTCTTAACGTTTTACCATATAATGTTGGTTTGAGGTTGGGAGCGGTTTGGGAGGAGCAGACGCTTTCGATTTCCTTGGCAGGTAATCTTGCGCCAGTGGAAGCGAGGGGTTTAGTCGTGGTGGGACAAATTGGGGATTTGCCACCTGTTCGTTTGGCGTTTGCTTAGGCGAAGTCTAACGAGCCGCCTATTATTTTGGGTCAGTTAAACTTTTTTATGGAGTTTGATGTGTGTTTTTATCGCTCGCAGTTGGCGTTTGAGGTTCGTCCTAAATTAGGAAAAAGTTGAAGTTCTTACTTATTTT
>JAXHVR010000215.1:0-5211 GCA_034189005.1 Cyanobacteriota bacterium | reverse complement strand
ATTTAACCAGTCGGTTTAATCGAAAACTTTTGGCGCACACCGTTTGTGTGTGGTTAAATCGTCATACTTATTCTCCTTTACAGTTTGAGGGACTTGTTACCCAATAAGTTGCACATCGCGTGGCTTACCTAAAATATAGCGATTTTAGCGGTGCCAATTTGACAGGAGTTAACCTCCACGGTGCCAACTTGGAGGGTGCTAACTTCAGCCATGCTAATTTGACCGAAGCAAACTTAAGAAAAGCCAATCTTGGAGAAGCCAATTTTTATGGTGCTAGTTTGGTCAAAGCCAGGCTGAGTGGCGCTCTGATTTCTTCTCCTATGGGAAGCCCGGAAGGTCTGGAGCGTGCGAACTTTAGCGAAGCTAATTTAAGCAATGCTACGTTTTGTTATTCTTCTCTCAATGGAACCTCTTTTAGGTGGGCTAATCTTAGCGGTGCTAATGAGCGAACAATGCACTGTCGTCGATGTCGGTGTGGATTTTAGCGAAGCCAATTTAGAGTCCGCTTATTTTTTTCAAGCTCGCTTGCGCGGAAGTAACTTTCGAGATGCCAATCTCAGAAACGCGCGTCTTGAAGGGGACTTCACGGGGGGAGCGGATTTTAGCGGGGCGAATTTTTATGGGGCAGACTTGCTAAGAGCTAGCTTGCTTGGAGCTAAATTAAAGGGAGCTATTTTCGATAGGGCTTTCTACAGGGCGGAAACGGGGATATCGGATGTCAATTTGCTCTGGGGGGCGATTTTCATCGGGCCCGGAGCCGATTTAAGTAATGCGGACTTCCAGGGATTGGATTTGAGCGGTTTGAGGTTGGAAAATGCCAATTTCAGCGGTGCCAATTTGAAAAAAGCTAATCTCAAATATGCTGAATTGAGGTCCGCTAACTTTAGCAGTGCCAATTTAAGGCGTGCTAATTTGATGCGCGCAAATTTGAAAAATGCTAATTTTGAAGGGGCTAACTTGAAGAGAGTTGGTATTGATGGTGAATTAGAAGGAGCAAATTTCTCCTTAGCTTGTCTTAGGGGTGCAATCTTGGATGTAGGTCCTTTTAGTGCAGTTAACTTTAGTTACGCTAATTTAACTAGGGCTCATATTTATGAAGGCATCATTCAAGAGTGCAATTTCCAAGAAGCTAAATGGAGCAGAGGAGTAGCATCTCAAGTCACCTTTGAAAATTGTAATTTTACAGGAACCGACTTGAGCTATGCGGATTTGCTCGAAGTGGATTTCATTCGCTGCGATTTAACTAGAGCTAATTTCACTGGTGTTAATGGAGGAGAGATGTTTATCGGTTGTACTTTTGCCGACACGATTATGAAGGATGGGAGTTGCCGTACTGTTGGAAATGTTTCGATCTGAGGGCTTAGGGATGGAACGGGACAATTGTTTGAGTTTGTTTAAGGGAGTGGGGGAGATCGCGTTATGATGGATGGTGTAAATCGTTTCTCGCAGATAAATTATGGATGCTCAAGAATTTCTAGAACAGATTAAAGCAGGCAGGAAAGACTTTACCGGAGTTGACTTAAGAGGGGCCGATCTCAAAAAAGCTTGCTTGTCCTCGACGATTTTTATAAGGGCCAACCTAGAATCCGCTAATTTAGAAGGAGCCTGGATGGACTTTATTTATTTGAGAGATGCCAACTTAAGCGGTGCTAACTTGAAAAACGTGCAGTTGGCATATTCATTTTTAGAGCGTGCCAATCTGACTGGGGCAAATCTTAGCGGTGCCATTCTCCATGAATCTTGCTTTGACAATACTGTGTCGATAGGAGCCAATTTCAGTGGTGTCGAACTACATCAAGGAGGATTTCAAGATGCCGATCTTACAGGTGCCAATTTCAGCAATACGATACTTCAAGAAACTGACTTTGAGAACGCAAACCTTACTAATGCCAATCTCAGAGGTGCCGATGCAGAAGAAGCCTTTTTCGATGGGGCTATTTTCTATAACACCATTATGCCAGATGGAAGTATTAGCAATAAGGCTCCTAGAACTCCGAAGTATTGGGAAGTAGGCTCCTAGAGATCGGCTTTATGGAAGTATGGCGCATTTAGGCTTTCGGGAGGCTAATATTTCCAGGAAATAACAGACACATTTTGGATTTGTAAATCGGCGTTGTACTGCAGACAAGAATTGTCATACAAGATAAAAATTGTTTAATCATTTCATCAACGTGCAACGCCAACCTCAAATTAAGCTATTAGAAGTAGGTTTAAAGTTATTCTAATCATCACCATTTGGTATTGGACCCGAAGGGTATATGTATTTGTTTTTTTCGATAGTTTTCTTGATATTTGATGGCAGATTGGGAAACAAATTGTACTGAAGACGATCTTCAAGTTCTTTAATAGACCATACAATTCTATCTCCTTTGTTCGGCTGGTTCCAATTTTCTCTCCAATTATGTTCCTTGTCTGTAGGCAGTTTATTTTCTACATAAAATCCTACAGCATAGATGTTGTCTGTAGCATCGGGAACGGTAGCATGGGGACGATCTAGTACCAACATCGCCTTCCATAAGTTTTGGGGAACTTTGATAGGCTGACTACTGGGACTCTTGGGCGGCAAAACTTCATCCTTTCCGTCCTTCTGCTTAATCTGATGAATACCGGTAATGACATAAACTTCTCTACCAGCTCTGACAAAGTCTTGTGCGTAGTTCTCAATCTCTTCCCAAATAGGTAGATTGTTTTTTTTATGCTGTGGAACGAAGTTTGACATCATATTGACAGCTTTATTGTCTTTCAAACTAAGAGATCGAGATGATATTGGGGTCAAATGACCTCTAGTATAAGGCGCTCGACTTCTGTAATCATTATTGGTTACTTGATAAAATTTCGATGGAAGACTTTTGTCGTTAATATAAGTACGGTTTCCGAATTTTTTTTCTTCCTGGAGAGCAATCCACGAGTTATTTATCTGAAAGCTCGCCCAGTTTGGTATATTGTTCTGCCCGTTGTAAGACAACGTATATTGCGGTTTTTCTAGTAGCAACCTATCTTTAAATGGATTATCGGCGAAAGCAGCACCGCTGTATTTGGCTAGACTGCTACCATTTTTTGGTATTGGTTGACCAAACTTGAGGTTAGCGCTTTTGAAGAAAACATCATCCAAGTAAACCTCAATATTTTCATTGGTTTTTTCTAGTTCAAACTTGACTATTGCCCTTTTTCCTCGGAACTTTTCTAATTCTTTTTGAGGGTCTGTTGAACCAGAATAAAAGGTGTCAAACACATGGAAAGTTTCAAATCCACGAGTCCCATAACCGAGCTTGCGGTTAGCATCTCGGTTAATGTCTTTATTATAAAAGGAGTCTCCTTCACTACGAGGGAACTTTGCTGGGTTTAGCAGGATAGTTTCTGTTATTTTGTCTTCAGAATCTAAACTTTTAAGAGTAACATTAAGTTTTCCACTTTTACCGGCTAGTTCTGAAGGAATATGAAGGTTGAACCGTAAAATGCCCCAGTCGGGAACAATAAAGGGGTTGTGGGTAATGCTTTCACCTTCTTCTAGCTTCAAAGCATAGTTAGGTCGGTAGTTAGGAGCGCTGTTAATGCCCATTCGATCTAAGAAAGAAGTTCCTGGCACTTTTCTTCCATCAGGAGAAGTATATGGCTTGTCTAATGAATTAATTTCCTTCCAATCTATCAAGCTGCTCATACTGGGTGAATTAGTTGTAGATGCTTCATCACCCTCTTGCGAAACCTCATTATTATCAGACCATCCCGCAATAGGGATATCCGGCAAAGAATCGCGAGGATTGTTCTTGGGAGCAACAACATCAAAATTTCCATTAAACACCGTCGTTGTAGCATAATCGCCCCGCATCCTCGTGCCAATGTCCTCATCAGTGTAAGTATTGTCGTAAGTAACAGGGGTACGATTCTCCTTCAAATACTCCTCAAAATCGCCCAATTCATCTTTACCCTTCGGTTTCGACTCGCCTTCAACAAAATACGGACGGAACTTATCCCCTCCACCATTAACAGAATAGAACCAACCCGTACCAATACCCTCCCACGGTGCATCCTCTTGAGCGTGGGTGAAACTAGACTTCGTATGACCGGGCACAAACCAACTCTTATTAGGGTCGTTCAACTCCTCAGTCAACAAATCTCCCAACCGCCGGAAAACCTTCTGTTGACCCGCCGGAATTTGACTCTCGTTGACATCGGCAGTTCCGCCATACCAAGCTACTGCCGCCCGATGAGCGTTATCTTGTTCCTTGGCGCGGTCGAACCCGGCCCAATCCTTCAACTCATAATTGATGTCGGCGCGATCGGGCTTACCAGGAGCGTCGGGTCGATCTGGTATCTTCTCCAATGCCTTACCAATTAAAACCTTGTTGTCTTGCTGGCTCCCCTGTACCTGATAGTAATTATCCGCGTAAGTCACATTATCCCAAACCACGATCTCAGGGTCGAGCATACGAGCTAAAGTGTTACGAAACTGGGGAACGGTTTCGGGATTGTACTCAAAAGGATCGACCGTAGTCATGTGAAGGTCGCGTTCCTCACCCTTGAAACCACCTGCTTCGGGGAAATAAGTACCCAAGCGCTGAATAATCTCAGTATTCACCACCGCCCCTTGACCGAAACCAATAAAATGCAAGGGCGCGTTAAACACCGCCCCCTGTTTGCGGATTAAATTTCCGTTATCGTCGTACAAACTATTTTCCTCTCCAACCTTGCCGCCATAATCTAAATCCAACTTCGCAATAGAAGCAAACAAATTATCTGCCGCCGCTTCAGCCACACCAGCATTCTGGAAACTTTCTGGTGTCAAACCCGTTTTCCAATCAGCCACAAGCACCAACGGCTTGCCTTTTTCAGGCTCTTTATTGCTAGCATCCCACCAGCTATACCTGTCATTGAAAGTCACCGAACTCCAGTTTTGAGATTGTGGACGATAGCGCATCACCACAGCACCTGCATCTTCGAGTTGCGCTGCCATAGCATCAACGGTCTTCTCAGGGAAATCAACAATTCCATTTTCCGGCGGGGGTTGCATACCGGCAGTCAACACCGTTACGCTACTAAAGCGTTTTCTTTGGTCTTCTGGCTTATCGCTCTCCTCCGCAGGCAGTTTGGTATCGAACTGCTTTATCTCAATCTGCTCTTCATTATTTCCTTGCGCTCCCGGTACGGCAGGTGCTTCATCCTTCCACTTAACCTTCAATGCCCAGTGGTAAGTTTGACCCCCCGTCAGCATCC
>JAXHVR010000214.1:3804-5325 GCA_034189005.1 Cyanobacteriota bacterium | reverse complement strand
TTCCTAGCGATCGCTACGAACTTGCAAAAAACCCTTGACAAAGCATTTTTTATTTGTTACGATGGAATCGATGAGGAAGAACTATCTACCTATACGAGGGGCAAAACCCCCCGCTCGTAGTAATCGCTTTAGCGATTTCCCTCATTACTGAGAATGCCTTTCCATGGCTAGATCGATTAAATTAGCGACCAACTCGGAGAAAGAAATGCCGCTTGCCGCCCAAAGTTGAGGATACATACTGGTAGCGGTAAAACCGGGAAAAGTATTAATTTCATTAATTAAAACTTCTCCAGTAGATTCAACGTAGAAAAAATCAACCCGCCCCAAACCGGCAGCATCGATCGCTAAAAATGCCTCAACAGCCATATCCTGAATTTGAGAAGCGATCGCCTCGCTGACTGGGGCCGGAATGAAGAGATCCGCTAACCCCTGAGTGTATTTAATCTCATAATCGTAAAAATCCCCCTCAAAACTAATCTCTCCAACTACCGAAGCTTTAGGAAAATCGTTGCCTAAAACAGCACATTCCAATTCCCTAGCTTCCACTCCCGCCTCGATAATTAAACGGCGATCGTAACTGGCAGCACTATCCAAAGCAGTTTCCAACTCAGAACGCGATCGCGCCTTAGAAATTCCCACCGACGATCCCAAATTAGCCGGCTTAATAAAACAAGGATAACCTATCTCCTCCTCTATCTCGTCGCAGAGTTTCGGAAACACGCAAGGATTGGACCAAACCTGCGATCGCGTCACCGTCTTATACTTTACCTGGGCCAACCCCGCACTAGCAAAAGCCATTTTCATCGCAATTTTATCCATCCCCATGGCCGAGCCCAATACCCCAGAACCCACAAAAGGCACTTGCATTAATTGAAGCAAACCTTGAACGGTGCCATCTTCCCCGTTAGGACCGTGGAGGATCGGAAACCAAACATCTATCTCTCCTGCCTCCGAGGGAGTTTGCCAAAGACTGGATGAAGTATTTATAGCTAAGTCAGAACCAGTTTCGCTTTCGATCTTCTCCTCGCCTTCAGGGAGAGATGGCAGAGGTTTACCAGATTCCAAAACCTTTTGAGCGATATCGCTAGAGCGCCACCGACCGTCTTTTTGAATATACATCGGTAGGATGTCGTATTTTTCTGCATTGGGCCCCTCTTGTAATGCCTCAGCGATCGCCCTTGCAGAATTGATGGAGACCTCGTGTTCCCCAGAACATCCGCCGAATAATAGTCCTACTTTTACTTTAGTCATCATTCTTTCCCTACAAATTTATCTGAGATAGCGTAGCATATTTTTTTAGGGAATTGGCGGCAATTAGTTAATAGCCGATTCTCAACTAACAACTAACAACTAACAACTAACCATTTCCAATATTAACAGAACGCAAAAAAGCCGCGCTTTCTTCAGGCAAAGAAGTATTAATAAACATTCCGCTGCCCAACTCAAATCCGGCTGTAAGAGAAACCCGAGGCACTATAGCAATATACCAATGAAAATAATCAGTCGCTTGTAGTAATCGCT
>JAXHVR010000214.1:0-3704 GCA_034189005.1 Cyanobacteriota bacterium | reverse complement strand
AAATCGCTAAAGCGATTACTACGAACTATTACAATCGCTAAAGCGATTACTACGAACCATTCAAATCGCTAAAGCGATCGCTACGAACGTCGGCTCCATTTAGATATTTTTTAATAAAATTAAAGCAAAAGCAGTTAAGAGCGATCGCGCCCGCTATTGACAAGAATCAAATCTCGTGTTAATATCGCTTAAAGTTAAGGGATGGGGCTATTTACGATCGCCTCTATTTTAGTAGAGAAAAAGTCAAAACTTTCTTAATATTGCGCTTATCGTACGATCGAATGACCGTTAAGATTAAATAAGGGGATAACCATGAAAAGCGATGGATTCAACACTTTAGTAGATCGAAGAAATGCCAGAACTGTTGCCCTTGTAAGTCAGATAATTGAAACAGAATGGAATCGAGTTAGTCGAGAACTTGACGCCCTAGATGTTGATTCTGGCGAAACAGCAAAGGCAGCAATTCTAGTGGGACAATTTCAAATTTTGGACAAATTAATGGCAGCCTTATCGGAAGGAAGTTTAGCTTCCGACTATGAAATAGAAGCCCAATGGCGCATTAAATTAATAGAACGGGTTGTCAATGGTTTTAATTTAGACCTCGATACGCGCACCCCACCTCGCCAATACAAAAGCCTCGCGCAACAAGTAGCAGATGCTTGCGGACTAGAAGTAATTCAAGATTAAGACATAGATCGTATCAAGAATAATGTTATAATAGCTTACAGATTGGCAATCTGTCGTAATGGGGAATGGGGAATGGGGAATGGGCGATCGCCAATGAATCATTCCTCATTCCGCAATTTAAAGGTTATAAAAAATGGCTAGAGGCGACCAAATTTACGTTTTTCGAGAATTTATTAATATTCATGGCGTTTACCAGCACCACGGCATAGACTGTGGAGATGGAACCGTTATTCACTACCGCAAAGGTACGGAAAAAATCGAACGCAACCCTATAGAATATTTGGCAGATGGCAGACAAGTTTATATTAAAAAATACCCCGTTCGTTACATTGCAGATACAACGATTCAACGGGCAGAAAGCCGGTTGGGCGAGAGGAAATATAACTTACTTTTTAATAATTGCGAACACTTCGCTACTTGGTGCGTAACAGGCGTAAGTTACAGCCAACAAGTTGTTGATTTTATCCCCATTCTCAAACACCTTCCAGTTGACGAACTATCCCAACCAATTCAACAAGCAATTAAAGATGCCCAACCAGAAGATACTACTCAATTATTAAACCAGGCATTAGCAGAAATCAAAGTTGCTTGGGATAATATTCATCCCCAATATAAAGAAGCTCTTAAAGAAATGAAAGATTGGGAAAAAGTTGCCTTTTTAGCTTTGCAAAAAGATAGAGAAGATTTAGCTCGGGAGGCTTTATTTCGCAAGCGCAATTCCAAGCAAAAAGTCGAAGATTTAGAAGAAAATCTGAATAAAATAGCAACTATGACAGAGACTCTTATTCAGAATCAAAGAGACCTGATGGAAAGAACGGTTGATGGGAAATAGGCAAGGGTGCATCTCAATTAACTCTTTATGGCGCGCGGACACCCAATTATTAATTATTAATTATAGCATTTATCGAATCGGTGAAATACATTTTCGATCCCCCCCAGCCCCCCTTGAAAAGGGGGGAGCCAGATTCTTTTCAAAGTCCCCCTTTTCAAGGGGGATTTAGGGGGATCGATCGGGGTGTACTTCACCGATTCAATAATCGCTATATTAATTACTTAACCTAAAGTCACATCTAAAAACATCATCACCACAAAGCCGACCATTACTCCTAAAGTTGCTTCTTTTTCGTGTCCGAGACTGTGTGATTCTGGGATGATTTCATCGCTAATTACAAATAACATCGCCCCGGCAGCAAAACCCATCGCCCAGGGAAGAATTGACTGAGCGATCGCCACCAGTCCCGCCCCTATTAATCCCCCAATAGGTTCGACTAACCCCGTCATCAACGCCACTCCAAATGCCGCTAATTTTGAATATCTTTCCCCCAACAATGCCACAGCGACCACAAAACCTTCGGGAATATTTTGCAACCCTATTCCTAAAGATAAAGCAATGCCATTAGATAGATTTTCGCCGCCAAAACTAACTCCAACTGCCAAGCCTTCTGGGAAGTTATGAATAGTAATTGCCAAGACAAAAAGCCATATTCTTTTTAAGTTTTCTGAATTTCCCTCCGCACCTTTAATAAAGTGTTCGTGGGGGAGATATTTATGGCTCAAGGCTAAAAATACGCCTCCGAGCATAATTGCTGCTACTAAAATACCAGCAGCATAAACATTACTGCCCGTCTGAGAGAAAGCTGCTTCGATGCCGGGAATAATTAATGAAAAAGAGGTAGCTGCTAGCATTACTCCTGCACCAAACCCTAACATTATTCCTTGTATTCTTTTATTGATGTTTTTAACAAATAAGATAGGAATGGCACCTATGCCCGTTGCCGAACCAGCAACTAAGCTGCCGATTAAACCTAAGTAAATAACTGGTATTGTTTCTAATATTTCTAGCATTTATTATTAGTTAATTCTAAATCTTTTTCTTCGACTTCGTAAAAACCATATCTATTACTCAATACCTTCGCCTGATGGCGGAAAAATACCATTTGTAGGTTGGGTGGAGCGACAGCGAAACCCAACAAAATCCTTGGATTGTGCTCCCGTTGATGTTGGGTTGCGCTATCGCTCCACCCAACCTACGAGATGCAGGGCGAAGGTATTGTTACTAATAGCGATTTTTTTAGCTTTATTATTTAAGGTTAACCTTTCGATTATTCGTATTTACGTCCTCGCCACTGAGTAGGACTTTTACTAGCAGAAAGAAATATCCGCAACACGGCTAAAGGATCTGCCAAAGGAGAAAGGAAAAATACCCAAGGCTTCTTGGCTTGAGTCAAGTCATAAGAAGCAGCGATCGCCCCGCACAAAGCAACCCTTATTGCTAATAGGAATAAGTTCAATCCCAATAATAATAAAGACGGCGAAAAAGACCAGATTAATTCTAATTTAGAAGGCAGGGCGATCGCTAAAGATGCTACAGCAGAAGGTACCGCACTCGCCGATGAAAAAACTGTATTCTGCCCCAGAAAAAAGAACAGATAAACGGATAAAATAGGTAGGGGCAAACCTTGAGTTGCCAGCAGCAACCATAAATCGTTCCAAATTTGACCCCTGGAAGAGGCATCCTTGAGATCCAGCGATCGCCCCCACTCTCGCCAAGTTTCCATCGCCCCTTCATACATCCGCACCTTAATAACCCGGGCCCCATCCAGGAAACCAACCTTAAACCCCTTACTTGCCACATTGCGGGCTAAAGTCACATCGTCGCAAAAAGAGCCCTTAGCGCTGGAATAACCCTCCACCTCTGCCAACACCGATCGCCTGCAGAGAAAACACTGACCGTTTGCCATCACCCTTTCTGGGGCTTCGGCATCAGTACCGGTAGGACCAAATCTATAAACTAAAGTTAACAACAGGGCGGGTTGCAACCATAGTTCTCCAGGGTATTTGAGGATAAAGCGAGGGGATAAAGAAATTAGATCGTAACCTTCCGCTGCCGCCTTCTTTACCAAAGCAGCGGCCAAGGCAGGATCCGGTTGAGTATCGGCATCGAGTCCGAGAAACCACTCGCTATCTGGGGAACTCTGCAAAAACCCCGTATGCAAAGCCCAGGGACGACCCACCCA
>JAXHVR010000213.1:2821-5330 GCA_034189005.1 Cyanobacteriota bacterium | reverse complement strand
ATAGATCCTGGAGATTATTGCGAGGTTTGGGGCAAAGCATTTGGATTTTAATATTTCTGCTATTGAGATGCATATTTATTCCCAAATGCTTTGCCCCTACAATATTTTTGGGGTTATGGAGCCTGTTGCTGGATGAAATTATCGGACAGGCAAATTATCTAAGAGTGCCTGTCCTACGGGCCGGAATGCCTGTCCTACGGTTGAGAAATAGATTAAGCGGCTGTTTTCCGCAAACCGCTGTGCCTCAACAAAGCCTCCGTACTCGGTTCGCGTCCTCGGAATTGCTTAAACACCTCCATCGGATGCAAGCTACCGCCCAACCCCAAAACCGTATCGCGGAAGCGCGCCCCAGTAGAAGCGATCGCCTCGTCGTTTTCCAAGGAAGCCTCCTCGAAAGCGCCAAAGGCATCCGCGCTCAATACCTCCGCCCACTTATAACTGTAATAACCAGCCGCGTAGCTACCGGAGAAGATGTGGCCGAAGGCGCACAAAAAGGCATCTTCCGGCAAAGGCGGCAAGATCGTAGTTTTCTGGGCAATGCGGTTGCGAAGACCGACTATAGTTTCCTGGCCTCCTGGTTGATAGCGGTGATGGAGTTCTAAATCTAGCATGCTAAAGTGCAACTGGCGCAACATCGCGCTGCCGCTCATAAAGGTACGCGCCGCCAACAGTTTTTGATAATAACGTTCCGGCAGCACTTCCCCAGTTTCGTAGTGCTTCGCCATGCCAAAGAGAGTCTCGCGGTCGTAACACCAGTTCTCCATAAACTGACTCGGCAACTCCACCGCATCCCATTCTATATTATTAATGCCGGCTGCTGCTGGATAATCTACCTCCGTCAGCATGTGTTGCAAACCGTGACCGAATTCGTGGAACAAAGTCTCCACTTCGGAGAAAGTCATCAAACTAGGTTTGCCATCTACTGGAGGAGTTTGGTTGCACTGCAAGTATGCCACTGGCAAGCGGATCTTCGTCCCCTTGTCTTGAGGCACTTTCGCCCGGTTAACGCACTCATCCATCCAAGCACCGCCGCGCTTTTCTGCCGGGCGGCTGTAAGCGTCTAAGTAGAAGAAGGCGATCGGGCTGCTTTCCCGGCTAACTTGGAAATAACGCACGTCCTCGTGCCATACCGGCACCAAACCGTCGGCCGGAGTTATGGTAACGCCAAACAGTCGCTCCACCAAACCAAATAACCCATCTAGCACTTGCGGCAGGGGGAAATAAGGTCGCAATTCTTCGGCGGTGAAGGCAAATTTATGTTCCTGCAGCCTTTCCGACCAAAAACCCACATCCCAATTCTTGAAGTCTCCTGCTTCCTCAGCCCCGCAACTGGCAGCAAAGGTTTTTAGTTCTTCTATGTCTTTAGCAGCGGCATCGTAACTGGCACCCCGCAGTTCTTCGAGCAATCCTTCTACCGCTTCGACACCATTGGCCATTTTACTCGCTAGGCTAAATTCTGCATAAGTATTAAAGCCCAGAATTTTGGCTTTCTCGTAGCGCAGTTCTAACATCCGCTCGATTAAAGGGTAGTTATTTAACGAACCATCGGCCGCGCGGCTGATAAAGGCTTTGTAGAGTTTTTCGCGCAAGTCGCGACGTTTGCTGTGTTGCAGGAAGGGTACATAACTGGGATAGTCTAGAGTAATGCGCCAGGGGCCCGTTTCTGGAGTGGCGTTTTCTGCTCCTTCGGTCCGGGCTGCTTGGGCTGCTAAACTGAGCAAACTCGGAGGTAAGCCTTCTACTTCTTCTTGCTTCGTGAGGGTGAGGCTGAAGGCTTTGTTGGCATCCAGGACGTTGTTGGAAAATTTTGTAGATAGTTCTGCTAGTTCTAGTTGAATGGCGTTGAAGCGATCGCGCTTCTCTCCTTCTAATGCCACTCCAGACAGTTCTGCATCCCTGATAGCTGTTTCTATAATCCGTTTTTGCGCCGGTTCTAGCCTTTCCCAATTATGGCCGCTGCGTATTTCATTGAACGCGCGAAAAAGCGGTTGGCTTTGACTTAGTTTGTTTGAGAATTGTATTACTTTCGGCTGGATGGTATCGTGCGCTTCTCGCAGTTGGGGGCTATTTTTTACTCCCATTAAGTGAGTTACTATCCCCCAACTCCAATTCATCCGCTCTACAATTGCCTGTAACGGCTCCACCAAACCGTTCCATGTTGGCTTTACTTTGCTCTCAAGAATGGCTAGTTCTTCTTCTACTTCTGCCAATACCTCGCTCATGCCTGGAACGATATGTTCGGGCTTGATGTTTGCAAAGGGAGGCAGCCCTCTACCTATTAGCAATGGGTTTTTCGTTAAGGTTGCATTTGCGCTCATGGTATGTTTTTTTTTGTTTATTTTGAGTAAGCTGAGTAATTATTTTGAGATTATAGCATAGAAAAACAATTTCTGGGATCGTCCTATTCTTAGTCTTTTCTTTAATGAAAATTCAGGGTTTTTTTGAGTAAGAAATAGTTAAGAGTATGAGAGCGGAAATGAGCAATCTCTCCTATAGCAATCCGTGCGAA
>JAXHVR010000213.1:0-2721 GCA_034189005.1 Cyanobacteriota bacterium | reverse complement strand
CTAACGGATCGCTCTAGATACACTCCTATTTATTTGCTGCAAATTAAATCAAACTCCGCAGCAAGGCTAGATCTACATAACTGGCATCCCCCCCATCCCCGCTAATTACAGTAAAGGGTTTTTCTTCTTCTCCCAGATGGTTCAATACCAGGGTTGCCCCGCTAAAATCTTGGTTTTTCGTATAATCGTTGACAGTTACGATTGTTTTTAAACCAGCTTTTAAAGCTGCTTGCAAACCTTGCCAGGAGTCTTCAAAGACGATGCATTCTTCTGGTGGGACGTTCATCTTTTCTAAGACGTATTGATAAATATCTGGGGCGGGTTTTTTTTCCGGCACCATATCCCCCGCGCCGATCGCTTCAAACCAGGAAAAACTGTCTTCGCATAAGCTATGTTTTAATACGGCGCTGACATTGGGTAGAGTGCTGGTAGTGGCGATCGCTAATTTGATATTTTGCGATCGCGCTTCTTCTATCAACCGCCTCACCCCCAGACGCAAAGGAATGCTACCTGTAGCTAATAGTTCTCGGTAATGTTGGGTTTTGGCATCGTGTACTTTGACGATAAATTCTTGGCGATCGCCAGGGGGGATAAAATCTTCTTTGTACGAATGGAGGTAAAAGTCTATACGTTCCTTCCCTCCAGTTACCTCCAGCAGTTCTCCATAGAGGGACTCGGACCATTCCCAGTCTAACCCCGTTTCCGCAAAGGCGCGATTAAATGCCACTCTATGGCCATCTCGCTCTGTCTCTGCCAAAGTCCCATCCACGTCAAAGATTAATGTCCCCAGTTTGCTCATTTTTTTAGATTTTAGATAATAGAATGGTGGTCCAGACCATTCAGGGTGCAAGACCCCTATCTGCGAAACCAACCATTTAATTATACCCAGATTGCTCTCTTGTCAACCGTTGTTGCGTGGGAGTCCGAAAGTTTTCTGCCACTTCGCGCAAGCAGGGGCATAATTTTAGCTATTAAAAGCAAGCGATCGCTCGTCTCTGGAGGCACTGAAATTACAGCAATCCTCTAATGGATTAAGATATGAGGTAAACTAGAAAACCTGTTTCTTTGACAATACAAAAGAACTAAATCAAATATAGCAATTATCGCGCTCGGTGAAGTACATCAAGGGATCTCCCCCAGCCCCCCTTAAAAAGGGGGGAGCCGGAAAATTTCAAAGTCCCCCTTTTTAAGGGGGATAATGGTGGCTCCATCGGGGTGTACCTCACCAATTCAATAATCGCTATATCTTATCGGCATGGGGATTTAAGAAACCGGGTTTTTTCAACAATACCTTCGCCATTTTCTTGTAGGTTGGGTGGAGCGCCCCGCGCAACCCAACATCTTCGTAGCACAATCCAACGATTTTGTTGGGTTTCGCTCCGCTACACCCAACCTACAAATGGTATTTTTGCTGAAAGGCGAAGGTATTGTTCAAAAAACCCGGTTTCTGCCGTGCGAATTATCATTATTCCGCAAAAATGGCGACGTTTAATGTCAAAGAAACCGGGTTTGTCTTCGATATCGCATAAGGTTTAGAATTCCTATAGCAATTTTTCATTAAAAAAAATATCAAAAAATATATTGAAATGTACTTAATTAAATCCCTCTATCTCCCTGCTTAACAGCTTGAGCGTAATTCTCCTTTTTTGGCAGAGAGACAGAAATATTGTTGCGCTCCGGTTCCTCAGTGGAACTTGTTTTCTGTAGCTGCTTTACAAGAGAAATTAAACGCTTCAAATGAGGCTTAATAACTTCCTTATTTTGTCGCTCTAAATAGTCAATTTTTGTCTCTATTTGAGATAAATTTATATCTGGTTTATCCCCCGTTTCTTCCAACTCCTGATGGAGAGCTGCCATCGCTTCTTCTAATCCTAAAAGCCGATTTTTCACCTCCTCCCAGTCCCCTGCCGTTAAAGGCTTATCTCCCAGAGATACCAAACTTTCTTGTAAAGAAGCGGCCGACCGTTCCACCGTGCCAAGCTGCCCTTGCATCTCCAGGGACTCCGCCACTGGCAGATCGGACAAGGCAGATCTAGCCTCCCGAAGGGATTGTATTTCTTTTAAAAGCTGTTGCCGCAGTTTGAGGAGCGCTTTAACAGCATTTTTCTCCAGCTTCTCCATTGACTGCCGAACTTCCGTCACTTCCGAACTCCGTCCTCGCTCTATTGCACGGTCAAATCGGTTTCTGTTGGCCACATTTAACGAAAGGGCCAGAGTCAGAGGAACTACAGCGTAAAATGCCTGGCCCGATATAGCCACTGCGAGGGAACCCACAGCGGAACCAGCCAGGGAAGCGTATTCTACTAATTCCAGCCAATGTCGCTGGTGGATAGTGTCCTTGATGACTTTTTGCCCGGAAGAGTCTTGATGCCCCATAGCTTTTACCCAATGTCAAATTGTGGCCATTTCTCGGCTATTGCCGATGGTTGCTGGTATTATATCCCAACCTACGAAAAAACCGAGGTAAAGGCCATCTGTGATTAATTGCCGACCCAGGAGAAAGCCAAGCTAAGGGCCATCTGTTAATTCCGAAAATTTAACTGCGGCATTTTTCGCCACCATCGACGCTCTGGAGAAAGCTCCTCTGGCAAAATGTCTTGGCGATCGCGCTTTCTTTGCGGATGCTATATCGCGACCAACACAAGCACGACCAGTATCTTTAATTAAAGCTTATAAAGTTTCCCATCGTCAAGTTATTTGACTGCAAATTTAACTATACTA
>JAXHVR010000212.1:2651-5417 GCA_034189005.1 Cyanobacteriota bacterium | reverse complement strand
AAGTCATATCTAAATCGCTAAAGCAAGCTGTTCGTAGTAATCGCTTCAGCGATTTTCCCAAAGTCATATCTAAATCGCTAAAGCGATTACTACGAGCAAGCTTACCGAACCAGAGAACAATTATTAATTATTAATTATTAATTATTAATTATTTAACGATTACCTTTTTCCACAAAATCAAGATATTTCTCAATAATAGGACGAGTCAATTTTCTATTAGTAATGCGTTTCCCGTTAAGACGGTGGATTTGAGCGTGGATGTGATAGCCGGAAGTTCTACCAGTAAGTCCTTGAAGACCGATACTTTCTCCTTTTACCACCTTAGTTCCCTTCCTCGGTGGAGAACCTTCCGCTAAATGACCCATTAACCAATAATAATCCTCACCGTCGCAATACAATTCGACAATTTGACCGGCGCCTCGCCCCGTTGTTAAACCCCCATTTTTACCTTGAAACCAAGTTCTTTTAATAGTACCTTGACAAGGTGAAGGAATGGGAACTAACCACTTATTATTTAATTCCAGAGTAAAATCATAAGCACCGGGAGGAGAGTCATCTATAAAATAATCGGTATAAACTGTGTAGGCAGTAAATTTAGCTGGCGTGGAATCCACAGACAAAAACAAACGACCAACTTTAGCAAATTGTTCTAGTACCCATTCCGTTGTCGTCTCCAGGGTTTGAGTTCCAAATTCTATTCCTTTAACAGTAATTTCTATAGCGGGTTTTAATAACAGCAAATAAATCAATAAAACGGCGATCGCTCTCAACAATAACCAGCGAAAACAGCGCCATAAAAAGTTAGAAATAGTCTTACGAAAACTAGATGGTTTAATTGATTCTTTCATTATTCCTATCTCCTGAAAAAGTTTGCTTTTCAGCCCGAGCTTCATTTTCGGCAGTCTCAATTCCCGAACTGGACCAAACAAGTTTGACCAATACCGAGCAAGTTAGTATATCCTAAGCATAGCAGCACGAAGAGGAACTCTTGCAATGGAAATCAAAACTCCAGATTGGGTAAAACACGCCGTATTTTACCAAATTTTCCCAGATCGTTTCGCGAAAAACGAAAATCCGCCGGAGGATGGTTGGTATCCCGCCGCCTTAGAAGACTGGGAGGCAGCCCCAACAGTTCAAGGTTACAAAGGGGGGAATTTGTGGGGGGTTATCGACCAACTGGACTACTTGCAAGATTTGGGCATCAATGCTATCTATTTTACTCCTATTTTTCAATCGACTTGCAACCACCGCTATCATACCCACGACTATTATCAAGTCGATCCTATTTTAGGAGGTAATAAGGCTTTAAAAGCACTTTTAGATGCGGCCCACAAACGCAATATTAAAATAGTTTTGGATGGAGTTTTTAACCATGTCGGTCGGGGTTTCTTTTTCTTTAACGATATTCTGGAAAACGGTCCTTATTCTCCCTGGTTAGATTGGTTTAAAATCGAAGGTTGGCCGCTTTCTGCTTACGATGGCAGCAAACGTGCTAATTATGTAGGTTGGGAGAACAACCGGGCGTTACCGCAGTTAAACCACGAAAATCCTACGGTCCGCGAGTATATTATGCAGGTGGCGGAATATTGGATAAATTTCGGTATCGACGGTTGGCGCTTAGACGTGCCCTTCGAGATAACTGTTGAGGGTTTCTGGCAGGAATTTCGCGATCGCGTCAAAGCCGCCAACCCAGAAGCATATATAGTGGGCGAAGTTTGGAGCGACTGCGTTCGCTGGTTGGACGGCACCCAGTTCGACGGAGTGATGAATTATCTATTTACCGGTCCGACTATTGCCTTGACTGGGGGCGATCGCGTAGATATCGAACAAGTAGAAGGACGCGACTATGCCGCTTATCCCCCGATATCGGCGCCAGAATACGCGGCAAAAATGCAAGAATTGTTACAACTCTATCCTTGGGAAATTCAACTAACCCAACTAAACCTCCTTGCCAGTCACGATACAGCCCGACTGCTGAGTATTGCTGGGGGGGATAAGCAGACGGTGGAAATAGCAACTTTGTTATTATTGACCTTCCCCGGGGCGCCGAGTATCTACTATGGCGACGAAGTAGGTTTGCCGGGAAGGATAGACCCGGACAGTCGTCGCGGTTTTCCCAATTCTCGCCAGTGGGAGTTGGAAGTTTTAGAATATCACAAGCAATTAATCGCTATTCGGCATCAATATCCGGCTTTGCGCGTGGGTTCTTATGAAGTATTGTTTGCCGAGGGCAGCGTTTATATCTTTGCGCGGGTTTTGGGGGATGAAGAGTTAATCGTTGCCGTCAATGTCGCAATGGCGCCCGCCCAAATCGCTTTCGAGGCGAACCAGCTAAAGTCTCAACCCGATCGCTTGCTGTATGGAACCGCAGAGATTGTTTGGCGAGTGGAGGGAGATTCTCGCTTGCTGGAATTGAATTTACTGCCGCGCCAGGGGTGTATTTTGGGAGCGTCTCGCCTCTTGGGTACAAGGATTTCCCCGTAGAACAGGCGTCTCGCCTGTTGGGTACGTCGATACTTAAGGAGCGATCGCTACCGTAAAAAGTGGAACCCAACGATTTTGTTGGGTTTCGCAGCGCCCCGAGCTAAGTACCCGTGCAGAATTAATTACATAGGGAACAGGCGAGACGCCTGTTCTACGGGGAAAGGGAACAGGCGAGACGCCTGTTCTACGGGGAAAGGGAACAGGCGAGACGCCTGTTCTACGGGGAAAGGGAACAGGCGAGACGCCTGTTCTACGGGGAAAGGGAACAGGCGAGACGCCTGT
>JAXHVR010000212.1:0-2551 GCA_034189005.1 Cyanobacteriota bacterium | reverse complement strand
AGGGAACAGGCGAGACGCCTGTTCTACGGGGAAAGGGAACAGGCGAGACGCCTGTTCTACGGGGAAAGGGAACAGGCGAGACGCCTGTTCTACGGGGAAAGGGAACAGGCGAGACGCCTGTTCTACGGGGAAGGCGAAGGTATTGCCAGGAATTACCCGGTTTCTCAACTGGAGCGATCGCTACCAAAAAACAACCCGCGCCATTTCCCGAAATATAAGCTAAACTATTAATTTAGGGGCGTAGAGTCATCGGCTCAAGCTTAACCCCAACGGTCCAAACTCATAACTAAAGGAAAATTCTATGCGCAAAGGTTGGCGAATTGGAAGTCTATTCGGCATTCCTCTATTCTTAGATTCCTCCTGGTTTATCATCTTAGCCTGGGTGACTTATCTCA
This sequence comes from Cyanobacteriota bacterium, assembly GCA_034189005.1. Classification (GTDB taxonomy): domain Bacteria; phylum Cyanobacteriota; class Cyanobacteriia; order Cyanobacteriales; family Microcoleaceae; genus CALKCV01. The sequence goes on along the minus strand of JAXHVR010000212.1, from coordinate 2,156 downwards.
ACAGCCAATATTATCAAAATAGAGGACCAGTTACCTCCTGGGGGGTCGGTTTGGCGATCGCTCTATTGCTTTTTGCTTCGGTAATCTTGCACGAATTGGGGCATAGCTTAGTCGCCATGTCTAAAGGCATTAAAGTCAATTCCATTACTTTATTTCTATTTGGCGGAGTGGCGGCGATCGAGAGAGAACCGGCAACCCCAGGTCATGTTTTTCAAGTAGCGATCGCCGGTCCTGCAGTCAGTTTTACTCTCTTCTTACTCTTAGGTTTCGCAACTCTGGCAATACCAGAATCAAGTCTAGCTAGCGATATCCTTCACAGACTAGCAGCAATCAATTTAGTTTTAGCTCTATTCAACATGATTCCCGGTTTGCCCCTAGACGGCGGTCAAGTTCTCAAAGCTGCTATCTGGAAAATCACTGGCAACCGTCAGGTAGCAGTGCGCTGGGCCGCGAAAACCGGGCAATTTTTAGGCTGGTTCGCGATCGCCCTCGGACTCACCGCATTCTTTTTCGGCGGAGATTATGGCGGTATCTGGATCGCCCTAATTGGTTGGTTCGCCCTGCGCAATGCCACCGCTTACAACCGCGCCAGCGAGATACAAGGTTCTCTACTCAAAACTAAAGCCGCAGATACCATGACGAGAAACTTTCGGGTGGTAGATGCTAATTTAACTCTGCAAGAATTCGCCGATAAATATCTCGAAAATTCTCAGACTTCTATCTACTTCGCTACCAGAGAAGGTCGCTATCGAGGATTGGTATCCCTCGACGCCCTGCCTTTAATCGATCGCAACTTTTGGCAAGAGCAAACTCTCAATCTCATCCTTCGCCCTCTCCAGGAGATAATAGCAGTTTCCGAAACTGCTTCTTTGCTAGAAGTTGTTAACTCCATGACATCCAATAACTTGTCTTGGATTACTGTTTTATCCCCTGCTGGTTCCGTCGCAGGGACCATAGACAAAGGAGATATCGTGCTAGCTTTGGCACGATCTTTACAACTGAAGATTTCCGAAGCAGAAATTAAGCGCGTCAAAGAGGACGGACGCTATCCCGCCGGTTTGCCATTAGAGGCGATCGCCAAAGCGACACCAAACAATTAATACCAGTTTTATTTGATATGTGTCCAAAATACCAACACTTTAGGCAACAGGCAACAGGCACTATTGCTACAGATAAGAGCGTTTTTGGGTTTTTTATACTGTTGCATGACTTTTTGGAAATGGTATAACACCCAACATTTCCCGGACTAACACTGCGGTTGCCGGTGCCAGCAAGATGCCGTTGCGATAGTGACCGGTTGCCAGCAATACGTTATTAAATCCCGGCAAAAAACCGATTACCGGGGCCGACTGCCCTTGGGGGCGCGGTCGCAACCCCGACCATCGCTTAACTTCTGTTGCTTTAGCGAGGTCCGGGCAAAAGGCGATCGCTCTTTTTATCGCTCCATCTAACAAACTCCCATCCGCCACTACCTCCCCTGCGGCATCGGGAAATTCTACAGTTGCCCCCACCCAATATTCTCCTCCTCCCAGAGGTATTATATGCACGTCATCTCCGGTAATTACCGGCTGAAAATCGACTCTGCCCAGAGAGGATTCTAACCGCAATCTTGCCCCTTGTCCTAATACTGGGATGAGTTGCAATTGGGGGTCGATAATGCTTGCTAGTCTGGAAGAGTTGCTGCTAGAATTTACCTCGCTATTTTGCCAATTTTCCCCATTGGGGAGAGTCTCCAAGGAACCCAAACCTGCCGCTAAAATTAAGCGATCGACGTTTTCTAATATTAGGGATTCATTTAAGCTTTTAGCGATTATTTGATTGTTGCCGCCCCTATCTTTTTGATAGTTTTCGGCAGTAAAGCCCCAATGAAATTCCACTCCATTGTGTTCTGCGGCTTCTATTAATGCTAAAGTTAATGCTACCGGATCTACTTGTCGGTCTTGGGGAGAATAAATAGCAGCCTTTACTTCGGCGCAGTTAATTTGCGGGCAGCGATCGCTCAGTTTATTACTATCCCAAATCTCTAATTTTAACCCCTCTTTTTCCCTAAAAGTTACCAATTTTTCCCATTTAGCTAAATCGTCTCCAGGGAAACAAAGCATGACAATGCCTTCGCGGTTAAAAGGGATTTTTCTATTTAATTTTGTTTCTAATTC
>JAXHVR010000211.1:2673-5602 GCA_034189005.1 Cyanobacteriota bacterium | reverse complement strand
TAAAATTATGGGTAAAGCAAAAGTTCGTAGTAATCGCTTTAGCGATTCATCTATATAAATCGCTTAGGCTAAAATTATGGGTAAAGCAAAAGTTCGTAGTAATCGCTTTAGCGATTCATCTATATAAATCGCTAAAGCGATTACTACAAGCTAGCCTGCGAAGTTTACCCACTACTTTAGCTGTGACGAGCTACTACTACAGCTCCCGTAAAAATAATCTAACTAGACTTTCCCTAACAAGTTGGTTAATTGTAAATTGTAAATTATTAATTATTAATTACCATGAACGATCTACCAGACTTCTCCAAACATAAATATCAAACCATCCGCCAACTGGGATGCAACCCGGAAGGAGGAAGAATAACCTACCTCGCCACGGACCTAACCTCTAATAAAAAAGTAGTAATAAAAGAATTTCGCTTCGCCAGCAACCTTGCCAGTTGGTCCGGTTTCAAAGCATATCAACGGGAAATTCTAGTCTTACAAAAACTCAAACATCCCCGCATTCCTCGGTATCTCAAATCCTTTGAAACCCCCGCAGGTTTTTGTCTGGTTCAAGAATATAAAAACGCCCCTTCTTTAGCAGAAAATCGCAACTTTACTGAAGATGAAATAAAAAAAATAGCTCGGTCGGTATTGCACGTTTTAGCCTACATCCAGAAGCGCTATCCCCCCGTTATTCATCGCGACATCAAACCAGAAAATATCTTAGTGGATGACGAATGTAACGCTTATTTAGTAGATTTTGGTTTGGCAAAGATTAGAGGGCAAAATGTAGCAGTAAGCAGCATCGCCGCCGGTACTCCCGGTTTTATGCCCCCAGAAGAAATGTTTAATCGCCCCCTCAGCGAAGCATCGGATCTTTATAGCTTGGGCGCAACCTTAATTTGCTTGCTTACCGACACCGCCAGCATCGATATCGGTCAATTAATCGATGAAAACTATCGCTTCGATTTAAAAAAACATCTCAAACATAAGGTAAATGGTAAATTGATCTGGTGGTTGGAGAAAATGGTAGAACCAAACGTTAAAAATAGATTTCCTAATGCCGCAACAGCCTTAGAATCTTTGAAACTAACCGCACCACTTTTTCCGATGTTTAACAATACAGCCCTTCTGATACAACTGATTTTTTTCGTCGGCGGTTGGCTGGTTCTTATTAGTTTAGTTATTAAATTTGCAGGGGAATTATTTGTCAATAGTTTGCCTAAAGAAGGTCAAACTGGGACTTCGCTTAGGGCGGGAAAATATTACAGGCAGGGCAAACATTTATTAAATAACGCTCGCTACAGGGAAGCCCTCAATGCCTACGATCGCGCCCTAAAAATCAACCCAAACTACGAGAGAGCTTACGACGGCGGTTGTTGGGCGCTTTATCGATTAAAAGATTATAATCAGGCTTTATATTATTGCGATAAAGCAGTAGAAATAAAGCCCGATTATTATCAAGCTTGGCATCACCGAGGCAGCGTTTTAAATCGTTTGAAAAGATATCAAGAAGCTTTAGAATCTTACGATATTTCTATTGAGTTTGCACCAGAATATTACCACGCTTGGAACGGTCGTTGTTGGGCTTTAAATAATTTACAAAGATATCGAGAAGCATTGAAAGGTTGCGACAGAGCCATAGAAATTAAACCAGATTACGAGTGGCCCTGGAATAATCGCGGGCGCGCTTTAGAAGGAATGGGGAGATATTGGGACGCGAGGGCTTCTTACGGCCGAGCTATTGAAATTAATCCTAACAATCAAACAGCTATTAACAACCGAAAGCGCGTGGAGGATAAGTGATGCCACCAGGCAGCATCTCAACGGGGCCCATTATTTCTGCCGTTCTTGCGCTATTTTAAGTTAAAGCCAGGGCCCCTGCGCCCTCTGGGGCACTCGCTCCAGATTAAATCTAAAATATAAATTTAAAAATCTAAAATACAACGATAAATGGTCCAAATAGTAATAGCGATTAACCTTCTCATATCCCTCTGTTGTTTTTTTCTTGCCTGGAAATTCTGGCAGCTAAAGGGAATACTCCGACGGGTAGAAAACGTGGTGCTAGTAATGGAGCTCTATAGCTACAACGTCCTTCGCGCGGGACCAAAGGTTCTAGGTCTCAGACAAGAAAGAGCAGCTAAACTCCGACAGCGCTATCGCGGCCTACAGCTACAATTGCAACAGCTACGGCAAATATTAACCCTCCTCAACCTGGGATGGAAAATGTGGTTTCGCTTCAAAAAGGTATCCAGGTTCAAATAAGTAATTAATAATTAATAATTAATAATTAATAATTGTCGGACTCTGGGAGTCTCATTGGCGATCGAGGGTTAATAATTGTCCCGACAGCGAATAAATTTTTGAACAAAAATGATTTTGCACGACTATTCAAGCCGCCACCAAAGCTACAAAATCCCTCGTACTCGTAACGAGTAGCGAATATTTCAATCTAATAGATCTCCCAGCAATTGTAAAAATTCAATCCTTTTTTCCTGAAAATCTGTTCCTCGTTCCCTCGACCTCGACGTGGATGGGCTTTTGGGGGGAAGTCTAATCTGTTATAATTTAGCATCGTTGACGGAAGTCCACCGACCGATGTATGAGAAATTAAAATAATAATAGAAGCATTTAATAAAAATGTCTAATAAACGTTCTGGATTATTTATGAGTGGCCTGCTGTTAGGTTCTGCCATAGGGACGGTAGCGGGTTTGCTCGTCGCCCCTCGGACGGGTAGGCAAACGCGAAAGCTCTTGAAAAAGTCCGCATCGGCCTTGCCAGAATTGGCAGAAGACCTATCGAGCAACGTGCAGTTGCACGCCGATCGCCTCTCGGAGTCTGCTTCGATGGCCTGGGACGATACCTTAATCAGACTGCAAGAGGCGATCGCCGCCGGGTTAGAAGCTTCCGAGCTAGAGAAGCAAAAACTATCCAAAATGAAAG
>JAXHVR010000211.1:0-2573 GCA_034189005.1 Cyanobacteriota bacterium | reverse complement strand
CTTAATAACTTTTTCATTGCATTTTTTTACCAGGAAAATCATACAGTGAGCGACCCGATATTTTGGCTAGGTTTATCTATTTTGCTAGTGGCCCTGAGCTTAACTGCCGTATTAATAGTAGCGATACCAGCGATGCAAGCATTAGCAAGGGCAGCTCGCAGCGTGGAAAAACTTGCTGATACCTTGGGGCGCGAACTGCCCCCGACATTAGAAGCCATTCGCCTCACTGGCATCGAAGTTAGCGAGCTCGCCGAGGACATAAGCGAAGGAGCCAGAAGCGCGGGAGGAGTTGTCAAACAAGTTGACGACAGCATCGACAACGCTAAAAAGCAGGTAGAGGAAGTAAACACCACCAGTCGCAGTATTTTTACCGGAGTAAAGGTTGCGTGGAAGACTTTTACTGGCAAGTCGCAGCGCAAAAAACGTCAGTTCTTAGAAGGTTCCCCGCCGCCGAAAAAAGTCTTAACTTCCGGGAGCGCCCCAGAAGAGATAAGCAAAGCTACTCAAGGAGAAACCGCGCGACCTGTTTTTGAAGAGTCTAATTCCCAAGATCGGAACTACAGCGCGGATACCCTACGGCAGCAGAAAGACGACAAGGGCGCGCGTCAGCTTTGATGCGAACTAATCTTGCTTTCTGGAGCGTTGTTAATTGGGAAAACGTTCAACGGTTGCCAACAGTTTCTAGGAAGGGCGATCGCGACGAGAGACTCTCCAGATACTTCTGCACGGCAGGATACGGCGCGTAATCGAGTTTTAGCAACAGTCGCGCCATATATAAATAGTATCCAACGGCAACATCGGCGCTTGTAAATTCCTCCCCCAACAAAAAAGGTTGTTTCTGGAATATCTCATCTAACGGCCCCAGCAACCGAGGCATTTCTTTTTCCCGCCGATCCTCCAAAAACAACCCCGGCCCCAAAGTCGCATTAGCAAACAAAACCCATTGAGCGATTTTAGCTTGTTCTTCTGGGGAAGTTGCTTTTGGGTCGTACTTCCACGCGAGGTAAAGCAGAATAGCCCCAGATTCCCAGAGTTTCAAGTCGCCATCGGCGATCGCAGGCAATTTCCCCATGGGGTTAACCGCTAAATACTCCGGTTTGAGATTATCCCCCGCCCGGATATCCAATTCGACATATTCGTAGGGCAAATTTAACTCTGCCAGATACCATTGCACCATGGAGGTGCGAGTTCGCTTGCCGCCGTAGAGACGCAATTGGGGTTTAGTTTCTGAGTTGTCAGGAGATTTCGACTCCGCAGGAACCCTGGGGGAACAGGAAAATAAGAGGGTGGAAGTAGCGATCGCTAAAGTTAGCAATAATTTACTCATCTTTATTTGGTGGGATTATTTGTACCGAGTGGGATTTTAGCTCAAAACAGGAGCCTTTAAGCAAGCGGGGTAATTTTTATTGGTAGCGATCGAGAAATATACCCAATCCGTTTTCTCGCGTACAAATTGGACTTGTAGGGGTCAAGCATTCGGGCATTAAATTTTGATAAAAAGCAGAAAGCGTCTTTGGCGAATGCTTTACGCGGTTTTTTCCCCGTCCCGAGAATGCATTCTTGAGAGCCACCCAAAACCCTCGCGTTTAAATCACCGGACCCCCAACTGTTTCAACAAACCATCCGCCCAAACCGCATCCTCATCGGACAAACGCGGCACCGCTTGAGCGCTATAATCTACCCTAACGTCGTAACGGGCGCGATCGTAAACCAAATCCAATAAATCCTTCATATCTACCACCGGTTCCGCATCCCCCGACTGCAAAGGCACGGGAAACAACGGAATTTTATCCGGTACGTTAAAAGCATACATATCTGCCCTGGGACGACACTCGCTGCGACTAACCAAAATTCGATAATCGCTCTTCACCTCACCCTCCACCAACGGCATCGCTTTCCCGCTTCTCAACAAATCTATCTCTATTAAGTTAGTCAAACTGCCGAAAATCCGCTGTCTTTTGCGTTCGTACTTTTCCCTACCCGGACCCGATCGCTTATTAACAGGAGAAAGAATTTCTATAGCAGTAACTACCCGTTTGCTCGCCCTTTCCCTAATTTCTAAATAGTTATGCCTAACTTCCACAGGCATCGGTATCGTCACCCGTTCCGGTTCTGCCGTCACCGCAACTGCGACATTAGAACCAGTAGAACCAGTATTTGGCTTGCCTCGCACCACGACATCTGGAAGACCAATCGATCGCTCTTCTTCTGGAGTAGTTAGATAAACTTCTTTATTGAAACTTACTATGTATTTGGGAACCAATTTGGAAATTAGGCGATCGGCAACGTCCACAATTAAGCGATCGTGAATTTCTGGCCAAAAATCGCGATGTTCCAAATACGGATTCATTCCCGGAAATGGTGATGGCATTCTCTTAATCCTCCCAGATCGTCTTATTGGTTAGTTTAGCATAGAAATGGGAAATAGCTAAATTTCCCACCAACAGCCTAATTATTAATTATTATAACGATTATTTAATCGGTGAGGTACACCCGGATCGATCCCCCTAAATCCCCCTTAAAAAGGGGGACTTTGAATTGTTCCGGCTCCCCCCTTTTCAAGGGGGGCTGGG
>JAXHVR010000210.1:0-5643 GCA_034189005.1 Cyanobacteriota bacterium | reverse complement strand
TTTGATAACATCCATTGTTCGGCAGTATTAAGCTCCAGAATATAGTCCTGAGATTCTCGATCGTAGCCTTCAGCTTGATGGTCGGTTGATTGCGAGCCAAAAATCGATCGCCCAAACTAATTTGGCTTTATTTTTAACTTTAAATTACAATACCACATTTTTAATTTTTGGTCAAGTTTAAAATGACATTTTGCCGAAGAAGGCCAGAAAAAGCTAAAGTCGAATAATTTGAGAAAAGAAAGAGCGATCGCTGCCTGCGGCGATCCCTTCAGTGATAGTCTAAAGAATGGCAATCAAAAAAATTAAACCAAAATTTCCGGCCCAGTCGGAAATAATTAACTAACTCAAATACCAAATAGGCGTTAAGCATGGTAAGCACCGCAGAAAAAACAAACGTAGGTTACATAACCCGAATTATTGGTCCAGTTGTGGACGTTAAATTTCCAGGAGGCAAGCTGCCGGAAATCTATAACGCTCTGACAATCGAGGGCAAAAACGAAGCAGGACAAGATATTTCGGTAACTTGCGAAGTTCAACAACTACTTGGCGACAACCAAGTTCGCGCCGTGGCCATGAGCGGAACCGATGGCCTGGTGCGGAGCATGGAAGCAATAGATACCGGGGCAGCAATTAGCGTTCCTGTAGGAAACGGGACTTTAGGTCGAATTTTTAACGTTATTGGCCAACCCGTTGACGAACTAGGTCCGGTTCAATCAGAGGAAACCTCTCCCATCCACCGTTCCGCCCCTACCCTGACAGAATTAGAAACCAAACCTTCGGTTTTTGAAACCGGAATTAAAGTGGTAGATTTGTTGGCCCCCTACCGTCGGGGAGGCAAAATTGGCCTCTTCGGTGGTGCAGGGGTGGGCAAAACGGTCATCATCATGGAACTAATCAATAACATCGCCAAAGCTCACGGTGGCGTGTCCGTGTTTGGCGGCGTTGGAGAAAGGACTCGCGAAGGTAACGACCTCTACAACGAAATGATGGAATCTGGGGTTATTAACAGCGAGAACCTCAGCGAGTCGAAAGTGGCTCTAGTTTACGGTCAGATGAACGAGCCCCCCGGCGCGCGGATGCGCGTAGCTCTATCGGCCCTGACTATGGCCGAGTATTTCCGCGATGTCAGCAAACAAGACGTTCTGCTGTTTATCGACAATATCTTCCGGTTCGTGCAGGCTGGTTCTGAGGTATCGGCTCTGTTGGGTCGGATGCCGTCTGCTGTGGGATATCAGCCTACTCTGGGAACGGAGATGGGCGAACTTCAAGAGCGGATTACTTCTACTAAAGAAGGTTCGATTACTTCGATTCAAGCTGTATATGTGCCTGCGGACGATTTGACCGATCCGGCCCCTGCTACTACTTTTGCTCACTTGGATGCTACCACTGTGTTATCCCGTGGTTTGGCATCTAAGGGGATTTATCCAGCAGTCGATCCGCTGGATTCTAGCTCAACTATGTTGCAGCCTTCGGTGGTAGGCGACGAACACTACAGTACTGCTCGTGCCGTACAATCTACTCTGCAACGTTACAAAGAACTCCAAGATATTATTGCTATCTTGGGTTTGGACGAACTCTCCGAGGAAGACCGCTTGGTCGTGGCTCGCGCCCGTAAAATCGAACGTTTCTTGTCTCAACCTTTCTTTGTGGCTGAGGTCTTTACTGGTTCTCCAGGTCAGTATGTGAAGCTCGAAGAGACTATTAAGGGCTTCAACATGATTCTTTCTGGGCAACTTGACGATCTACCAGAACAAGCTTTCTATATGGTTGGTAGTATCGACCAGGTTATGGCTAAGGCTGAAAAGCTCAAGGCTGAAGGTTAAGAAATTTGGTAGTGGTAAAGATGTAGTGACAGTTCGTAGTAATCGCTTTAGCGATTGATATAGATAAATCGCTAAAGCGATTACTACGAACTCGATCGTAACGTTACAACGCGAATTGCGACCCACTACCAAAAATTTTTGGGGAATGAGGAATGGCTAATGGCTAATTGCTAATTGACAATTCCCCGTTCCCTATTGCTAGCTGACAATTCCCCGTTCCCTTTTTGTAACAATTGACAAATGACATTAACTGTGCGTGTAATAGCTCCCGACAAAACTGTTTGGGACTCTGATGCCGAGGAAGTAGTTTTACCAAGCACTACCGGTCAACTAGGTATCCTCAGCGGTCACGCTCCTTTGTTGACGGCTCTCGATACTGGAGTAATGCGAGTCCGCCCGGGCAAAGATTGGGTGGCGATCGCTCTAATGGGTGGCTTTGCGGAAATAGAAGAAAACGAAGTTACCATCCTAGTCAACGGTGCCGAGCGAGGAGATAAAATAGATCGCGATACGGCCGATAAAGCTTATAAAGAAGCAGAAGGACGCCTACAAAGGGCAGAAAACGGTAGTAACCTTCAAGAACAAATGAAAGCCAAGCAAGCTCTAAAGCGTGCCCGCGCTCGTTTTCAGGCAGCAGGTGGCATGGTTTAAACTTATACTGGTTTTAATTCCAAGGACGGGTCGAGCGAGGATAGCTCGACCCGTTTCTCTTTTCGGGAAACATGGCGTCTCCCTTAAGCGTCAATGAACTGGAGAGTAGGTCTAGAAACCGGGCTTCTGGGGAGCTATTAAGGAAATATCCGCATTTTCCCCACCAGAAATCAGGTTTTTGCGAATACTTGACCGGCTCTCTAAGTATAGGCACGCAGAAATTAAAACTATGGCCAACATAGAAGGTACAAGTGGGTTTGATTTTATTGAAGGCACGTCACTGGGCGATCGCATTTTTGCCTTTGAAGGCTTCGATGCCGTTAATGGCATGAGTGGAGATGACTTTTTGAGCGGCAACCAAGAGCCCGATGTCTTAAATGGCGGTTTAGGCTCCGATACCCTCTATGCGGGTAAAGGCAACGATTTTATAGAAGGGGGCCCGGATAACGATTGGCTCTTTGGCGATCTGGGTAACGATACCCTGCGTGGAGACCGAGGAAGTAATATATTAACGGGAGGCCCCGAGGACGATGTATTTGCCATTGCCAGAGAAAATGCCGATCCTATTTTTATGCCAACAATTCGCTATCCTCAGTTAAACGCGGATATTATAACAGATTTTGGTAACGGTCGAGATTTAATCGAATTACTTCGGGGTATAACTTTCGACGATCTGATTATTTTTGAGGATGCAGGGGACAGCATTATTCAAGATCGCTTCACCGGCGAATATCTGGCGGTTGTCCGAGGAGTTTCTGGGCTTCAACGGGAAGATTTTATTCCCTTTACTCCAGAACCGGAACCGGAACCAGAGCCAGTCCCCGCACCTGCTCCAGAACCGGAACCAGAGCCGGTTCCCGCACCTGCTCCAGAACCGGAACCCGCGCCTGCAATCTCACCATCACCATCACCAACACCATCACGACCAAGGCCGAGTGGAGGTTTTGTTATAGGCGAGATAAGTAATAATACTTCTGAAGACGGGGATACGGCAACCTTTACGGTGAGACTTGCAACTAGACCTACCGATGAGGTAACTCTTGGTATCGGCAGTTCTGACCCTACGGAAGGTACTGTCGATATTAATAGCCTAACTTTTGCTCCTGACAATTGGGGAACGCGGCAAACTGTTACGGTAACGGGAGTCGATGATAACGAAGTGGATGGAGATATTGAATACTCGATCGAGATAGCTGCTGCGACTAGCGCCGATAGTATTTATAACGGGCTAGTACCAGACGATATCCAGGTCGTAAATACTGATAACGACACGGAGAAAGAGTTTGAGGCAGATTTGGGGGTTGCTGTTACGGTAAGCAATGCCACGCCGCAGCCGGGGGATAGGATTACTTATGAAATCGAAGTGACGAATAACGGACCGGATGAGGCAACGAATATAGAATTAACTAGCTTGTTGCCTGGCGATCGCGGTTTAACTTATTTATCGGATAACTCAGATGACGAAACGAACTATAACCCTGAGACGGGAATCTGGAATGTGGGTAGCTTGGAAAACGAGGAAGTAGCGACCTTGGAAATCGAAGCGGAGCTAGAGGCGATCGGAACCGTTGGTATTACTATTAGTAATGTTGCGGAAATAACCCAAACCGATGCGGGAGATCCAAACCCTGAGAGCGACATCGCTGAAACAACAATTACCGTACAGGGGCCGGGGATAATTTTCGACATCAACCCCGATGGCAATTCGGAACCGCAGGGTTTCAGAGAATTTAACAACGCTTTATATTTTAGCGCCACCGACGGAGCTAGCGGCAGAGAGTTATGGACGACCGACGGTACTGGACTTGGCACTTCCTTAATTAAAGACATTAACCCGAACGGCTCTTCTGCTCCCGAAACCTTTAGAATTTTCAACAACACTTTATACTTTAGCGCCAACGACGGCGAGACTGGTAGAGAGTTATGGAGGAGCGACGGTACCGACGAGGGAACGGAGTTAGTAATAGACCTCAACCCAGATGGAACTTCTGCCCCCAGGGATCTCAGACTGGTGGGGGACGTTCTTTATTTCAGCGCCGACGACGGCACTCTAGGCAGAGAGTTGTGGCAGACGGACGGTACGGCAGAGGGAACTACTTTAGTACAGAATATTAATCCAGGCGGTGGGAGTTCGTCTCCTGGAGGTATTAGAAATGCGGGGGGTTTAACGTATTTTAATGCCGACGATGGAGAGACGGGCAGCGAATTGTGGAGCAGCGACGGTACGCCAGAGGGAACGGCTTTATTGAAAGATATCAATCCAGAAGGAGATTCAAACCCGTTTGGTTTTAGCTCATTTGGTCAATTTGTGTACTTTAGTGCGGACGACGGTACTAATGGCAGAGAGTTGTGGCGGACCGATGGCACGGAGGAAGGGACGGTATTGTTTAACGATATCAATCCCGAGGGGGATGCAACGCCAACCGGTTTCATTCGATTTGGTGGATTGCTGTTCTTTATTGCGGACGATGGCACTAATGGTAGGGAGTTGTGGCGGACTGATGGCACCGATGTCGGTACTAGGATTTTGAGGGATATAAATGAAGAGGGCGACTCTTCCTCGGGGCCTTTCCTGACTTTTAACGACAGTCTGTACTTTGTTTCCGACGATGGTATCAATGGCAGGGAGTTATGGCGGACCGATGGTTCGTCGCGGGGAACGGAATTGGTGCTGGATATAAATCCAAATGGTGATTCTGCCCCTGCAGGCTTCTTCACTTTTGCTGGAGATCTTTATTTCACTGCCAATAATGGTGTTAACGGTCGGGAGTTATGGAGGTTGTAGGTTTTGTTAAACTCCCGCTTCTGACAACAACGGTTGAATGCTCTCCCAGGTGAGGTTTTGCTCGATGTAGTTTGGTTGTTCTGGGTTGTAGGGGCCTTCGAGGAGGGCGATCGCTACTATCTTCGCCCCATCGGGCAACACTGGCACGTCTGGATCGAAGGCTGTGGGACGGACTAGGGAACTGGAAAAACCTTTATAGATGGCGATTTCGTCTAGTTCGCCATCTATTTCTGCGGTAACGATTAAGACGAATTGGGGGCGTTTGATGGAATATTGTTCGAGACGGCGGCCGATATTCATTTTTGGGCTATTAACAATTAACAATTAATAATTAACAATTAACAATTAACAATTATCAATTATCAATTAATAATTAACAATTAT
>JAXHVR010000021.1:8281-72470 GCA_034189005.1 Cyanobacteriota bacterium | reverse complement strand
TTTGTCAGTTGTCAGTTGTCAGTTGTCAGTGGTTAATTGCCCAACGTTCCAACTGAACGGATAACAGGCGCGCGTGGCCTGTTCTACAAAAAGCGCCTCATTAATAATTAATAATTAATAATTAATAATTAATAATTATTGGACTCCACTCATCGCAGTGGCTAATTGCCGTTAATACAGGCCCCGGGAGCGAAAAAAATTTTGTTCAAATTCCGCCCGCCGCGACTACTTAGCAATATGGCCAAAACGAGCTATAGCCCAATTTTATGATGGCCGTCACAGCAGTGAGAGCTTAATTTGGTTAAAGTAATCTTAAAATAAATCGAATTTAAAGGGGCTTTCTCAGTTGGAGGCCATGACCCCATTAAAAAAAGTAAAAATAGAGCGAATCAAATGGACTTCCAAAGGTTAAAGGAAGAGCAAGACCTCATCCTCGATCGAATAGACAACGCCATCGCCCTCTTCGATGGGGAGCATCATTTAATTTTATTTAATCATCAATTTTCTCAAACCTGGGGCCTCTCAAGCGAGTGGCTAGCCCAACAGCCCCATTGCGATCGCATTTTTAACGAAATAGCGACCAATGGCTATTGGTCCGAAGAGCAATGCCACCAGCTAAAGCTCGACCTCCTAGAAACAAACCAAGAGAATAACTCCTTTTATATAGAGCAAAGCAACGGCATCTGCCTCAACGCCAACAGCACTCTAACATCCAATGGCGATCGCCTCTTAATCTTCCAAGACGTCACCATCTACCAAAATTCCCAAGCCAGCCTCAACGCCGAAGTCAGGCGCTTGAGATTCCTCCTGGGTCTCAACGAACGACTCCAATACTCGGACAGCGCCAGAGAAATAGCCCAATTTGCCCTCAACTATCTGGTAGAAGTAATGAATGCAGGCTTTGGAGACGTTAAAGTAATTACTGGCAACGGTACTAACCGAGAAGCAGGCCCTCTCAGCAACCAGATTTCTTCTCAATTTATTGCTGTTTACGGCGAACCGGCAGTGGCAGGGATGCAAAAGGTACTAGATCGCGGCATTCCCTACGGTCAAGGTCTTCTCTGGGAAGTAGCAAAAACCGGTCAGCCTATTTATGTAGAAGATTATGCTAACCATCCCAACGCAGTGGAAGGATTTCGCCATCCGGCTATAGGCCAGCTTGGCATTTTTCCCATTCCGGCTACCGACGGCAAAATTATTGGGGTCCTAACTCTAGAGTCTCGCAATCTCGACGACTTGCAAGAAGCTCCGCAAAAAGATATGCTCTTAGCAGCTTGCCGCACTCTGGGAGTAGCGATCGAAAGGGCGGAATCTCAAGAACATCTGCGCCAAATTAACGAAGAGTTAGAACGCTCTTCTCAGTTAAAGTCGGAGTTTTTAGCATCCATGTCCCACGAATTGAGGACTCCGCTAAATAGCATTTTGGGTTTTTCCGACCTGCTATCGCGACAAAAAACTGATTCGTTGAGCGATCGCCAGCTTAACCACGTTCGACTCATCGCCAAAAGCGGCAAACATCTCTTACAACTCATCGACGATATTCTCGACCTCTCGAAAATTGAAGCGGGCAAAACGGAATTAAACTTACAACCTGTTAACATTCACGAACTTTGCACCGACTGTCTCAGAACGATCCAGCCCCAGGCTGATAAAAAACGTCTGGCTTTATCCTACGAACTCGATTATCGCATCTCTACAGCTATCTTAGACCTGCGGCGAACTAGACAGATCGTTATTAATTTGCTTTCTAATGCGGTAAAATTCACTCCCGAAAAGGGCGAGGTAAAATTAAGCGCTCGTCTGGCTTATGGCAGCCAAATGGAGAGCGCCTACAGACCCGATCGCTCTGTTGTAAGTCCCAGCACTCCTTATTTATGTTTGGAGGTGAAAGACTCGGGCATTGGCATTCCAGAGGATAAGTGGCATCTGTTATTTCGTCCTTTCCAGCAAGTAGATTCTTCCCTGACTCGACGACATGAGGGTACCGGTTTGGGTTTGGTTTTGGTTAAGCGACTGGCAGAATTGCACGGTGGTACTGTTTCTTTAGAATCGGAACTGGAAAAAGGTAGCGTTTTCCGGGTTTGGTTGCCTTTGACTGAAATGCGCGACGAATTTGCAGTGACTGCGGGGCAGTTAGAGGATAATTCCGACGAGTCTGACTCTACTCGAACAAAGCTACCATCTCAAAACACTGCCAGGGTTTTGATAGTAGAGGATCAACCTTTTAATCAATTGTTACTGTCCGAGGTTTTGGAGTTGGAGGGTTATGGGACGGAGTTGATTGGGGATGGTAAGACGATGTTGGAGACTATTCATTCTACTTTGGTCACGGAATCGTCTTTGCCCGATCTGATTTTGATGGATATTCAGTTACCCGGGGTTGACGGGCTCGAACTGATCCGCCAACTTCAGGCCCATCCTCTCTGGCAGTCGGTGCCAGTAGTGGCTGTGACTGCAATGGCAATGTCGGGCGATCGCCAGCGCTGTTTGGATGCAGGGGCTTCTGGTTATCTTAGCAAGCCCATAGATATAGAAGAGGCGATCGCCACTGTTGAGTCTTTGATCGATCGCGATCGCGATCGCAATTAATAATTAATAATTAATAATTAATAATTGTTGGACATTCATCCTCGGGGTGCCGAATTACCGTTAATACAACCCCCGTCGGCGACTAAATTTTTGTTAAAATTACGCGCAAGCGCGACTACTTAACAATTAACCTAATTGTTAATTGGGAAAATGTTAATTGTTAATTGTTATAATAGGTGCATTTCGTGAAATTAGAAAAAGTCATGTTTGTGGCAGTGCTGTTTTTTTTATTAATTCTATGACCGCCAAACAACCTTGCATTTTACTGGTTGATGACGAACCAGTTAATCTAATCGTCTTGGAAGAATTATTAGTCTCTGAAGGCTACCATACTATATCGGCTAGTTGCGGCGAAGAAGCTCTCGAAATAGCCAATAAATCTCGGCCTAATTTAATTTTGCTAGATGTAATGATGCCCGATATAGACGGTTTTGAAGTTTGCGATCGCTTGCGTCAAAATTCCAGCTTGCAAACTATCCCTATAATTTTCCTAACGGCTTTACAGGACGAACAATCTAAACTTAAGGGTTTAGAATTAATGAGCGACGATTACATTACTAAGCCCTTTAATAGTAGCTTCCTTTTGGCAAAGGTCGCGAGCATTTTAAAGTTAAGCGAACTTAGAACTGGAGCTACTCAATCCCAGGCTAAAAATAAATTAGTAGAAGAAACTCAACAGCAATTATTGGAAGTCTGCCAAACTAACGATAAACTTTTAGAAAAATTGCAGATGTTCGTGCCAGAGCAATTCCTCGCCAAAATAGCACCCCAAGGGATAGATTCTATTCAGTTAGGGAATCTTACCGAAGAAGAAATGACGATTTTATTTTGCGATATTCGAGGTTTTACCAGTATTGCTGAGTCTCAAACAGCTAAGGATACTTTTGAGTGGCTTAATGCTTTTTTCAATCAAATGAGCGATCGCATAGCTTCTAACCGGGGATTTATTGATAAGTTTCTAGGAGATGCAATTATGGCTGTATTTAATATGCCAAAACTCCATGTAATAGATGCTCTAAATGCCGCTATAGTAATGCAAGATAGCTTGAAAGAATTTAATGCCAGCCGCCATCTTTATAACCTCAAAAAACCTATTAAAATAGGCATTGGCATTCATACGGGAATTGCCACTATCGGCACAATTGGTTCCGATAAAAGGATGGATTCTACAGCGATCGGCGATGTTGTGAATACTGCTTCTCGTTTGGAAAGTTTGACTAAAGTTTATGATTGTCCGATTATCGTAAGCGATGCCGTTATTTCTCAGCTAGAAAGCAATATTGCATCCGCAACGCTGCCCGAACGCCACCCTCACAAATCCCCGAAAATAAAAGTAGAATACGATTTATTTTACTATCGCTGGCTGGATAAAGTCACTCCTCGGGGCAAACAAACTCCCGTCGATCTCTACGAAATTATCGGAACGGAAAAAATTGTTTTAGATGAAGCCAAGCTCTTAACTAAGCCAATTTTTAACAAGGCAATTAAAGGATGGAAAAAAGAAAAATTCGTAGCAGCTTTAGCTTATTTTCAACAAGTATTAGAACGCAACCCCAACGATAATATTGCTAAATTGTACGTCGAACGCTGCCAGGAAAAATTGTGCGTAACCTTTGACGCAAACAAAAAACACTGAGTCTTTTGTTAGTTGTTAGTTGTTAGTTGTTAGTTGTCAGTTTGTTCTTGGTGTTAGTTTGCACGAAAAGTATCTCTGCACTCCCTGAAGCGATCGCGAAAATGTAAGCAATATTTGTGAATTGCTATTAATTATTAATTATTAATTATTAATTATTAATTGTCAATTACCCATAAAATAGCTGTCTGGAAAAACTTCGGTAATCATCATCGTAGATTTACGATTAGTAAATACGCAATAAGTTCTAAAGAGCATATTTGATTCGGGTTCTACAGGAAAATATTGAGATAGTTCTCCCACAGGTTTTTTCCCAGTTACCACAATTTCTTTAAAAGTTTCAACCTTTTGTTCGAGCCAAATTTTGCCGATAGGAGTCTTAGTTTCTAGCAGTTCTTTTCTAAATGTTTCCTCCAGTCTTTCGAGAGCTAGAATCGATTCTGCATAAATATAATTGCGGCGACTTATCTTGCCTTGGAGCAAAATTTTTCTCTCAATTACTTCCGCCCCTTTTGACAATTCCATTGGCAAAATATCTTCATCGATCGCTATTAACTTTTCCGACAGCTTTACTAACTGCATTTGCTCGAATAAATATGCTTCTAGCATATCTGTAACCGTGCCATCGGTGGTAAGTAAAACTCTTTGAAACCTGCTTAAGGTAGAAGGTTCTATATGACTTCGGTCTAGAGATAGGCTCAGATCGTCTCTCATTAGTTAGTCTTTATTTTTACGCTCCAAAATAGAAGCATAGCAATTCTCAAACAATTTTGACAATAGAGGTCTAGATCGCGTCGATTTTTCTGTAGGGGCGAAGCATAAATAAAGCAAAAATCCCACCTAAGTTAATTAGGTGGGACTGGAAAAAAAGGTGATTTTATGGTCAGCGGTTTATATTGACTTGTTAAATTCATCTGGAGTGGGGGCACTCTTAGCGATCGCCCGGGTACTTATTAAGACTCATCTCCACTCATCATTTCCTTAAGGCAATTAAGACCTTTTTTAACTCTGCGAGAAACCGTCACAGAACTAATACCCATCCTTTGTGCAGTTTCCTTCTGAGTCAAGTCGCACAAAAACACAAACTCCAAAACTTTACGAGTTCCATCTTCCAACTTGCCCAGAGCTTGTTGCAAGCGAATTCTATCTTCTTGTGCCAACTGAAAGCTGCGATACTGATGATCTGGAACCAATTCTCCCAGGCTAGTGGCCCCTTCGTCTTCATCATACTGCACCGGGGCATCCAAACTCAAAGGAGATTTATTGCGACAGGCTAACTGAATCTCCTGCCATTCCTTTAGGGAAATTCCCAAAGCCTCAGCCACTTCTAATTCCGTAGGCTTGCGTTTTAGCTGCTGTCTGAGTTCCTGGATCGATTTAGCGGCTTGCCGTTCCATGGCCAACCAATTGCGAGGGATGCGCACCGACGGGCTTTTATCTCGGAGATAATGCTGAATTTCCCCTCTAATGTAAGGGGTAGCAAAGGAACTAAATGCCCTGCCTTTGGACAGATCGAAGCGGTCTATGGCTCTAATTAGGCCTATACAGCCTACTTGAAGGAGGTCATCGTAGGTCTCACTGCACCTGTTTAGCCAGTGATGAACCTCTTTACGGACCAATCCTATATTCAGTTTTACTAACTTATTGCGAATCTGGTTTGATGGAGATTGCTCGTAAACGCGCAATAGCTCCATGCTTTCATTTTTTAAGTTTTTAGTGAGTGTGGTAGACATAACATGAAGTTGGTTAGTAGAGCGGGACACCGATCGGATATTTATTTAAGGTCTTAAATATTTTAATCGTAATAGCTGCGCTCCTCGCAGTCCCAGTTTCGGAGCTTAGACACACCCAGAATATGACCTGAAATATTTAATAGGCTTTTAACATTCTATTATATCCGATTCCAATTTCCCCTGTCAATATAAATATCTTCTGGCAGTTTTTTCGGGGAAAAAAAAGGGACCATTCGGCCCCTAATCCATTAAAATTTCAGACTAATTTAGGAAAAAGACGGTTCTATGCGACCGTAAAAAGTGCCGCGAACCTTGACTTCCACAGATTCTTTTGCTCCCAAATCATTGTCAGAGGGCTGGTAAGCCTCAAAAACGCCAGCAATTTCACCAGTTTGGTTATTGATTTTCGATACTTGCAGAGACATCCTGCCTGCATCCCGTCTGGTATCCGCCTGCTTGACGTTGGCTTCGAGGAATGTTTCCTCGTCAGATTGAGCCGGTAAGGCCACCGCGTTGTCATAGCCAGCAGATAAACCGCGGCCTTTGGGATCTAGGAAGCTAGCACCCCGATAGGAGGGGACATTGTAAAATCCTTCAAAATCCGTAGAAGTGTTGATGCTGGAAATATTGGGTTGGCTTTTAGCAACCAGTCCTTTGACCGTGAATAGGAAAGGAACTTCCTCGCCCCCGGGCAAAAGTACGGTAATTGCCTGGAAGTCAATACCATATAGTTCCTCAAATGTCAAGGAACCATCTTCGTTAAATTCTAAGCTGCCTGTCACTTGCTCTAAGCTGGAGGTTTTCCGGGTCAATATTTTGCCTGGAACAAACTCTGCTTCTTGGCGTTTGTTAGTGGGTTCTTCTTTAACGAAGTAGTTAGTCGGTTGCATGCACAGATCGGTCAGAACATAAGAGCTATTGGGGTCGAGAGGAATAGACCCACGGGCTGTTTCTGACAATTCTGGGCAGTTATTAGCTAAACCAGTATTTCTTATGTCGTTGTAAGTCAGTGGCTTGTCGCTGGCCATTTCACTGTTGCTGCAGGCTGTTAATACAGTCAAGCAGAGGGCCAAAAACGTAGCCATTAAAGCGCGATACTTCATTGTCAACCTCAAATCAAAAATGGGGATCTTAAAGCCGTTCTACCGCCTTGGCTATTTATGCCGTAGAACAAGGAGATTGGGAGTGGCTATAGATTTTGTTTGTCAAGATCGAATTGTACCAGTGCTTGTTACATTTTCTTGACTTTAACTTCCAACTTAAGACAAGTTGAGTTAAAATTCTCAGGCGGTGGCTTTTGTCCGGGGACTTAATTGGTATAACTCAATTGAATAAATTGGTATGAATAAAGGTATAGAAAACGAATCGGGACAAAGCTTATCAAATTGGCCGGATGCTGCGGAAGCAATTCGGGCCTTAGCCCGAGAACATAAGGGCAATCCTACGGAACTTTTAGCTTTGCTGCGAAGTTTGGAGTCCTTGCATCAAGAACTTAGAGAAGGTCTGTTTCAAGAGTCTTTGCCCAACAATCGCCAACGACTATATAACTTAATTAAAGAAATAGAAGCAAATGGGGGATGGCCTTATATTCCTCGCATGAAGTTGCGCTCCCTCTTCAAACATTTTCAAGCTGAAGATTGAAAGCATAGATGGGTGCATCTCAATTTTGAAGAAAGCCAAGAATTTAACGCTTTTTGGTAATGGGGAAAACGGTAATAGGTAATAGGAATATTGCGTTTTTGCTTTCTCTGAGATGCTCCCGCATAGATATTAGACTAGGGGCCCATAACATAAATCCTGACTGCCGTTTTGTTGCAGTCAGGATTTTTAGTAATCTTGAAATTTGCGGTTTCAGCACCCCGATTCATAACTCCTATTGCAAATACTAGATTGCACCTTTAAAGAGTCGCAAATCGTATTCTCATATCTGCAGGTTTCCGGTGGGAAAAACGCCGCGATTTGGCTGTGGTTTTCGCATAAACTCGGTTTCGCTGGCGGGCTCTCTAGCTAGCTTTTTTCTTAGGAGCAAACATTCTTTCTAAACTAATAGCAATAACGCTTAAAGTTACTACTACCATGCCCATCATTTGAATGGGAAGCAAGGTTTCCTTGATAACTATCCAGGCAAATAAAGCGGTTAGTGCCGGACCTAAAGTCCCGATAACAGATGCCAGTGCCGCACCAGCAAACCTAATAGCGAAGTTGTTCAAGAGATAGCTAAACAGAGTTAAAACTCCGAGTATCGCTCCGCCAACAATCAGACCCAATCTAAGTTCTGGCTCGATAGAAGAAACGCTGAAATTCTCCGGCAGAAGTCCCAAATTGATAATAAATGGTAACAGGATTAGGCTGATGGCAGAAAAGACAAAAATGGCACAAAAGTTAACCAAGCTGAAAGGTATTGGATGAAGTTTTCCAGCAGCCATTTGGGTCAGCAACACATATCCTGCAAAGGTGACACCTGCTAAAATTGCAGCAATAATTCCTAAGCGAGGATCGCCAAAAGGCAATTTTTCATTAAAACTAGGTGCTGCAGCTAAGATCAATCCCAAGGTGATGCCACCCATGGCACCAAAACGGATGATGGAGGGGCGATCGCCAAATAGTTGCCAAGCTCCGAGAGTGGTGGCAATGGGATAAATAAAGAAAAGCGTAATCGCAATACCAGTGGCAATATTTCCCAGGGCAATATAAATACACACCTGAGATAGAAATAGGAAAAAGGCGCTGCCGATTACCTTCCACCACAGTTCTTTGTCGTCGGATTTAATGGTTCGTGCTATATCGTTACCAACGGCAGGATAGAGGAATGCTGCTAAAAACGGCATTAACAGGCAGACGACTATCATCCGCAAGAACAGTATTAAAAGGGAATTGCCAAAGCCGGGAGTAATTACTCCTTCGACTGGCATCCCAAATACCATCTTGGGTGCCCCTCCTTTGAGGATGATTTTGATAGAAACGTTGAAGACAGACAGCACGATCGCTGAAAAGACGGCAAAAATTAAACCCAATTGGACTTGAGATGCTGCTTTTGCCGGGGCAGGAGTTGGTTTGGCCGCGATCGGTTGGGGCTGGGCGCGCAGGGGAGGGGGCGGTATCGGTTGCTCCCCCGTTTCTTGTTGCTCCCCCGTTTCTTCGGAGTCGGCTAGGTTGGCCTCCTCCGTGTATGTGGGTGCCGGAGATTCTTCTGCGGCTTCTTCTAGTTCTTGCCTCAGACGACTTACTAATGCTTCTAAGATGACTTCTCCTTGTTGTTCCATACTGCGCATATTGCTCAGTTGTTGGGAGAGGTTGCTTTGATAGCTGTTTAATTCTTCTTGGAGTGCTTCGAGAGTCCTCTGGAGGCTGACATCTAAGGAGTCCTTGAAGCGATCGCTCGATTCTTCGTAGGATGGGGTTAGGTTTGTCTTATCCAATTCCCCACCGGGCACTCCCCCCAAGGTGGATGGTTCCCAGTTGCCCCGACCGCTATCGAATTTCTGGGTCAGTTGCTCTTCTAAGTTATTGGCCAGCACTTGGGCTAGTTGTTTGAGCCAGATTTGGTTTTGGACTATTTGTTTTTGAGATAACGATTCTAGTTGCTGCGATTGCATTTTTTGATATTGCTGTCGCAGCTGTTCGATATCTGTTTTCAGTTGTTGTTTCTCAGTATTGAGCCTTTCTATATCTTGGCCTAACCGTTCGGTCACGTTTTGACGCAGGTTTTGTAAGTCCTCAATTAAAACATTCAAGACTTCTTCTGGTGCTTTGGGAGTCGGAGTTCGGTCCTTTGGAGGTTGAATATCCATATTTGCTCTTTGGCCTTTTAACCTCGAATTTATTTGTTCTTCAGGGATGAATTAAGTCCCATCTTTAGCCGATGCTTTTTTTAGGGACCAACACCTGTTTTATCATTTCTTATCATAAGCTTCTTCACTAGAGCTCCTATAGTTTTGATTTTTACTGTTGGCGCTAAGATTGTCGATATTTTTTAAAATTTTTATTGACTTTTTTGAACAAAAATGTTATGCAAGTATAGTCGCTAGCTTTTTTGGGTGAGTAAAACAATCGGCGAACTATCCGCCTTATTGAGATTTTCGAGGGAAAGATTCTAGCGCAGATCTTGATATATGATAGAAGATCGTGAATTTGGGTGGGTGTGGCGTTCTACTAGAATTGACTGCTGCCAGGCCTGCAAGGAGCGATCGCTTGCCCGATTTGAGTACAGAGTTGTGGCCCATTACTGGTGGTTTCTCTGCTTTTAATCTGGGACATGAGAGACGGGGCCGAGCAAATGCTAAAAAAAAACGAACCAAGGAAACTAATCGTTAATCTGGTTTTAGGCAAAAAAATACAAAGGACTTACAGAAAAATGAAAGGACAAGAAATAATCCGGGCGATTGAAAAAGAAGAAATAGAAAGAATTGCCGCAGAGTCCAATCAAGAACTCCCAAAAATCTATGTCGGCGATACAGTAAGAGTGGGAGTAAGGATTCGAGAAGGTGGTAAGGAGAGGGTCCAACCTTATGAAGGGACGGTCATTGCCATGCGTAATGGCGGGATTAACGAGACTATAACGGTCCGACGAATCTTCCAAGGTATTGGGGTGGAACGGGTGTTTTTACTCCATTCTCCAAGGATTGCTAATATCAAGGTAGTTCGCAGGGGTAAAGTGCGTCGGGCCAAACTTTATTACTTGCGCGATCGCGTGGGTAAGGCTACCCGGGTCAAACAAAGGTTCGACCGTTCTCTTTAATGGGCCAAAGCAAAATTGCAAAATTTTATTTGCAATTTTGCTGCAAGTCGATTAAAGTTGTGTTATTATTAATAAATAAGCGTTGCTAATAATTAAGCAACTAACTCCAGTTTGCGCTCTTAGTTCAGTTGGTAGAACGTAGGTCTCCAAAACCTAATGTCGGGGGTTCGAGTCCTCCAGGGCGCGTTTAAATAAATAGATAGATTAAGCCTGTATCTGGCGATCGCTAGATACAGGTTGGTCTTTTTAAATTGCCACGGTTAGGCATAATTGCTTAATCCAACGGACCTCAAATTAGTCGCGGGTCCAGGTTGAAATTAATCTAAAATCTAAAAAAAACGCGGAAAAAACTCGTGCAAGGAGAAATAGGCGATCGGCACGAACCTTTGAAAATGGCTGCACCGATGTAGCTTTTTCTAAGTAGTCGCGGCCGGCGGAATTTGAACAAAAATTTACTCGCTGTCGGGGTCAGTATTAACGCTTCATCGCCAGTTAGACCGCGAACGTCCGACAATTATTAATTATTAATTATTAATTATTAATTACTTAACTACGCCTACCGAACGACATCCCTACCAGAAAGACCGCTAACTGTACTAAAACAATACTCGGTCCCGAGGGTAAATTGAACAATCCCGATAAGACCATTCCCGTCACGCCGCTAATAGCACCTAAAAGCGCTGCAACTATTAAAAAGGGTAAAAAGCGATCGCAAGTTAATTTGGCGGTAGCGGCGGGAATGACTAAAAAGGCATTAACTAATAAAATACCTACAACTCTAATTGCTAAAGCGATCGCCACCGATAAAATAATGACAAACCCATATTGATATTGCCTAACTGGTATGCCTCGAACCTTTGCCAGATCGGTATTAAAAGTCAGTAAAATTTGTTGCGGCAAAGTTGAAATCAAACCCGCAATAGTTACCGCTAACAACACCCCTAACAATATTAAATCGGTATTGCTAATTGCTAAAATATCCCCAAACAAAACCGATAAAAGATTGCCTCGATATCCGGGTATAAAATCAAAACATATCGTTGCTAATGCCACGGAACCGGCGACGACAATACTTAAAACCGTATCGCTGCTTAAATTGCTTTGCTCTATTAAATAGATTACTCCTAACCCTACTAATAGCAAAAATCCAATAAGCGATGCCGTTTGTGGCAGTTCCAGGATGGCCGCTAATACTACTCCTAAAAAAGCAGCATGACCTAAAGCATTACCAAATAAAGATAATTTCCGCAAAACTACGAAACTGCCGAGTATTCCTCCTAAAATTCCTAAAAGAATCCCGCCGACAATTGCCCGCTGCATAAACGGAAAACTAAATAATTCTAAACTGTCAGCCAAATTCATATAAAACCTAATTTATCCTAACTAAACCAATTCTCCATTACCTCAAAGATTGTTGCTTTAAAAGTGCATCGACCCACTCGGCATCTGTTTTTGAAATTTTGGGGATCGGTTCTTTAGCATAATCTACTGCCGTATCGAAACCCCCTAGATCGTAAACCGAATTCAACAAAGGTTGCAGATCGATAACAGGTTCGGTATCCCCTGACTGCAAAGGTAAGGAAAAGGAGGGGATGGCATCGCGGACATTAAAATGATATAAATCTGCCAAAGGACGGCGATCGCTCCTGCTAACTAAAATGCGATAATCCGATTCTACATTATCATCTAGCACGGGCATGGGTTTTGCCGATCGCAATAAATCTATTTCCACCAGATGAGTTGCCGAACGAAAAATTCGCCGTCTTTTAGCAAGATAAGCCTTCCGTCCCTCACCCGCCCTCTTATTAGTGGGAGAGAGAATCTCTATCGTAGTAATTACCTCTTTGGTTGCCACATCTAGTATTTCCAAGTAACCCTGCTTAACCGTTTCCGGCATCGGCAGCATCACCGTCGCAGGTTGTGCTGTTGGCGGCGATAAAACTGCCACTGGGGAAGTGGAAGGATAGCTAGTAGCTTGCTCTCGTTTTACCGCCACATCTGGAATTACCACCGAGAGGGAGTTGTCAGTATTGCTAGCTTCATACATTCGCACTTCCACTGCCACCCGATATTTAGGACGCAGTTGAGGAGACAATAACCTAACTAATTCGCCGATCGACAAGTGGTGTACTCCCGGCCAGACTTGGGGGTGTTCTAAATAAGGATCCATTCCTGGAAACGGCGATCGCATAGCTCTATACTCCTTTAATCTTTTTCGTTTAAAAGGTTGTTCTTGACTTTAGCATACCACATACACGAGTGCATCGGGGGAATGAATTAAGAAACCCGGTTTTTTAGAAAAACCGGGTTTCTGGGATATGGGTGGCGATCGGCTTTTTATTAGTCGTTAGTAGCCCAACTACCTACTAACCACTAACAACTGACAAAAAGAATTCTTTGGTATTTTTACGAATATGAGATGCTCCCCTAATGACTGTAAAAATACTTCGTTAAACCCTGTCCGTAAATTTCGTTTAGATTTTCTGGAGAAAGAGCAAAACTAGGTTGCCCCTGGCAGCAGAGACGACGATTAATACATAAAACGCGATCGCAATAACTGCTTACCATATCTAAATCGTGAGAAACTTGCAAGATCGAGAATCCTTCTTCTCTTTGTAACTTTGTCAGCAATTCTGCGAATTCTGCCTCTCCAGTGGCATCGACTCCCGCCATCGCTTCATCTAATACTAATAACCTGCGAGGAGTCACCAAACAATAGGCCAATAACACCCGCTTTAACTCTCCGCCGCTGAGAGTACCGATCGGTTGTTTTGCCTGTTTTTGTAAATTTACCCCTACTAAAGCTTTCTCCACCGCTATTTTCCTCCGTCGCGAACCGAAAAAAACCCTTTCCGGCCAAGCCAAAGTTACCAACTCAGCTACGGTTAAAGGAAAGCTGCGATCGAAAGGGAATTTTTGGGGAATATAGGCTATTTGCTGCCAATATTTCCCTAAATTTTTTAACTCCCGTCCGAGAATTTCTACCCGTCCCGACTGGTAAGGTATCAAACCTAATATAGCTTGAATCAAGGTACTTTTTCCCGCGCCGTTGGGACCGACAATACCAGTATTGCTGCCAGAGAAAATTC
This sequence comes from Cyanobacteriota bacterium, assembly GCA_034189005.1. Lineage (GTDB taxonomy): Bacteria > Cyanobacteriota > Cyanobacteriia > Cyanobacteriales > Microcoleaceae > CALKCV01. The sequence continues at coordinate 58,688 of JAXHVR010000021.1, read as the reverse complement.
TAAAGGAAACAGAATCAATTGCTCGATATTTACCGCGATAAACTGTTAAATTTTCTAGCTTTAAAATTGGCAATTCACCCCGATCGCTCTCTTCTTTCATCGACAAACTTCCTCTAAGGCTGTTAAATTTTTCCTCATCGCGGTAAAATAATGTTGCGGGTCTAACGGACCTGTTTCTATTGGGTCTAAAACTTTTACGGGCAATCCTAAATCCTTGGATATTTGAGCGATTCTGCTATCGTCAACTCCGCTTTCCGATAAAAATCCTTTAACTTTAAATTCTTTAGCTGCATTAATTATCCTTTGCAAGTCTCTGGGGGCGATGCTATCTTCTGGTAATTCTACTACTGCCATTTGTTCCAAATTGTAGCGTTTTGCTAGATAGGGATAGGCATCGTGAAAGGCGATAAACTTACAACCTTGCATTGGTGTCAAACGGGTTTTAAATTCCCTATCTAATTCTTGGAGTTTTTGGATATAAACTGCGGCATTTGCCGCGTACTTTTCGGCATTATTTGAGTCGGCATCGATGAGGCCATCTCTAATATTGATAACTTGTTGTTGGGCGCGGACCGGGTCTAGCCAAACGTGGGGGTTGCCGTACTCGTGGTGATGGTGATGGTTGTGCCCTTGATGTTCCTCCTCATGTTCCTCTTCTTCGATCGCTTCTATGCCTTCACTGGTGTCAATTTGTTTGAGTTGGGAGTTGTCAGCAGCAGCAATTAATTTATCGAGATATTCCTCTATACCCAAGCCATTTTTTACTAAGATTTCTGCTTCGGCAATAGCACGAACATCTGTCGGTTTTGCTTGATATTCGTGAATGGAAGTTCCTGGAGGAATTAATATTTCTACTTCGGTATTTTCTCCCACTACGGCTTTGGAAAACATATATATAGGAAAAATAGTAGCTACTATTTGCGGAGAATTTCGCTCTTGCCCTTGGCTGACTAAAGAGCCACTGGAAATAGTAATTATTAATCCTCCTAAGCCCAATAATGTCTGGCGGCCCCAGCGGCGCCAAGGAGATTTAAGAAAATCTAACTTTATTTTGTGCATATTTTGATTCCTGTTTTGCTTTGAAGCGCGATCGGCCGATCGCCTTTTTCTCGACATTTTATTGAAAATGATAATCATTATCTTAAAGGAGCGATCGCCTCCAAAGGGGAAAATTTAACAAAAATTTTAGATTTAACTTAAAAAAATAATTTTTCAACATCTGGAATGGGTAATGGGTAATTTGGCAATGGGAATTACCACATTCTCCGTTACCCATTCCCAACTACCAATTTTACCCGGCTCATTTACAATTAACTTTACTGCGAGCGATCGCCACGTTCTTCGCCTATTTCCAAACTTTTCTTTGATTTTTTCAGAGTTTTCCAAAGATGTCTAATTTGTTTGTAAGCCTCCTCGGGAGCAATTTTACCCCCAGTTTCTAACGCGCAAACATAACTTACGCGCTGGGCAAATTCTTGCAAATTGGCGTTAAACGCTAAATTTTCTGGAGTAAATTCACCGTGGTAACGACTGCGAGGATATAGAAAATCATCGCGTTCTGTCATAGTTTTTTCCTCATTAAAACCATAGTTTAATTTGGGCTTATTAAGCTCTATAAGCCAAGATCAATATTTAAAGTTTTAGAACTGACAGCGACAAAAAAATCGATTCTATGCACTTAAATTTAGTTAGAGCTTGCTTCTAGCTAGATTTAAGCTCCATTAAAAATCATCTTAACTTTTACTCAAGCTTGGGGTCTTAGTTAAATATTTAGATTTTAGATACGTCTTCCAACTAAAAGCGAAGAAGTAGGGTGCGCCCAAGATGCACCCTACTTATAAAGTAAAAACTGGCAATAAGAATTAAAGCTTAGTGCCGCATTCGGGGCAGAAATTATTGCTAGCAACATTTTTAGCTCCGCAGTTGATGCAATAAATTAACTCTGCTGCTTGTTCGAGCTTTTTGCGTTCTGGCAAACCGATCATCTGAGCGTTGCTCTTGCCTGGGGCGACCATTGGATAACAATTTTCATCCTTAGTAACGCTAATATCGAGCAACACCGGACCGTCATAAGCTAACATCATAGCGATCGCCTCTTGCAATTCGCTCGTATGAGAAACGAGCATACCCTTAACACCAAAAGCCTCAGCCAGAGCGACAAAATCCGGCATTCCCAACTCCATATTAGAAGAAGAATAGCGCTCGCCGAAGAAAGCCTGCTGCCACTGGCGCACCATTCCCTGCCAGCCATTATTAATAATGACAGTCTTGACATTAATGCCGTATTGAGCGAGGGTAGCGAGTTCCTGAATATTCATCTGAATGCTCGCATCCCCAGCAATGCAGATAACTTCGCGCTTTGGCAGAGCCACCTTTACGCCCATAGCAGCCGGCAACCCGTAACCCATAGTGCCCAGACCGGCGCTAGAGATCCACTGTCGAGGCCCATTTTTCAAAAATTGAGCCGCCCACATTTGATGCTGGCCGACATCCGTGGTGTAATAAGCATCTGGTGCTTGAACGCGCAGTTCGTCGATGGCCTGTTGGGGAGAAATAGTCTCGTCATAGTGGGGAACCACCAGAGGATAATCTTCGCGCCAGCGATCGATCCGTTCCAACCAAGGTTTAGTCAGTTCCCCATTAACAGCATCCCCAGTTTCGCGACTGCGGCGTAAAAGATCCTGCAATACCTGTCGAACGTCGCCGACGATGGGAACCTGTGGTTTGCGATTTTTACCGACCTCTGCCGGGTCGATATCCATGTGAATAACCTTAGCGTGACAAGCAAACTCATCTAACTTGCCAGTTACGCGATCGTCAAAACGGGTACCCACGGCAATCAGCAAGTCGCAATTGCTCACGGCGAAATTAGCATAAGCCGTGCCGTGCATTCCCAACATTCCCAATGCAAGGGGATGATGTTCGTCAAAGGCGCCCTTACCCATCAAAGTAGTAGTGACCGGGATCTGAAAATGCTCTGCCAATTCCAGAACTTCTGCATGAGCGTCAGCAGAAATGGCCCCGCCGCCTACATACATCAAAGGACGTTGGGCTTGTCGGATTAAATTAACTGCTTGGTTGATTTGGCGGGGGTTGCCTTTCACAGTGGGGCGGTATCCGGGGAGGCGGATGCTGCCAGGTTCGACTGGTTCGTAATCAAACAGTGTCAACCCTACATCCTTGGGGATGTCAATTAAAACTGGCCCCGGGCGGCCCGTACTAGCAATATGGAAAGCTTCTGCCACGATCGCTGCCATTTCTTTCGGGTCTCGGACCACATAAGAATGTTTGACAATTGGCAGGGTAATGCCGAAGATGTCTGTTTCCTGAAAGGCATCAGTGCCGATGGCGGGTAGGGCCACTTGACCGGTGACTACAACTAAGGGAATCGAGTCCATGTGGGCCGTAGCAATGCCGGTTACTAAGTTGGTGGCTCCCGGGCCAGATGTGGCAAAACAAACCCCTACCTTACCGGTAGCCCGGGCATATCCATCGGCGGCATGGGCCGCTGCTTGTTCGTGTCTAACTAGAATATGTTGGATCTCTCCGGCGGCTTCTGCTTGGTAGAGTGCGTCATAAATTGGTAGAATGGCGCCGCCGGGGTAGCCGAAAATGTGCTTAACTCCGTGGCGTATTAAGCTGTCTATTAATGCAAAAGCGCCGGAGGCACGTTTGAGAGTTATTTTAGTTTGTAGTTGCACGGCCTTTCCTCTATTTAGGTAAGTATTTATTTGTGGAGAAAGATTCTATTTTAATAACTACGATCGATAAGCTAGGAGTTAGAGGGCAATTTTTAAACAAAACTTTATATTTTAAGGCTTTGTAAGTTTTTGGAAAAAGCATGGTAAAATGCCTGTTTTGAAAAAAATAAAAATTGTTGTTTTTAACTGCTGCTTGTCAGCCAATAAAGAGAGCCACTCGGTGCATCTCAAGAATTAAAAGAACCAAGAACTTACTGCCTGCGTGTCAGTTGTCAGTTGTCAGTTGTCAGTTGTTAGCTGACATAATCTGTCTTTTTGCACTCGCTGACGGGATCCCGCCCCAAAAGGGGGTGTATCGAATTTTACAAAATACCCCCCTTGGCGATGATAATAAAAGATGGCATCCTAGTGAACGGATAAGGAAAAGACTTAGTAAGGTAAGGAGCGAAGAATTTGAAAAAGGTAGAAGCTATTATTCGGCCCTTTAAGCTAGACGAGGTGAAAATCGCCTTGGTAAACGAGGGTATTGTGGGAATGACCGTTTCTGAGGTCAGGGGTTTTGGACGTCAGAAGGGTCAAACCGAACGCTATCGGGGTTCGGAATATACCGTGGAATTCCTCCAGAAACTCAAAATTGAGATTGTGGTGGAGGACGACATCGTGGATAAGGTGGTGGAAAAAGTCATAACGGCTTCGCGCACCGGCGAAATTGGCGATGGTAAGATTTTCATCTCTCCAGTGGAGCGAATTATTCGGATCCGGACTGGAGAGGACAATACGGAGGCTATTTAGAAATCTGGGGAATGGGCAAGGGTTAATGAGTAGTGACTGCTTTTGCTACCCATTCCTATTCTCAGAAGCGATGAGTTTTTGTAATTGCGGTAGTAAGGCTTGGAATGCTCTGCCGCGATGGGAGAGCGATCGCTTGAGTTCCCTTGGCATTTCGGCAAAGGTCATGGTTTCGGCAGGAATGTAAAAAATCGGGTCGTAACCAAAACCCCCAGTGCCTTTCGGGATATCGAGAATTTCTCCCGGACAAATTCCTTCAACTTCTAAGGCAATGCTGCCATGGGGGTCGGCGATGGCCATGGCGCAGACGAACTGGGCTTTCCTATGAGTGGTATGTCCTAACTCCCCCAGCAAGCGCGAGATGCGTTCCCTATCGGTGGGGGCATAACGAGCGGAATAGACTCCGGGCATACCATTTAAGGCGTCTACTGCCAAACCGGAGTCGTCGGCGATCGCCCATTCTCCAGTAATTTTAGCGACCTCGGAGGCTTTGAGCCGAGCGTTTGCTAAAAAAGTTTCTCCGGTTTCTTCTATTTCTAGTCCTTCTGGTTTTAGTTGCAATTGTAAATCTAAGTCGGCTAGATATGCTTGCATTTCTTTAAGTTTGCCCGGGTTGCCAGTAGCTACTACTAGCAATTTGGGTCTTTTTATTTCTTCTGTTTTATTCATTGGTTATAAAAATTAATAATTAACATTCGATCGATTAACAATTAAAATTGACTGGGAGTTGTGGGAGCGTTGGTCCGCGTTGCATCGTTATTTTGCAGATTTTCATTTTACTATAACAATTCGTGCGGGATTTGTCAAAATTTAAAAAGTAGAAAAAAACTCCGAAACTCTTCCCTGTAGGCTGTTGCTTAAAAGCAGTAATATGTTTGAGACTGCGGTTAGAGCATTGCTATATGGTTATTTATGGCGACTCTATTTCAGGGGTTTTATATTTTTGATGATAAAGCAGAACCTAGATTAGTTTTGAATAAGAGACCTCCAAAAGTTAAATTATCGAAATAATACAAAAGTATTGTTGGGTTTCGGTTCGAGACACCGAACCTACGCTTCCTTAATTGGGAAAATGTCAATTGGGAAAATGTGAATTGTTATGAGTATGAGGATGAGTATGAGGGTGAGTATGATAGCGTTCGAGAGGCGATCGGTGTCAAAATCCAAATAGAAACCATCCAGAAAAAAACAGAATGCCAGAAGTAAAACAATCGATCGCTCAACACTATCACGAGCGGACAAAATACGACCCAGAAACCATAGAGGAAAAAAATAAGCAATTGGACTGGTCCCAACAGCCAGAACCGTTCAAAGAATACAAAATAGGGACATCCTTTAACCTCAAACCCTATCTCAAGAAAAAGTCACTCGCAGAAGAAGAAACGGGGGAAGGTCAGAGGTTGTCCAGATTATTATTGTGCAGCTATGGCTTAACTGCAAAAATGCAGACCATGACGGGGAATCATTATTTAAGAGCAGCCCCGTCGGCTGGTGGGTTGTATCCGGCAGAGGTTTATCTAATTTCTCGCGGTACGTCCTTATTACCAGCGGGACTTTATAACTATCAGGCCAAGACTCATTCCTTGGTCCAATTTTGGGATAGTAGAGTTTGGCCAGCCATGCAAGAAGCTTGTTTTTGGCATCCTGCCCTGGAAGCCAGCAAATTAGCCATAGTTGTTAGCGCCGTTTTCTGGCGTTCGGCCTGGCGCTATGAAGATCGAGCTTATCGACGGATATTTTTGGACTCGGGGCATCTGTTGGGCAATATCGAATTGGCAGCGGCGATGAATAATTATCGACCCCATCTCATCGGCGGCTTTGCGGACGAGGCGATCGACCGAATGCTATATTTAGACTCCGAACAAGAAGGAGCGATCGCCTTAATTGCCCTAGCGGACTTGTTGGACATGGAACAAAATCTGCCTCGGTGGAGAACTTCTTTACCTTCTGCTACCCAGACGGAATACCCCCAAGTCGAAGATGGAGAACTACTGGGATATTTGCATAATGCGAGCAAAATCGATTCGGACACTTCGGGAACTGGGGGGTGGAAATTGGTAGAACCAAAAGGCATTATAGAAGATAAATATAACTTTCCTTTTTGTACGAAAGTAGCGACGGTGACTACTTCGATAATGTGGGGTAAAGATTTGGAGGTTCTGGAAAATACTATGCTCAAAAGACGCTCCACTCGTTATTATACCGGCGAACCTCTGACATTAAGGGAGTTGCTAGCTTTACTAGATTTCACCTATCAGTCTCACCATTATATAAATCAGGGTTTGGATAATCATCCAGATTATTTCGGCATGGATTTAATCGAAACCTTTATCGCGGTTTCTGGGGTGGACGGGTTGGAAGAAGGCTGCTATTATTACGCGCCAGTAGCCCAAGAGTTGCGACAAATACGGTTTAAAAATTTCCGCAGGGAGTTGCACTATTTGTGTTTGGGGCAAAATTTGGGAAGGGATGCGGGGGCGGTACTTTTCCACACGGCGGACCTAAAAAAGGCGGTGGCGACTTATGGCGATCGCGCTTATCGCTATCTCCACATGGATGCCGGTCATCTGGGGCAGCGTTTGAATTTAGCGGCTATTCGTCTGAAGCTGGGCGTAAGCGGTATCGGCGGCTTCTTTGACGATCGCGTAAACGAGGTGTTGGGCATTCCCGCTTCGGAAGCAGTGGTTTATATTACTACTTTAGGACGACCTCGGTAATAATTAATAATTAATAATTAATAATTAATAATTACCGGGCAGTGCCTTTCTTTTTCATCCTCAAAAAAACATCAGGAGCATATTAACTTAAAAATTATGAAGACAGTTTTAGTAGTAGATGACCAACTCAGTCACCGAGAAATGATCTCTGACCTGCTCAAAGGGAGCGGATTTAAAGTCGCGATCGCCGACGACGGGGACGCAGCGTTAGAACAAATAGAGGCCCGCGTTCCCGATTTAGTTATTCTGGATATTGTCATGCCCAACGTCAACGGTTACGAGGTTTGCAGGCAAATGAAATCTAACCCGATATCTAAGGACGTACCAGTGATTTTGTGTTCGATTAAAGCAGAAGAGTTCGATCGCTATTGGGGCATCAGACAAGGTGCCGATGCTTACGTTGCCAAACCGTTCCAACCTAAAGAACTCCTGGCAACGGTTAAAAAACTCTTGCAAAAATAATTAACAAGAAGCGTAGTTCGTAGTAATCGCTTTAGCGATTGATATCGATATTAACAAGAAGCCTCGTTCGTAGTAATCGCTTTAGCGATTTAGATCTATGAATCGAAGACAGCGATTACTACGAACACCCACTACAACCAACAACTAACCACTAACAATGCTTCTAGCCAGCCCAGTTTTTGCCCGCCACGAAACCTTCCATCCTCGGTTTGGTTGGTTGAAAAAAGGTTTCGATGCGGCTGCCAGAGACCCAGAAATTTTTTCTCGCGAAGACGCGCCAGCGCTGTTGGGGGTGGGTAAAAACATGGTGCGTTCCATTCGCTATTGGTGTTCTGCCTTTAAAGTCCTCGCCGACGATAGACCTACAGAATTTGGTGCCAAGTTACTCGGGGATAAGGCCTGGGATCCTTTTCTGGAAGCTCCCGCCTCTCTCTGGTGGTTGCATTGGAAATTGCTGGAACCTCCTTGCAGCGCCACGGCTTGGTATTTTACCTTTTATCTATTTCGCCAAGTAGAATTTTCTGCCGGGGAGCTAATGGAGGCCCTGGGCAAGTACGCCGAAACCCAGGAAATTCGCATCGCCGAATCTTCTCTCAAGAAAGATATCTACTGCATTTTGCGAATGTATGCCGAACCAGATACTAATAAGAGAAGGTTAATAGAAGACTCGATAAATTGCCCTTTTGCGGAACTGGGAATTATTGACTCTGGGGGCAAGGGGAGAGATTATAAATTTCGGGTAGGTATGAAAAACAACTTACCCCCAGAAATAGTGGCGGCCGCTTGTCTGGAGTTCGCAGGCGGGGCGGGGGAAGAGAAAACTATCTCTATTTCTAAGCTTTGTTACGAAACCGACAGTCCGGGTTTGGCATTCAAACTTCCCGAGAGTGCTATTTGCGAGGCGATAGAACGGGTGGAGCGTTCTTTCGATGGCATCAAACTTTCCGAGTCTGGGGGTTTGGTGCAACTGTCTTTTAAGGAAAATCCGATACAATTAGCAGAAGCAATTTTAAATAACTATTACAATTAGGGGTTGCCGAACAAGAGCGATCGCCCGTTCGTAGTAACGACTTTAGTCGTAGAGGGCTTGTGGTGAATTCGGAAAGTTAGGTTGGCAACGTCGGGGGTTGTCGGGAGGGCGATCGCGAAGCGCTCCGGAGGGCTTTTAGCTCTTTTTTGAACTTTTATTGACAACAAGCGCTTGCTACTGTTAAGCTAAAAGAGATGATTTCTCTTGTCGAATTATGAACAAAGTTATAACCGCCGTATTTGACGGTGAAGTTTTACGACCGCAGATGCCTCTGGCACTCGAACAAGATAAAAGTTATGCGATCGCTATTGACATTGATGGCGGTCGCTCTCGACATATTACAGTTTCTCCCGAGGTTCGTTTTGGTAAGCCATGTGTTGCGGATACTCGCATTGCTGTAGAAGATATCGCAGTGATGTATCTGCATAAGAGAGAGTCTTTAGAAAAAATTGCTCTCGATTATAATCTGTCTTTAGCATCGGTTTATGCAGCGATCGCTTATTACTACGATAACCAAGAACAAATCGATCGCCGTCGGGCTGAAGGTAAGGCTTTTGCTGAAGAGTTTAAGCGCAATAATCCTTCTTTGTTGCAAGAAAAATTAAGGAAGTTGCAAGGTGAACGAGGAAATTAAATTTTATTTGGACGAACACATGAATCCTGCGATAGCCAAGCAGTTGCGTCGTCGCAATATTGATGTTACTACAACTGTTGAGGCGTCTTTGCGGGGTCAAAGCGATGAATCTCAGTTAGCTTTCGCGAGTCGAGAGGGCAGGGTGTTGGTGACTCACGATGATGATTTTCTCAAACTTGCTAGCGTCAGCAGGGAACATTCGGGTATTGCGTATTGCCATCAAGAAAGTCGTTCTCTTGGGGAAATAGTTACTACGTTAGTTCTAATGCATGAGGTGTATGCTCCAGAAGAAATGATGGGTCGTGTAGAATATTTGTAAGGAAGAGAAAAGCGATCGCTCTTCTGGGAGGTAAGAGAGCGATCGCTCCGTTCGTAGTAACGACTTTAGTCGTAGAGGGCTTGTGGTGGGTTCCAAGGGTAGAGAACGCAGCGGTGTCGCGGATGTAATGTCGTTCCGTTTTTGGGGGCGATCGCTCTTATCTCTCGTAGGTGCGCACCGCGCACCGGCAATTAGCTTCTGGGAGATAGGAAAGCGATCGCTCCTCTCGAAAATGTCTATTTACTCGGCAGATAAACTAAACGTGTAATTAGTATTACTATTTTCAAAACGACTTGATACTTCAATAAAGTAGGTTCCTGCACCTAAAGGAGAGTCGATCGCGCCGTCGTTGCCCTCAGAGCCGCGATCTGAAAATAAAACTTCTGCGGAGTCTATTCGAGCGTTGTTATTCTCGTCAAGAATTAACCGAACATTAACATTATCCGTTAAACCGCTTACTAGCAGAGACAAATCGCTGGTTTCGGATATCTCAAATCTATAGAAATCAGCGCTATCGGCGCTGCCGACAAACTCGTTTAAACTGCCAGACCTACCTGTTACGTCTCCTAAGTTGAGAGCTGTGTTGAGACTATTGCCAGGGTCGCGAGGAGCGCTTGACGGGGTTGGTGTTGATGCAAATTCAATGTTATATCTAGTATTACTATTCTCAAAACGACTTGATACTTCAATAAAGTAGGTTCCTGCGCCTAAAGGAGAGTCGATCGCGCCGTCGTTGCCCTCAGAGCCGCGATCTGAAAATAAAACTTCTGCGGAGTCTATTTGAGCGTTGTTATTCTCGTCAAGAATTAACCGAACATTAATATTATCCGTTAAGCCACTGACCAACACAGAAACATCGCTTGTTTGAGACAAGTCAAACTGATAAAAATCAGCGCTATCGGTGCTGCCGACAAACTCGTTAAAACTGCGGGTTCTGTTGGTTAAATCGCCTATATTGAAAGCCGCACTCAGAGTATTACCTGGCTCGGAAGGTTCGGGGTCAACATCGGAACCCTCCACTCCGTAAGCGTACCACCCAGGGCCTTCATAAGTAAATGATGGGAAATTATCCCTAACGTTGTCCCTGTTCTCGTCCGTTCCCGTGTAGAAATGGACGGGAGTATTAGTCTGCGACGAAGCGCCCTCGTTAAAAAAGCGATAGATGGGAACTGCCCCAGATGGAGGAACCGCCTGGGGCGAAAAAGCATAAAAAGCAATACCATCGCTCTCTAATACTGGGAAGTCGTCCGTAATTGCCTCGGGAGTTTGTAGGGTATAGAAAAAAGTTCCGGTAGTCTGGTTCTCGAAACGGTAAACCGGCAGGGATCCTCCCACAGACGCTAGTGGCGCTTCAAATTCCACGCCCTCGTATCGATACCTTCCCGAATTGGCGCGGAGTTGCTCAAACTCTCCCTCGTCCGCAGTGAAAAGGTGGGACTCGGTTTGTTCGTCCCAAAAACGGTAGACATCCTCTGCATTTGGGTTAGTTGCGGAGGCTCCGCGCGCCAGGGAATCGTCGTTACTGCCTCCAGTCAGAATATCGATTTCCCCAGTGGTTGTTGGGCTATAAACCCCAGGGTCATTCTCAACTGTCGGCATCATTCTTTCTAGATCGGCACTCTCGGCACTGAATTCTATGTTATTAGCAGACCGCAGCCCGCGGACTAATTCCATGCCATCGATCGCAGCCATAACTGGGTCGGTGGAATTTGACCCCAGACCGCTTGATTCTGGTTCTAAAAAATTAAACATATCGATCGCCTCTAAATTATTGTCTCCAAAAAGGCTTTTCTATAAATCGCCGTAATATTGACTAGACCTATAGAACCTTAATTTCCGACACTCTAAGTTCTAACTATTAGCTGTTCTCTGAACCTATCTTAGATTTGCCGTGCTGTTATTCTCCCACTAAATTTTCTCCGCGCAACCTATACACGAAGAAGAGACGGGAGTAAGGTCACGCCCCGTCTTTTTAAAGCGGGGCGGAAAAACGACTCGGCGACTTCAGTCGCCGTGATGGGGGTCGTTAATGTATTCCAAAATCTTAGCAGTGCTAACCTTCCCTGTAGTGTCATAAAAATAGCTATGAGTCCATAAGCTAGGTAGTTTGCATAACTCAGGAAACTCTAGTCTCAACAGTCGATTTGGACCTGCCTTTTAAAGCTTTGACTATTTTGTGAATTGCTACTTTACTACCCATGCTCTACTAATATATGAACATGGTCTGGAGCTATTTCTAACCCTTTTATTAACCAACCTTTTTCTGTTGCCACTTCTGACAAAATAGCTGCTAACCTTATTTTTACTTGGCCCACTAATACTTTCTTACGCCTTTTGGGAATCCAAACTAAATGGACATGGGCCAAACCTACTGAGTGGTTGCCATGTCGGTATATTATTTGCTTATTTTTCATGTTGATAGGTTGATATTTATCGACAAACCAATTATAATAGAAGCATGACTAAAAAAACTAAGAAAAAAACTTCATATTATGGATGCCAACAGGTTTTATTGCATCCAGATAAAGACCTACGGGCCGTATTAGAATATTTGTGCGGTGAGGCCAATAAGGTGTTTAATTGTTCAGTTTATTATGCCCGACAAGTTTGGTTTAAAGAAAATCGATTTGTCAACAAAAGCGAACTTTGCAGGCAGATGAAATGGAACAGACACTTTAATGCGATGTATGCTTCTAGTGCCCAACAAATATGTAATGGTGTTGTTGAATCTTTAAGCAGCTTTAAAGAATTACTAAAGTTATTTTGGAAAGGTGAATTAGCAAGTAAACCTAAGCCGCCTAACTATCGAAAACCCGGTTTATTTACCGTTTCTTATCCTAAAAAATGGTTAAAATTAACGGATGAAGGAATTAGAATCCCATTGGGACGTAAAGTTAAAGCATGGTTTGGATTAGAGGCTTTTTACATTCCGATGGCAAGCAACTTAGACTGGAACTCAATTAAAGAAATTAGGATTCTCCCCCGTCACGGTTGTTTTTATGCCGAGTTTGTCTATGAAATGAAAACTCAGTCAGTTAAGTTAGACCCGGGCAAGGCTATCTCTATTGACCACGGCGCACGACAACTGGTTAACTTGTGTAGATACCCAATGCCATAGCTTTATTATTGATGGGAAACATCTTAAGTCAAAAAATCAGTGGTATAACAAGCAAATTGCGACAATTAAAGAAAATAAGCCCCAAGGATTTTGGTCGAAAAGATTAGCTCGTATTACTGAAAAACGTAACCGCCAAATGCGGGATGCCGTTAATAAAACAGCGCGATTAGTTATTAATCACTGTCTTAAACATGGAATTGGTACAGTGGTTTTCGGTTGGAATAAAGGTCAAAAACAATCGATTAAATTAGGAACTAAAACCAATCAAAAGTTTGTACAAATTCCTACTGCCCGTCTCAAAGACAGAATCGAACAACTTTGCAATTTATATGGGTTGCAATTTGTAGAAACTGAAGAATCTTATACCTCGAAAGCATCGTTTTTAGATAATGATGTTCTCCCAAAATACGGTGAAAAACCCGACAACTGGGAACCCTCTGGAAAACGCATTAAACGAGGTTTGTATCAATCTGCTGCGGGCTATTTAATTAATGCCGATTGTAACGGTGCAGCAAATATTTTAAGAAAAGTATCTGGGAGGCTTAATCTCAACTTAAGCCAACTAAGTAGAGGCGCTTTGACTACGCCCTTAAGAGTTCGCTTTTGGACTGCTTAATAAAGAATCCCCGTCACGAAGAGTGCGGGGAGAAGTCAAGAGAGGTTTTTGTGGGAAATAGGAAACTTTTTTTAAACCAACTTTTAGTGACGAAAAAGAGCAATTTATGGGGAAAATGCCAAATGGTATGATATTGTCAAAAAAAACCTTGGCCTAACTATGACCCTCCTTGACCTATGGACCTCGAAGAAGCCCTAAAATGGACCGAAAACCTGGTTTTTACGAAAACGGGACAAAATCTTTACTCCCTCCAAAGGGCCATCCTTGAAGGAACCTGGCAGGACCGAAGATAGCCAGATATTGCTAAAACTAGCAATCGGGATTACGATCGCGTCAGAAAGGTTGCTCGGGAATTATGGCAATTGATGTCGGAGGAATTGGGGGAAAAAATGTCGATCGCTTCTTATCCTATCCCACTCTCTTTCTCGAAGACTTAGAACCCAGAGTGCAAGCATATTATCAAAGGTTATCCGAGTCGGAAAAAACCCTCATCCAGTGGTTGGCAAACCAAAACGCAGCCGACATCTCCTCCAAACCTGCGGAATTAACCCTATCCGACATCGATTTTTTCAAAGCGATCCAGTCCTTAAAAAAACGCAGTTTTATCGAAAAAGTCACCGACGAGAGATTATCCCTCTTCGCGGTGCAACCTTTAATAAAAGAATATGTTATAACAATTAACAATTGAAGAGCCAGAAACCGGGTTTTTCAAGGCTAATTCACCCGCCAGAAACCGGGTTTTTCCAAAAAACCCGGTTTCTTAAATCTCAGTAAATGAATTATTAATTATTAATTATTAATTGTTAATTGTTATGAACGAACCGCTATCGGAATATTTCGGCCTCAACCGTCGCTACTACCGATCGCTCAATTTGGAGAGAGATTTAGATAAATTAGAAGCATTAAACGGTTATATATTAACAGCCCGATCGCTTGATGCCCTCAACAGAATTTTAACCGGTTTTACTGATGGAAAATCTAACCGCGCTTGGACTTTAACCAGCGTTTACGGTACCGGGAAATCAGCCTTCGCTCAATTTCTCTGCTGTCTCTGCGGCCCCACCAGTCATCCCCTGCGCGAACAAAGCTTGAAAATTGTCGAGAGTGCTTTGGGCAAGGGGAGTTCGGAATATTATCTCTTGCAAAAGCATATACCCCAAAGCGGTTGGTTTCGGGCAGTCGCTACGGCAAAAAGAGAACCGATCGCTAATACTATAGTTCGCGCTTTGGCGAGGGGGGCGGAAGTCTTCTGGGAGGATAATGCAGAAAAACCGGCGATCGCTTCTGGTTTGGCAAAGTTAGAAATTGAAATTGCCGGGGGTAAAATTCTTAAAAGTAACGAAATTCCTTATTTAGTCCGCCTGGTTTCTCGCACCGCCCAGACGGGTATTTTTATTATTATTGACGAGTTGGGAAAAAACCTCGAATTTGCTGCCTACAACCAAGCCACGGAAGATTTATATTTATTGCAAGAATTGGCCGAATTGCCCGTTAGTAGCAATTATCCTATTTATTTACTGGGTATGTTGCATCAGTCTTTTTCCGAATACGGTCAAAGATTGGCGGCCGTACAACGGAACGAATGGGCGAAAATTCAAGGTCGATTTGAAGATATTCCTTTTATTGATTCTACCATAGAAATGATGAAATTAATTGCAGAAGTAATCGATAGCTCTAGGGCGAAAAAATTGCAAGCTGAAATTAAAATTCAAGCTGGTTTGTGGTTGGGAAAATTAACTAATCTCGTGGCCAGCGAGGAGTTGAGCGTTGAAGCGATCGCCTCCGTTTATCCCCTGCATCCCATCGCTGCTTTAGTATTGCCTAGTTTGTGTACTCGTTACGGTCAAGATAGGCGATCGCTCTTTACTTTTTTGACCAGTTCCGAACCTTTTTCTTTTAAGAACTTTTTAGACGAAACTACTTTAAAATCTGCGGATAAAACAGCAGGAGTTACTTTAAAATTAGATAGAATTTACGATTATTTCATGGAAGCAAACGCTCTCGGTTTTGGCAGAAGCGATCGCCTTCAGAGATGGTTGGAAATTCAGACATTAATCGACGATGCCAAACATCTCGACCTCGACAGCATTAAAGTCTTAAAAACTATCGGCATTTTAAACTTAGTAACTACCACTGGAGAATTGAGGGCAACTCGGGATTTAGTCAAGCTAGCCATGTGCGATTTGCCTTCAGAAAAACAAGAGTTAAACCGCTGGCAAAAAGTAATAAGTAAATTATTAAAACGTCGAGTTATTACTCATTTTAAAGTATTAGACGAGTTGCGACTTTGGGAAGGTTCAGAATTTAACGTCGATGCCGAAGTCGCCCGACGCATCGAGGAAGAAAGAGAACCAATTACTAATTTATTGGCGCAGATGTATCCCCTAAAACCGCTAGTAGTTCAGCGCCACAGCTATCAAACTGGTACTCTGAGATATTTCGAGCGCCGATATTTAGATGGTTCTAGCAGTTTAACTAATTTGGGTTGCCAAGATAACGAAGCCGACGGTTTGATTTGTTATTGGTTGGAAGAAGAAGCGCCAAAGAAAGTGCCGGAGAAAACGGCAGATTTTAAACCTTTGGTTTTGTTGGTCGGGAGTAAATTAGATGTGTTGAAAATGAGGGTATTAGAATTTGTGGCGTTGCAGCAAATTCAAACTAGCGCGCCCCAGTTACAAAGCGACGGAGTGGCGCGGAAAGAAGTTGCCTATCGATTTAATCTCGCCCGCCGTTTGTTAGATGAAAGTTTGCATCAATGTTTTGATGTTTCTGGGGAGGATAATTTCTGTTTTATTGGGGGGAAAAAAAAGAAGATCGAGCGGGTAAAAGAGTTTAACGAGGGGCTTTCTCAATTGTGCGATCGCGTTTACGATAAAGGTTTAATTATCTGGAACGAATTAATCAACCGTCGGGTTTTGACAAACCAAGGTTCCAGAGCGAGGAAAGAATTAATAGAAGCGATGTTAAAATCGGCGGATAAAGAGAAATTGGGCCTGGGGGGATACGGACCGGCGACGAGTATGTATTATTCTGTTTTCAAGCTGACGGAAATTCATCGAAAAGTTGAAGGTAAATGGGGATTTTTGCCGCCGCCAATTAATTCTGGAGTTAGGAAAGTTTGGGAGGCGATGGAGGAATTTTGTTTGGAGGCAACTGCGGAATTAAAATCCTTCGATTTGCTTTATTTACAATTGCAATTACCGCCTTATGGAGTGAAAGGGGGACTAATTCCGGTGTTGTTGGCGGCGGTTTTGTTGTACCGCCGCGACGACGTGGGAGTTTATAAAGATGGGAGTTTTATTCCTGTTTTGGGTGCGGAACATTTTGAATTGTTAGTGAAAGAACCGAGCAGGTTTGCGGCCAAGCATTTTGAAGTTTTGGGGATGCGATCGCAAGTTTTTACCGAGTTAGAAGCTATCTTAGGAAAGCGCCGGCAAGACTCGGAAGGGAAGGTTAGAAATGCAACTTTATTAACTGCGGTGAAACCTTTATTTAAGTTAGTTAAAAAACTGCCCGCTTATACGAAGAAAAGCAAAAGTTTGAGCCAGGAAGCGGCAGCAGTGTTGCGAGTTTTGCAAAAAGCGCGGGAACCCGACGAGTTATTATTTGCTAGTTTGCCGGAGGCGTGCGGGTTTGGGGCGATAGGGGGGAGTCGGGAGGCCGACGACGGGAGTACGGCCGCGATGTATAAAGAGAAATTGGTGCGATCGCTCCACGAAATCCAGACGGCCTACGATCGCCTTTTGAACCGCTGTCAGGAGTTGTTAATGGCCGCTTTCGGGGTTCGCGACGGCGAGGCCAAGTTGCGGCAAGATTTGCAGTTGCGCGCCAGGAAGTTAGAATGCGTGGAACCGGTGCTGAAGCGTTTTTTATTGGCGGCGGTGGAGGAGACGAAAGCGGATAAAGAATGGTTGGAAGCGCTGGTAATGGTAGTGGCGGACAAGCCTCCTAAGTCTTGGAATGACGAGGATGCAACCGGTTTTGAGGTGAAGTTGGGGGATATCGCGCGCAGGTTCGAGAATTTGGAAGCGTTGCAAGGGGAAGTTGCCAGCAGCGAGGGCGTCGGGGTGGCGGCGCGACGAATTACCGTTGCCCGCCCGGATGGGAGGGAGACCCATCGGATGGTTTGGGTGGATGCGAAGTTGGAGGGGGAGGTTGAGGAGTTGGTAGCGGAGATTTTGAACAAACCGGGGGTGCGGGATAACGCGCGGTTGCAGCAGGCGTTGGTGGCGCGGTTGACTGAGGAAGTGTTGGGGGATGGTTAGCAATTAACAATTTTCAAAGGGTCGGAAGTTTTGCTTGCCATCTGTGAAGGTCTAATGTAAGATAGAGCGAGTGAGGCGATCGCTTTCCCTAATAAACTCTGGGAAAAGAGCGATCGCCCCACCCCCAATTAACAAAAAATCAAACCATGAACTTCGCCCCTCGCTTTCAATACACTAACGAACTGGTGCGACATTTAGGCACAATTGAAGGAGCCCGGGCGGTCATCGAAGTATTACCCCTGCCACCCGATACCGCCCTGCGCTTGCGCCACGACGCCCGCCAGAGAAGCACCCGCAATTCCACACAAATAGAAGGTAATCCTTTAGACGAGGCCGACGTTCTCAAAGCGATCGCTGCCGGCGATCGCCTAGGCACCAAGGCAGAACAGGAAGTCCGCAATTATTGGCGGGCCCTCGACCGAGTTGAGGAATTTGCCGAAGGCGAAAACCCCATATCCGAAGCCTTTATTCGAGAATTACACAGTATCGTTATCGTGCGCGGTCGCGGACGGAGGGGCAGTCGCAGCAAATATCGCATCGTGGAATGTCCCGTGGTGGATACTCTCACTCGAAGAATCGATTATGCCCCACCCGAACCCGACGACGTTCCACTATTGATGCGAGAACTGATTCGCTGGTTATCTTCACCGGGGGCTATCGCCCTGCCTACACCCATCCGCGCCGCCATCTTAACCCATCGCTTTCTCAGCATTCACCCCTTCGACGACGGTAACGGTCGCACTGGCAGGCTGTTGGCGACGGCAGAACTGTGGCGGTCTAGCTATCGGATGCGGGGATTTTTCTCTTTTGACGAGTATTTTAACGCCGATCGCGATCGCTATTACCAAAATCTCCAGATGGGTTTGCCCATAAATTTCTACGACGGTCGCCACGACCCCGACCATACGCCCTGGCTGCTCTACTTTGTCGAAACGATGGCCCGCGCTGCCGACGAATTGCAAGCCAAGGCTAAATCTCTTTACCGAGGAACTACGCCCAGCCCTCCATCTTGGCAGTCCCTACCGCGCCAACAACAACAAGTCCTTACCCGCCTGCAAGCAAGAGTTATCGATGAAGCCGAAAATCCTTTTGCTATAATCCCCTCGGACGTTAGAGCTTGGTTTGGAGTATCCGCCCCCACTGCTCGCGAGTGGCTGCAAGATTGGAGTTCCGATGGTTTTGTCGAACCAGTGTTGACCGCTTCTGGAACGCGAGTTCGCAATTATACTCTAGCCCAAAAATGGATTGTCGAGTTTTTTCAAGAAAGTTAGTCGGCAACTGATGAGGTAACGGATGTTGCAAACTTCATAGAAAACTTGCTATAAAAATGCAATTTTAGTTGTAATTGATTTTAAACTAAAAGTATGATTAATGGTATTAACAACTGTCTATTTTGTTCAAATAAGGCAAGTGGGTATGGCAAAATAAGGTAAGCGAAAAACGGGTTTTTTCGGCACAAATGGCCATTTATTACGAATAATTAACGTTTGAGGTGGATGGACCGCGAAAAATAAGGTAAGTCACCGCCCAAAAATAAGGTCAATTAATTCGGGGGTCGAAGGACATTTTTGCGGCAAATTTGATGATACAATTGCTAGTTGTAGGTTGGGTGGAGCGCAGCGTAAACCAACAGTTAGTTAGTAATGAATGTTGCAAAAACTGTGTTTAAGGAACTGGTTATTAACGATCGCAAATTGAGCGATCGCTCCCTAACAACCACTTTCACCCATCGCCAACCCCCGACCCCGCCGCAGAATTAAGAAACCTGGTTTCTCGCCCCGCCCAAGTCGCCGGCTTTTGCTGCTATAATTCATCTCGTCCATCCATAGAAACCCAGCAAACATGACCCAAAAAGAAGTCAGACATATTCTCGGTTTATCTGGGGGCAAAGATAGCACCGCTTTAGCGATTTTGCTCCGCGAGGAACTGCCCCAGATGGAATATTTCTTCTGCGATACTGGCAAAGAATTGCCCGAAACTTACGAATATTTAGACAGAATTAAAGCCCGCTTGGGCGTAAAGATTCATTATTTAGAAGGCGATCGCGGTTTCGACCATTGGTTGGCAATTCACGGCGGGTTGCTTCCTTCTCCCAAAAAGCGCTGGTGTACCGTACAGATGAAAATTAAACCTTTGGAAAGGTTTATCGGGGAGGACGATGCTATTAATTATGTCGGCATTCGCGCGGACGAAAATCGCGAGGGTTATATTTCCACTAAGCCTAATATTAGACCAGTTTTTCCTTTTAAAGAACGGGGAATGGTTAAGGCTGATATTATTCGCTTGTTAGAAGAAAGCGGCATCGGTTTGCCGACATATTATCGGTGGCGGAGTCGTTCCGGTTGTTTTTTCTGCTTTTTTCAGCGCAAATATGAATGGGTTATGCTAGCAGAAGAACACCCAGATTTATTTGCTGAAGCTGTTAGGTACGAGCAAGAACATAAGGATGGGAGGAAGTACACTTGGATTCATGGGGAGAGTTTATTGGAGTTATTAGAACGCAAGGAGAAAATAATCGCAGAACACGAAAAAGCTATGGCGCGGGAAGAGAAAAAGGCGGCGGAAAAAAAGCAGTCTTTGGCGGAGGTTTTGGAGTCGGTTTTGGATGATGACGATGACGATGTGCCTTGTTTTGCTTGTCATTTGTAAGAGTAGATTATGGAAGCGATCGCCCGGCTGCCATCAACCATCTTTGGAAAGCGATCGCCTCCTTTAACAACTCAAAACTTTACCCCTTGCTCCTACTCAATTCAATCGCAATTTTACCATCAAAATCGGGAATTGGAGCAGAAACTTTAGTTAACTTTACATCCACTTTTTCAACTAACTCAAAATTTAAAATAGCCTTAGCAACTTCTTCCGCTAATTTTTCAATTAGATCGAATTTAGAGGTCTTAACTAACTCCTTAACAACAGCGATCGCTTTGCTATAATCGAGGGTACTTTCTAAGCCATCGTTTTGACAGGCTGAAGTTAAATCCAACCACAATTTTAAATCCACTTCAAACCATTGACCTAAGAATTTTTCTTCTTTAAAAAAACCGGTGTAGCCGTAACAACGAATTCCTGTTATTGAAATTGCATCCATCTTTTTCTACCTAAATCATCAATTGCCATTCTACAGCAAACCTGGTTAATTACTTGTCATTTCCTCCAAAAGAGCGATCGCTCCATTAACTTTAACCCAGCGCAGATCGTTCTAGCCAGGTTATGTTATAATTCAATCTTAAGAGTGCTTCCGCTCTGGGGGCTAGGCGATCGCTCAAACTCTCAATATTTGCTACAATAGGGACCGCAGGCGATCGGCTGGACTTCCCAGCGGACGCTCCAAGCTAAAATCTAAATTACATACTCTTTTTGGAGCCAGTTTTGAAAACAATTTTCCAGAGTATGTCAAAACTAAGAAACTAGAGCTATTAATTCAATTAAAATAACAAGATAATTATGGCAAACAAAATAGAAACTAAAACTATTTTCATCAAAAGCGTAAACGTTTTATTAGCATTGTCGGCTTTGGCCCTAGTATTTGGATTTATAATTTGGTTCTTGCGCGGAACTTTAATGGTAACTGAATTATCGGAAGAAATACTCGATCGAGGTTGGGGCGCAGTACTCGGATTTATGTCAGTATTATTGTCTTTCGTAATTCCGACCATGGTAGCCCTATTTGGCTTTGCGATTATGGCTTTATTAATTTGGTGGCTATCGCGGATTTTTTCTCAATACGAAGAATTTCAACCGACCTCTATTGTCGTTTACCAAATGGTAGCCCCAGTCGGTTTCGTTGCGGGATTAATATTAGCTTCGCCAGTGTTAATTTCCTACGCAACTCTTCGACTTTTTCAAGGTAACGGAAAATCCTTAATGGCAGAGTTCAAAGAAGCCTCTAATATGCTCTTCCCAGAAGAAGCTGAATATATAGAAATGGCAGCCAAACCTAAAGTGAAATTATTGGCAGGAAATTCTGAAAAAACCGACAGTTAATAAGGGTCGTAAAAAATGCCAAGGGAACAGACAAGATGTCTGTTCTACGGAAAACCATTTGACTTGCGATCTAACTTTTTCAACAACCTCAAAAAACTATGGAATTTAACTACTCCTATAGAGGCAGCAGCGGCATTACCGACACCGGCGCAAATACTCAAATGTCATTTTCCCCAGACACCAAAAGGGAACCAACTTACTTCGTGGGGGAACTAAGAAATAAAATCCCATTTCGCGAAGCAATTAGCGCCTTACACGATGTTGTAATTTCCGACCTCCGGTTCAAACCAAAAGACAAAACTGCCTATAAAGAATGGCGGGCAAAACAAGACGAAATCGACTGGCAACTCGTCGCCGCCCAACGTAAAGAAGTAGGCGATCGCGTTAAAAAACTTCAAGACGAACTCGACCAATTAAACCAAAGGCGTAACGAACGTCTCCAACCATTTTACCGAGCCCAAAAGCAGTTTTTCGACCACCTTTATAAAGTTGATTACGACGCCTGGTTCGTGTTCGACCCAGTAATTACTGTTCACCCGGACCAGGTATTTTTTGAATGTTTTAGCGTCGATGAATCTACTTACGGGCGACTGGGGGCGAGTTACGAAGTTTTTAAAAATATTAACGAGTACGCCTGCGGAACTACTAATATCGACTACTCCGCCGCCCTCTACGACGAGTTCCAAAAAATCCGCAGTTATAAAACTACTCAATTTCAAGTCGATCCCTCCGGTTTTGAAGTTCAAACCACCGACGAAGAAACTTTTAAAGAAGTAAAAATCGACCTGCCCGATAGTTGGGTCCGAGGATTTTTACAAGTTAGTTCGGCGATGTCATTACCCGCCATTAGTTTTGACTTGCATCCCATGGATATTTATAATATCTGTTTCATCCTCCGCCGGCATAAAGAAAAGAAAGGTCCGCGCAGTTTGCGCTACCATCTCAAACCAGGAGAACCGGTGCGGATAACTTTCGACCCTTGGAATTTAGAAATAGTTTGTCGCCGTTCTATTTATGGGGGTAATTCGGAAGAAGAAATTCGCGTTTGGGGCCGCCGTCGCTTGCACGTTTTGGAACGTTTAATTCCGATCGCTAATAAGTTTACCGTGCATTTATTGGGCACTGGAATGCCGTCTTTTTATGTTGCCGAGTTGGGCGATATGTCTTTTACTTTAGGTTTGTCTGGTTGGACGGCAAATGATTGGGCGCAAGCGGGGAATTTCGATCTGATGGCACCCAGGGCGGATGTGGATGAGTTTACTCAAAAGTTGGTTTTTGATGCTTTGAAGGAGAATTGGTTGGAATCTCCAGATAGTTTGGCGAAACGACTGAAATTAAGTCGCGCTGCGGTGTTGGGCGCTTTGGGCGCTTATACTCAGGCGGGACGGGCGATTTACGATTTGAGTCAGGGGGTTTATCGGGTGCGAGAGTTGAGTCGGGAACCTTTGCCGATGGAGAGGTTGCGCTTTGCTAGCGATCGCGAAGCAAGTGCCACCCGTTTCCTCGACGAAAATAAGGTGGAACTTACTTCCGTTAGCGATGCTGGTGGGGCGATTTTTATCCGGGGGGAAGTTAGCGATCGCGCTAAAACTTACAGTCCATCTTTAACGGTGGATGCCGACGAGCGTATAATTCAGGCCGAATGTACTTGCAACTGGCACCAGCAGAATAAATTGTATAAAGGGCCTTGCGAGCATATTTTGGCCCTGCGGATGCAGCAGGCCCGCGAAAGTCGGGGTTAGATTTTAGATGGGGCTAAAAAAGTTATAAAACATCGAGGAAATAGTAGGCGATCGCTCTTCCAACAGTTATAATAGAATAACCATCCATAGAACATCAGTAGGCCAACAGCCTTGCAATTCGGGCGGTGGATCGCCGTCCATGCGTTTAGTTTAGGCACGCATCACTAGCCTGCTCTTGACTGTGCGGGTCTTCCCACTACCGTCTTTTTTACGGTTTGGCTTCCCCGAAGCTAAAGTAAGACGGTAGTGGGGACCCGCTTGAGTTGAGCAGTCTAGTCCCGAGAGGTTTACGAAGGGGCAACCTACTGTGACTGTGGGTGGTTTTTTAGTTTTAGTTTATGCTGTTCTAAAATGTATCAACAATGAATAATTAATCCAATCAAAAATAACAATGAAAGTCAAAGAACAGTTAATACAAGAAATCGAACGCTCTCCCGATTTTATAGCTGCGGAAGTATTAAATTTTTTGCTATTTTTAAAAATCAGAATTAAAGATAGAATTGCAGAAGATAAAAAGGCAACTTCACCGGAGCATGATAACTCGGAAAACTTTCTAGACTTCATAGATAAGATCGGTAGCGAAATTCCGTTGGAAGATTGGGAAAAGATTCCAAGCGACCTCTCTAAAAACTTAGATAGTTACCTGTATGGAGTGCCTAAGAAAGAAGAATGAAAACCGTCTTTGCCGACACTGGTTATTGGATTGCGATGATAAATCCGAAGGATGAATTGCACCAAAAAGCCAGAACCATTACCAGATATTTAATGCCGTTGCGCATTGTTACAAGCGAAATGGTATTTACCGAGCTATTAAACGCTTTTTCCGGGGAAGGAATGCGATTTAGGCGAGCTTCCGTCATGTTAATAGAACAGTCCAGAAGCAATCCAAATATTGAAATAATTCCGCAAACAACAGAACTTTTCGGCAAGGCCCTTGAATTGTACGATGGCCGCCTAGATAAAAACTGGAGTCATACTGACTGCGCTTCATTTGAGATTATGCAACAGCAAAATATAGTAGAAGCGCTAGCTTATGACAAACATTTCGAGCAAGCTGGATTTGTTGCTCTTTTACGATCCTAATATATTTTGACTCTGGAACCCCGATGGGTGGTTTTCTAATTGCTAAATTTAGAAATATAGGTCAGCCCGAAGTGAAACGCAACCTAACTTTCTCGGTAGTTTATTAAACACCAAGTCCCTAAATTTTTTTGCCTAACCAATTAACAATTGGTTTATTGGAAGTTAATTGTTAATTGTTATAACTGATGGAAATTAAAACAATGACTCAAACAATAAGCAAAGAAGATATCCTCTTAGAAAAACTGGAAACTTTAACCCCTTTACAACAAGAGCAAGTATTAGATTTTATCGAGTTTTTGCAGAGTAAAAATGAGAAAAAGTTAGAAGCTAAAACGGAAGAAAAACCCCAGATGTCCGCCCACGAAGCGGCCAAACAGTGGGCCGGTTGCGTAGAGAGCGGAGTTGGAGATTTATCTTACAATAAAAAGTATCTTGACGGACCTTTTGAATAATGACACAAAAAATTATTTTAGACACCGGGCCATTGGTGGCATACATCGACAAAAGCGATCGCTTTCACAACTGGGCACAGGAGGTTTTGCAGGGGATACCCATGCCATTATTTACTTGCGAAGCCGTTATTTCCGAGGCGTGTTTTTTGTTAAGAAAAACCTACGGAGGAAAGGATGCGGTGATGTCTTTAGTGAAAGCTGGAATTATAGAAGTTCCCTTTCGCTTCAGCGAAGAAGTAGATAGAATCGACGTATTGATGAAACAGTATCAGTCAGTGCCAATGTCGTTTGCCGATGGTTGTTTGGTGCGAATGACCGAGTTAATCTCCGGCAGTAGCGTCTTGACTCTCGATCGCGATTTTCAGATTTATAGAAAAAATAGAAATGAGGCGATCGCTCTTCTTATTTCCGATGAATTATAACCAGAGGCATTTATCTAAATATAGATCGATTTTCAATTTTTGATTTAGCCAAAAAACTACAGGGGGTCAAGAGCGAATCTTAACAAAGCTTAACATTAACAACCTTGACAGCAGCTAAGATTGTTGTTAAGATTATAGAAACGGCTGAAAAACCAGCCTCCAACAGGACATAAGCGCTGAGTTGGGTGGCGGTCACAGTCGTAGCAGTTGAATAACGAGGCCAGGATTACGGTCAATGCATTTGACAAAGCACCTGGCTAATACCAATTAAATGTTAAGCGGCACAAGATGAATGCCAACCTAGCAACCTTTGCAGCCACTCATCTTAATTTTTGGTATAAAAGTTATTTTGTATTTTGCCAAATCGATTAATCGTAATACCGGCCTCGTTATTCAACTGCTACGACTGTGACTTCTTACCCAAAGCGAACTTAAGCTGTTAGGCACTTAAACGACCGATCGAGATTTTGTCTAAGGCAACAGGCACTATTGTTAAAGGCAACAGGCGTCGTGCATTCTAAATGGGTCTTAGCCTAACACTATTTAAAAAACTTGGTGTTGGGCTAGTGTTAATCGCATTTGGAAGACTGCTAGCAGCCACTCCTTTTCCTTTAGGGAATGCCTATGGGTTAAAAATTCTGATATCGACATTTTATTTGTGCCGGATGTGGGATGTGTTTCAGCCAGAAAACAATCAATTCTGGTAGAACCATGAACAATAAAAAAGCTAAAAAACGGAAACTAAATGAAATATTTGGCTGCCAATGTTTTTGGTGTGGCCAAAAATTGGAAAAAAATGAGCAGACTATTGACCATCTCATCCCTCAAAGTCGCGGTGGTTCTAATAGTTTAGAAAATCTTCGCATTGCTTGTTTTTCGTGCAATAATTCTCGTGGCAACAGTTTGTTCCCACCAAAACCAAACAGGGTAAATCTTGTTAGTGAATCTATCTCTTTATAAACCCACTTAAAAAATTAGGTTTTACGATAGAATCTCGAACCCAGAAACCCGGTTTCTTCAAGAAACCGGGTTTCTTAATTCCCCATAGATAACTACGGTTATCTTTATTCCCAAAAACCGCAAAAAGCGGTTCTTTTTATGCTAAGATAAAAAGCCACATTTTAGAAAATCAAAAAAATGCACGAACTTCTAACATTCAAAAACGAAAAACTCCTGCTTCACGCCTTAACCCACCGTTCCTACGTCAACGAAAACCCAGGACAAGGCGAAAACAACGAACGCTTAGAATTTCTAGGCGACGCCTTATTAACCTTTCTTAGCGGGCAATATCTTTATAAACGGCATCCAGAAATGGGAGAAGATAAACTAACTCGCAGGCGGGCGGCATTAGTAGATGAAAAACAATTATCAAGATTCGCGATCGAAATAGGATTAGAATTTAGGATGCGTCTCGGCACCGGCGCACAAAAAGAAGGAGGTTTTTACAATCCTAACTTGCTAAGTAGTACCTTTGAAGCAGTGGTCGGCGCCTACTATCTCGACAACAACTCAGACCTAGAAGCAGTTCGGCCCCACATCGAAAAACTCTTTGATTCCGTTCCCGATAACGTTGTAAAAATGCGTTCTAACGTAGATTCAAAAAACCGATTTCAGGAGTGGGTGCAAGCGAACTTAAAAACAACTCCCCCTAAATATAAAACAGTCAAAGCAGACGGACCGGATCATGCCCCAGAATTTATCTCCAAAGTGTATGTAGAAGATAAAGTGTTCGGAGAAGGCATCGGACGGAGTAAAAAAGATGCGGAAAAACGGGCTGCCGATGACGCCCTAGCCAGATTGAAAAATACCGTTTAGAATAGATCTATCAAGTTACCTTGGAATCACTCTTTAATTGTTAATTATTAATTATTAATTATTAATTACCCATGACCGACCAACCGCGCAACCGTCAAGAACTATACGATCGCGTCCGCAAAATAGGCCGCGAACAATTCATCCTCGAAGAAACGATCCGCTACGGGTTTTGGCCCGCCGAAGGGGAAATCCCCGAAGACCCCGCCGACGACATTCGCCGCCGTAGCAAACTCCAGCAGCAACTCAGGGAACTCAGAAAAGAAAACGCCCGCCTCTACAACGAAGAAAAACTCCGCAAACAAATGCTCAAAGTGCGACTGGCGGAGTCGAAGCGCAAACAAAAAGAAACCAAAGAACGACGGGAGAGAGAACGGCAGGAACGGGCATCCGCTTGGCGGCAGCGAAAAGAAAAGGAAATCCTCTATCTGGGGGAAGGGGTTTCTGGCGGACTGAACTACACCCAGTCCGACCTCGATCGCCTGAACAACTCCAACCTCCCGCTACTAGAAACCGCCGCCGACCTCGCCGCCACCATGAATATCTCCATCGGCGAACTCCGGTTTCTGGCATTCTCCCGCCAAACCTCGACGGTTTCCCACTACATCCGCTTTAAAATCCCCAAAAAAACCGGTGGCGATCGCCTAATCTCCGCCCCCATGCCCCGCCTGAAATCCGCCCAAACCTGGATACTGACCGACATCCTCGAAAAACTCCCGCTTCACGACGCTGCCTGCGGTTTTAGAAGCGGGCGTTCCATCCTCACCAACGCCGAACCCCACGTCGGGGCGGATGTCATTATCAATTTCGACCTCAAAAACTTTTTCCCTTCTATTTCTTATAAGCGAGTCAAAGGATTATTTCGTTCTTTCGGTTACTCGGAAGCAGTCGCCACCATACTCGGTTTGCTGGCGACGGAAGCGGAAACCGAAGAAGTGGAACTAGACGGGCAAACTTATTACGTCGCCTTGGGCGATCGCCACTTGCCCCAAGGTTCCCCCGCCAGTCCTGCCATTACTAACATTATGTGTCGCCGTCTCGATCGCCGTCTGGCGGGGATGGCAGCAGAACTCGGTTTTGTTTACACTCGTTACGCCGACGACCTGACTTTTTCTGCTTCTGGGGAGAACCTGCGTCATATTTGCAACATTCTCCGACGAACGGAATCTATCGTTACTCACGAAGGGTTCGCGCTTAACCAAGACAAAACTCGCATCATGCGGAAAAATCGCCGGCAGGAAGTTACTGGAGTTGTCGTTAACGAGAAACCGACGGTTTGCCGAAAGGAGTTAAGGCGGTTTCGGGCGACTCTCTATCAAATAGAACTAGACGGTCCAGACGGCAAGCGGTGGGGAAATACCGATAACGTTCTCGCTGCCATTGAGGGTTTTGCTAACTTTGTAGCGATGGTAAATCCCGATAAAGGTATGGAGTTGGTGGCGCGGGTGAAGCGAATTAAGGAAAGGTACGGACGTTCGTAGTAACGACTTTAGTCGTAAAAAGTAACTTAGTTAGCAGCGGATTTTGTAACGGATGTAGCGGATGGTTTGTTAGGGTGTCAATTAACAATTAAAAACAGAAATGTAGGGGCAAAGCATTCGGGCGGCAAATGAGTTTAAAAACCGTTAACCTTGGTTTCCGAATGCTTTGCCCCGCCCCACTCAATTAACAATTAGCGCAACTATGGCTTTAGCAAATTTTCGTTTTTATGGCGAATTAAATTTCTTTCTGCCTCCAGAAAGAAAAGAAGTAGAGTTCGTTCATAACTTTAAAAAACGACCTTCAATTAAAGATACTATCGAAGCTTTAGGAATTCCTCATCCAGAGGTTTATTGCATCGAAGTTAATGGAGAAAATGTCGATTTTTCCTATATTCTGACAGAGGGCGATCGCGTGGATGTCTATCCTGTTTCTGCTGGAAGCGATCGGGAACCTACCGTAGTTGTTAGACCGCCTGAACCGACGGAAAAATGTTTCGTTTTAGACGTTCATTTAGGTAAATTAGCTTCATCTTTGCGGATGTTGGGTTTCGATACTCTCTACCGCAACGATTACGATGATGAAGAATTAGCCGAGATTTCCGCCGCAGAAAACCGCATTCTTTTAACTCGCGATACGGGTTTATTAATGCGTGGAATTGTTACTTATGGCTATTATGTAAGAAGCACCCATCACCAAGAACAATTAAAAGAAGTAATGGAAAGGTTCGAGTTATTTTCAGATGTCGAACCTTTTAAAAGATGTATCCGCTGCAACGGTTTATTAGAGGCAGTTACTAAAGAAGCAATTCTCGACCGATTACCAGAGCAAACTAAGCAAAGCATTAACGAGTTTCATCAATGCCAAAGTTGCGCTCAAATCTACTGGCGCGGTTCCCATTACGAACGGATGCAAAAATTTATTGATGGGGTAATGGGTAATAGAATTAGTTCGTAGTAATCGCTTCAGCGATTCGAGGTGAAAAATCGCTAAAGCGATTACTACGAACTTTATCGCTAAAGCGATTACTACGAACTTTATCGCTAAAGCGATTACTACGAATCGAGGTGAAAAATCGCTAAAGCGATTACTACGAACTTTATCGCTAAAGCGATTACTACGAACTTTATCGCTGAAGCGATTACTACGAACTTTATCGCTAAAGCGATTACTACGAACTTTATCGCTAAAGCAATTGTTAATTATTAATTATTAATTGTTAATTGTCATCGTCTCCTTGTTTCAAACCCATCATAATTGCTTGCTGGCTAACTTCTTTATAAACTTGCTTCAAATAAGTCATTATCCCATCGGCATTGCCTCCTAAATTAAGCGGTCCTAAAATATCTAAAACTGTTTCGCTGCTGGGGGGCGGGGTGATGACTGCGAGGGATGGTTCTAGGGGGCGATCGTACTGCCAAAAGTCGGTAACTTTTAAGGTTTCTTGCGGGTTAGAAATCGAGGTTGTTTTCCTTTTTTCAGAAGTTTTAATATCCGTATTTTTCTCCTCGTTGGGACTGCGTTGTTGGCGAATAGTATCGAGGATTTGTTCTTTAGCGCGACCGCGCAACATAAACAAAACAAACGGGTCTTCGCCAAAGCGATCGCCTAATAAATAATAAACGGCGGCAATATGCTTGCAAACCCGTGCCGGATCGGGACAGTTACAGTGAGAATGAACTTCATCTAAGGCAAAAGGAAACAACCTCAGACCGTTAGCGGCAAATACTTCTTCGATATTTTGCGGCATTTCTCCTGCTAATAATTTTGCAGTAAAAATTGCCCTTTCGGACATGGTTTTAATGACATAATCCCAGTCTTCGTCCGTGAAAGTATCCAACCATAAAGAGAGTTCGTAAGGTTCTGGGGCGGTGCCTTGAACTTTGGCAATTATTTTTTGGTCTTTGAATTCTATACTGAGAACTTTGCCTTGTCGGGCGTAGTTGCGGGCTCGTTCTAACCGCTTTTTAAAACGATAGGAATTTAACAAGTCTATCCACTGTTGGGTCCACCATTCTTTGTTTGCTTGGGGGTTGTAATTAGTCATTTTTTTTAGGTAATTGGTAATTTTTTTTGAAGCTTTTTAAGTACCGGTGCAACATTAATTAGACATCTGGAACAGGCGAGACGCCTGTTCTACGGGGGAATAAGAAATAATTGTATGTAAATATTTTTGCATGACTGCTTATGGAAATAAATCCTCCACTGCTACTCGACCGACGGTTTGGGAGGCGATCGCCAGGGTAACTTCATCTCCCAAGAAGATACCAGCGCTAATAATTTGGTGGTACTCTTCGACGTTCAGACACCAAACGCTTCCCGAACTCGTTTTTGACTGACTGGGGTCAAAAACGTCCCAAGAAATTGCAGGGGGTAGGTTTGGTTTACTGGATACAGACACGATTTGCCTCATTTTACTGGGTTTGCTGGTTATTATAGCATTGGTTCGAGAATTTAATCTAAAGAAAGAGGCAGTCTCAACTATTTTATGATATAACCAACATAAATCCAATGAAAAGGAGCCAAATTATACTTTTGGGAGCGTTTTACTATGAAGTTAGAGAAAAAACAGAAAATATTGGGATTAAAGATACTCGCAGTTACGGCAGGAGTTGTCGTTATTTATCTCGCCTTCAGTCCTGTAGTTGGGTTTTTCTTCAGTTGGAACGAAGGTTTAGAAGGATTATTTAATAATTCCAAGTGGACTTTAGAGCTTACTAGGAAAGTTCTGCAATGGGGGTGGGATTACTTGCTTAAGTTCGTAGCATTTACTTTGCCAGCGATGTGGTGGCCGATCCTGACATATCTGATTATTGGTTTTATTACTACTTCGCGCAGGTGGAGGTTGTTTTTGGGTTTGGTAATTCTTTCTTTTTCTATTATAATTACTAGAGGAACTGTTACGGAGGCGATCGCCAATTTTTCCTGGTCGGATATAGGCGACAGTCTGGACGACTTTAGGGAAATTTATTCTATTTTAATTTACATCTATTTGCTGCTTCTTTTAACAATTCCTCGAATCTTCTGGAATTATATTGGGGCTGTTGTTTGGATGTTTTGCAGTATTTTAGTTACGGTAATGCCAGACTTACCCGGTAACTTTGACGATTTGGGTATTATTAGCGCTATTTTCGGCTTGATTTTTCTGTACATTAATACGATTACTTATCTGGTTCAGCGATCGGTCGAACCCAGACTGGTTGCTATGTTGCATGGCGGAATTTTTAGACTATTGAAGGGTAGAAAAAGAATCCAGGTTAAAGATGTTTTATTTGTTAAAAACGAAGAATTTATGGAGGATAATTGAAATCGTAGGTTGGGTTAAGCAAACCTCCAGCTAACACCCCAACCTACTATCTCTTATTTTATCTCTTCATTTTCTATCAACAATACATACTCCTCCATTTGTTTTGCTAAATGGAGAGGTAAAGGAAGTTTGAGCGCTTCGTCATATTGGAGTGCGATATGTCGGAGTTCGTGGGTTATTGCCGCCCACGGAAATATCTCATCCCCCGGTTGGATGCAAGCAACAGTTAGTTCAAATAAACCTGGATTCCAGGAAAAAGCACCAGGTGATGGGTCTTTTGTTGTTCCTTTACTGTTTGTCCACGATGAAACTTTGGAGGTATTAACACTAAGATTTTTAAGCTGCTTGGGCTTATTGTAAGTGCTGGCAAAAACGCGATCGCCCATTTGAAAAAGACCATCAGAAAAGCCACGTCGATCCTTAATCAACCCCTTTTTGTCTTCCTCTTGAGCATACCACTCCGGCGTTTCGTGTCTTTGACTATCGCGAACCCGCACTATCCGAAGTCCTTTTAATTCACCGATCGATCGCTGTGGTTCGTTACCGAAAGCTACCGTATCGATGGCGATATTTCCATTAGTTAGCCATTTCCAAGCGCTTCTTAAGTTTTGTGCGTGACATACCAACAGCGTATCTCCAAGAGGCAGAACATCGTTAGTTAGTTTCTCTTTGATAAACGGAATAGTCTGTTCCACACGACCAACGCCTTTGACTTCCCCTTTGGCAATTTTCAATAGCGCTTCTCGATA
Organism: Cyanobacteriota bacterium; assembly: GCA_034189005.1. GTDB lineage: Bacteria > Cyanobacteriota > Cyanobacteriia > Cyanobacteriales > Microcoleaceae > CALKCV01. Next base: position 26,007 of record JAXHVR010000021.1, on the reverse strand, counting down.
GGACAGCCAACTGTCGAAACCGGGAGCGATCGCCTGAATTTCCGTAGAATCAGACTTCATGTAAACCATCACTGGCACTCGCTGAACGCTACCATCGGCAGAAGTAGGAGAATTATGCTTCATCAACCACAAACCAACATAGTGTAACGGGTCCGGCAGCTTATGTTTTGCGATCGCGATTTTTGGCGGAGCCCCTTGTACTCCTAACTGGCGCAACAAATCTAAAAAACCGCTCTTAGCGCGATGGGATAGGGATTTTTCCTCAGTGGTAATAAACTGCGTCACGCGATAGCACAAAGCAAAACCACGACGGAGTGCCTGTTTGGGGTCTTCGCTTGCAGAAGAAAAACCGTCTGCCCCTGCTAATTCTACTAATGCCGCCGTCACCCCGGAAAGTGCTTCAACTTTTTCTGCTACTTCTTCGCCTCGTTGAGAAATTGCCTGCCGGCGTCGAGTTTTTTCGTTCTTAATACCGGAGTCGATCTCCAACTTATCGCCTAAAGCGCCCAAAAGTTGCGCTCGCACGTCCAGAGTGAAATCTCCCTCGGGAAAATTGTAAGGAAACGATGCCGACTCCGGTATTCCCAACCAGTCGCGAATAGCTTTAATCGACTCATCCCGCATGGTTTCCCGTTGATACCAAATTTCGACCGTCAGACTGTCTCCAACTGTCTCGGCGATCGCTCGAACCCTTTGCTCTTGAAATTTGCTTTCCGTCCTCTTTTTTTTAGCTGTCGAGTTTGGGAAAAACGGATTGGTCGCAACTTTAGGGCGAAACGTAACCCTGGGCAAGGGTTCTACCAATTCCCACTGGGGCGCGATTAACTCTGCGATTTCTTCTGCTAGAGTGCGACGATTTCCTGGCATCAAACCCGGTCCCACCCCGTGCTGTGGCTTTATGCCGTAGCGGAAAACAAGCCCGGCATTAGGGCTACCACTCAGGTTGAGTGCTGATACAGGATCGTCTTTGATATTCTGGGGTGTGGGAAATTTATGCAGGAGGTTGAGGCGATCTAGTAATGCTGGTAATTTGCTGCCCCAGACTAGGCGATACTCGTCGGAAGCATTTTCGTTTCTTTCCGATGCTGGCACTGCTTCCCATTCTATAGATGCCACTTGAAAGCTGTTTGAAGATGGCAAATTTTTTAACCAAGGAACATTTGTTAGCAAATAAACGCTGGTTTCTTTGCCGCCGGGTAGATATGTCGGTTGGCTGCACCAACGGCGCAGGCTGAGGTCGCAATGGAGGACGGGGAAACTTTGGAAAGGTATTGTTTGGAGGGTAAAGGTGACGACTACAGACCAATACCACTCGTCATCGTATTTAATTGGCGGCCAGGAAACCAGTTCCGCTCCCAGGGTGCCAGCACCCAAGGACGCGCGACGAAAGCGCAAAGTTTCCGGACCGAATTCAATCGAGGCGTTTTCTTGGCTCAACTGGGCTGCTAAAACGTGAGGCAGTAAAATAAAGTTGGAAATGTCAAGCTTGGCAGTGCCGTTTGTTTCGTGAGACCAAGTGCCTGTGACTGGGGTTGCTGCCCACTGCAAATCTCCAACCTTTAGTTGCGCGAGCAGTTGGCTCCGTCGCGCGTCGGATGCTTTTGAGAATTGCGTATGAACCCAAGCATTGACGATTAAATAAAGTGCTTGGGTATCGATCGCCTCTGTCGCATACAGCCATCGTTTGGGAGCCCGTTCTCCACTTTTGGCAGCATAAGGCTCGATATAAATTAAGTCTGGCACTAACGCTCGCAACGCTTTATTGAGATTGGCGATCGGCACGTTGGTTTTATCGACGCTTCGGCCAGTAATCTCCGCTTGTAAATTTCTCAGTTCGTTTTTCCAGGTTTCCGGCAAACTGAGAGTTTTAAATATCTGCGGTTCGGGCGGTTTCCTCTCGTTTAGTCGAAAGGAAAGAGTGCGTAATTGGTTGTATTTCATTCGGCAATGCCTCCAATGTTTTCAATAGCTCGATAAAAAGGTCCGTAAAGTGCTTGCACCAGCGCCCGATCGCGATCGCTTACTTGCGAGTCGGAGTCGGGAACGAAATAAGGCCCCAGCACTTCTTTGATGCTGACTAACAAGCTCGTCAGCGGTTCGTCGCCCAACTCGTCTGAAAAAGCGGTGCGGCGGGCAAAAGCTGCATCGCAGAAAAATACCCGGGCCGGACTGCCGCCGCGAATCAAACGCCCGATCGCCTGCCAGATGGAAACGAGTTGGTTCCAAGTCACCGCTTCCCGCTCTTCCTGGGGCAGGGTGCTGTATATCATCGGCAAGCGCAACAGATAGCGCCACCGTCTGTAGGCGGCATCGCGGAAAGTCTGGCCCACTTCCTCCAGGGCGAGGGAACCGTTTTCGCAATTGGCGCTCAACCATGCGGTGTCGTTATAACGGTCGATCGCCCAGCGGTCTATAGAATGGATCGCGTAGCTGATGTCGTCCGGTCGCGGGTGGGGGCGAACTAGAAAATAAGCCGCGCCCAGAGCAGCTTTATTCTCGTCGTTGAGAATGTTGTGCCCGCGCTCGATAGCCATCAAGGGCGCGATTAAAATCCAAGCCCCAGTGCTGGCAAACTGATGCACGAGACCCCGTTGGATGCCGCGACCGCCGCTACTCCACTGGGTGCCAAATTCGTCATCGTCGCGAACCAAACCCCAAATTTGACCGCGCCACTCGGGCCGCAGATGTTCTAGATGTTCTCGCACTAGCTTGGTTTGTTGGTAGCTGCCGACCAGTAGCAAAATGCGCTCTCGTCCTTGAGGAAGTCTATCCCGTTCCACCTCTAACTTACTCGGACCGCCCAAGCCTCCCGGTTTGGCTAATTTATTGAGAATTTCTTTGAGAGCGCTATCGCGATCGCCGCTGCCAGAAACAGTTATCGGGTTTCCCTCCCCGTCGTAAAATGGGGTGAATTCAAAGTAGCTGTCGTCGAGCGCCTGTAATTCGCTATCCGGCGATCGCAACACCCCCGCCACTGGCACTTGGACGTGATAACCCGGAGCTTTCCCGGCCCAACTGGTACCCGATAGCAGCAAAACGTGAGGTCCGGCGAGGCTATCGCCTCTCAAAAGTTCGTGCAGGTGCAGCAACAGCCAGCGACCCACGCCCATGCACTTGAAAAATCGCAAATCTCCTGGTTTGCTGTCGTTAGAGCCAACGTACTGAAGCGCCAGCACGTTTCCCATTGGCGACACGGGAATCGTTGCTTCGTAGTCTCTTGGAGGACTGTAGAACAACATCGAGCTTTGTGCTTCTAACTTTAAAGGCACTTCTACATTTTTCCAATCGCGCACCATTCGGTTGAGTCGGTTTTGCACGATCGCCACCAGCAAGCCAAAATAAAGTTGTATCGTCGCATTTTCCAATTGTTCTTCCGTAAGAACCACCGCAGGTTCTTTGTTTTCATTAATCCATTCTCCCAAACGCCGCAACACCAAATCTTCATCGATAACCGAAATCGCCAACCTGGCAAGTTCGCACAGGGGATTGTTAGCGCGATCGCCAATCGGATCGTCGATATAATTAGCGAACACTTCCATTACTCGCCCATAGCCCTCATGCTCGTCGCGAGTTGCCGGAGGGGCGTCAGCAAGAGCGATCGCCAATCTGTTAAATATCAGCCAATCGGTAAAATAGTCTCCTTGTTGAATCCATTCTCGCAGCGCAGGGGGTTGCTTGAGGATGAGAGCATAGATGCGACTGGTAGCAGTTTGGGCGATTTCGTGAGCTTTGCACCAGCGATCTACATCGGGATCCGCTAACTGTCCGCGCCCCTGTTGGTTTAACTGCGATACTACAGTTTCCTGAACTTGACTCAACCAACCGTCGCCCCCAGGACCGAATAACTTCTGACTGGGACTAAAGATGTTATCGAGTTGCACCTGCACTTGGTCTGCCTCGTCAACTATAACCAGATCGCTGCGACGACAGACTAACTCGGAAAAACGAATGCTCTCGGCGTTCGTTTGTCGGGCGACGCGAGTGTAAACCAAACTCGCCGGCGTCGCGATCCAGATTTTCGCATCCACCAAGTCGCGCTGACCCTGGTGAGACGGACAAGCGTTATAGATAGGACAGGCATAAAAGCGCTTGTCTTCCTCGCTTCCAGTAGAGAGCGCCCGAAGGCTAGTGCAGGGTTGCTTCCCGCTTTCAAAGGGCGTTGCGACATCCCGCCGCAGTTCGCTCAAAGGACAAGCGGTACTCAACCACCGAAAACCGACGTGCTGTTGCTGGAACTGTTCTAGGGGATGTTCCGCATTCCAGGCGCGATGCAGGCGGTTGGTGTGGCGATCGCGATTCGACGCGCCCAAAATCGGAGCGACTGGAATGCCGAAGCGATGGAATGCTTGACAGCGGTTGAGGGCCGAAATCACGTCGCCGACAACTATGGTGACGTGGAAACCGTTTTTTGCCGCCCAAACTGCCAAAATATCCATCAAAGTCGATTTTCCCGAAGAAACCATGCCGATGAGGTGCATCATTCCCTCCAACGTCAGCACGCCGGCACTTTGGAGAGCGTCATTGCCCTCGAATAGTTCTAAGCGTACCGCAGACAAACGCTGCTCCCAACGACTGTTAGAAATAGCATCCATCCACCGCGCCGTTTCCAATAACTCTTGCCAGCTAACTGAAATTGCGTCTCTTTGAGTCGTTCCCGTCAAGTCGTGGGAGGCAGGTTCGGGAAATATCAAATCGTCGGGAATTTCTAAAGTCACTCGATAGGAGCGATCGCTACACTCGTATCTGCCCGCACTCGCCCATCTGACATTTTGTCGGCTATGGCCTAACGGTCGTTCGAGAGCATTAGCGTAGATTGCCTCGCGGTTGGAAGCGACGCTGACTTGACGGGACGAAAACCGCTCTAAGTTTTCATCGACATCGAAACCGCGCAGGAGTTCGCTCGTTTCGCGATAGAGTTGCAAAGCTCGCGCCCAACCGTACTCGCTTCTAAATTGGGTGAGAATGTGGCGGGCGTTAGCTAACATCCGTCGCTCTCTCTCTCCCCAGTGTTGCGCTTGCGTCGCTGGAAAGTCGTATCCGGTAAGCAGCACCCAGAGAGAACTAGCGGGAGCGTCGGGGGCAATCTCCACCAAGAGATACAGCCCCAACTCGATGTCGCAAAAAGCGGAAAAGTTTAAACTGCTGGATCTTTCTCTTAAGCGATCGCGCATGTCTCCGAGTCTCTCTCGCCAAGAACTTGTATCGCGCATTTACTTTTTCCCCCCTAGCTTCTTTTTGACATCTTTAATTAACTCTTTTTCAAACTTGGCTTTAATATTCTTGGGCAGGCGACAGTGGTTGCGAAATGCTCGCAAATAATCCGATCGCTGTTGCTTGCGATCGTCGGGAAAGACGAAATAAGCTTGCTGCCAAGATGGGGCGCTAGGAATGGGCGGTTGTTGCTGGAGAACCTTTTTTGCCAGCAAAAAGGGATTTCCCCAATCTTTGACATCGATCGCCCAGGCCTCTCCATCTGGGAAAACTATCCGCAGGTCGTAACTGTCAAAATTCGGCCACAGTTCCACTTCCTGAAGTTTCCCCAATTTTTTCAGCTTTTCTAACAATCGCACTTCCGCGCGACCGGGAACCGCCACAAACCGCCGCAGTCCTCGTTTGAGCCAGAAAACTCCTTGGTTTTGAGGAATTTGAGTTCCCGGTTTGCCAAGACCTTTAGTGCGGCAGCGTTCTTCCGCGCAAACTAGGTCTCCAGCGATCGCCCGCAGCATGAGATTGCCGCAGTTCGAGCAGCAGTTAAACTGACCGTCAATAACGGCAGATTCTGGAGCGGGTTCGTAAGCTGTTTGAAGCTGTTCGGTAAGTTTTTCTAGTATCGGTTCCTGGCACTGCTGTAGCAATTTCAATTCTGTCATTACCGGTTTTTCGATAAGCAAGCGCCGGAAAGCAACGTAAGAGTCGGGGGCATCGGCGGACTTACAGACAGAAATGGCGTTGAGCAGCAGTTTTTTCTGAGTTAATTCCGCTTCGATATCCGGACTGGCGATCGCCCATTCCTCGCAAATCTCTGTCGGCATTCCGCGATCGAGCAGTTTATCTGCCGTACCCGCCTCCTCTGGCAGTTCCAGAGACCACTCCGCTAAAGGAAGCTGGCACCAAGAGAGCAAGTCGGGGATGCCTTGGGGCGGTGTCTTATTTTGACGCAAGCAGTTTAAAACCAATCTATCTAAACCCCGCTGGAGTTCTTTAGGATAAGGAAGGGTTGGCGAGCCGCCATTTTTGACTTTCTCTGTCAGTTTAACTACGCCACTAGCAGTTAGATGCAGCGTTAGCTCGTCTGGTTGCAGTTCTGGCGCGTTATAGTTTTGACTCATTAAGATTAGTTAGTTCAAAAGTAAACTACTCCGAACACTATAGCTAAACTTGATGTTTGTGTCAACTTAACTGGATAGAGAGATTTCCTCACCTCAACCGTACTTTATCTAAGGTTAAATCCTCATGTCCGATATTTGTTTGTCTTCAAAATGCATCGACAAAAGTCGAGGGAGTATGTTAAGATCGTCCAACCCCTTTGAGTCAAAATAGTTGTTTAAATTGGCAATTATAGTAGAATTGTTATTACTGCGATTGAAATTAAATTATGGAAGTTCAACCAAGGGAGATTCGACGTTATATTACCCCAAATGGAAGGGTTCCTTTTTTAGAGTGGTATTATGGATTCCGAGATTTCAAAACTCAAGTTAAAATTGATGCAAGACTGGACCGAATCGAACTAGGAAATCTAGGAGATTATAAAACAGTCGGAGAAGGGGTTTGCGAACTCAGAATAAACTATGGACCTGGATACCGGATTTACTTCGGACTTAGAGGTTCGACTATAGTGCTTCTCCTTTGTGGAGGAGATAAAAGCACTCAAAAAAATGATATCCGTAAAGCAATAGAATACTGGAGAGATTACCATGAAAGACTTGAAAATGCCGACTAGCGATAGCTACCGCGAGTTTCAAATTGAGTGTCTCAAAAATCGAGAACGCGCGGCAGCTTATATTGAGGCAATATTAGAAGAAGAAAACCCCGAACCAGAACTTTTGCGCAATGCGCTTAGAAAAGTTATTGAAGCTCGTTGGCGATCGCATCAACTCTCGGAAGATTGCAAATTACTGCATCAGCAACTCGATAAAATGTTAACAGAAACCGGTTGTGCGGAAATTTATGCTTTTGTTGAATTGTTGGACGCATTGGGCTTGAAATTGGCGATTGCAGAACAGTAATTTTTAGTAAATTGTAGGTTGGGTGAAAGTTCGCTTAAACAAAAATCAAATTATGTAGGGGAAATTTGGAAAAAAACGTTCCACCCCCCCTTTCAAAGGGGGGATTTGACCCTTGTGCGAATGCTTTGCCCCGGTTTGTTGGCATTAAATTTGATGTCCGAATTAGGGGTTTTAAAAAGCAGTTAGCAGGTAGATGGTAGGTTGGGTAACTTGAAATTATTCGCTTTTCCGCAAAACTTCAATATAATTTTTCTTTTCCCTGTCAAATAATAAATAAAATTCGCTATTTGGCATCCTCAAATCAAAAGGAACTATTTCCAAAGGAATTTCGCGCGTGAAACCTCCATCGACGAAGCCGTTACCTGGCAAAACTATGACTGTAATTGTGTTTTTTCTCAAGCAACCTAAAACTCTTGCTGGCACGCGATCGCGTTTTGTTTCGTTGTTTTTACAGGGAAGGCTCATTGTCTAAAAAATATCCATTAATTGTAGGTTTGAAAGTTTCCGATCGCTGTTATTTTTCCTTCCCAAATGTTATAGTTAAAAAGAGGGGGCTTCATCCAGAAATGTTCCCGTATCTGTTTGGGATAATCCAAGTACCCTCGAACTTGTTTGCTCTCCTCGGAGCGATGGAATCAGCGGGTAGTTTCTGGGCATTGACTTTATACCTTTTAAAGCTTACTATTTATTTAGTAAGTTGATAATAGAATCAAGTGAAACAGCCACCGGGAATTCCTACAGATTGGATCGAAAAAGCCTCTAAAAAAGGAGGTGGGGTAAAATATACTAATCCCAATAATCCCCACGATAGCGTTCGGGTAATGCCGGGCAATCCTAATAGTCCTAATCCTGCCCAACAAATTCCATATATTAAAAGGATGAAGAATGGCAATGCATTGGACAAGTTTGGAAACTCAGTCGATCCGAGTTCCGCTGAAGCACATATTCCCTTATCGGAGTTTATTTTTTTTGTTTGAAAAATGACAACTATTATTGATAAATACAAGTGGCTAAATGGCATACAAAATGCCGTCCGAGAAATCGCAAATCCTGAATTTCAAGAGCGAGTTTGGGTGCGCGGTGAAGGACCGGAGGTTTCTAGTTTTACGGAGGCGATATGTCGGTTGTTTGACGATTATAATTTTGACAACTTTTTAGACGAACATTGGCAGAATTTTGGTTTTTCGAGCAAACTTTATCCAATGTTGGACGAACTCCGAAATCGTTTGAATGAATATGAGGAAAAGGAGACGGATGCGGAGATTGTTAGGGACGAGCGGTGGGATGAAATTCGAGAGTTTGCTAAGGTTGTGTTGTTAGAGCTAGATCGCGAATTAAAAGCGGTTAGCAGGTAAGCTGTAGTAAATTTTAGGTGGCGCGCACGCGAACCTTCACCCAACAGCATAAGGGAGCAAAAGCAAATTAAACGTGGGGTGGGGCAAAGCATTCGGGTGCATCTCAGAGAAAGCAAAAACGCAATATTCCTATTACCCATTACCGTTTTCCCCATTACCAAAAAGGGTTAAATTCTTGGCTTTCTTCAAAATTGAGATGCACCCCATATTTTGCTCCCGCCGAAGGCTACGGTAAGCCCCATAATACAGTTCCATTTGCACTACAGTACATAGATAAATATCCTCTGGTTCTTCCTGCCTCAAACGATCGTTTAGCGCATAATTAGTGTTGTTTAACAGTTGAATGCAAACATTAGTATCCAGCAAATAACTCATAATAATTCCTCCCGGATTTCATATTCTCCTTGCTCTTCTCGCACTAATGGTTCTCCTTGCCAACCACCTATTACTTTTTCAAAAAATCCCGGTTGCCATCCTTTTGCTACTGCTGTTTTTACCTTTTTTTCTTCTGCTTTTGGCTCGAACGCTACCAAGATTTCTACATCCATATCTTTAACTTCCGGTGGCATTTGTAATTGCAACATTCCATTAGTGTCAATATGGGCTTTTAATTTAAGAGTTTGCATTATTTTGTCCTCCTGTGTGACTCGCGGGATCGACCGCCGTATTGGATTGCTATATTATAGCGTTTTTCTCTACTCAATGAAGTAGAGAAAAACGCTATAATTGTTCGTTATTGAATTACTCGTCTTCGTCTATAACGCTCTGGCGATCTAATATTAACAAATTCCTCAACTCGTCGGTATTCAACTCCGTCAACCACTGTTCCCCGGCACCGACAACTTGCTCGGCTAACTCCTTTTTACTCTCGATTAAATCGTGGATTTTTTCCTCCAAAGTTCCCTTACAGACGAATTTATGTACCTGCACGTTGCGGGTTTGGCCGATGCGAAATACTCGGTCCGTTGCCTGATTTTCCACCGCAGGGTTCCACCAGCGATCGAAGTGGAAAACGTGGTTCGCCCGCGTGAGATTTAAACCGGTTCCACCAGCTTTGATAGATAAAATCATTATCGGCGGACCCTGCGGATCGTTCTGGAAACGGTCTATCATCTCTTCGCGCTTATTTTTCCGGGTGGAACCGTATAAAAATAAGATTTCTCGACCCAGTTTTTCCTCTAAATAGGGTTGTAACATTTTCCCCCACTCGGCAAATTGGGTGAAGATTAAAGCCCGATCGCCTTCTAACAACACCTCCTCCAACATCTCCTCCAAACGTCGCAATTTAACCGATGCTTTGGAAGCGATCGCTCCTTTTTTCTTCTTCTTACTCTTACTCTTACTCTTACTCTCTTTCCCTTCCAACAAGGCCGGATGGTTGCAAAGTTGTTTTAACTTCGTCAGCAAAGCTAAAATCTTACCCCGCCGCTGGATGCCTTCGGAACTTTCAATATCTGCCAAATACTCGTCAACCAGCTTTTGATAAATGGCCGCTTGTTCTTTTGCCAAAGCACAAAAGACCGTATTTTCCTGCTTTTCCGGCAAATCTTGAATAATATCTTTGTCAGTTTTCAGCCGGCGCAAAATAAACGGTTGAACCAGCGATCGCAAAGTCTGCAAAGAATTAGTATCCCCATACTTCTCGATGGGAGTAGCAAACCTGCGCTGGAAAAACTGCCGCGAACCCAAATATCCGGGATTGAGAAAATCCAAAATAGACCGCAACTCCGACAAGCGATTTTCCAAAGGCGTACCAGTCAAAGCAATTTTAAACGAACCTTCTAACTTCCGCGCCGCTTTCGACTGTTTCGCCTCCGGGTTTTTAATATTTTGCGCCTCGTCCAATACCACGAAGCGCCACGGGGTCGCCACCAGAGTTTTCTCGTCTCGCTGCAACAAAGGATAGCTAGTAATTACCAGATCTTTCCCCTTAATTGCTTTAACAAAATCCTTCCCCTTCGGGCGTTTGTCGCCGTGATGCACCACCACCTCCAGACTCGGACCGAATTTTTTAACCTCCCGTTCCCAGTTACCCAATACCGAAGTCGGGCAAACCAGCAAGGTCGGTCCTTCCAGCGCATCCTCTTCTTGCTGGTGGAGGAGGAAAGCGATTAGCTCGATCGTTTTTCCCAATCCCATATCGTCCGCCAAACAGGCACCCAATCCCCATCTTTCCATAAACGCCAACCAACTGACGCCCCGCAGTTGATAAGGTCGCAACTCTCCCTCGAAGCTATCTGGAGTGGCGATCGCCTCCAAAGAACTGTTATCAGTCAAGGTATCCAACAATTCCTGCAACTGCCCGCTTGCCTCAAAATTCACTATAGGCAACTTCCCGATCGCCTCAGTCTCCCCGCTTGCCAACCGCAAAGCATCCTCCACCGACAGCGACATATTATCCTTATCCTCCTGGAGGAAAGCCCGCGCCGCCTGAATATCTATCGGCTGCAACTCCACCCACTCGCCGTTAATCTTTACCAGCGGACTCTGTTGTTGCACCAAGCGATCGAACGCCGCCTTAGTAATTTTTTGACCCCCCAGAGACAACTCCCACTGAAAATCTAAAACGCTATGGAGCCCCAACTTTTGATTTCCCTTCAACTTCGCCGTCTGGGCCCGAACGCTCAAACCCAACCTCGACACTCCACCCTCGCGGTTAGCCAAAGAAGGCGGCAAAATCACTCCCAACCCGGTATCGCCAAAGCGCCAACTCCCGACCTTAATAAACTCGTAAGCTTCTAGCGCAGTTAAAGTGCAGGAGTGGGGCGTTGCAGTTTGCAAGCTGGGTTCCATCGCCGGAAACAATTTCGATGCCAAACCCAAACCGCTTAAAAACGTCTCTTGAGGAAAATTGATTTCTCGCCCTCGCACCACCAACCGTTCCACCGGCCGTTCCCAGATGGTTTGCGCCTCGACTAAAAACTCCGGATCGTCTGTTGCTTGTAAATAATATTGCAAACCCCAAGACTTCGACCCCGTTAATGGCGGGTGGAGGCGGAAACAAGCCCGATATAAACTATCTCCAGTTTGAGACTGGAGGAGGGGAGATTTCCAATTATTTAATAAAGTTGCTAGCTGTTGGGTTTCTTTCGCGCCGGTTAATTTTTGAGTTGACCTCCTCGCCAGCGCTTTTAACCATTGGCGAACTACGGGGTGTAAAGAAGTCGTACCACCGGGAGAGATTTCTGCGGTTAGTTCTCGCACTTGGGAATCTATGACATTATCGAGGAAATTGTGCAGCAATTCCTCGCTGGATTTTAGAGGAATTACTGGGGGGATATTTTCAGTTTTTATTTGCCAATCTTCCCAAGATTGAGGTAACTCTAAATCTCTTAGATATGCGCGACAAGAAATTGGCATTTGTCTGGCGAATTTGTGCAGTCTGCCTCGGTCGGTAGCGCTGTCGATGAGGGGCTGCCAGCGCGGGATGAAGGCATTATTGGAGTCTGGTTCTAAGGATGGTAAAAATTTGCTTCTAGCTAATAAGTCCAGACTCCACCTAGCGATATGAGACCAGAAGCGCAAATCTTCGCCGATGAAAGAATTATTAGTGCCGATGTTGCTTAGGGGGAGGGATTGGAGGAAGGCGATCGCTTCAGTTATATTCAGACGAATTCCTTCTATTTCCCAAGGATAAAGGTAGAGTGGCGAGTTATTTTCTAACAGTTTAGTACCGGAATATATGGGGTAGAGTTTTTCATCGTAAAGCTCCGTTGGCAGGGCAATTATTTCTATATTTGGTTCTTTCGTTCGACCTTTAGTTGTTTTTTTGTTAGAGAGCGATCGCCTTTTTTTTACTTCTTCCCAATCCGACAATTCAGCCTCCGTCAGACCGTAAGGATTTATAGCAATTTCCCCTCCTTCTACCTCATCTTTTTCTGTCAATCGCCGCCAAGTTTCTCCCCAAATAAATAAATAACTTTCCTCAGCTTCTACTACCCAAAAGCCATGTAAAATTGCCATAATTAATTGTTAATTGTTAATTTTTAAATTGCTCGTAGTAATCGCTTTAGCGATTTATCCATAAGAATCGCTAAAGCGATTACTACGAACAAACAAGACAAAATGGCATCCTATTTTTCAATAGAACGCGCCCTCCAAAAAATAATTTTTGAGGTTAATTAAATAGTATATTAACATCAATTTTTCATTTTTGGGAAAAATTTTATCTTTCGAGGTATTTTCATTATAACCACTTTTTCTACTCAAGCAAAAACAATTCGTCATACTCATAGTAAAATAAAGTAATACGCTTCTCAGTATTACTCCAGCCCCGTCGCACATCAAGCCCAACAATGCTACGATGGCGAGAGAAGCGAAAGATAGTGGTAAAAAGGAACAAAAGTCGGATGGAAGAGATAGAAAAATCAATATCCTTTGACGGACGGGATATTCGACTAAAAGTAGGTTTATTTGCGCCTCAAGCTGGTGGTGCGGTAATGATCGAATCAGGAGACACCGCAGTATTAGTTACCGCCACTCGTTCGGGAGGGAGAGAAGGAATAGACTTTCTCCCCTTATTAGTGGACTACGAAGAAAGGCTCTATGCCGGGGGCAAAATCCCTGGGGGTTTCTTGCGGCGCGAAGGTCGCCCCCCAGAAAAAGTCACCCTCACCGGTCGGTTGATAGACAGGCCCCTGCGTCCCCTATTTCCCAATTGGATTCGGGACGACATTCAGATAGTGGCCACAACCCTGTCAATGGACGAGCAAGTACCTCCAGACGTCTTGGCAGTGACCGGGGCTTCCGTGGCCGTGCTATTAGCGAAACTGCCGTTTTACGGACCAATGGCAGCCGTGCGAGTCGGTTTGGTAGGAGACGATTTTATTATCAATCCCACTTTCCGCGAAGTAAAAAATGGCGATTTGGACTTAGTGGTAGCCGGTTCTCCAGAAGGAGTAATTATGGTAGAAGCGGGAGCTAACCAACTGCCAGAACAAGACATCATCGAGGCCATAGATTTCGGTTACGAAGCAGTGTTGGACCTGATAAAGGCCCAGCGAGAAATAATGGCCGAACTAGGCATCGAAATGGTAACGGAAGAAAAGCCAGAAGTAGATCCCACTCTGGAGAATTTCCTCACGGAAAAAGCAACATCTCCAATAAAAGAAGTTTTATCTCAATTCGACCTCGGTAAAAGTCAGCGAGATGTCAAATTGGATGAAATTAAAGAGGCGATCGCTGCGGAAATTAAAGAACTCCCAGAAGAAGACACCATCAAATTAGCAGTTGCAGAAAATGGTGCCAGTTTAGGTAAGCTGTTCAAAAGCGTAACCAAAAAGCTGATGCGCCAGCAAATTCTAGACGATGGAGTGCGAGTTGACGGTCGGAAATTGGACCAAGTTCGCCCGGTTTCCTGTCGGGTGGGTCTGTTGCCGAACCGAGTTCACGGCAGTTCCTTATTTAATCGGGGATTGACTCAAGTCATGTCAGCAGTAACTCTGGGGCCTCCCGGAGACGCTCAAGAATTGGCAGACGACCTGCACCCCCAGGACGAGAAGCGCTACCTGCACCATTACAATTTCCCCCCCTTCTCCGTGGGAGAAACTAAACCAATGCGATCGCCAGGTCGTCGGGAAATCGGTCACGGTGCCCTGGCAGAAAGGGCCATACTCCCCCTGCTTCCCCCCCAAGATGCCTTCCCTTATGTAATACGGGTAGTTTCGGAAGTGCTATCTTCCAACGGTTCTACTTCAATGGGTTCCGTCTGCGCCTCGACTCTCGCCCTCATGGATGCGGGAGTTCCGATTGTTAAACCGGTCAGCGGTGCGGCAATGGGTCTGATAAAAGAAGGAGCCCAAGTGCGCATCCTGACAGACATTCAGGGCATGGAAGATTTCCTCGGGGATATGGATTTCAAAGTCGCTGGCACCGAGACCGGCATCACGGCTTTGCAAATGGATATGAAAATTAGCGGTTTGTCTCTAGATGTGATAGCCGAAGCCATTCGCCAAGCCAAACCCGCGCGGTTGCATATTTTGGAGAAGATGTTGGAGGCGATCGACAAACCGCGTTCGGATATGTCGCCTTACGCCCCCCGCTTGCTGACTCTGAAAATCGACCCCGATACTATCGGTTTGGTCATCGGTCCTGGTGGTAAGACTATTAAGAGCATTACCGAGCAAACCGGCGTTAAAATCGACATCGACGATGACGGCACCGTCACCATTGCTTCCGTAGATGGCGATCGCGCCAAACAAGCATATAGCATCATCCAGGGCATGACCAAGAAGTTAAATGCAGGGGATGTTTATGTCGGCCGCGTGACCCGAATTATTCCCATCGGCGCCTTTACAGAAATATTGCCGGGCAAAGAAGGAATGATTCATATTTCCCAAATCGCCGATTATCGAGTTCCCAAAGTGGAAGACGAATTAGCCGTCGGGGATGAGGTCATCGTTAAGGTGCGAGAAATAGACGCTAAGGGTCGCATTAACTTAACCCGTTTGGGCATCCACCCAGACCAAGCCGCCGCCGCCCGGGCAGCAGCAGGTCAATAGAGTAGAACAGGCATCTTGCCTGTTATCCATTCGTAGAACAGGCATCTTGCCTGTTATCCATTTAATTGTTAGTTGTTAGTTGTTAGTTGCTAATTAACAATTAACAATTAACAATTAAGATAAACGAACGAAGATAGAGATTTCCAGATTGCAAGCCCGCCGTCGGTGTTAATTAAGCGGAAAAATCCCTAATTGTTAATTATTAATTACAAGGAGTTAATATGACCAATTATAATATGCGCGGCGTTCGATTTTTAACCGACTGCCAAGGTAAGAAAACAGGGGCTTTTGTTGACCTCAAAGAACACAGTGCGTTTTGGGAAGATGTCTTAGCAGAATGCGGCGAACCAACTGATTTTCAATTCTTAGTTGATGAGGAAGGAAAACCTATTGCGGTTCTCCTAGAATTTGAAAAACATATCGATCTTTGGGAGGATGTTTATGACATTTTAGCTATTGAATTAACCAAGGATGAACCAAGAATACCTTGGGAAGAAGTTAAAGATAAATTGATGGAAAAGGGAAAGTTAAGTGTCTGATTACTCAATTGTTTTTGCCAGTGCTGCTGAAAAGCAACTAGCATCGCTCCCGGTTGAGATTAGGAGTAGAATCGATCCTAAAATCGCCTCCCAGTTTTTCTTCATAACTCGAAGTTCTGGGGCTACTTATTAGCAAAAATATGAATTATTCGATTGTAAAAAAACTATTTATTCTGGGATTATTAATCTTACCTTTAACCCCTTTACTAAACTCTAACAACCGCCAAAAATTCCAAGCTTATCTCCAAACCTTCCTCCCAGCAAGCCCACGGGAAACCACAGCAAAAGAAACAGAAATAAAACCAGCCCAACCCTCGCCCCCACCACCAGAATATCGAAACTTCGATATCGTCGTTTACGGAGACGAACTCCCGGGAATTTGCGCCGCCATTTGGGCTAAAAAAACTTTAGGAAAAAACGCAAAAGTAGCCTTAATTCGCCCCAACTCAACCGACGCGCAATTGGGAGGTTTATTAACTAGGGGAGGTTTGGGCTATTTAGACTTCGATAAAACCCCCGGTTGGTATCGACAACCCCACAGTCAATGCTTTATAGAATTCCTAGATCGATCCCAAATAGTAGAAGCCTGCGTCGAACCGCAAAACGCCCATAAAGCATTGCAACAAATGTTAGCAGAAGCAGGAGTTAATCTAATTTCCGAATCAACTATTATCCCCGCAGTGGCGGAGGGAAAAATAGAATATGTCGAGGTAGAAAACAGCAACCTCCGCATCAAAGCCTCCGCCTATATCGACACCACCCAAGATGCAGAATTAGCGATAAAATCAGGTTTAGAATATTATCTCGGCTACGAATCCCAAAACCCCAAACTCCGCAACGAAACCCTAGCAGTTTCTATAGTTCCCATCGTAGAAGGTTTGAGCGTTTACGACTTAAGAAATGTCGAGGCGGATATCCTCTACGATTATCAAAAAATGGCAGAAATAGAGGATAGCATCAGAAGAGATCAACCTCCAGACGGGGCGAGGTTTTGGTTAAATAATTTTTGGCAGCCCCTATTCCAGCGATATCGAGACGGACATTATCAAAAGAGTATTGCTTTGGGGGCTGCCTATCATCTGGAGAAAAATCAACCTTTTAAATTAGAAGGATTCTTTTTCGATAAAGCTAATATTTGCGTGAAAACAACGGGGAAATTATCCTGGAACGGATTTTTGTTTAAATATCCAGTGGCAGAAGTTCGGGAGTTAGAAGAAAACGGCTTAAAACCCAACCAAGAAATGATAGCAGAAATGGCGGAAGTGGAGGAGTGGTTGAGGAAGCTTTCGGGAAAAGATGTTAGGGTGAAATTACCTCCAGAAGTTTACGTCAGACATAGTTTGAGTATTAAGGAAGTAGTAGATCCGCTGACCGGTCAAGAAATTCTCCGGGGTGGAACGCTGCCGGCAAATTCTATGGGCACGTTTTCTTATGAATTTGATTTTCGCGGCGGCATTAAGGGCATAGGAATTAAGATGCCCCCACTGCCGATTTATAATTTCGGCATCGAAAGCGCTTTAGCGAAAAATGTAGAGAATTTAGCGATAGTAGGGCGTTCTTCTGGATATAGCGGCATTGCGGTTTCCGTGGGGCGAATTTTAACCGTGAATATTTATCAAGGACAGGGAGTCGGAGTGGCGGCCGGTTTGGCGGTGAAGTCTGGGAAACCTTTGAATATCATTACCTCCAGTGAAGTCAGGGAAACTTTGGAGAGTTTAACTGGTTTGACTACTTATCTTCAAGGCGAGGATACAACTTGGGGAGTTGACTACAGCGAGATTAAGTAATGGACTGTTCGTAGTAATCGCTTCAGCGATTAAAATAGCATCTTGTAGGTTGGGTGGAGCGATAGCGCAACCCAACATCAACGAGCAAAATCTAACGATTTTGTTGGGTTACACTGCGTTCCACACAACCTACAAAAAAAATGGCGAAGGTATTGTTCCCAAAAACCCGGTTTCTCTTTTCTCCTGGAACGCCCTCCAAGCATCTTGTAGGTTGGGTGGAGCGATAGCGCAACCCAACATCAACGAGCAAAATCTAACGATTTTGTTGGGTTACACTGCGTTCCACACAACCTACAAAAAAAATGGCGAAGGTATTGTT
>JAXHVR010000021.1:0-8181 GCA_034189005.1 Cyanobacteriota bacterium | reverse complement strand
CCCAAAAACCCGGTTTCTCTTTTCTCCTGGAACGCCCTCCAAGCAATTCCAGGAGAAATTAATCTCTCTTCGCGAGTCACCCGCGTACAATTAATTAGACATTTGGAACAGGCGAGACGCCTGTTCTACGGGGGAATGATAAATAATTTTATGTAAAGATTTTTGCCTGCCTACTTACAACGAATTAAATCTGAAATTTAGATAAAATTTGACCCCCATCCGGCATTTATGGTATAGAATGGAAACTTTAAACGTCTAGCTCCCAAACTAAGGAAAAACGAATGAGTCCAGAAACCCTAGTAAAACCAGAGTCGGCATCCTTTAGCGCCGAGTCCTTCGATGCCCATGTAATGAAAACCTACGGACGCTTTAACATCGCCCTCGAACGGGGGGAAGGTTGTCGCGTCTGGGACACCGAAGGTCGCGAATACCTCGATTTTGTCGCCGGCATCGCCACTTGCACCCTCGGACACGCCCACCCAGAAACGATAAAAGCCGTCACGGAACAAATAAAAACCCTCCACCACGTCTCCAATTTGTACTATATCCCCGTTCAAGGAGAATTGGCGAAATGGTTGACAGAGCATTCCTGTGCCGATCGCGCCTTTTTCTGCAACTCGGGGGCCGAGGCCAACGAGTCAGCAATTAAACTAGCTAGGAAGTACGCCCACGATAAACTTAATATCGATAATCCTACCATTTTAACTGCCCGTGCCAGCTTCCACGGACGCACCCTAGCAACTATCACCGCCACCGGACAGCCGAAGTATCAGAAAGGTTTTACTCCCTTAATGCCCGGATTTCATTACGTTCCCTATAACGATATTGCCGCACTGGAGAGCGCGATCGCCGAATTGGATAAAGACGATCGCCAAGTAGCAGCTATATTATTAGAAGCCCTCCAGGGCGAAGGGGGAGTCCGTCCCGGAGACCTCGCCTACTTCCAAAGAGCCAGGCAGCTTTGCGACGAGAAAGGCATCTTACTAATTCTCGACGAAGTGCAAGTAGGCATGGGTCGCACCGGCAAGTTCTGGGGATACGAGAATTTAGGTATCGAACCGGATATCTTTACCTCCGCCAAAGGACTCGGCGGCGGCATCCCCATCGGCGCGATGTTGTGTAAATCTAGTTGCGATGTTTTTGAACCCGGCAGCCACGCCAGCACCTTCGGCGGCAACCCCTTTGCCTGCGCGGTGGCACTGTCGGTTTGTCAAACTCTCGAACGGGAAAACCTCTTGGCAAACGTAAGCGATCGCGGCGAACAGTTGCGGGCCGGCTTGCAGGCGATCGCCGCCAAACATCCCCAGATATTCGCCGAAGTGCGCGGTTGGGGTTTGATTAACGGTCTGGTGTTGAGCGAGGATAGCGATCTAACTTCTATCGATATCGTCAAGGCCGCTATGGCAGAAGGTTTGTTAATCGTTCCTGCAGGTCCGAAGGTGTTGCGCTTCGTTCCGCCATTAGTCGTCTCTGCCGAGGAAGTGGACGAAGCAGTGGCAGCTACCGAGAGGGCGATCGCTGCGGTAGTTAATAGTTAATTTACCAGCGAACGGGTATCCCTGCTTTTGGCAAGTCTTTGCAGTGCGAGCATCTCGATCGCACTGCAAATAAAATTTAAGGCATAACAGCTTACCCGCTCAACCAGCAACAAACTAGCCATTAATCCTATCTATTGACAAAAATCAAAAACTGTGATAATAGATAAGCCAAACGCCTACCCGGGCTAAAGTAGTGTTACCTCCCCAAAGGAGTTTTCTTACCCCTTACAATAGAAAGAAAAGAAAATCTAATTATTTGTCGTAAATTAGTAAAAGGCCATAACTATGACATCTTATGCAACCGCCACTGCAAGAGCGGAAATGAGCGAGCTGCGACGTCTAAAAGGCATACTGCCACCAGAATTGCAAAGTTGGGTGATGGTAGAGAAGAGCATAGACGTTACTCCACCTTTAATCCGCTGCGAAGAAATTGGTAAAGACCAGGTAGAAATATCAATAGATTTGATTCGGTGGGAACAGCTAGCAATAGACCAGCGCAATTTATTATTTTGGCATGAAGTGGCCAAAATCCAAAACGACACCATCCCCAGAGATGGTTGGGAAATGGCAGCATTGGCCATCGGTCTCGGTGGCGCTGTTGGAGAACTTTGGGTACAAGACGGATTATTATTGATTTTGGCCCTAGCTCTGTGTGGCGTTTCTGGATATCGACTTTTTCAGAAAAATAACGGCGAAAAGACCTTGAAAGAAGCGATCGACGCCGATGAGAAGGCGATCGCTCTAGCAACCCGCTTCGGTTACTCCCTCCCCAACGCTTACAAAAGCCTCGGCAGTGCCTTGAAAACTCTCGTAGAGCAAACTCCCAAAAAACGCCAGCGGGCTAAATACGAGGCCAGACTCCAAGCACTCAAACGCAGCGCCTCCAAGGCAAAAGGCCGCGTAACCGGTACTCGCGACAGTTCGCGATCGGAAAGCATCTATAACTAAACCTCCCAATTGTCCTCTATTTTCTATTTTGCTCGAAGAAAAGTCCTTAAGATATTGACAATTATCGCGGCAAACCCTAGGGATGTTAGTATAGGAGCCAACTGAGAATTAAAATCGAGGCAACTGAAAGCGCCAACTCAAGCCTAGAAGCCCCGAGCTATCGGGGCTTCGACTTTGTTCTAAAAAAGTTTACCATTTCTTTACAAACAATTATTAGACGATCTGGGTGCCAGTAAGACAAAATAAGCTTAAGACATCAGTAACAAATTAATACTTCATGGTTAGCCAAATTCCAGAAGCACAGTTCCAGGTCACTGTCTGCGAAGCAATTCCCTTCGTTAAGATACCCGATCGCTTTACAATACTGCACGCAGACGCCTTTAAAAAAACTTGCGAGGAACTTTTTTTCAAAGAGCCCCTTCCCCCAAAAATCGTCCTCGATTTTAGCAAAACTAATTTCATAGATAGTTGTGGCATAGGTGCTTTGGTAACTAATGTCAAAATAGCTAGAGAAAAAAGCACCGAAATCGTCTTACAGGATGTCAGTCATCAAATAATGGAAGTTTTTTCTCTTACCTCATTAGATGGGGTGCTGACCATCGAACAATCCTCAGAAGAAATAGAAAACCCTACAGAAAAATCCGGGAGTAAATCCTCAGAACATCTACCCGGGACTCATCCTTCCATCGGTTCTTGGTTCAAACGTTTTATTGACGTTGTTGGCGCCTTAGTTGGTTTAGGGATTACCGCTATTTTATTCGTACCAATAGCGATCGCCATTAAAATCGATAGCCCCGGTCCCCTATTTTTCGCTCAAACCCGTTGCGGTTGGATGGGAAAACAGTTTAAAATGTGGAAATTTCGCTCCATGGGTCCCGATGCGGAAAAGCTCAAACACACAATTAAAAATGAAGCCAAAGGCTCTTTTTTTAAAAACGAGAACGACCCTCGAATCACCACAGTAGGTCGCTTCTTGCGTCGCCGGAGTCTCGACGAACTACCTCAATTCTGGAACGTCCTCAAAGGAGATATGAGTTTAGTCGGCACTCGCCCCCCCACAGCAGATGAAGTCGAAAGTTATGAAGTTCCCCAATGGCAGCGTTTGGATGTTAAACCGGGTATGACTGGAGAATGGCAAGTTAACGGTCGTTCTCAAATTAAGAACTTTGAAGATGTAATTCGCTTGGATTTGAAATACCAAGAAAATTGGAGTTTGATGTACGACATCAAGTTGATTTTGAAAACAATTACGATACTGTTTAAGAAAAATAGCGGTGCCGTATAATGTTACAATATCTCCTCTGAAACTGTAATTAACTTAACCCCTATAGTTTAACTTCAAAACTTTAAAAACAAATTAACTCCTCTCGATGGATATCTTCAATTTATCCAATATTAACATAATCTCTCAGTGTCAATTAGTTATGCGGAAAAACACTATAATTTAGTTAATGACAAGATGCGTATTCTGATTTATTCTTATAATTACCATCCCGAGCCCATTGGCATCGCCCCCTTGATGACAGAAATGGCAGAAGGTTTAGTCAAACGCGGCCATCAAGTTCGAGTAGTAACGGGAATGCCAAACTATCCCGAACGCAGAATTTACGACGAATATAAAGGCAAATTTTATCTAACAGAAGAACGAAACGGCGTAACCATTCAACGCAGTTATGTACATATCAATAACCCCAAACCAAGCTTAATCGATCGCCTCATGCTAGACGGCAGTTTTATTACCACCAGTTTTTTTCAAGCCGTCAAAGGTTGGCGACCAGACGTAATTTTTGCCACCGTTCCACCCTTGCCAATTTCTCTTCCAGTAGGTTTATACGGACTTGCTAGCAGCAGCCCCGTGGTCTTAAACGTTCAAGATATCGTCTCGGAAGCTGCCGTTCGAGTTAAATTAATTAAAGAAAATGGTTTGCTAATTAAGACTGCCCGGGCATTGGAAAATTTAGCTTATAAAACAGCAGCTAAGATTAGCGTTATCTCCGATATATTTCTAGATAAATTAGTAGAACAAGGTATCTCAGAGAGTAAAATAGTCTGCATTCCCAATTGGGTTGATGTGAATTTCATCAAACCCTCGGACAAGCAAAATGCTTTTAGAACAACCCACCAGCTTCAGGATAAATTTGTAGTTTTATACTCGGGTAATATTGCCCTAACCCAAGGTTTAGAAACTGTTATTAAAGCAGCAGCCAATCTCAAGCAGATATCCGAGATTGCTTTTGTCATTATCGGCGAAAAATCTGCCCTCGGTAATTTGCAGAAATTTTGCGAAGAATACAAGGCAAATAATGTCTTACTTTTGCCTTTTCAGCCTAGAGAAAAGTTACCAGAAGCTTTATCTGCTGCCGATGTAGGTTTAGTGGTGCAGAAAAAGCGGGTGACTGCTTTTAATCTGCCGTCAAAAATACCGGTTTTACTTGCTAGCGGTCGGGCTATTGTTGCTTCGGTTCCAGAAACTGGTACGGCAATGAAGGCGGTGGAAAAAAGCGGCGGCGGAGTGGTAGTTCCCCCAGAAGATGCCGATGCTTTAAGCGCGACAATTATGGAATTATATAAAAACCCCGAAAAGGTTGAAGCTTTGGGTCGCAATGGTAGAAAATATGCTGAGGAAAATTATGCTTTCGACGCTGCTTTGGATCGCTATGAGGCTTTATTTGAAGAATTGACTGTTAAGCGATCGCCGCTTTAGGAACCTGCACAAAAGTTCGTAGTAATCGCTTTAGCGATTCATAGATATCAATCGCTAAAGCGATTACTACGAACGCGACTTCTCATCCTTCTTTTGCTTTACCCACCACTTTAACTGTGCTGCGCTACTACAAGAAAATGGGCTTATAAACATTGAAATCTAAGAAACCCGGTTTCTTGAACAATACCTTCGCCAAAATCAAAAAGACCATTCGTAGGTTGGGTGGAGCGTAGCGTAACCCAACAAAATCGTTGGATTTGCTACGAAGATGTTGGGTTGCGCTATCGCTCCACCCAACCTACAAGAAAATGGCGAAGGTATTGTTTAAGAAACCGGGTTTCTGGCGGGCGAGTTAGCCTTGAAAAAAATGGCGAAGGTATTTTTCATGCATACCCGGTTTCTCAGATATGCCAGAAAACCGACGAACCGTTCTAGCTACTTGGCGGCTTTAATGCATTCTTCTACCAGAGGCATCACTTTATCGATATCCTGCCAACCGAGAATTTCCGTGACTTTCTTTTCCAAATTCTTGTAACTTCTGAAAAATTCCGCAATTTCATCTAATCGGTGGGGCGCGATATTCTTAAGAGATGTAACCTCAGCAAAGCGAGGGTCTTTATCGGGAACGCAGAGAATTTTCTCATCGCGATCGCCCCCATCAATCATTTCCAACATACCGATCGGGCGGGCTGGGATGACGCATCCGGGAAAAGTAGGCTGGTCCATTAATACCATACCATCGAGGGGATCTCCATCATCCGCGAGGGTATTAGGGACAAACCCATAATCGTAAGGGTATTGAACCGACGAATAAAGAACCCGGTCCAGAGCAAAAGCTTCTAAATCTTTATCAAACTCGTACTTATTTTTGCTACCTGCGGGGATTTCGATTAAGACATTAAGTATTCCCGGTTTTGGTTGCGCTGGAATCTTTGATAAATCCACTAATTATTCTCCAAGCTAAAAAACTATTTCAAGCATTTCCCATTCAGATTTACTGGTGCTTTAGCAGCACCCAATCGAGAAAAATGCTCTCTTTATAATTCTCACAAATTTAGCTAAAAGTCAAGCAAAAAAAAGTTTTTAGAGAGCGGTTATTTTTATCTCGGCAAAGTGTAATTAGTAGGTCGTCAAAGATTAACTTGGCGCTTGAGAGCAGGGAGCGATCGCCAACAGAGGCAAAACCAAAGTTATTAAAGCGATCGCCCCTCCCAGAATATTAGCAACATTTATGCGAGTTTGTTTTCTTTTATTGCCTATCGAAGCAACAAAAGTCTTAACAAACTCCAAACAACTAGCAGGCTGACTATCTGATTCCATGCTCAAAATATCGAAAAACCTTAAATACGGTCAACTCAAAAGTTATGGAAATCGACAATAGAAGTTAGTCGATAAAAACCCCCTACCATAAGGGAATTAAAACACCCAAAACTACCAACTTTTTTGTGCCGACGTGTTTTTAATTTCCTGTGCTGTTTGCGCCAACGACAGAGCTTTTTGACCCATATTTGCTGGCAATCTCGGAATTTCTGACAAAGATAAGCGAGATAACTCTAGCAACATTTGGCGAACTTGCTCCACCCATTCTAGTTCCTCGCATTGCCAGTATAAATTATTACCCCCCAAAGGGTTTTGAGGTTGTTGAGTATCAGCCCTTTCCTGAATATTTTTTGCCTCTTTTGCCAAAGGGATAGCCCTTCCATGAATATTTTCAGGCAATTTAGGCTTATCTGAAAGAGATGCTCTTGCAATCTCAATTAACAGTTGGTGAACCAGGTTCACCCACTCAATATCTGAGTAGTAGGAATTGAAAGAATTATTCATAACTAGCGCTTTTTAATTTTCGATATCTCAGAGCTGTAAAATAGTTTGAGTTGAAGAAATAAGCATTTATTTTTAGATCCACCTCCACGCTCCATCCCAGTCCGGTTCTGGCAGTTCTTGTTGAAAAAGCAGACACCGACCGATGTGTAATTTCGCCGCCTTATTTTCTGGATCTACTTTCAGAACCGCTTTAAACTCCTTTTCTGCCAATTCAAAACTTTCCCGAACACCATCGGCGTTCAACTTTTCAATAGAAGGCCTCAGATAATACTCGCGCCCCTTGTGATAGTGTCCGATAATGTCCTGCTGTTTCTTCTTCAGACGTTGGCGAAGAGGCCCTTTGCGGATGCCCACCAGTTCGTAAATTCTTACTGATTCGGTTTTTCCCTTGACAGCGGTCAAATCCAGTTCCCTTACCCAGAGACGATCTTTATAAGGTCGGTAAGTATTTTCGCTGATGACAAGATCCGTGCCATATTTCCGGCTCATCTCCCCCAAGCTAGCCGCAAAACTAAAAGCATCCCCAACAAAAGTCAGGTCCATGTGCTTACTGGAGCCTATATTACCACTTAAGACTTCATTTGAATGGATACCAATCCCCATGCTAACGGGCATCTTTCTTTTAGCCTCTTGTTTTTCATTAAAAGTCGCCAATCGATTTCGCATTTCCACCGCAGCTTGCATCGCACACCAAGCATCCTCCTTCAAAGGTTCTGGAAAACCAAACATCCCCATTAGAGAATCGCCGATGTATTTATTGAGAGTCCCTCCATATTTAAACACCGCATCCACCATCTCTTCAAAATAATTGTCGAGACTCCCTACCAGTTCTTCAGAAGATAATGTTTCTGTCCAACTGCTATAGCTGCGAATTTCGGAGAACAAAAAGGAGTTACTCATAACTAGGCGTTTTTTTCGAGATATTAAGTAGTTAGGCAGGCAGAATTGATTCCCAAGTTTATTCTGTTGCTAGACCCGTATTAGCGGTAATTCAGAAGTCCTGCCTCGCGGCAGGGCAGTAATTATTAATTATTAATTATTAATTATTAATTATTAATTATTAATTATTACTTATTTTTCTGTGAGCTTCCACACTCCATCCCAGTCCGGTTCTGGCAATTCTTGTTGAAAAAGCAGACAGCGACCGATATGTAATTTAGCCGCCTT
>JAXHVR010000209.1:0-5700 GCA_034189005.1 Cyanobacteriota bacterium | reverse complement strand
TTAATTATTAATTATTAATTATTACTTATTTTTCTGTGAGCTTCCACACTCCATCCCAGTCCGGTTCTGGCAATTCTTGTTGAAAAAGCAGACAGCGACCGATATGTAATTTAGCCGCCTTATTTTCTGGATCTATTTTCAGAACCGCTTTAAACTCCTTTTCTGCCAATTCAAAACTTTCCTTAACAGCATCAGCGTTCAACTTTTCAATAGAAGGCCTCAGATAATACTCGCGCCCCTTGTGATAGTGTCCGATAATGTCCTGCTGTTTCTTCTTCAGGCGTTGGCGAATAGGCCCTTTGCGGATGCCAACCAGCTCGTAAATTCTGACTGGTTCAGTTTTTCCCTTGACCGTAATCAGATCCAACTCCCTTACCCAAAGACGATCTTTATAAGGTCGGTAAGTATTTTCGCTGATGACTAGGTCCGTGCCGTACTGCTTGCTGGTCCCTTCTAGGCGAGAAGCGAGGTTTACACCATCCCCAATAGAAGTCAACTCCATACGCTTACTAGACCCTATATTACCACTTACCACCTCATCTGAATGGATGCCAATACCAATACTTATGGCGTCTTTCTTATTGGCCACCCGTTCTTCGTTGAAAATTTGCAATCGCTGGCGCATTTCTACAGCAGCTTGCATGGCGCACCAGGGATGATCTTTGAGCGGGGCTGGAGAACCAAATACGGCCATGAGAGCATCGCCTATGTATTTATCCAGAGTGCCGCCGTATTTAAACACGGCATCTACCATTTCTTCAAAATAGCCGTTGAGCATTCCCACCACTTCTTCTGCGGTTAGCTGTTCGGTCAGAGTGGTATAGCTGCGAATATCGCTGAATAGAACCGAGACTTGCTTGCGCTTGCCACCCAGGCCAGTATCCCCGCTTGCCAACAATTGCTCCGCAACTTCAGGAGTCATGTAGCGGTACATCAGATTTTTAACCTGTTTTTCACCGCTAATGTCTTCCATCACCACCAGAGCCCCGTTAACCTTACTAGGATCTACCACATCGGCCATCGAGTTAATAGACAAATTAATGCTTTCTGGTTCTCGATCTTGACTCGGCAGCAAAGTTTGGTCTGGATAATACTGCTCGCGGTCCTTTTCTTCCGTCGGGTGTATGGCCGCATCGAACCATTTAGCAAAATCTCCTTCCTTAATATTGATTAATTCTCCTAGAGGCTTACCTTCTAATATGTCCGTCTCCCCAAGGCCCAACAAATCTCGGGCCCGTTCGTTGCTAGCAATAACGTTGCCTTGCCTATCGGTGGAGATAACTCCATTACTGAGACTGCGCAAGATATCTTTTTGTCTTTGCTGCTCTTGTTTGACCGTATCGAACAACTTGGCATTTTGTAAAGCAACTCCCGCTTGGATGTTGAAAGCCTCCATAAAATCCAAATCGTTGCGATTGAAACTTGACTTCCATTGTTCGGGAGCTTCTGGCCAAGAGGCTGGGTCGTAGTCTTCAAATTCTCCTGGTTTCTTCTTATTAATTAACTGAGTAACGCCGATTAAGTCATCATCCGCATTAAACACTGGCATACACAACAGACTGCAAGTGCGATAACCGGTCTTTTGGTCTGTTTCTTTTGATTTTTCCGATCGCTCGTCGTCATAGACGTCGAAGGGTATCAATATCGGTTCTTCCGACTCGGCAACCATCCCCGCAAAACCCGCATTGGAGGGAATTCTAATTTCAGTTAACTTACCGTTTATCGGAATTTTCGTCCACAACTGATTTTTCTCATTATCGATCAACCAGAGGGTACTGCGGTCGGCGTCCATCAGTTCCTTTGCCTGATCCATAACGTTTTTCAGAGTATCTTCTAAGTCTAAACTGCTCTTACTCAAAGAGCTAACAGCATTCATCAGCGCTGCTGCTGCCCTTTGTCTTTGGGTTGCTGCATAGAAAGATTTAGAAGACTCTAGGATTAACCTGATCGACGGAGCAAATTCCCTGAAAACTTGTTCGTCTTCTGCTGTAAATCCTCCTTCATCGATTTGCTCCTCTAGGGTTTCTCCTTGTTTGTGTTCTGGTTTTAATTTGTTAATTAACTGAACCACTGCCACAAGTTCCCCTGTTTCTTCATTTTCCAGGGGCATTACCAGCATCGTGTAGGTGCGGTAATGGTACTTTTTGTCCATGTCTTTAGCAGCATGAGACCGGGGATCGTCGTAAAAGTCGAAAGGAATATTAATGACTTTCTTTTGCGTGGCTGCTTCACCTGCTATGCCCGCACTTACAGGAATTCTTAATTCTAAAGGTTTGCCATCTTCTCCTTTGGCGACAATTGACCATAGCTGGTCTCTTTCGTCATCCAAGAGCCAAATTGTGGTTCTGTCTGCATTCAATAGTTCCCCTGTTTTGAGGGTTATCGAGCGCAACATTTCGTTGAGGATGGCATCAAACCCTTCGCTGTCCAGTATATTGTCCAGCATTGTTAGGGTTTGATTTACCGTTTTTAGTTTCTCTTCTACGTCCTTAACTACTCCTACAAAGGTGTCTTTGGTTAAGGGGGCGAGAAACTCTGAGAAATTTCCTCCCGAACGTACTAACGCGCTGCCACTGCTGCCACTATTATTATTATTTTCAGTATTTTTATTTTCCGTAGCACCATTGGAGTTAGTTGTTGAATGCTGTCCGTTTTGACTGTCTTTTTCCGAACTGTCTTTTTCTGAATTGACTGGCGATTCACTTGCAGGGCTACACCCCTTTTCTTTTTCCTCTTCAGTCACCACATCAACAGTCACGGTAGCAACATAGTTGTCCATAGTTTTATTTGAAGATGCAGATGTCATAAACGTTTATAAATTATAAATTGTTGGATTAGTCTGTTAAATTACCCAGGGGCCTACAGCGACAATTTTACTTGTAGGTGGCTGCTATTTTTGGCATCCAATTCGAGCGACTTTAAACTACTCTCGCCATAAAGGTATCGCTACAAAGCGCTAAACCGAGCTAAATATTGTCAAATTTACCTCGTTTTATTTTCTCTTGGATTAATTTTTGATTAATTTTATTCGTTATCGAGTACAGTTCGATCTTACTGGCATGGTTCTATAACCTAAATACCTATTTGGCTTAGTAGCTTTGGGAATTTACGGTGGAATTTACGGAGTCTATTTAAGAACTCCCTATTAGGCCGATATTGAAATATTTCATGCAATGATAACACAAAAAAATCTTGACCTTGCCTGAAAATTCTTTGCTTTGATTTAACTCAAGATTACCATCATTGTATGTTTTATGTCTGAGCTTCAATTGCCAACAGATAGGAAGCTTAACTTACTTATTACCTGGCCGTTATTTCACCGCCTGGTTCTCCTAGCTTCTCTTTAATCTTTTTTACCTTTTATACCAAAAATGTTAACTTTTGCTTAATTTTTTCGGGAATTTAGGAGTCGATCGCTTAAATTTTCCTTAAATTCGCTCTTGTTTTTTTGCAACCTTTGTGTTATTCAATATAGCCTGCGATCTACCTCTTTCTTCCTTTCGCCCTCGTTCCATTCCCCCCTCGGACGGTCTTAGGTTGAAGTTTAGCTACAGCATCCCTTCTAGCTGCTGCTTCTACCAATAAAGATTCTGCAAAAGCTAGGGCCTCTCTAGCAGATCTACCGCTGGCTAACTGGGCCAATTCTTCCAAGCGTTGGCCTTCTTCCAAAAGTTTCACCCGAACTACAGTCCGAACTTCTGACTCATCAGAGGTAGAGTTGGAGGAACTTCCATTCAATTCTTCTAGATCGGAACTAGTCGGCTGTCTGTCTTTACCTTTTTTGTGGGACTTCGAGGCAATAATTTGTTTGTCAACTCGCAAATGGCGATCTGCCATTGCCGCCACCAAAGGTTGGTGGGTGACGCACAAAACCTGATTTCGGCGACCCAATAAATGCAATTTTTCAGCGATCGCCCCGGCAACTCTTCCCGACACCCCCACATCTATTTCATCAAAGACCAGAGTGCCTGCCTTATCGATTTCAGAAAAACAAGATTTAAGAGCTAATAAAAACCGACTCATTTCTCCTCCAGAAGCGATCGCCCCGAGAGGTTGGAGGGGCTCTCCTGGGTTGGGGCTAAAACAAAAGGTAATTTCGTCCGCACCCAAAAGAGTTGGAGTAGTAGGCTCCATTTGCACTTTAAACTTTACCTTTTCCATTGCTAATGGCTTTAACTCCTCTACCAGATGAGTTTCTAATTTAACAGCCGCATCGCGACGCTGCAAGGTAAGCTCGCTACATTTCTCCTTTAATTTTACCTGGGCCTCCTCGTTAGCGGACTCCAAAGCGTCGAGAGATTCACCTCCATCCTTCAACTCCTTAAGTTCCTGGGCTATTTTTTGATAATAAGCGATCGCCTCGGGCAAGCTCTGCCCGTACTTGCGACATATTTGTTTGAGTTGTGTTATTCGCTCTTCGACTTCTTCTAACATGAGGGGATCCGCTTCTAACTGCTCCCCATAGCTACTAATCTCTCTGCTCGCTTCCACCACTTGAGCTAAAGCATCGCTGACCATTTCTAAGACCGATTTTAGTCTGGAGTCGAACTCCACCATATCTGTTAAAGTGGCCTCAGCGAATCCCAATAAATCTGCTACTGCCTTGGCCTCGCTGTCGTTTTGATAAAGGCACTGATAAACTTGGTAACTCTGGTGTTGCAGTTCCACCACATGAGAAAGGCGTTGGCTTTCCTGTTTGAGTTTTTCTATTTCCTCGGCGTCGCTTAGATTAGCGCTTTCTAGTTCCCCTACTTGATATTCCAGGAATTCTAGTCGTTGCAGGCGGTCCTTTTCTGACTGGCGGCGTTTTTCTAGGGCTGCTTTAGCTTTTTGGGCGTTGTTATATGCTGCTGCTATTGCTTTGCGCGTTTGGGCGATGATTGGACCGCCGTAGAGATCCAACCACTCCCTTTGTAGATGGGCGTATCCCATTTGTACGGTTTGGCCCTGGGCTGTGATTTCTACTAGGCGATCGCGCAATTCCTGGATTAGCTTCCGGTTGACCAAGACCCCATTGACTCGGCAACGACTGCGCACTGCTCTTTGGGCGACCGATATTTCTCGACTACAAATCACTAAAGACTCATCTACTAAATCTATTTCTTTACTACCGAGCCAATTAGCTAACTCTGGGCCTAATTTAAAACTTGCTTCGAGGAGGGCCTTCTTGCTTCCCGTTCTAATAGCCCGTCTATCGACTTTGCCACCCAGAGCAATATCGACAGCATCCAGCACGATGGATTTACCCGCACCCGTTTCGCCGGTAAATACGTTTAAACCAGGACCTAGTTCTAAGTTGAGACGGTCGATGAGGGCAAAGTTTTCTATCTGTAGAGATACTAACATGAGGGGGGAATAGCTCAATTTGAGAGTAAATTTATGGCGATGCTTATTAGTCTAAAGCCTAGTTCGAGGGACCGGGGGGTTATCAATTTTAATTTTCCTTATGCGGCCATTAGATTTGTGGCGATCGCCTTTGGCTGAAGAATAAAGGCCGTCAGTTTAAATTCCGCTTTTCCGACTACTTATTACCGTGCTATAGCTCCTACTAAATGGATTATGAAAAATTAGGGGGCCAGAAACCCGGTTTCTTTGACAATACCTTCGCCATTTAGGAAAAATACGATTCGTAATAGGGCAGCACAGTTAAAATTGTTGGCCTACTTCGTAGGATAGCTTGTAGTAATCGCTTTAGCGATT
>JAXHVR010000208.1:3028-5717 GCA_034189005.1 Cyanobacteriota bacterium | reverse complement strand
GATTACTACGAACCATCGCTAAAGCGATTACTACGAACCATCGCTAAAGCGATTACTACGAACCATCGCTAAAGCGATTACTACGAACCATCGCTAAAGCGATTACTACGAACCATCGCTACAAACCTTCTATCGCTACCGACTTCCCCGGAACTTTAATACTCAATTCCCGGTTGAGCTTTCACTCCTTGTTCTCGGAAAGGATGCTTAATTAAAGTCATTTCTGTCACTAAATCGGCCTTTTCTATCAAAGCATCGGGAGCCCCGCGACCGGTTAAAATTACATGAGAATCTTCTGGCTTTTCTTCCAGTCCGGCGAGGACTTTTTCCACAGATAAATAGCCCAACTTTAAAGCTACATTAACTTCATCCAATAAAACTAATTTAAACTCAGAATTGCGGATAAAACTTAAAGCCAAATCCCAAGCTTCAGAAGCCTTCTGAAGGTCGCGATCGCGGTCTTGAGTTTCCCAAGTAAAACCCTCCCCCATTGCCCGAAATTCTAATTGGTCTTCCCATTTACTAAAAACCTCTTTTTCGGCCGGTTCCCAAGCACCTTTAATAAACTGCACGATCGCCACCCGATACCCGTGACCCAAACACCGCAAAACTACACCCAAAGCTGCAGTAGTTTTACCCTTACCGTTGCCAGTATTAACAATAATTAAACCCTTCTCTTTAGAAGCTTTACTCACCCGTTGTTCTTGTACTTCCTTACGCCGTTGCATTTTCCGCTGATATTGCTCGGCAGTTAAAGACTCTTTTGCTGGAGAGTCGTTGGATGACTTTTGTTCTAAATCTGTATTAGTTTCCATCAGTTCGTAGTAATCGCTTCAGCGATTCAAAATATCTCGTGCTTACAACAAAACCACTATATAAGATTGTTGCACCAAAGTCAAAATCTGATAATATTTTGGGGTTGTAGAACAGACCGGAATGTCTGTTTGGCGCGTAATTAATTTTGTCTTACCAATTACTAATGTTAAAAGTAAAACAAGCAGAATCGATAATTTTAGAGCTAGTAAAACCCCTAGACGACCAAACAGATGTAGAAACTGTAGAACTATTAGCCGCATCCGACCGGATATTAGCTGCCCCAGTTACCAGCAAACTCGACTTTCCCCACTGGGATAACTCGGCGATGGATGGGTATGCAGTGAGGTTCGCCGATGTTAAAGATGCCAGTGGAGAGAAACCAATAATTTTAGAAATTGTCGAAGAAATTGCCGCTGGCGATCGCCCCCAACGCGCTGTGGATGCCGGGCAGGCGGCGCGAATTTTTACTGGCGCTTGTATGCCGGAGGGGGCCGATACGGTTGTCATGCAAGAAGAGACTCGAAGATCGGGCGATCGCGCCTTCATCTTATCCGCCCCCAAACCTCAAGAATTCGTCCGCCACCAAGGAGCTTTTTATCGAGCGGGAGAGCCCCTGCTAACCCCTGGCCTTAAATTAGGCCCTGCGGAAATAGCGGTCTTGGCAGGGGCCCAATGTACTGAAGTTCCAGTGTATCGACGACCCCGAGTAGTTATTTTTTCTACTGGAGATGAGTTAGTCGAGCCCCATCGCCCCCTGGCCTTCGGTCAGCTTGTGGACTCGAATCAATATGCTTTGGCGGCGGCTGTGGAGAGCGTTGGGGCAGAAGCGATCCGACTGGGTATCGTGCCGGATAAACCGGAGTTGTTGCGAGCTACTGTAGAAAAGGCGATCGCCACTGGAGATTTTGTTTTATCTACTGGGGGCGTGTCCGTGGGAGATTACGATTATGTGGAGGATATTCTGCAAAAGTTGGGGGGCGACCTGAAAATTCGTTCCGTTGCCGTGAAACCGGGCAAACCCTTGACTGTTGCCAGTTTCGCTAATTCCCGATGCGTATATTTTGGTTTGCCCGGAAATCCTGTTTCCGCCTTGGTGAGTTTTTGGCGTTTCGTCCGACCGGCTCTTTTAAAGCTGGCAGGAGTTGGCGGTGGAGGTTGGATGCCGGAGTTTGTGGAAGGGCGATCGCTTCAAGAGTTGCGATCGCTTGGCAAGCGGGAAACTTACCTTTGGGGTAAATTGCACCCGGGGGCGGCAGGTTATGAGTTTGAGCTTGCCGGGGGCAGTCACAGTTCGGGGAATTTGATTAATTTAGCGGGTGCGACCGGTTTGGCGATCGTGCCAGAAGGTCAAACTTCCGTTGCTGAAGGGGAGTTGGTGAGAGTGTTAAAAATTAATTAGTTTGTAGTAATGACTTTAGTTATTTCTGCTTTTTAATCGCTGAAGCGATTACTACGAACTTTTTAATCGCTGAAGCGATTACTACGAACTTTTAAGTACGATTCGCAAAATTAATTACATACGAAACAGGCAAGATGCCTGTTCTACGGGGGAATAAGAAATAATTGTATGTAAATATTTTGGCTTACCTACTTAACCTACTAGCTTTTGTTCGTCGCCGTCGGACGTAGAACAGGCATCTTGCCTGTTCGCATCTTGCCTGGTAGAACAGGCATCTTGCCTGTTCGTTTGCCCTGGGGAAAGGGGCGATCGCTTAAATCGAAATTTAATAGTTACCGCCGCCCAACTGTAGAAATCTGGAGCTAATCGCATTAGTTTTTGTTGCACTTCCTCTGTCACCCATAATATTAGCGGGAAAGGCAATTGTTCTCTAAATTGGTTCCTAACGATATTAGCGGCTGTTAGTAATTCCTT
>JAXHVR010000208.1:0-2928 GCA_034189005.1 Cyanobacteriota bacterium | reverse complement strand
GATTCTAAACCCGATACAAATAAAGCTTCTGGTTCTTTTTTCTCTAGTTTGGCAACTAGAGTTGATAACAAAGTAACTGCCGTTTTTTCTATAGTTAATTCTTCCGATAGAACTGAGTAAAATTCTTTTAATTTTTCTCTTATTTCCTCCCGTCGTTCCCGAAAGGTACAGCATACTATAATTAAAGAAAATTCCCCCTTAGAAAGTTCGATCGCCCTGGCAAGAGTTTTCAACGAGCGATCGTTTTCTTCCTCTGAACTTTCGCTTTTTAGTACAACCACCATTGTTCGTTTATGTAGCCTTATAGGCAGCATCTCCCATCTAAAGGCAGCATCTCATATATCTAAAAACACTTCACCCCGTAATTATTCTTTTTTTCCTTCTATTGCTTTTTATGAGTAACAGTAAAAGTGTAACTGCGATGTTGTGAATCTACATAATTGAGATGCATCCTAATTTCAAAGAATTATAGTTGTTGTTAAGAACTGCTACTGTGACTCAAGTCTCACAATTATTGTGATTTACTCCTCAGTAATTCTACATAAACAACAAACAATTTCCCCTTTCCCCTTCTTAAAAAGAATTAGCTGGCATTGACTCCCAGAAAGGTTTTTCTTCCCCCTGGCGAGTTGTATTAGTAGCATCCCGAGTATTCCCCCGCAATTGCTGATAATAACTATCCTCCATAAAATTAACGTTCAAACCAGAAACCTCCATTAATTGACGGAATTCTTCCTGGAAATAATCCCGACCGTTAATTATCGGGCCCCGAGGATTAGAAACTAATAACTCGCCGTTAATAACCACCGAATTTACCAAATTCGGACACCAGGCATAACCGCTATAACCAAACAAAGTGGGAACCATAATAATTTGGTCGTCTGTCAGTTGAAACTCCCTTTTCAACTTCTTTAATAAAGGGTTCAATTTCTTGCGTTGTAAATTGAGGTTGTGCTGAATTAAAGTTTCATTTGCCAGGGCTGCCCTTACCGTGGTTTGAGTGCTTAAACCGCGATTGATTGCAGCTTGGCCGTAACCCATTTCCCCGAGTTTTTCTAACATTTCTATTCCCGCTTCGGGACTGACGATCGCCATTAACGGTTTGCCGCTTCGACTGGGAATAAAACTAATAATCTCGTCAACGTGGCGAGTCAGCAACCAGGAGGTATCGATATCCACTGGCGGTCCTTGCATTTTTTGGGCTTTGATAAAGTCGATAATCTCGGGGTCCAAACTGGCATCCCCAGAATCGCCGTAATAAACCCTCCCCATTGGATAACCGGGCAGGGGTGGAGTAACTGCTAAATTTCCTAAAGCGTCGGACCAGCGGTTGACTGGATCGAGTTGGCGGGGTTCCCCCATTTCAAACCAGCCGAAGTCTCGATCTAACAGGGATTGAGTAGAAGTCTCGGTTTTGGCGGAATGATTGCTATTGGCTTCCAGGGCGACGTTATAATTTTCGACTTTGCCTTCGCGGGGAAACTGAACGTAGCCTATTTCTTTGGTATCTTGCATCCAGGTAGGACCGCCGGGGATAATTTTGGCGGTGATGCCGGTTTTTTCGACTATTTGTTGGATTTGGGCGACGAACTCTTGGTTGTCGAAACCCCGATCGCTGACGTGAATTTCTGTCACTGGGGCCGTGTTTGGGGAGACGATCCAGGGAACTACTCCGACGATCATGCCATCGAAGGCTATTTCTTTGCCGTCTTTTTTGGCGATCGCCTTTAAGCTAACTACTCCCGTCCAGTTGCGATCGGCGAATTGTTTCGCCTCTACTCCCAAAACGATATTTTCGGCAAATTCTAGGGGCACTTTCCCAGAGAGATCTATTTCTTGCCATCCAGTGGCGGTTTTCTGAAAAACGTTAATACGAGCGCTCGCATCGCTATCCGTCGTGAGGTAAATCTCCGAACCGTCATACTCTGGGGCGATGTTGAGGTTGACTATAGCGAGGTCGGCCTCGTCTTCCGTACCGTTTACTTGTCCGTCTTGCCAGTCGGGGATGCGATCGCCATCGTCGTCGTCGTTGTTAAATAGCATCAGGGGGCCTTCGCCCAAAGACCATTTAGTTTTGCCGGCTTTGTCTTCTTGGTTCGTTGCACCGTCTCGGTTGGTATCGCCGTAGATGGTGAAACCGGGGTCTCGACCTGCCGCAACTCTAAAGGAGTTAGCTTTTATTCTGGGGGTAGTCGCCACTGTGCGGACTGCGGTTAATCTTTCGTAAGTGGCGATCGCTAAATATCCTTGATATTGGATAGTTTTTTCGATGGCCTGTTCTGCCAGCATTGACTCTGGGGGTATTTGCCGCAGGTTTTTTATCGCTTCTCGCCAGAAATCTTCCGCCTCCGCCCAACTCTGGGCGCTGGGAGTCTGGTTTTTTCCTTTTTTCACCGCTACGCCTGCGAGTTCGAGCCCTCGTTCCCAATTTTCTGCCGCTTTTCGTTCCAGGATGATTCTTGCTTCTACTTCTCGCAGGTTTTTAAGGAGGCTTTCATATTGTTTGAGTTGGAGTTCGTATTTCCATGGTTTGTCGTAATCGGCAGTTTTTGGGGGTTCGGAGGCTTGGTTTAGTTCGATTTTGAGGCGATCGCGCAGTTGGTAAAGTTCTTCTAAAGATTTGGCTTGGGAAAAGGCCATCGGTGGATTTTGACCTTGAAGGGATTGCACCGTTTCCAACAAAGGGGCCTCCGAGTCCCAAAAATCTGCCGTTTGGGTAAATTGGACGTCTAATTCTTTAAGAGGCAAAGATTGAGCCACTGCTCGATCCACCGGCACCCAGACGATGCCGACTAAGACTCCTAAGCTATTAAGCATCGCTACTTTAATATATTGAATCAAACCCATGGTTTTTCGTTTCCCTCAATTAATCTTCAAGGGATTTTACCCAATAAAGGGCCTTCTGGGAACTGTTTTTTCCCTAAAAAC
>JAXHVR010000207.1:0-5730 GCA_034189005.1 Cyanobacteriota bacterium | reverse complement strand
TTTAGATCCCCCCCAGCCCCCCTTGAAAAGGGGGGAGCCGGAAATTTTCAAAGTCCCCCTTTTTAAGGGGGATTTAGGGGGATCGATCGGGGTGTACCTCACCGATTCAATAATCGCTATAAGGAGTTCGCCTGTTTTGAGGGTTTGGTTAATTAGGTTTTGGACGAGTTCGGGAAGTTCTGCAAGAGTAATTTGTTTCATGGTGAGTTCTGGGGTTTAAAGAATAGAAGTCGCAGCTCTATTTTACTTGAGAAGAATATCGCCGGACTCAAATCCTGGGAGTGGGTTACGATACCAGCGAAGCGATACTGTTCGATCGCTTCTACCCAAGGGTAGTAAAAACCATCGTGGCAGCGATCGGTCTCGACAGGGGCTTAATTGGCGGCATTTTTGCCTGGGCCATGTTTTTGGGATATTCTTTGAGTTAGGCTTATGGTAAGATACTTGGGTCTTGATGTAAACCTCAATAACGAAGGTCAAAAAATAGAACCTTTGTTAGATTGGGAAAGGTCTCTAAACGATAAAAATGAGGAGGAATTGGCAGTTGGGGACTGCGAGATAGAAGTTTAATTTTAACGGTATCGTATCAGCGATTGCAAACTAACTTTTTCTGCTAACTAACGACTGACAAAAATCCAGATTGCCGCAAAAAAGCTCGCAACGCTGCGCTAATTGTAAGTTCGCTTCAAAGGCGATATGCATTCAATTTTAACCTTATAAAAAAGTAAAAATTATTAACAAATTTGGTGAGTTTCGGTGACTAGAAAGGAGGCAAGTTCGCAAAACAAAAATCGAGATGAGCCTGGGTTAACTAGCCAGGTATCTAGTTATTATGAAGTGTTGGGAGTGAATTCTAGGGCTTCCGTCGCTGACATTCGGAAGGCTTATCGGGAATTGAGCAAGCGCTACCATCCAGATACTACTGAATTACCAGAGGCGATCGCTACTGCTAAATTCCAACAACTTAACGAAGCTTATGCAACTCTGACTAATCCGCAAAAAAGGTTAATTTACGAGCAGAAACAACGTTCTTATTATAGGGATATAGAATCTCAGAACCTGCGGGACTATAAGGAACCAATTTATAGCAATAATTCTGCTTATTTAGACCCAACAGATAGACCCTTATCTCCTGGAGAAATTTTTGTTTTGTTCCTCATGGGTTTAACTTTAGTTGGATGTTTGATTTTAGCGATCGCTATTGGTTTAACCCGTCCCGATGTCAACTTAGGACCGATTACTCCCCCAGGAAGCACTGCTGCGGATTACAATAATTTTTATTCTATAAAGACAGAACAGAAAGCTAAAAACTTAGAACCAGAAATTAATACCCTATCGAATCCGAAATAACAACATGAGCCTACCTCCACCAGAAACACCATTGTACAACCATCCCCTACCAGAAATAGAGGGATGGCTAATAAGTCAAGGATGCGAGCAAAACCGCGAACAATTAAATTATTGGCGGATTGAAAAACCAAATTGGGAAGCTGAATTATGCTTGGATGTCGAACAATTAACCGTGCGCTATTTTAATTTTGGCGGCGATGGTAAAGATATTCAAAGATCTTTCAAATATTCTCTGAGCAGACAAGACATTCAAGAAGCCGTTTTTTCCGGGCCTTAAATCCCTGCTGAGTAATTAATAATTAATAATTAATAATTAATAATTGAGGGAAAGGTTTGGGATTTTTGTTCTGCCTTGCATTCCCCTTTTTCCTCTCTTTATTTTTTTATGGTTATTTATTGCGACTTGATATAATTGCTAATTATTGTAGGATTTATTCGGGGCCCAGAAACCCGGTTTCTCAAAGAAACCGGGTTTCTAAATCAATGTTGAACCCAAGGATTTTGTTGGGTTGCGCTACGCTCCACCCAACCTACGAATGGTATTTTTGATTTTGGCTATAGAAATTAAGAAACCCGGTTTTTAATAAAAACCGGGTTTCTGGGCGGACGATGAGGAGCTCCGTCGCAAAAGCACTTTTTTCACCCCTGGGGCCTGCCAATTCTGAGTGGGATAATTAAACTTTACCAAAGCGGCGCTTTCGCTGTTGATAGGAACGCAAAGCTTGATGGAATTCGGAACGGTCAAAATCTGGCCAAAAAGTATCAGTGACGTAAATTTCTGCATAAGCCATTTGCCAGAGCAAAAAATTACTAATGCGCATTTCGCCGCTGGTACGAATTAACAGATCGGGGTGAGAAAGACCTGCCGTGTAAAGGTGCTTTTCAAACAAAGCCTCGTTGACATCATCCGGTTGTAGCTTACCTTCCTTGACCTCAAGAGCGATCGCCCGACAGGCCTGAAGTATTTCTTGTCTGCCCCCATAATTAGTCGCCACCGTAAACTGAATTCCCCGATTATCCTTACTCGTTTCCATCGAGTGTTTAATTTCTGCGTGTAGGGATAGTGGCAGAGCGTTCAGATTTCCCACAAATCGGATCTGAACGTTTTCCGCCATCATCTCCTTAAGTTCTTGGCGCAATACTCGCTCGAACAAAGTCATCAAAAAATTAACTTCTTCTTGAGGCCGCCCCCAGTTTTCGGTAGAAAAAGCATAAGCAGTCAAAGCTCGGACGCCCCAGTCGCGACAGCAGCGCAATAAATCTTTCAAGGCATCAACTCCCCGTTGATGTCCGACAAATCGAGGCCAGCCGCGTTTTTGCGCCCAGCGACCGTTACCGTCCATAATGACTGCCACATGGTTTGGCAGGCTTTGGGCATTGAGGTCAGCAGGTAAACATTGCAAGTCAGTTTGTTGACTCATTTTTTCTTTCGAGAGGCCGATGGATTTTTATCAAAAATGTTGGCAATTAAGGTTGCTCCCTTCGACCCTATCTGACGGGATAAGTTGCCGATAGGGAGGGTAGTAGGAGTTCTTTCCTCGGCGAAGGGCAATAAGCGGTCTTCTAGCAATTCTTTGAGTTTATTGCTAGTTAAGGGACGATTCAAAACTCCTTTTTCTGCCATAGAAATAGAACCAGTTTCTTCGGAGACAACTACGCACAAACACTTTTGTACTTTTTCTGTAATTCCCATAGCAGCCCGATGCCTGGTCCCTAATTGTCGGGAGGCTATTCTCTCCGACAAGGGTAAAATTACCCCAGCAGATACGACCCGGTTTGCCCTAACTAAAACCGCTCCGTCGTGTAATAAAGTTTTTGGCTGAAATATAGTCTGCAATAGTTCTTTGGATATTTCCGCATTAAGCTTGACCCCAGGTACGGAAAAATCTCGTTCGTCAATTGGACTTTCAGTTTCTACGATTATTAAAGCGCCGGTGCGGTTTTGGGACAGTTGTTTCACTGCTTGTACCATTTCGTCGATGGTATTGTCGGCTTCGGGAAAAACTCGACTATCGCCCCTAAACATTTGCGAGATTTGTCCGCGCCCCAATTGTTCGAGAAAGCGGCGAAATTCCGATTGTAAAATTACTGCCATCGAGACGGCAGCCCCAACTACCAAACTATTTAAGGCAAAACTTAATAGCCTCAATTGCGCCCATTGACTGAGGGCGGAGGCAAACATTAAGACAATAAACCCTCGTACCATCCATAAGGTGCGACGTTCCCCAATTATGACTAGCACCATATATGTTAGGGCTAGCACCAGCACTACATCAATACTTTGAACTAACAAGGATTTGAATGTATTAGGGTCATTCCCCAGACCCAATTTCATAATTATTAATTATTTAAAAGTCTTTCTGGCAAGCGGTCTTTTTGGAGCAAATCCTGATAGGTTTCCCGCTGAATAATTACGTTAGCTTCCCCATTACCCACTAACACGGCTGCAGGTCGAGGGACTCGATTGTAATTAGAGGCCATGCTGCAGTTATAAGCTCCTGTAGCAATTACTACCAGACAATCTCCTGGTTCGCAAGAGGGGAGTTTGACATCTTTGATCAAAACATCTCCAGATTCGCAATGCTTACCAGCTACAGTCACAGTCTCGGTATTTGCTGCGGACATTTTATTGGCAACTACGGCTTTGTAAAGAGATTGATAAGTTATCGGGCGGGGATTATCAGACATTCCTCCATCCACCGAGACATAGGTCCGAATGCCTGGAACTTCTTTCTTTGACCCTATGGTGTAGGCTGTCACGCAGGCCGGACCTACGAGCGATCGCCCGGGTTCGCATAATATTTTCGGCAAGGGCAACTCTCGCTCTTGACAAGCTTTTACCACGGACCCAGCGACTGCCTCGACCCAAGTTTCAATACTGGGCGGGTCGTCTGCTTCAGTATAACGGATGCCCAACCCTCCACCAATATTAATTTCTGTTAAGGGCAGGCCAAATGCCAATCCTTTTTGGAAAGCTTCTGCCATGACTCCGGGCAAGTCTTGATGGGGCTGAATTTCAAATATTTGAGAACCGATGTGACAGTGGATGCCGATGCAATTGAAACTGGGTTGCTTGCTAATAAATTGAAATACTTCGCTAAGGCTCACGGGGTCGAAGCCGAATTTACTATCTAAATGACCTGTTTTAATATAGTCGTGGGTATGACATTCGATGCCGGGGGTGAATCGAACCATCATCCTGATGGGGGCTTGGTTGGGGTTTTCGGAGGCGATCGCCACTAAGGTTTCCAATTCCCACCAATTATCGACGACGATGGTACTGCCGGTTTCTATTGCCAACTCTAACTCGGCCCGAGATTTATTATTGCCGTGGAGGTAAATCTTGTCCGGGCTAACCCCTGCTTCGATGGCGGTGTAGAGCTCTCCACCGGATACCACGTCTATGCCCAGGCCTTCGGAACCACAAATTGCGCAGATTGCCAGACAATTCCAGGCTTTAGAAGCATAGAGTACCTGAGATTCTCCGGGATAATGACGATTCAAGGCTTCGCGATATTGACTGGCGGAGGTTCTGAGAGTTTCTTCGTCTAGGATATATAGAGGGGAGCCAAATTGTTCTATTAATGACGTTACGTCGCAGCCGCCTATTTCTAAATGGTCTTCGGAGTTGATTTTGGCGGTGAGGGGCAGAAGTTGTTGGTTTGGCGATCGCTCTTTTTTGCTTGTTTCGCTGATGTATTCTCGTCCCGACTGTTTTACTGGTGCTGATTCTGTAGATATCATTGCTTGAGGATTATTCTTTAGTTTGGCATGGGCGGCAAATAATTATTTTAATCTATTATTCTGGAAGAATTTAATCTCATAGATTTTTGATTTTGTGGCCTTTTTCCAATTGCAAGAGCTTACTGCTGAATATTTGCCCGCTGTCGTCGAATTAGATCGAGTTTGTTTTGACGGCCTGTGGACTATAGACGGTTATCGACGAGAACTCGATAGTCCTAACAGCGATATTTGCACTTTAATTTATTTTCCAGAAATTGATTCTCCAGAAGAAATGCCCCCCTTAGTTATGGGGATTAGCTGTATGTGGGCCATCGTTGATGAGGCTCATATCACGGTTTTAGGAGTTCATCCCGATTATCGCGGCCAAGGCTGGGGGCAACTTCTGCTTTATGCTTCCCTAAAGTTGGCTTATAAAAGAAAGCTTCATCGAGCAACTTTAGAAGTAGCACCATCTAATAAGGCAGCACTGTCTTTGTACCAGAAATTCGGCTTTCGCGAGGTCGGCCGGCGGCGGGGTTACTACCAGAAGACGGGGGAGGATGGTTTGATTTTCTGGCGGGGAGGTTTGCAAAATGCCGAGTTTGAGAAAGATTTGAAACTTTGGGAAGAAAGGGTTAGCGTGAGGCTTTCTAAAAA
>JAXHVR010000206.1:0-5772 GCA_034189005.1 Cyanobacteriota bacterium | reverse complement strand
AAAAACCCGGTTTCTAGACCTGCTCTCTAGGAACTGAAAATCAACCGAAGAGGGCGTACAAACTTTTAATTGCCAAACCGACGATTAAGACGCCGACAACAGCAATACCGATAACCAAAAACACTAAAGCAGCTAATATTAAATAAACAAACCAACGATTAGCTCTCTTGCTTGTTTTCGGCGACTGCAAGTGAGTCTCTAAAAGCTCTATATTTTTAACATTAGCTTTCCAAGCAACGTCAAATAAATCTCCGAAAACGGGAAAAACCCCTGCTAGAGAATCAAAAACAATATTAGAAGCCATTCGGATTAAAGTTTCCTTTGGCGCTCCCATTCTCGCGGATGAATAGACGATATAAATAGAAAGAAGTCCGCCAATAAAATCGCCGCCGCCGGGTATCAGTCCCAGAAGCGGATCGATGCCTATGCCGATAGAAGTACCGGGAATGCGAAAGGCATTATCGAGTAAGTTACTCAGTTTCCGCAGAGTTTCGACATCAACAACTCTCTTGTTGG
Source organism: Cyanobacteriota bacterium (assembly GCA_034189005.1). Classification (GTDB taxonomy): domain Bacteria; phylum Cyanobacteriota; class Cyanobacteriia; order Cyanobacteriales; family Microcoleaceae; genus CALKCV01. Next base: position 5,256 of record JAXHVR010000206.1, on the reverse strand, counting down.
TACTGAAGTCTATAGAAGAATTTTCAAAACGTTCTTCGAGTGGGGATGGCTCTTTTGGAAGTTTTGACATTTTTGTTAGCAAGCACTCTTAGCGCTTGAGATAGGATTGTTTTGGGTCTTGCATTAGTCTGTAATATCAATTAACAATTAACAATGAACAATTAACAATTGGGTTAAAGGCGTAAAAGCATTGATTTTACGCCTTTAACCCTCTTGTTTTTCCGCGCGATCGTTTATTGCGACTTGATATAAGAGGATGTTGAGAGCAATAAAGGGAGGATAAAATAAAAAAACTAGATTTAGGATGCGCGACGCGCACCCTAAATCTAGTTAGTTTTTAGGACTTATGTAGGGAGCACGTCAGCGAGGGTAAATTGATTTTTTTTCCAACTAACAACTGACAACTAACTACTAACAAAAAGCGGTAACTTCTTGGTTTCCTTCAAAGGTGATGTGCTCCCCTTATCTATCTACTTCGACTCGGTGAAGTCGGCATCGATAACGTCATCGGCACCGCTATCGGGAGCGCCCGCACCCTCGGGGGCACCTGGCTCTGGGCCGCCGGGAGCGCCTGGCTCACCTGGGGCACCGCCGGCCTGTTGATAGAGATTGCTGCTGACATTATAGAGAGCTTGCTGCAACTCGGTCGTTAGAGACTGGATGCGCTCGTCGTCTTCCGAAGAGATAGCTTCGCGGAGGTCTTTGACGAAACCTTCAATCTTAGTCTTATCTTCTTCTGGTACTTTATCTCCGAGTTCTTCCATTTGCTTCTCGGCTTGATAAGCTAAGGAGTCGGCTTGGTTCTTGCGGTCGATCTTTTCGCGACGTTCCTTATCTGCTTCGGCATTGCTCTCTGCTTCCCTGACCATCTTCTCGACTTCATTATCTGGCAGGGTGGAAGCGCCAGTAATACTAATAGACTGTTCCTTACCGGTACCTTTATCCTTAGCGGTTACGTTGAGGATACCGTTGGCGTCGGTGTCGAAGGTGACTTCGATCTGAGGCACGCCGCGAGGTGCGGGGGGAATGCCATCCAAGCGGAAAGTTCCCAGACTCTTGTTATCCCCAGACATTTCCCGTTCGCCCTGGAGAACGTGAATTTCTACGTTGGTCTGACCGTCAACTGCAGTAGAGAATACTTCCGATTTTTTGGTAGGAATAGTCGTGTTGCGGGGGATGATCTTGGTCATCACGCCGCCCAAGGTTTCCACTCCCAGAGATAGGGGGGTAACGTCGAGTAGGAGAATGTCTTTAACTTCCCCTGCTAAGACGCCTGCTTGGATGGCGGCACCTACGGCTACTACTTCATCGGGGTTAACGGTTTCGTTGGGCCCTTTACCGAGAACTTTCTTAACCAGTTCTTTTACTGCGGGAATTCTGGTCGAACCACCGACTAAGACTACTTCATCAATAGCGCTTTTGTCTAACTTGGCATCGCGCACTGCGTTTTCTACAGGGATGCGGCAGCGATCGATTAGGTCGGAACAGATTTCCTCAAATTTTGCCCGAGTTAGGGTGGTATCTAAGTGCTTGGGGCCGTCTTGAGTTGCGGTAATAAACGGCAGGTTGATTTCCGTTTGGGTCACGTTGGAGAGCTCGATTTTGGCTTTCTCGGCTGCTTCTGTCAGACGTTGCAGGGCTTGCTTGTCTTTGCGCAGGTCGATGCCTTCGGCTTTCTGGAATTCTGCTGCCATGAAGTCAACGATTTTCTTGTCGAAGTCGTCGCCTCCGAGGTGGGTATCTCCAGAGGTGGCTAATACTTCAAATACGCCGTCGCCGACTTCTAGGATGGATACGTCGAAGGTACCGCCACCAAGGTCAAATACTAAGATGGTTTCGTTACTTTTCTTGTCTAAGCCGTAGGCTAGAGAGGCGGCGGTTGGTTCGTTGATGATCCGCAGTACTTCGATACCTGCGATTTTACCGGCATCTTTGGTAGCTTGTCTTTGGGAGTCGTTAAAATAAGCAGGTACGGTGATGACTGCTTGAGTTACTGTTTCGCCGAGATATTTACTGGCATCTTCTACAAGTTTCCGCAGGACTTGAGAAGAAATTTCTTCTGGGGCGAATTGTTTGTTGAGGGCGGGGCAGTCCAATTTAACGTTGCCGTTAACGTTGAGGACTTTATAAGATACTTCTGTTGTTTCGTTGGTTACTTCGTCGAATCGACGTCCGATGAACCTCTTCACGGAATAAAAGGTGTTTGAGGGGTTCATTACGCCTTGACGTTTGGCGATTTGTCCCACTAGGCGATCGCCGTTTTTGGTGTAGGCTACCACCGAGGGGGTGGTCCGAAAGCCTTCAGCGTTGGCGATAACTGTGGGTTTGCCACCTTCCATCACGGCGACGCAAGAGTTGGTGGTACCTAAATCGATTCCTACTACTTTAGCCATAAGATTGTTTTTCCTCCAGATTGGTAGAAAGTAATGTTTGTTTTGTACGAGCTGCGGATATTTTTACCGCGCCTTTTTCTAGCCTTTGGGCTGGAAAAAGGAGTGAGTCCTGTTTTAATAAACTCGAATATTAGCTTGTTTATCTTTATAATGTCCTTGCTCGGACAGTTAGTTGAAGGCGTGTTTACCGAACCTTTTGGGGACGGTTGGACTTGCCGTGGTTTGACTCACTGCTCCCTTGACTTCCTCTAATTTAAAGCGAGCGATCGCTAGTCGCCATTGTGGCAAACCGTAAGTTTGAGTTGTGTTTGCCGAAAATCTTTCAATTAACAATTAACCATTAACGGGAGCATCTCATCGAAGTAAAAATACCAAAAAATCAATGCTTTTTGTTAGTTGTTAGTTGTTAGTTGTTAGTTGGACGACCAACAACTCACAACTAACGACTGACAATTAGCGTCTAATTCGCGGGCTTTCTTCATTCCCCCGATGCTCCCCCATTAACTATTAAGAATTGACAATTAACTCAGATGTGGATGATTTCTGAAGAATTAAAAGAAAAATTAGCTACTCCTCTAAAGATAGGCGATCTAGAGGTAAAAAGTCGCGTCCTCCAGTCGCCTTTATCTGGGGTGACGGATTTGGTATTTCGTCGTTTGGTTAGAAAATACGCCCCAGAATCGATGCTTTATACGGAAATGGTTCATGCTTCGAGGTTGCATCATGTTAAAAAACTGCCAAAGATTATGGAAGTTGACCCGCAGGAACGTCCTATTAGCATTCAATTATTCGATTGTCGTCCCAATTTTTTAGCTGAAGCTGCGGAAAAGGCGGTTAAAGAAGGGGCGGATACGGTGGATATTAATATGGGTTGTCCGGTTAATAAAATCACTAAAAATGGTGGTGGTTCTTCTTTATTAAGACAACCAGAAATAGCTGAGGAAATTGTCCGTAGCGTGGTTAAAGCGGTGGATGTTCCAGTGACGGTAAAAACGAGGATCGGTTGGAACGATGAGGAAATTAATATTTTGGACTTCGCGAAACGGATGGAGGATGCGGGGGCCAAAATGTTGACCCTCCACGCCCGGACGAGGGCCCAAGGTTATAATGGCCAGGCCAGATGGGACTGGATTAAGCGGGTGAAGGAGGTTCTTTCTATTCCAGTTATTGCTAATGGGGATATTTTTTCAGTGGATGCTGCCCTTCGGTGTTTGGAGGAGACGGGGGCGGATGGGGTTATGTGTTCTCGCGGGACTTTGGGTTATCCCTTTTTGGTGGGAGAAATCGATTATTTTTTCAAGACGGGGGAGGAAAAGAGCCCGCCGACGGTGCTAGAAAAGCTCGAATGTGCTAAGGAACATCTGCGGGGTTTGTGGGAATATAAGGGCGAGCGCGGCATTTATCAATCCAGGAAGCATTTGGCGTGGTATGCTAAGGGCTTTCCCGGTGCTGGGGAATTGCGCGATCGCTTGACTCAAGTCCAATCTGTTGAGGAAGGTTGCCAGTTAATCGATGGGGCGATACAGTTGACAATTAACAATTAACATTTTCCCAATTAACAATTTGTAAGGTGCGCTGGAAGCACCCTACTAGAGCGTCTAGATTAAAAATGTGGGTAAAGCAAAAGTTCGTAGTAATCGCTTTAGCGATTTATCTATATGAATCGCTAAAGCGATTACTACAAGCTAGCCTACGAAGTCTGCCCACACTTTTAGCTACTTTATAGAAAGGAGGCAAAATGGATTCATTAAAAGGTAGAGATTTATTGAGCGTTGCAGATTTGAGCGCCGACGAGTTACTTTATTTATTAGAATTGGCGGGGAAACTCAAGTCTGGAATGGTGAAATTGCAGCGCAATAAAGTATTGGGTTTGCTATTCTCTAAAGCTTCGACTAGAACCAGGGTTAGTTTTAGCGTGGCTATGTATCAATTAGGCGGTCAAGTAATAGATTTAAACCCTAACGTTACCCAAGTCAGTCGCGGGGAACCAGTAAGAGATACGGCGAGGGTTTTAGACCGATATGTTGATATTTTGGCAATTAGAACTTTTAAGCAAAGCGATTTAGAAACTTATGCCAATTATGCAGAAATTCCGGTTATTAATGCCCTGACAGATTTAGAACATCCATGTCAGATTTTGGCAGATTTATTGACCGTAAAAGAATGTTTTGGCAAGTTAGAAGGAGTGACTTTCAGCTATTTTGGCGATGGGAATAATATGGCGAATTCTTTACTTTTAGGTTGTGCTTTAACTGGTACGAACGTTCGGATAGCAACGCCGCCAGATTATCTGCCAAATGAGGAAATTGTGGCTAAAGCTAAGGAGATTGCTGATGGCAAAAGCGAAGTAATGATTACTAACGACCCCCAGGAGGCTGCTAAGGGAACTCAGGTTCTTTATACCGATGTTTGGGCTAGTATGGGGCAAGAGGGAGAAGCGGACAGTCGGATTCCTATTTTTGAGCCTTATCAAGTTAACGAAAGCTTGGTTTCTGGGGCGGCGGATGATGCAATTGTATTGCATTGTTTGCCGGCCCATCGGGAAGAGGAAATTACTGATGAGGTAATTGAAGGAGAGCGATCGCGGGTTTGGGACCAAGCAGAAAATCGGATGCACGCCCAAAAGGCTTTACTGGCAAGTCTGTTAGAAAGAGATTAAATAATTAACAACATCGTTCGTAGTAATCGCTTTAGCGATTGATAAATATGAATCGCAGTTCGTAGTAATCGCTTTAGCGATTTATAAATATGAATCGCAGTTCGTAGTAATCGCTTTAGCGATTTATAAATATGAATCGCAGTTCGTAGTAATCGCTTTAGCGATTAATAAATATGAATCGCAGTTCGTAGTAATCGCTTTAGC
>JAXHVR010000205.1:0-5862 GCA_034189005.1 Cyanobacteriota bacterium | reverse complement strand
CGATTCGTCGTTCGTAGTAATCGCTTCAGCGATTCGTCGTTCGTAGTAATCGCTTCAGCGATTCGTCGTTCGTAGTAATCGCTTCAGCGATTCGTCGTTCGTAGTAATCGCTTCAGCGATTCGTCGTTCGTAGTAATCGCTTCAGCGATTGGTTCGTAGTAATCGCTTCAGCGATTGGTTCGTATAGCAATTTCCTTTGAGTCCTAAAAAATAGGGCAGTGCGTTCGCGATATTCGGCTCCGTTGCAGAGTAAACGCTCGCTAACGCACTCTAAAATTTATAAATCATTTAAAAACGCTATCGTAATCTAATTGACTGGATTACTACGAACATTTCTTAATCGCTAAAGCGATTACTACGAACATTTCTCAATCGCTAAAGCGATTACTACGAACCAATCGCTAAAGCGATTACTACGAACATTTCTCAATCGCTAAAGCGATTACTACGAACATTTCTCAATCGCTAAAGCGATTACTACGAACCAATCGCTGAAGCGATTACTACGAACATTTCTACGAACTATTAGAATCGCTAAAGCGATTACTACGAACTATTTTAATTATTAATTATGAACGATTTTCACGAATTAATCGGTACTTACATTGCCGAAAGCCAAGAATTCCTACAGTCCATGGAGGAAAGCTTATTGGCGATGGAAAGTAGTAAAACGAGCGAAGACAGACAAGAAAAAATCAAAGATTTATTCCGGGCAGCCCATTCGATTAAGGGTGGGGCGTTGATGTTGGGTTTTGAAAATCTGGGGGCAGCCGCTCACGCGATCGAAGATTGTTTTGCTATTTTGCGCGACAGTTCTAATTTATCGGAGTTGGAACCAGCTACGGCGACCATGCTCTTGCAGGCTGTCGATCTTCTGAAAAATTTAGTAGAAAAAACCAGTCGCGGCGAAGAAGTTGCTCAAGAAGAAATAGAAGAAATAGTTCCTTTAAAAAGTCAATTAGAGGAGGTTTACGGTCAAGAAAAACCGGCTGCGGAATGGACAAAACAAGGGACTGTTAATACTAATGTAATTAAAGTAATTTTCCAAAACGACTTGCCCCCACTGTTCGACCGACTCGAAAGCGAAGTTTCTCAAGTGGAAGCTGGGAATCTGGAGGAAACTATAGTTAAATTAAACGAAATCTATTATCAACTTTCGGGGGTAGCAGGGATGCTGCAAATTCCAGAGTTTGCCCGCATAGTCGAACCGCTGCGGGAGTTAATAGATACGGCCGACCTCTCGGTGGAACAGTTGCGAGAAAGGGGATGGGCGATCGCTCAAAATTTAGAAACTGCCCGCGAGCAAATCTTAGAAGAAAAACCGATCGCCGTGGCAGAGGAAAAACCGGCGATCGAAGCCTCGCCAGAAGAACCAGAGGAGGAAACGGAAGTTGCACTAAAAGAAGTAGAAGTAGAGAAAGTTTCCGAAAGCGAACCCCCAGCAGCCACTGGGGCCGTGGCTTCTGCAAACTGGCAGCGACCGACCATTCGCGTCGATTTAGAACATCTGGCGGAATTAGTTAATCTGGTGGGGGAGCTTTCTATTAATCGCACTCATTTAGAATTGCAACAAAAGCAACTGCGCTCGGAAACGAAACGCATTCGTCGCAGTCTCTTCGAGCTAGATCGATTTGGCAGCCAACTGCGAGACGAGTACGATCGCCTCAGCATCGACGGACCCAGAGAGATAGGTCAGCTAGGGGCGGACGGGAGTTTCGATCCTTTAGAAATGGACCGATACAACGAATTTCATACCACGGCCCAATCGGCCATCGAAACAACTCAAGCGATCGCCAATTCAGCGGGTAAAGTTGACGAATTATCGATAAAATTAGAACGCAGCACGGATCTGCTTCGGCGCATCACCGAAAGGTTGCGATCGCGAGTCATCCAGTTACGAGTAGTACCCTTCAGCAAATGCGTCGATGCCCTGCCGAGGGCCTTGCGAGAGCTATCTCAAACTTATAACAAAGAAGTCAACCTGCTGCTACTGGGTCGAGATACAAAAGTTGACGAGAGTCTGGTGGATGCCCTGCGGGATCCGTTAGTGCATCTAGTCCGCAACGCCTTCGACCACGGCATCGAGTCCCCAGAAGCAAGAAAAGCCGCCGGCAAACCGGCCAACGGTCAAATAGAAATCGCCGCTCGCCACCAGGGCGGTCAAACTATTATTACGGTTACGGATGACGGCAAGGGCATCGATTCTGAGAAGATTAGGCAAAAAGCTGTAGAAAAAGGTTGGCTGACCGCCGAACAAGCTCCCGAAGTTTCCGTGACGGAACTGTATGAATTGCTGTTTTGCTCTGGTTTTAGCACTGTCGGAACGACTACCGATCTATCCGGGCGCGGGGTTGGTTTGGATATCGTCCGCGACAATTTGCGCAAAGTGCGGGGCACGGTAAAAATTGATTCTAGGGTCGGTAAAGGCACGACTTTTATTATGAAACTGCCTTTGATGCTTTCCATCGCCAATGCCTTATTGGTGCGGACGGAACATACTACGGTAGCGGTTCCTCTGGATGCGGTGGAGGAGATTCTTCATATTCGAGGGGAGGACATTCAATTGGCGGGGAGTCAGCCGATGTTAGCATGGCGTTCCGAGTTTATCCGCCTGACTCGCTTGCAGGAATTATTGCGCTATAGCATACCGGCCCCCGAAGGTCCGTCTCCGGATCCGCTCAACCAAGACCACATCCCGGTTTTGGTGGTTGCCTCTGCGGAGGGGGTTTTAGCGATCGCCGTGGAACGCCTGATGGGCCAGCAGGAGATAGTGGTTAAACCTCTGCCGTCGCCTCTGTCCAAACCGCGCGGGGTTGTTGGTTGTACTATTTTGGGGGACGGTCGGGTGGCGACGATTTTGGATGTTGACGATTTAATCGCTCAATTTCACCCGGGAAGTACGGGGGCGATCGCCGTTGCCCAAAATAGTCATTTGCTGGAGAGTTTGCCCGCTAGTTCCCAAGCGCCCCAGATTTTAGCGATCGACGATTCTTATACGATTCGCCAGTTGCTTTCTTTGTCTCTGCAACGGGCCCGCTATCGGGTGGAAACTGCGAAAGACGGACAGGATGCTTTGGAGAAGTTGGAGGCAGGTATGGATTGCGATTTGGCGATCGTGGATATTGAGATGCCGCGCGTGGATGGGTTTGAATTTTTGCGCCGGGTGAAGTCTAATTCCAGTTTTGCTCGTATTCCCGTGGCCATGCTCACTTCCCGCAGCGGCGCGAAACACCGCCAGTTAGCGATGGAGTTGGGGGCTTGTTATTATTTTACTAAGCCTTATAACGAGGCTCAATTGTTGGAGGCGATCGCTAATATAATTAATAATTAATAATTAATAATTAATAATTAACAGCGATCGCCCAGAAACCCGGTTTTTTCAAAAAACCGGGTTTCTTAGATGCACGATTTTATTTAGAGCGATCGCTTTTCTTTTCTTAATTAAAATTCTGCCAAAATTTAGAGTAAAACCTCGACTTCGCGGGGATGGGTTAGGAGTTTTTGGAGGCGATCGCTGTAATAAAAAACTTCGTAATTGGGCGCGAGTTCTTTGATTAATTGCTGCCAGAGATTCATACCCTCTTCTTCAAAAGCACCCTCGGCTTTTTCATTTGGAAAACCTGGAGAATCAGCAGGATCTTGCCAATTTAAAGTAGCATTATAAGCGGCTGCCCACTCGTACAAGCGTTTAATTGTTTGTTGACTAAGCGGCAGTTTGTCAGGAGAGATATTACCTACTTTATCCTCGTCTGCCCACCACAAGGGATCGCAGCCATAATCTGCCATTAGTTTAATTTTGATTGCCATAGCGCGTTTCCTCCTATTACGGTAGAGAAGCTGGATTTGCACCAACTATATAACCATTATCGCCCACATTCACAGCAATGTACTGGGTTTGTTGGTTAAAAGTCACTTGATAAATTTCCCGACGGGGTTCTATTTTTCCTTGATATCCAATAAATTGACCTTGCGTAACCGCATTAATTACCGCATCCGGGATTTCATCAGGGGAGATGCCTCGTCTAGCGAAATCTTCTTGATGTTTCTCCAAGATATGTGCTAGTCCGCTACCTCTTTTCCCACCTTTTCCTTCCTCTAAAAATACGATTGTACCATCGTGTTTTTTCGCAATACGCACAATTTTTTCGGGACTGTGCTTGATGCCTGCTTCTTGAAGTTCGGCAATTAATGCTGCTTGTTCGGTATTGTACTCTGACATTTGTGTTAATCGATATAAGGCAAGATTTCACGATAGTTGAACGGGAGTGGGGTTAGGCGATCGCTCTGTTTTATTAAGAGCGATCGCTCTTTATTGAATCAGTTAAGGGTTCGAGTTATTTTTCTCCAACCTCCTCCTCGTTCTTTTCCAATGATTCCAGCGAGGACTTAACCTTTTGGCGTTCCTGTTCCAAGTCAGGTTCTTCCTCTGGTTCTTTCCATTCGCTTCTGGGTGCCAGTTCGTAAATATCAGTTCTCCCCTTGCGGATTTCCTTGTGAATTAGGCCCAGCTTTTCTAAGTTTTTGAGACCATACTGGGCCTTTCGGACGCTCATCTTACAAATTTTGGCCATTGTTGGCAAGCTGGAAAAACATTTGCCCCGCCGGGCGATGTGACCATAGAGTCTGAATTCGTAAGGATTGAGGCCATAAAGGTCCAAATCTGAGTGAACGAAAATCATTCGATTGGGCGTATTTTTTTCTATGTCCACAGTTTCGTTTGGATTCATACTGGTAGGTTCTAAGCAGTGCAAGCTGTGCATATGAAATGTATTTACTTTAATTGATTTATTTATAGCTAAAACGTATTTACTTACTATGCATCAAAAGCATACCAAAAAAACGACCTATCTGCATGACCATTTGCAGATAGGGCTTTCAGGTAAAAAACTCAAAAGATTTATTCATGCCTAATAAAGCTTTCAGAACGATTCCCGAATAGTTTGAAAGGTCATGGCCATTTTCAAATATCCTGGCAGCAAAAAAAAAATTCGCACCTATCTGCATTAGGCAAAGTTTTTGGGCTATAATAAAAAAATAGAGCTAACTGTTGACGCAGTTAGCTCCACTAAAACAAATTATTCCTTATGCCCCTAAAGGAGGCTTTAATGTCTAATTATAACAAAAACAAGGACCTGGAAAGGTTGCTTGAATTAGCCCAAGAGATAAACAAGGTAGTAGCGAGGATCCTGGAAAAATCCCAGGAAAAAATGGCCACTACAAACAAAGCCAATACCGTCCTTATCGACATATCGCGAATTACTGAATTGGAGGTAAAACAAAAAACGGGAATTAATTTGTGGAATGACTCCCAGCAATTAAAGCTAGAAGGGCTCCTAGAAAGCGCCCCATCTCTAATAGTTCAACGAGCTATTGGAAAATATGTCCGTCACTACGGTCCGGGGGGAGGAGACTATCCAGCCGCCTTATTCTGCAAAGTTCTCGAAAACGAACTCCTGCAGGATTTTGACAAGGCAATTTAAGTCTTTAAAACAAAAGCGAAGCTAGCTGCTCTTTTTTTGAGTAGCTAGCTTTCCAAACCGTCAGGGTATTGCAACAAGAAGGATGGGATATTATTCGCGTTCCCGAAGTTTTACCTGCCAACGCTTCTGATGAAGAAATCCTAAGTTTTTTTCCTGGCAACCGGACTCTAAATCAAAACGTGTATTAAATTGGTATTATGACATCCACAAGCCCAGAAACCCGGTTTTTGATAAAAACCGGGTTTCTTAATTCTAAAATTCCTACGGCAAAATTCCCGCCTTTTTAAAAACTCCTTCCGCAGTCAATTCTAATCCCTCAAATAACGAATCTGTAATTAAACTTTCCCCTTTATAAGTTTGCGGCGGCGCGTCTGGATAAAAA
>JAXHVR010000204.1:3840-6060 GCA_034189005.1 Cyanobacteriota bacterium | reverse complement strand
CCCCTACATTTCCTTTGCTTTGCCCCTACATTTCCTTTGCTTTGCCCCTACATTTCCTTTGCTTTGCCCCTACATTTCCTTTGCTTTGCCCCTACATTTCCTTTGCTTTGCCCCTACATTTCCTTTGCTTTGCCCCTACATTTCCCTATTCCTAAAAAACCAGCATATTGCTGATTTTATCCACCAATAGCCCATCCGTTATATCCTCTGCCAAATTCGTTATTAACAATTAATTATCAACTATTTCCTCCATCACCGACAACATATATTGCATTTTTTCCTCCATAACCTCCTCTTTACCTGCAATTTGATTCTCATAAAAATCCTTAAACTGTTGGTGAACCTTATACTTATTTGCATCTGGGGGCAAACTAACCTTAATCACCACCACTCCATCTCCCTTATTCTCAATACTATTAATCGTCAAACCCAATCCCTCATTTTCCTCTTTCACTAACTTAACTGCAGCGATAAAAGGTTTCCACTCGATGCCTTGATGGAAAATAAAATCAATCGTGTTCGTCACTTTCTCAAATAATTTAGTAAACTCTCCTTCGGCAAAATTTCCGCTGCAAGGGCGACGTTCCGAATCGTCCGTTCCCGGTTTGGGACTTTCTAAAAGATAGACGAATTTAGAATCTACTTCCTCCAATTTCGTTTTACTGTTAATATTCCAAGAATCTAACCGAACCCCGGTCATTTTAGCGCAACTAAAATCCGTACCAATTGCTTGAACTTCCGTCAAATTAGCCCAATCCAAACAAGCAGCTTCTAAGGTCGCTTCGCTCAAATTAGCAGTTTTGAAATTCGCATAACTCAAGTCCGCATTAACCAAATTTGCCCCCCGCAAATTGGCAGCGACATAATACTTTTTGTGCCCGTCGCCGCTAACTAATAATTGCCTGACTTCTGGGGCCGCTAAAATTGTATTATCCAGCCGCGATAAACTAAGTTTTTCTGCATTGCGCCAGCAAGCGCGAGTTAGATTTGCCAAGCGGAAATCGCTGCAAGTTAAGTCTGCTTGACTGAAATTAGCGTCGGTTAAATCTGCCCCTTTGAAATTAGTACCTCCCGCCGCCGCTATAGCGATCGCCACCGGGCGCAACAGGGCATATTTCTCATCTTCTTCGACAAATTTATTCGCTGCCAAACAAGCTAAATAAACAAACAACCAAGCGATAAATGCAGCAGCAGCTACAACAATCAATTTATCGGCTATTGTTTCTAAATGCCACGCCCGATTTTTAACTGCCATCCCAGCACCCATTATAGCCAGCCCTTCTGCAAAAATTACAACGCTATTTCCCGGTTTAATCTCGACAAAAACTGACTTAAAAAATTGCGCTAAACTCAAAGCAGCAACTAAAGCAATAGTTGCCCCGACGGCTACTACGATGGAAAACAAAATATTAGCCGGTTCGTTGCCGATCGCTCCAGTAGCGATCGCCCGTACCAAATTAGTGCTTCTAAAAGCTATAAATCCTTGCAAATATCCCGATTTATGAGAAGCAAAAGTTGTAAAAATTGCCAGCATCGGTACCGCAGCAATTAAAGCAAAACCGGCAGAAGACCAAGCTTTTTTAGTTCCCTGGCGCAGAATGGCAGTCCATAAAGCGGCGTTAACTAAAACGTTAATCAAAAAGGCACTCCAGCTAATAGCTGCGCCGTTTTTTGGTATCAAAAGTCGGATAGTAACGTAAGTATTAACAGCCGCAGCATTTCCGGCAATTATTACCAGAAAGGTAGCCAGGATCCAGAGGGCTATTTTCCGAGGCGCGGTCAATCCAGTCTTAGCCCGATAAAAGTTCGCCCCAGTCAGATTTGCCCCGGTAAAATCGACTCCTTTAAGCTCGGAAAAAGAGAAATCGGCACCGGTTAAATCTCGACCTTTAAAAGAACGACCGTAGAGGTTTTTTTTGTGGTAGTTTTCTAAGATAAATGAAGTCATTTTTTCAATTAACAATTAATAATTAATAATTAACAATTGGGTTGTTGGTGGGGAATTTTGGTTTTCACCGTAGAACAGGCGTCTCGCCTGTTCGTAGTAATCGCTTTAGCGATTGATATAGATAAATCGCTGAAGCGATTACTACGAACTTGCTTTAGCGATTGATATAGATAAATCGCTGAAGCGATTACTACGAACTTGCTTTAGCGATTGATATAGATAAATCGCTGAAGCGATTACTACGAACTTGCTTTAGCGATTGATATAGATAA
>JAXHVR010000204.1:0-3740 GCA_034189005.1 Cyanobacteriota bacterium | reverse complement strand
TGAAGCGATTACTACGAACTTGCTTTAGCGATTGATATAGATAAATCGCTGAAGCGATTACTACGAACTTGCTTTAGCGATTGATATAGATAAATCGCTGAAGCGATTACTACGAACTTGCCATTACCTAAAGGCAAAACTCTTGAGTCACTCTGACATCTCCCAGGGCGACAACGGCGCTAAACTGTTCGCCAAATTCGGCGCTAAAATTTAATTGAATTGCATTATCTAATTCTCGGGATTCCGTACTTATGGCTTCCTCTCCAGATTCGTCAATTACGATCAGTTTCAAACCCGGTGGCAAATAAGTTTCCTCTCCCATGGGACGAACTTGCAGGCGGATATAGATTTCCGTGTCCGTCTCCGTCTCTGGAGAAACGATCGCCACCAACGCCACCGACTGCCCGTCTAACTCCATGCCCAGGTCGATGGCCCTGCCTCTCTCTATAGTCACCGGGCCTCGGAAACGATACCCCGGTTCCCTTTGGCTGCTGTTTATCAACTCTTCTAGGCGCTGCCAACCGGTCTCGATCGCCCCCTCTAACCATTGCCGCAAGTTAGTTACAGAGGTTTTTACCTCCGCCAACCGCTTCTGGTACAACATCTTGACCAAATTTTCCTTTTCCAACAAGGCGCCCCACTTCTCAAACTCGACCTCCAGACGGGGGGAATAGGGCGATCGCTGCCCCAAATTCTCTATCAACGCCACGGCCTCATCCCCAGTCAAACTCGGCAGCGGTTCGATTTGCGGCTTTCCCGGCGGACAAAGTTCTCGCCCCACCCACATTACGTTTAAATCCTCGATTAAAAGTTCGCGATCGAGACAGTAAACGCGATCGAACTCGTTATAATCAGCTTTGCTTTTGAGATTTTCGCGATTGGTATAACCCCAAATCCTCACCCAACCCTCATCTGGTTCGACGATCGCCGCCAAATAATAATCCCCCACCCAACCGGAAAGATCCACCCATTCCTGGGGAACGCAAAATGTCTCGGTATCCGTTTCTTCCGTGGGAATGACGATAATGCGAGTATCTCCAAGGGCGATCGCGCTACCGTTTACTACCTCCCACTGTTGTTTGAGAATTTCTAAACTCGGCCAAGGTTGCGGTTGTTCTTCCGCCTCCGTTTCTTCTGGCAACCATTCTAGAATTGCATTCAAACATAGATTATTTAGATAAGCTCTCCAGCGGGCGGCATCGTTAGAATATTCGTGAGATTGTTGCCAGATTCGATTTGCCCTTTCTCGGGAAAAATCCAACCAGACTTGTTCTGGATAAATTGCGGTTAGTTCGTTCAAATTCAACGTCATTTTTCTCGGTCCTCGCTAATTGGGAATTGGAATATAGATACAGCAATTATTGATGAGATACAATCTTTCGATCCCCCCCTGCCCCCCTTAAAAAGGGGGGAGCCGGAAAATGTCAAAGTCCCCCGGACACGAAAAAGTATCCTCTTTCGATCCCCCTCTCCCTCTTTCTCCCCCCTCTCCCTCTTTCTCCCCCCTCTCCCTCTTTCTCCCCCCTTATTAAGGGGGGCCGGGGGGGATCGTCTTCTTCTCCCCCCCTAATACCAAGCCCCATAAGGTGCCGCAACCAACCACTTATTAGTAAAATCTGCAAGTTTTTTATTCGCAGAAATAGGAAGTTCCAAATCTAAATTATCCGCCACAAATTGCCGCAATTCTCCTGCTAAATATTCCCCCACTTGCTCCAGTTTATCTGCAACTGCTTCTGGGGAAATATTTAACTTTTCCGCCACAACTTTCACGGTCAAAGCTTCGCCATATCGCAGTCGTAAAAGCGGTAAGTCGTAGGGGCGATTGCTCATCAAAACTTCCCGCAAAAATTCATTAAATCCTCCCTTACAATATTGCTTTAACCACTCGGTTAAAGGTTCGTTTTGTTCCTTAATAACCTCTTCGTTTAAAGACATTTGTTGAACCTCGCGGCACCATGCAGCTACAGCCAATAATAACTTTTTATTGCAGTTTTTCAGCTTTCGAGAAACTTGATATTGTTTTTCTATTCCTAAAACTTCTGCAATATCTCCCTGAGCTATTCCCAAACCGTACCAGAGTTTTAGCAACTGCCGTTCTGCCAGTTCTAAATCTAAAAAAGCCCCCGTTAAAACCGAATTAACTGCGACCAATTCTTCTGCTTGCGGTGGGAAATACAATTCTTCATCGGGAGGATCCATAGTAAAGTCTTCGTCCAGGGGCGCAAAATCTAGTTTTTCCCAAGCAATCCTTGCCTGGATGCATTGGTTCAACCATTCTTTAATTTGACCGTCGTCTTCTACTGGTTCCAAATTTTTCTTCCAGCAGAATTTGTTATAGAAATTGAGAATATCTTGCCATTGTTGGGAAGTCGGTTCGGTTAATTTTTGGCTCCCCGTATCTTGGCAAGAAGTGTAGATTTTTTTATAACCTTCCAAAGCTAACAAACAGCTTTGAATCTCGGTTTTACTCAGATTACTGTGTCGTTGCAGCGCTTGAGAAAATTTCTTTTTACTAGAATGACGCAGCAAGCCCCAGGGAGAGTATTTGTAAACTTCTTTACCTAAATGCAGATGCTCTTTGGCAGCGCTTTTTATCTTTAAAGAAGCGTATTTTTCGACCTTACTTTTGCTAAAGTCATAGTTTTTAAAAATCTTTTTCGGGTCGGCAGCAAATATTCTGGCGCTGCTAAAACATTCCGAAGGAGTAAGATTTAGCGGGGCTAATTCTTTTGCTAATGCCTTGCCTATCCAGAAACAAGATTCGTCTAAATAAGCGCAAAGATGCTCTCTATCGAAGGGTATTTCGCTGCCGTTTAGGCTGCTTTTGAGAAGGCAACGGGCTAAAAATTCTTCCTGGGGTTGCTGGTAGGGGGCGACGATTTGTTGGAAGTTTCTCGCTAACTTGCGATCGCTTTCCCAACCTATTAACACCAACTTTCCTTTCCCATCCGTTACCTGCAAAACCGTCGAAAATTTTTCTTCGAGATTTCTTTGTTGTTTCATGGTCTTTTCATTTCCACCCTGAATCTAGTTTGAGAAAATAGACATTAGATTTTAGACGGCCCGGAGTCCACCTAAAACCTAAAATCCATCCAGGCGGCCGCATTCCAAAATTTAAAACTTTGAAATTTGCAACCGCCTCTATTTATCTCTTTGGGAGAACATTCGTTTTTTTACGCCAAATCGAGAAATTTGTTACAAAACTTAATATTCAGCCAAAGACGGGGCAAAAACTGGCCATCTGTTTTGGGGCGATCGCGAAGGGTTGCGGATGCAACATCGCTTTTATCTGGGGCCAGAAACCGGGTTCAATACCTTCGCCATTTTTCTTGTAGGTTGGGTGTAGCGTAGCGAAACCCAACGATCTTGTTGGGTTCCACGAAGATGTTGGGTTGCGCTGTCGCTCCACCCAACCTACGAATGCTATTTTTTATTTTGGCTAAGGTATTGTTAAATATCTGGATGCTGGGCGATCGCTCCCTGGAAGGAAAAAAGGCGATCGCTTGGCGCAGGAATATTCGCTCCACCAGAAACCCGGTTTTTTGGACAATATCTTCGCCATGCAGAAAAAATACCATTCGTAGGTTGGGTGTAGCGGCAGCGCAACCCAACATTTGTAAGGCATGGAGATGTAAGGTGCGACTCGCTCTCACTAGGAGCCTTTAGAGACTAGAGGGGTATGAGTGAGGTCCAACGAGGCCACGGCGGAAGAGCCTGTGAAAACACGAGGCCACCAAAGA
>JAXHVR010000203.1:0-6078 GCA_034189005.1 Cyanobacteriota bacterium | reverse complement strand
TCGATCCCCCCCAGCCCCCCTTGAAAAGGGGGGAGCCGGAACAATTCAAAGTCCCCCTTTTTAAGGGGGATTTAGGGGGATCGATCCGGGTGTACCTCACCGATTCAATAATCGTTATAATAGGTAATAGGTAATAGGAAAATTTTATTTTTGCAAATATGAGATGCTCCCGAGATCTTGTCTGTTGTCTCTTCGACGTAAAAAATTTTTTTTTGAATAAGATACACCCTTTTAATTATTTCCTAAGAACCGGGATTTGTAATAGATCCCATGAATAAAATAGAGCCGGTTTCGTTGTCGGTAATGGCAATAAAAAATGGGCGATCGACCTTCATCTTAAACCGCCTGGGCAAACTTCTTAAAGTTATCGTCACTGCCGTAGAAGCTGCCGCCTCGGTTCCCTCTTCATTCACTTCTACAAAAGCTTTATGTTTGACCTCGCTAATAAATAGTTGTTGAGAAGTATTTAGCATATCAGAAAAATCCGCTACCCCTCGCTCGAAAGCTATCTCCATGCCTAAAGCTTTTAAGACATCGTTAAGTTTCAGTTCGTATTCTGCCTTAAAGCGAGGCAAACCTAACTCAACTTCACCGTAGTCAAATTGCAACATCCAATTCTGCCAATTTTCATTATTTAATTGCTGATAAAATCCAGCCAAACCTACTTCCGCTTTGGGCAAGAATACATACATACTCGCCCTCCCTTCTCCATAAGGCAATGCTACTGCCTGAAATAACTCGTTTTCAAAGTAAGGAAAGCTGCTTGAGAGGAACATCATCGGTAGGTTTTTTGCGGTTCCATCCGCTGAGGTAAAAGGCTGTTCTTTTGTTTCTAATTCGTCGAATTTTTGCTCCCAATTTCCTTTGAAATAAATGGCATTTAGCAGCACCATTACTGAATTGGGAGATAAACCATTGATGATGGTCTCTATTTTGCCGTTGGTATTCTCTCTTACCCAGTTGTTAATAAGAGGAACTGCCTTATCGTTCTCAAAGTTGGTTTTCCCGATTTCTGCTCCGTAAAATTCCTTATTGTTGGCGATAAAATCGGGATTGACATCAAAACTTTCTGCCAACCAGAGAGAATTTGCTGTTGATAGCTGTACTTCTTGGTTGAGGGTTTCTAAAAAACCTAGAAGCGCCCGGTTAGCTTCGTTGACTTGTGCCAAACTCATGCCGGAAAAATTGAGAGTTTGAGCGATCGCCTTTTGGGTTTCTCCCCTAGCGCCGTTGTAAGCCATCGAGAGGGCGATCGCCATACTACTCGGAGAAATAAAAATATTACTTTCCCCCTCAGATTTTACAATCTCTAAAAACAAATTAAAACCAAAATGGTTGTTAGCGCTTGTTAACTTATTCATCATTTCAAAATCATAATTTTGGGCTAAAATATTAACGTCACCACCAGAAGGAGAATTTTCTAATCTCCTCTGGGACAAACCACCCGACAACCCGGGCCAGCAGAAAAATTCTAAACTCAGAAATAGGGCGATACTACCGACAGACATTTTCGCCAGAATAGCGTAATATTGACCGAGAAGCTGCTTTAGCTTTAACATTCTCTTACCTCGTACAATCCACAATTAATTATGACACTCGACTTGATTTTCAACGGCGCAAATCTTTTTGTTTTACCTTTCTGGATATTAACGATCTTTCTACCAAAATGGGGAGTCACCAGAAAAGTAATCTCATCTTTTATTCCCTTTGTAGTTTTAGCGGCTTTATATATTTACCTTTTTGTTATTAGTCTCACCCCTGAAAATGCCGCCGCTTTATCCAATCCTAAATTAGCAGATATTGCCCGTTTCTTTGCGGAGGAAAGCGCCGCCGCCACCGGTTGGATTCATTTTTTAGTTTTAGATCTGTTCCTGGGTCGCTATATTTATTTAGAAGGACAGCGAACCGGTGTTTGGACTGCCCATTCCTTAATCCTCTGTTTGTTTGCCGGACCGATGGGGCTGCTTTCTCATATTCTAACCTACTGGATCGGTGAAAAGTTATTCAATCGTTCCGAGGAGGAAGCATCCACGGCAACAGATGCCCCGGCATAAAGCGATCGCTATGGGGTGGGTGCATCGGGGTGCAAGATATTGCCAAGATAAAAATGCTTTTTGTTAGCGGTCAGTTGTTAGTTGTTAGTAGTCAGTTGCCCAACTAACAACTAACAACTAACAACTAACAAAATTTATTAATCTTTTGGTTTTTTTACAAATATGAGATCCTCCCTGCTTTGACCCTACAACTACAACCAATCTCTCAGTTAGGGCTAATAATTTTCTCATGGCATTTTTATTTAAAAGTGCAAAAAAGAATTGTTAGTTGTTAGTGGTTAACCAACAACTAACAACTAACAACCAACAACTAACAACTAACTAAAATCATGGCAGTAGAATACGACATTGTAATCATCGGCGGCGGTTCGGGCGGTTTAGTAGTTGCCAGCGCGGCGGCCCAATTAAAAGCAAAAGTAGCATTAGTAGAACGCGATCGCCTCGGAGGAGATTGTCTCTGGTACGGTTGCGTTCCGAGTAAGTCATTTATCCACGCCTCCCGCGTCGCTTACGAAGTAAAAAACTCCGCCCGTTTTGGCATCCACACCCAACCCCCAGAAATAGAATTTGCTAAAGCAATGGGGCACGTTCGTCAAGTTATTAAAAATATCGAACCACACGACTCCCCGGAAAGATTTAGAGGTTTGGGAGTGGAGGTTATTTTTGGCGAGGGTCAGTTTATCGACGACCAAACCTTTGAAGTTAACGGCAAAAAATTAACCGCAAGGGCTTTTGTAATTTCCACCGGTTCTCGACCGGCCATTCCTCCAATAGAAGGATTAAAAGAAGCGGAATTTTTCACCAACGAACAAGTATTTTCCATCACAGAATTACCCAAATCTTTAGCCATAATTGGTGCCGGCCCCATCGGTTGCGAATTAGGACAGTCTTTTTCCCGTTTGGGCAGCGATGTGACGATGATTTCTAGCCGCGAGAACATCTTAGCAAAAGAAGACCCAGAAGCAGCTTTGGTTGTAGAACAACAATTTGAATTAGAAGGTATTAAAATTCTGCGTCAAGCCCGGGCGGAGAAGGTAGAAGTTGTTGACGGGAAAAAACGCTTAACCGCCGCAGGTCATCAAATAACTGTGGATGAAATTCTCGTCTCGGCGGGCAGGACTCCCAATGTGGAATCTTTGAATTTAGAAGCTGCTGGAGTGGAGGTTGGCAAACAGGGAATTAAGGTTAATAGGAAGTTGCAAACTACTAATAAGAAAATTTATGCTTGCGGGGATGTAATTGGCGGCTATCAGTTTACTCATGTAGCCGGTTATGAAGCAGTGGTGGTATTAACAAATGCTTTATTTTTCCCGTTTAGCAAAGCAGATTATCGGGTAATTCCTTGGGCAACTTTTACGGATCCGGAGTTGGCGCGAGTGGGGATGACGGAAGAGCAAGCCAGAAAGCGTTACGGAAAGGGTATTTATGTATTGAAGCAGCCTTTTGCCGGGGTCGATCGCGCCCAAGCAGAAGGGGCGACTTTGGGATTTGCTAAGATTATTACTTTAGGCAACGGTCAAATTTTAGGGGCGCATCTGGTGGGGCCTTCTGCGGGGGAATTAATCCACGAAGTGGTATTAGCGATGTCGAAGAAGTTGCCGGTTTCTGCTTTAACTGGCATTCACATTTACCCGACTTTATCGGAGGTGAATAGTAAAACTGGTTTGTTGTTAAAAAAACGGCAGTTTGCCGAGAAGAAGTGGCAGCAGAATTTGTTAGAAAAGTTGTTTGATAAGTTGCGTTCTTTATAAGATAGTTTTAGCAATTAACAATATCTTCGCCATTTTCTCGTAGCCATTTTCTTGTAGGTTGGGTGGAGCGATAGCGCAACCCAACATCTTCGTAGCACTGGCGGGCGAATTATCATTGTTCCGCAAAAATGGCGAAGGTATTAGACCTCTTGCAAAAGTAAAAATAAAATCGTTTTTCGTTACTTTTTCCTTAAAAACTCTTCCCTGTTGCCTGTAGCAATAGTGCCTGTTGCCTACAACTGCCACGAAGTCTATTGAATTGAGAAACCGGGGTTTTTGATAAAACCCGGTTTCTAGGCTGGGGGTTTCAAGAGCCAGGTGCAGCTATTTAGATCTTATTTTACAAGAGCCAGTCGATGCAATACGCCCTTTGAAGAATCTTCGACAATAATTTCTTGTAATTGCGGCCCCAGCACCACAGAAGCATCAACTATTTCTAATCCAGCTAGTTTGCCATCGGGGCTGTAATCCGCTATTATTTCTTCTGTTAATTCGCGACTTTCTGCCGTTCCTGGTTCTAATGTCAGTAGTTCGATGTAAAGCGCATCGACTTCAGTATCGTAATGTATTTTCATGGTTTGACTCCTTTTAATTAAAGTAATAGACTTGCACCGTTACTACTAGGATTCTATCGGATAGTTCTTTGAATATTGGAGCAACTGCTTTATAAGCGTAAACTTCTTGGTTAATTGGGGACTGTTCGTTAAAATTAAATTGGAACCGGGCTTTAAATTTACCTCGCTTGGCAGGTTGCCAGAGAGAGGAACGAATTGCGGCAATGACCTCTTCTTCTTCAGCACCGCGCAAGAGCATTCGCTGCCTGGCATGGGTAGAAAAATAGACTTCGTGCCTGTTGCCTACAACTGCCACGAAGTCTAATAACTATAGCAATCCTAAACGATTTGTGACAAATTAAAAATTAATTGACAATCATAAAATTAGATGCTGGCGGCAGGGCAAACAGAACGGAAACGACATCTTCTGCTTGTTATCGAAATTTGCCGCCCGAATGCTGTTGCCCCTACATATCCATTTTTGGCAGAAGATTTTTTACACAACGACGACAAAACCTACTGGGGCGAAATCCCAGGACTCCAGGGAGTATGGGGAAACCATACAACCCTAGAAGGTTGCCGCCGCGAATTGCGCGAAGCCCTCAGCGATTGGATCGCCCTGCGGTTGCGTTTGGGACTGGAAATTCCAATGCTATCTTAAAAGCAAGTCCAGTCAAGCAAAACCAAACCCATGCACAAAATCTTAACCGGTCCCTTGCAGGTAGAAAACCTGAGAGTCAAAATCGCCGACTTGCCCTCCCGCCTCGAAGGTACTAAACTGGTACAACTTAGCGACTTCCACTACGACGGTAGAGGATTATCCGAGGAATTATTAGAAGAAGCGATCGCTACCACCAACGCCGCAAAACCAGATTTAATCCTCCTTACTGGCGACTACGTTACCGACGACCCTTCCCCCATTGGCGAGTTGGCGTTGCGACTCAAAGGTCTAGAAAGTCGCGCCGGCATCTTCGCCATCCTCGGCAACCACGACAACTACCTGCCTGGGGCGAAGGAAAAAGTCATTAACGCCCTAGAGGCGATCGGCATTCGAGTTCTCTATAACGAAGCGGTGTATCCTTTGGGAAGCGACCTTGCTTTGGTCGGGTTGGCAGATTTTTGGTCCGGCGACTTCCAACCAGAACCAGTAATGAAAGCGATCGCCCCCGACGTTCCCCGCATCGTTTTATCCCACAACCCCGATACCGCCGAAGTCTTGCAACGGTGGCGGGTGGATTTGCAGTTATCCGGTCACACCCACGGCGGACAAGTCGATCTCCCCCGCATCGGACCCCTGCCGCAGTATATCAAACCCATCCGCAGCAAGGTTCCTAGCTTTCTACGTCCGATTATTCCTTATATGGCAGATTGTTATAAAGTTGTTCGACATTGGGAATGGGCGAGAGGAATCCACCAAGTCGGCGATAATTATTTATACGTCAATCGCGGTCTGGGAACTTATTTCCCAGGAAGGTTATTCTGTCCGCCAGAAGTAACCCTAATTGAGTTAACAACTAACAATTAACAAGGAGAACCAATTATTAATTGTTAATTGTTAATTGTTAATTGTTAATTGTTAATTGTTAATTGTTAATTGTTATAGCCATTATCGCGCTCGGTGAAGTACATCGAGCGATCCCCCCCAGCCCCCCTTAAAAAGGGGGGAGCAAGAGCAAGTCAAAGTCCCCCGTACATGAAAACCTTCTTCCTCTGGCCTCC
>JAXHVR010000202.1:0-6188 GCA_034189005.1 Cyanobacteriota bacterium | reverse complement strand
CGAAAACCTCTACCTTGGCACGCGAACCCTGGTCTATCGAGGCACCCGTCATAGCGACTCCGAACCAGTCATTATCAAACTCCTGCGGAACCCGCACCCGAACTTCAACGAGTTAGTTCAGTTCCGCAACCAATACATCATCACGCGCAATTTGGAACATCCAGCGATCGTTCGGCCCCTAGCACTGGAGCGCTACGGCAACGGTTACGCTCTCGTGATGCCAGATGGGGGCGAGATGTCCCTGTGGGACTATTGGCAGCAGCAAAAAGAGGGTTCCCTAACCGAATTCCTTGCCATAGCCATCCAACTGAGCGAAGCACTCCACTATCTGACCCTAGAGCGCATCGTCCACAAAGACATCAAACCGAGCAACATCCTCATCCACCCAGAAACCGGCTTAGTAAAACTAATCGACTTCAGCATCTCCAGCTTGCTGCCAAAAGAGCAACAGCAACTAGCTAACCCCAACGTTCTCGAAGGAACTCTGGCTTATATTTCCCCGGAACAAACCGGACGGATGAACCGAGGTATAGATTATCGCACGGATTTCTATTCTCTGGGGGTGACGTTTTTTCAACTGCTGGTCGGGCAATTACCCTTTTCTACCAGCGATCCGATGGAGTTGGTTCATTGCCACATCGCGCGGGCGGTTCAGTTTTCAGCCGACAGCGAAGTTCCCGTTGCCTTGCAGGCAATAGTCAGAAAGTTGATGGCAAAAAATGCTGAAGACCGCTATCAGAGTGCAATGGGAATTAAGCACGATTTAGAGCTATGTCTGCAAAAATTAGAAGCCACCGGGGAGATTGCCAGCTTTGAAATAGGAACCCAGGATAGGAGCGATCGCTTCATTATCCCCGAAAAGCTCTACGGACGGGAGAGCGAAGTGCAAGCCCTGCTCGATGCCTTCAGTAGAGTAGCCCTCGGTAAGACAGAAATGATGCTGGTGGCGGGGTTTTCCGGCATTGGCAAAACTGCTGTAGTTAACGAAGTACACAAGCCCATTGTCGAAAAGCGGGGCTATTTCATTAAAGGCAAATTCGACCAATTCAATCGTAACGTTCCTTTTAGCGCCTTCGTACAAGCATTTCGAGATTTGATGGGTCAATTACTAGGCTCCTCCGACGCGGAACTAGAAGAGTGGAAAGCATCGATACTCGAAGCAGTGGGAGAAAACGGACAAGTCATCATCGACGCTATCCCTTCACTGCAAAGGATTATTGGCAAACAGCCCCCAGTAGCAGAACTTTCTGGCAGTGCGGCGCAAAACCGCTTTAACTTATTCTTTGGCAAGTTTGTTCGCGTCTTCACTACCATCGAACATCCCTTGGTTATCTTTTTAGACGATTTACAATGGGCTGATTTGGCGTCGTTGAATCTACTGAAGTTGTTGATGGACGAGTCAGAAGGGGGATATTTGCTGGTGTTGGGAGCTTATCGAGATAACGAGGTCTTTCCCGCCCATCCCTTGATGTTGCAGCTAGACGAACTCCAGAAAGAGCGAGCCGTTATTTCCACAATTACCCTAGAGCCATTAGCTTTTCATCATATAAATCTATTGGTGGCAGACACCCTAAGTTGTAAAAAAGAACAGGTCCTACCCCTGAGCGAACTGCTTTATGAAAAAACCCGAGGCAATCCGTTCTTTACAACTCAGTTCTTGAAAGGGTTATATGAAGAAAAGTTGGTCGCGTTCGATCGCAACTTAGGCTATTGGGAATGCGACCTCTCAAAGGTGCGCGAGACCGCTCTTACCGATGATGTTGTTGAATTCATGGCGGGGCGATTGCAGAAGTTGCCGCAGGAGACCCAGAATATTTTGAAGTTGGCAGCTTGTATTGGCAACCAGTTTGACCTAGAGACCTTGGCGATCGTTTCCGAGCAGTCTTGGGAGGATGTGGCGGCGAATCTTTGGGGCGCGTTGCAAGAGGGCTTAGTGCTGCCAGTTAGCGAAACTTATAAATTTTTTCGGGGTGTCGAGAGCGATATAGAACCGACTCCTGCAGTATCGGTCGAATATCGTTTTTTACACGATCGCGTTCAACAAGCGGCATATTCCCTGATTGCAGAAAACCGCAAACAAAGCAGCCACTTGAATATTGGCAGGCTGCTGCAGCGAGCTCGTTGGGAACCGACCGACAGCGATGTTTTTAAGATTGTCAACCAGTTTAACCAATGCCTAGATATTATTAATTCTCCAGAGGAAACGGTCGCGATCGCCAAGCTCAACCATATTGCGGCGACAAAAGCTCGCGAAACTACTGCCTTCGTTGCGGCCACAGAATATGCCCTAGTGGGTATCCAACTCTTGGGGGAGGATGCTTGGCAAGGGAATTACGATCTGATGCTGGCTTTGAGAAACTGTTTGGCCGAGGGGGCTTATCTTTCTGGCAGTTTTGAGCTTGCGAACGAATCTATTGCCGATATTTTGAGTAATGCCCGCACCCTTGAGGATCGCGGTAGCGCTTATGAAGTAAAACTGCAAGCCTTGAAAGCCCAAAACCAGTTTCAAGAGGCAATATCCTTGGGGCTGAAAATTCTCGATTTACTGGAAATTCCATTACCAGAGGAAGTGACACCCTCTGATGTAGAACGAGCATTTGTCGAAATGGAGACAGCTCTAGAAGGCAGAGCAATTTCAGACTTGCTCGATTTAGAAGAAATGAGCGATCGGGCAATGCTCGCAGCAACTCGCATTATCTGTAGCTTGCTGCCAGTAGTCCACATGGTACAAATAGACCTATTGCCCATTCTAGTTTTTCAGCAGGTAAAACTAGCACTGCGCTATGGAAATGCTCCCGCCCATACCCATGCCTATTCAAGTTTGGGTGTCATTTTTTGTGGTTTCCGGGGAGATATCGAAAGGGGGTATCAAGCAGGTCAATTAGCCCTCGCTTTGTTAGAGCGTATTGAAGCAGAACCATTTCGAGCCGCCACAACATTCGTCGCCACCTACTTTACCCTCCCTTGGAAAGTTCCCATCCAGTCAACCTTTAATTTAATGCTGAAGGCTTACGCCAGTGGAGCGAATACTGGGGATCTAGAACATGCGTGTTTTGCCGCCGAACGATACGGTCAATTAGCCTACTTTAGCGGTGCTGTCGAACTTTCCGATTTGGCAACTCAAATGGACGGGTTTGCTGAATTTATGCGAAAAAAACGTCAAGATAGTATTTTACAAATTCATAGCATATATCATCAAGTCGTCTTAAATTGGCAAGGAAAATCGACGGATCCTTTGATGCTTGCTGGAACAGTTTATGATGAAAGCATCCAACTACCCCGAGCGCTAGAGCAAAACTACCGTTTAGCAGTATTTTACTACTATCTCAACAAACTTATTCTTGCTTATTCTTTCTTCGACGATTCGCGAATTGTTGCAGGCTATGCCACCCAAGCAAGAGAGTATATCGATGGTGGCACTGCCTCAATTATGATGCCATTGTTTCATACTTATGACTCCCTGGCATGGCTCCAGAATTACCTCGATGCTTCCCCACAGAAGCAAAAACAATACCTAACAACAATTGATGCTAACCAAGAGAAAATAGAAAATTGGGCGATGCATGCTCCCGCGAACTATTCGCACAAACACGCTCTTGTAGAAGCGGAACTGTTTCGCGTGCGAAGGAAAAAATATGAAGCAGCGGATTTCTACGATCGCGCCATAGCAGGAGCGAAGGAAAACGGCTTTATCCAAGAAGAAGCCCTCGCCAACGAACTCGCGGCTAAATTTTATCTGGAATGGGGTAAAGAGAAAATCGCAGCCACCTATATCCAATCCGCCTATTACTGCTACGCCCGTTGGGGAGCAAAAGCTAAGACCGACCAACTAGAAGTAAAATATCCCCAACTCCTGACACCAATTCTGCAAAAGCAACGGGTAGAATTTAATCCCATAGATAGTTTAGACGCTCTTACTAAAACCCTCACCTCAGTCAGACAAGACGCGACCCGAACCGGCACCCATATTTCAGAAGCCCTAGACTTCGCCTCTATTTTACAAGCGGCCCAAACTCTCTCTAGCACCATGGAACTCGATCGACTGCTTGCCAAAATTGTCCGAATTATCCTCACCAATGCCGGGGCGCAAAAGACTGTTTTACTCGTTCCCCAGGAGGAGCAATGGCAATTGCGGGCAATGGCACAACTGACAGAGGATGGCTCGGTAGAGACTTCTACAAAATCCCGATCGCTCGCCGCAGACAGCCCGGTGCCTGTTCGTCTGGTTCGATATGTCAAAAATACCAAAGAACCGGTATTAATTGAGGAAGCCAAAACCGAGATAGCAGGAATTATAGAAGGCTACTTGCTCAAATATCAACCCCAAAGCGCCTTCTGCGTGCCCCTGTTAGAGCGCGGTAATTTAGTGGCTATTTTGTATCTGGAACATCCTACGACCAAACGGGTTTTTACCCGCAACCGCCAGACAATAATTGAATTTCTCTGCGCCCAGGCCGCTAGTGCCCTGGAAAATGCTAGGCTTTATTCTCAGAGTAAAAGCTATGTAGAAAGGTTAGAGCGATCGCTTAACAACCTACAAATAACTCAGATTAAATTAATTGAAAACGAACAAATAATGCAGAAACAAGTTTTAGCAATATCTAACCTTTCTCAAAGTAAAGCAATTAGCTCCGGGGAACTAAAAACATCATTTCAAGAATTAACTACAGCAACGGCTCGTACGTTACAAGTAGAGCGTGCAAGCATCTGGCTTTTTGACAAAGAGCAGATTAAAATTTACTGTGTAGATTTATTTGAAAGCTCTAAGGAGCATCATTCACAAGGATTCGAGATATTTTTTAATGACAATCCCAACTATTTTAGCGCTATTAATTTAGAAGCTTTATTAGTATCTAATGACGCTCAAAACGACCCGAAAACTACCGACTTTAAAGAAGATTATTTAGTTCCTCTTAATATTGTCTCAATGCTTGATGCTAACGTTTTATTGGATGGAAAAATCTACGGAATTCTTTGCTGCGAACAAGTGGGTAGCAAGCGGGTCTGGACTCAGGCAGAACAAAATTTTGTGCGGTCGGTTGCTAATTTAGTAGCCTTAACTCTTGAGGCGAATCTGCGACGTCAGAAAGAAGAGAAACTGGAGCGAGCATTAGTAGATTTAAAGCAGTCTCAATTACAGCTAGTTCAAAGCGAAAAGATGTCAGCTTTAGGGAACTTAGTCGCAGGTGTCGCCCACGAGATTAATAATCCCGTTGGATTCTTGCAGGGTAATATCGAACCGGCCCGAAAGTATGTGGAAGATTTACTGGGTTTAATAGATCTGTTACTGGCGAAATGTCCGAGTAACGACCCACAAATCGAGACTGAAATTGAAGAGATAGACCTGGAATTTATTCGGGAAGATTTACCAAAATTGCTAGAGTCGATGACTGTAGGAATCGAATGCATCGGCAATATTAGTAATAGCCTGCGTACCTTTTCGCGCAAAGACCGAGAAAATAAAACAGAATTCGATATCCATGAAGGAATTGATAGTACCTTACTTATTCTCAAACATCGCACTAAAGCCAACCAAGAACGCCCGGCCGTTGAAATTGTTAAAGACTATGGAGATATTCCGGTGGTGCAATGTTTCCCAGGACAACTAAATCAAGTGTTTATGAATATTTTTGCAAACGCCATTGATGCTTTTGACGAGGCAAATGAAGGAAAAACATATTCCGAGATTAAAGCGAATCGGAATCGGATTAGCATTGGCACTTCTGTCCTTAATGAAGAGCGGGTGCAGATTGAAATAACCGACAATGGTTGCGGCATGAAACCAGAAACATTAGACCGGATTTTCGAGCAAGGTTTCACCACCAAGGGAGTAGGAAAAGGAACGGGGTTGGGAATGGCGATCGCCTACAATATCATCACCGAAAAACACGGCGGCACTATAACTTGCGATTCAAAGCTTGGAGTTGGTACGACCTTTACCATCGAACTGCCCGCGAACTGATAGTTAAGCCCAGCGAACAAAATTCATTCCACATAAGAGCGCTTTGCGGTATCATACAAGACAAATAAACTGTTTTTATTCCTACCTAATTTATGAAAACGAGCGCGCTCTACTTAAGTGGTTATATTGAAACCGAGTCCATTTACGCAGGAACTCGTACCATAGTCTATCGGGCTATAAGAGCCAGCGACGGTCAACCCGTCATTATTAAAGTCCTGCGGAACCC
>JAXHVR010000201.1:0-6201 GCA_034189005.1 Cyanobacteriota bacterium | reverse complement strand
TCTAGCAAAGCGACGATGCCTTCGCGCGCTGGTTCCTTAGTTTTAGCCGCCGCGTGAAGCATTGATGCCGTCCCCATGCCGGCCTCGCAAGAAAAAGCAGATCGCCGGAAACCCTGAATCAGACTACCAACAAACCCCCCCGCTACTGCCTCGGGCGCAAAAGCACCTGTAATAATGCTGGCGATGGTATGGGGAACTAGAGTAATATTGCTGCCAACTACCCACAGGGCGGCCAACAAATAAACACCGCACATCAAGGGCACGATCGCCGCCGCCACGGTGGCAATGCGTCGAATGCCGCCAATAATTACCAATCCTACTAATAGCACCAAGATCGAGCCATAAATCCAAGGGCGATCGGCTATAAATGGCAGGGCGCTAGCAACAACCACCCTAGATTGATTCGACTGAAATATACCAATAGCCATTAAGTTTCCCCCCAAACCCAGGATGCAGAAGGCGATCGCCAAAACTTGACCCAGTTTTTTCTGTCCTACCTCGGCCAAACCTGCGGATAAATAATACATCGGTCCCCCTGCAACGGTGCCGTCTGGTTTGACGAGACGATATTTTTGACCGAGGGTACATTCCACAAATTTAGTCGTCATGCCCAAGAAACCCGCGACGGTCATCCAGAGAGAGGCACCGGGACCGCCGAGACTAATGGCAACGGCAACTCCGGCAATATTACCCAGTCCTACGGTTCCCGACAGGGCCGTTGCCAAAGCCTGAAAATGAGATACTTCCCCGGGTTCGTCTGGGTCGTCGTATTTCCCTCGAACTACATCGATCGCGTGTTTGAAGGCGCGGATATTGATGAACTTCATTCGGAAGGTGAAGAAGAGACCGCCACTTATGAGCCAGATTACGATTAAAGGCATTCCTTCGGGACCGCCGATGCTGAAGAAGATGATGCTATCTAGGGTTTCTAATAGTTGGGAAAAAGTCTCCGAAATGCTGTTAAGCAAACTATTAAGAGTTGTTTCGGCAAAAAACAACGATATTGGTAAATTCATATTATGTCTTCTCTTTAGTGGTTAGTTGTTATATAGCAAGCCGTAGATCGTTCGCGATATTTTAGAAACCCGGTTTCTCAAAGAAACCGGGTTTCTGGCCCCCTAATTTTTCATAATCCCTGCACGGATTGTTATAGCAATTTCATTAATCTTATGCGATATTTTAGAAACCCGGTTTCTTGAAGAAACCGGGTTTCTGGCCCCCTAATTTTTCATAATCCCTGCACGGATTGCTCCCGTTGTTAATCGTTCGCCAACAACCCATCCGTTTCATCTTTCCCATTAGACATGAAACGATTCGTATAATCTTCTAACTCGGCAGCGACTTTACCAGATAAGAGGTAAGCACCTAACAAACTAGGTATGGCTAAGGAGGTTTTGACGGCATCGCCAAATTTGATAATTGCTTCTGGGGCAGTTACCGCGCCGACAAAAACTGCTAGGACGCAGAGGATTTTATAAACAATTTGGCTTTGTTCGGAGAACAAGTATTGCCAGCAAATTTCACCGTAATAAGCGGCTGAAATGATGCTGGAGAAAGCAAATAAGAAGATGGCGATCGCCAATATACTCGGCAACCACTGACTGACTGTTCCAAAAGCTGCTAAAGTAAGGGTCGCCCCATCCAGTCCGGTAAATTCGGGATTGTTGTAAGCCCCAGTAATAATAACCACTATGGCCGTGAGGTTGCAGATGATAACAGTGTCGATAAAGGGTTCGAGCAAGGCGACGATGCCTTCGCGTACTGGTTCCTCGGTTTTGGCGGCGGCATGAGCGATCGCTGCAAAACCCAACCCTGCCTCGTTGGAGAAAGCTGCCCTGCGGAAGCCTTGCACCAAGGCCCCAACGAACCCGCCGGCAACCGCTTCGGGAGCAAAAGCACCTTGAAAAATAGTAGCGATCGCCTCTGGTACGTCCATAAAGTTTGCGGCGATAACCCATAACGCCGCTAAAAAATAAATACCGCACATAGCAGGCACGATCGCCGCCGCTACTGTAGCGATGCGTTTGATGCCGCCAATAATTACTAATCCTACCAGAGTTGCTACGATCGAACCATAGACCCAAGGGCGATCGGCAAAGAAGGGTACTATACTACCAACAACGGCCCCAGACTGATTTGATTGAAAGAGAGTTGTAGTCGCTAAAGTGCCACAAATACCTAAAAAAGCAAACGCTACCGCTAAAACCCGACCCAGGGTTTTTTGTCCTATTTCCGCCAAACCGGACGATAAATAATACATCGGTCCCCCGGCAACGGTCCCGTCGGCTCTAACTATGCGATATTTTTGACCGAGGGTACATTCGACGAATTTAGTCGTCATGCCCAACAAACCGGCGACCGTCATCCAGAGAGACGCACCGGGGCCGCCGATACCGATCGCCACCGCCACTCCGGCAATATTACCCAGTCCTACGGTTCCCGACAGGGCCGTTGCCAAAGCTTGAAAATGAGAGACTTCCCCGGGTTCGTCTGGGTCGTCGTATTTCCCTCGAACCACATCGATGGCGTGTTTGAAGGCGCGGATATTGATGAACTTCATTCGGAAGGTGAAGAAGAGACCGCCACTTATGAGCCAGATTACGATTAAAGGCATTCCTTCGGGACCGCCGATGCTGAAGAAGATGATGCTATCTAGGGTTTCTAATAGTTGGGAAAAGGTCGCGGAAATACTGTTGAGGAAAGTATTGAAAGTTGTTTCGTCAAGGGTTAAGGCTAGGGTGGCAAACAAGACAAATTTTAAAGTCATTTAATTTTTTATTCCCATTCGGCAGAGATGATGTATTCGTAGAGTTCTTTTTTAGAGTTTCTTTTTCTTAGCACTTCGCTTTTAACATTTTTAAATCCTCTTTGTTTTAATAACTTCATGTAAATTTGTTCCACCGGAACTAGAGTATCATAAAATTTTGAGTTCCCTACAATATAAAATATTTCCGCGCCAGGAGCAAGGACTTTGGTTAAATTAGAAATATGAGTGGAAATGTCGCTAAAATAACGGCGAACGTAATTGGCAAGGATAGGACTTCTTTTGTTAATTGTTTGGGTTATGTCCTCAAGTCCTTCGCAGATTTGCCCCTCCTCCGGCTGCCAGTTTTTTAATCTGCTGGTTGCGATGCCCCAGGTGCCACCAATTGCTTGCCAATCTAATTCTCCCGCTTCTCTTGCTTCTTTGAGAAATCCAAGCCAATACATATAAGGTCTGACTTCCCGAATGTAACTCATTCTATTGACGTAAGGTGGGGATGTGATGACAACATCGTAGTTTTGAGATAACTTAGTATTGACATTGCGAGAATCTCCTTGGTAAAAGCTTACTTTACTTAAAATTGGTGTTCTTGCAGAGGCAATAAATTCTTGGGATTGAAAGAGAAAGTCGTCAATTATCAAATCTGTTTCTTCCCATTTGAAAAGTAAAGTTTCCGTATCTTTAAATGACATCGATTGATGGTTAAAGGCAGCATTAGACCAGTTAATAGCTACTTTACAAAAAGCGATCGCTGCTAGTTTAAAACTGGGAGTATCTCCTACTTTTTCTTTGTAAGAATCTAAGCCATTGAAGAGGTTAGCTAAAGTTATTAATCTTTCTCGATGCCACCAACGCTCGATATTACTTAGTGGAGGAATCCAAAGGTTGTTAGTTAGAGGATTTTGACGGGCTTGTTTGGCGACTTTTTTAACTAACTTAGAAGCAGCTTCTAATTCAGCGCTATTGTAGGCATGAGTTTTAGCTTCTGCTAACCAAACTAAAAAAGGATTTACTTCTACCAAATCGCAATTTAGGCCCCGTTCGGCACAGACTAATCCAGTAGTGCCCGTACCGGAGAAAGGGTCGAGGACTCTTTGGGGGTTCTCCAGGCGATCGAGCAGGTTTTGAACTACTTTAATCGAATAAGCTGGAGTTAGTCTCAGCCAACCATGTCGGCCTTGTTTGAGATTGTATTTAAAGGTTAAATCCGATTTTTGAGAAACCATTAATTTTAGGTTAATAAAGCTTGCAAGACTAATTCTACTTCTTGCTTTAATATTGAAGAATTACGATGAAAGAAATCAGCTAAATCGTAATTTAGTACCTGGCGACAAAACTCATAAGTGGAGTCTGTAGTAGAGCCAGTCGTGGTTCCGTAGAGAATTAACCACCGGGCATTTTTGTAGCGATCGGCTACGTTCGTATCCATCTGCGTTGAAAGCAGAAGTAGCACTGGCAAATATGCCTGGGAATAGGCGGCTGCGGCATTGGCAATATCTGCATTTTGGCGTTTTGAGTCTTTGCTTTTATAGCCTTGTCTGACTTCAAACACAGCACCTTTGAGTATCCGACTGACCTCTACTGAAACACCTGTGAGGGCGCAAGCTTGCTGCAACCACAAATCTACCGGAGAAAGTTTTTCCGATGATAGATCGGCCAGTGGAATTCTACAGTCGAGGGATAGAGTTCTAGTTTTGCCGTCCGTTGTTTGAACTTCATAAGACCATGTAGATTGTGATGCAGTTAATCCAAGATTATCCCTGATTAAGCGTTGGATTAGTCGTTCGCAACCGACACCTATTTGTCTGTATATAGAAGTTATGCCACCAGCAGCTTTATGAGCAGTGTACATCAAAGGTGAATCTAATCCCAACCAGGAGTAAAAAGGATCTGCACCGTAAAGAGTTTCAAATTCCAATTTAGTTAAGCCCCTACCCCTACCAAATTTTGGTTTGTAATTTAGACAGTTTTTTAGGGGATTGGTTAGCAGTTTCAAATATTCTTCATCTGAGTTAGATTGAGACATCCTCTTAAATAGATTATCTTCATTTTGAGTTTATTTTTCTTAGCACAAAAGTGGTGTTTTCAATCCTACGGCTTGTTACGAACCAGAAACCCGGTTTTTTGGAAAAACCGGGTTTCTTAATCCCCAATTGCAGCGTCCCCTTACTCATTACCAAATAATGAATAATTAATAATCGAATTTTTCTTTTACTCAGTACCCTTGTCCGCAACAAATAATTGTTAATTGTTAATTATTAATTATTAATTGTTAATTATTAATTGGGAAAATGTTAATTGTTAATTGTTCAACCACTCCTTCAACATATCCAACAAACTAGAACCTCCGAACCAAAGAGCGATTAAAATCGAAGCCGAAACAGCCCCCCCGATCGCGCAAATAACTAATCCCGCCAAACTAATCGCGCCATCGTCATCTAGCAAGCCAAAACCCGTAACAAGAATCCCAATGGCTGGTATAGTATTAGTGGCAGGAATGGGAATCATCATCGAAATGGCCATGAGAGCGATCGCGCAGCCAATCACAATTTTCCCAGGAACGCTGTTACAAATATAAGTCAACCGAGAACGAGATATTAACTCAATTTTCTTCAACCAAGGAATCCCTGCTTTGACAAAACCTTGCACTTTCTCCACAGAAATCGGACGTTTTAACCATGCCTGGGGCAGCCAAGGACTGTCCGCACCAATTATTAATTGAACCGCTAAAAAGAATAATAAAATGCCAAAAGGAATAGAATAACCAGGTGCCGGTATGGGCAGGGCAGAAGGCAGGGAGATAACGACGAATAAAAAACCAAAAATTCGCCCTCTAGCCAACTTCATTATGTCTGCTAAAGTAACTTTAGATTCGCGTTTTTCTTCAAAAAAAAACCGCTCTAATTCGACGGATAATTTTGCCACTTTGGGTAAGAATTAGTTGTCAGGAACCAACGTAGAACAGGCGTCTCGCCTGTTAATTTAACCAACGTAGAACAGGCGTCTCGCCTGTTATCCAAAACGTAGAACAGGCGTCTCGCCTGTTAATTGAACCAACGTAGAACAGGCGTCTCGCCTGTTAATTGAACCAACGTAGAACAGGCGTCTCGCCTGTTCTCCAAAACGTAGAACAGGCGTCTCGCCTGTTAATTGAACCAACGTAGAACAGGCGTCTCGCCTGTTAATTGAACCAACGTAGAACAGGCGTCTCGCCTGTTAATTGTTAGCTGTTGGCTGCATCTCAGATAGACTTTTTTTAGCAAACTAACCACTGACAGAGTTCCCAAAATCAGTAATTTTGGTAGTGGTAAAGTTTTGTCACTGTTTGTAGTAATCGCTTTAGCGATTTATCTATATCAATCGCTAAAGCGATTACTACGAACTAATTGTTAGCTGTCAATTAACAACTAACAACGTTCCCATTAACAAAAATTAGG
>JAXHVR010000200.1:0-6229 GCA_034189005.1 Cyanobacteriota bacterium | reverse complement strand
AAAAAACATCATAAATACCTATTCATAAAAACCAGAATTTAATTATTAATTATTAGACCTCTTGCAAAAATAAAGACGGGGCAAAGCATTTGGACATAAAAACCTCTGGTTTTCAACAAAAATTGTCTCCCAAATGCTTTGCCCCTACATAAAAATCGAATTATGCAAGAGGTCTATTAATTATTAATTACTTAGGTGCAGGTAGCGCGCACGCGAACCTCCACCCAACATCAACCAGCGAAACCCTACAAAGATGTTGGGTTGCGCTGTCGCTCCACCCAACCTACGAATAGCTGGAAAAAATTGTCAACCCCCGCAAAAAACATCATAAATACCTATTCATAAAAACCAAAATTTAATTATTAATTATTAATTATTAATTATTAATTACTTAGTCGTCATAGTGAAAATGCCATCCCAATTATGAGGCGGTGGATTTTTTAGATAATTAAGCGATCGCTCGATATAAATTTCAACCGCTCTATCTAAAGGTCGTATTTCTCCCGCATTTTGAAAATAACTAATAGCCTCCTGGAAGTCTCTATTAATATAAGCCTTGCGACCTTTTTTATAAAGAGTCAAAAACTGTAAAGTTTTAGGAGTAAGCGGCAAAGAGCGATCGCCAATCAACTCATAAATATTAACACCTTGCTGTTTCCCCTTAACTCGAACCTTATCTAATTGCCTCACCCAAATGCTATCCGGGCACAACTCATAAGTAAACTCGCTCAGAACAATATCGCAACCATATTGCTTAGTAATTTGTTCCAAACGAGAACTCAAATTAACCCCATCACCAATCACCGTATAATCCATCCTTTTTTCCGAGCCAATATTACCAGAAACAACCTCCCCCGAACTAATACCAATACCAATTTTCAACTCTGGATATCCCCGACGGGATTTATTAAACTCCTTCAAGCGACGGCGCATATCCAAAGCACTCAAAACCGCCATCAAAGCGTGATTTTCTAAAGGCAAAGGAGCCCCAAAAACAGCCATCAAAGCATCCCCAATAAACTTATCCAAAGTCCCCTCATAATTAAACACCGCCTCCACCATAGTTTCAAAATACTGATTTAACAACTTCACCACCTCAGAAGCCTCCATATTTTCCGTAATAGTCGTATAGCCCCTAATATCAGAAAATAAAACAGTTACTTCCTTCCTTTCTCCTACCATCATGGCATCCTCTCCTAAAGCCATAACCTGTTCCGCAACATTAGGAGTCATATAGCGGTACATCGTACTTTTCATCCGTTTTTCTCGACTAATATCTTCCAGAACTACCAACCCTCCCCTCACCCCACCTTCCGGGTTAGTAAGAGGATTAACAGTTAGATTTAAACTCCGTTCTAATAAGAGAACTTCAGCCACCGGAATAGCCAATTGTGTTGACGAATTTTTCTGAGACTCTCTTTTTCCCCACGGTAAATAAAAATCGGGATTTTGGCGATCGCAAACCGCCAAAATGTAAGTATCTTCTCCCTCTTTATTAGCATTAGCTTCCACCAAAACAGCCACCATTAAATTTTGCTCTGGAACGTAATGCCTCGCCGCATTATTCAAACTATCTTCCAAGCGAAAACGCAAATTATCAACAGGCAAAATTTCCCAAATATAACGACCGACAATATTATCCTCCCAAATCTGCCTGTTTCTTCTACCATTCGCCCCATCTCTCACCGGGCATCCCAGCAATTCTAAAGCAGCCTCATTAATAGTCACTATTTTTCCTTGTAGATCTGTAGAAATTACCACATCCGACAGACTTTGCAAAATGTCTTTTTGGTACTGTTTTTCTACCAAAACATTTTCAAACAACTGGGAATTTTGCAGCGCTATACCAGCCTGAGCGTTAAAGGCTCTTAGAAACTGTTCGTCGGAATTACCAAAACTGCCTTGATTTTTATTAATTAATTGCGTTACTCCAATCAACTCACCCTTAGCATTGTAAACCGGCATACAGAGAATATTTCTAGTTACATAACCCGTTTTTTTATCCGTAGTAGGGTCGAAACGAGGATCCGTATAAGCATCCGTAATATTCAGAGTTTCTCCAGTAGAAGCAACATAGCCTGCAATTCCCCTATTCGCCGGAATGCGAATTTCCACCATAGTTTCACCGTCAGCCTTTGCCACTTTTGTCCAAAGTTCCCCCGTTTCTTTGCTTAGTAAAAACAACGTACTCCGGTCTGCCTGCATTAAATCTTTCGCTAAATCCATTACCGTTCGCAAAGTAGTTTCTAAGTCCAAACTTTGCCCCAGAGTAGTCGTCGCTTTAAGCAACGCAGAAACCCCTCGCTGGTTCCTCGCCGCCACATAAAAAGATTGACAGCTTTCTAAAATTATCCCCATGGAATCAGCAAAAGACCTGAACAATTGTTCGTCTTCTTCGCTAAAACTAACATCCCCCGCTTTATTCAACAATTGCACCACCGCCACTGCTTCATTTATCTTCGTGGTACTGAAAATTGGCATGCATAAAATAGTCCGCGCTTTGTAGTTTTGGGGTTGGTCTATTTCTTCATTAAATAAAGGATGATTTTCCGCATCCGCCACATTTACCGCCTCTCCCGTAGTCGCCACATGACCTAAAATACCTACGGTCATCGGCAACCGCAATTCTTGTGGTTGAAGCGTGTCTTCTTTTACTGTTTTAAATAAAAGTTGCTTGCTTTCTTGATTGACCAGAAAAATAGTAGTTCTATCTGCTTCTAATATTTGACCTATTTTTATGGTAAAAGCATCTAAGAGTTGTTCGAGGAGAGTTTCGATCGCTTCATTATTTATGAGTTCTATCGCCCTCAGAAATAGGTTGAATTCTGCCGTGATAAAATCTAACAAGCAGACAAATTCCCCTACCGGCAAATTCTTGACGCGCGCCGCCAATAGACCAATTCTATCTGGTTGAGTTAGTGTCGCGAGAATGCTACCAGCACTGTTGGAAAATGTCATCAAATTACGGGGTTGCTTGGAGGAGTTTTTGGAAATCTTTCACACAAACAACTTTTTTTAGGGCACCATTTCCCATTAAAAAGCTGTTTTTTTATCCGTAACTCCGGTGTACAATTTAACCAATATTTTTTCTCGATCGCCCAGGCCGTGCCTTTTAGAGTTTTCACTTTTTATTTACCTTTTTAAGTCTATTTCATTTGCCTAAGACACTGCCACCAAGGAATTTTTTCGACCTATTCTCTTTGTTTTTCTCTACCACCAGCTTTTCTATAACTTCACTGCACGGCTTTATCCCCACCTTACCATTTTCCATAGCCTGCTTAATTATTGCATAGACCTCAATTAATGATGTATCCTCATTACTCTCTGGAACTAAGGCAATGCCAGCCCCGACCGCCCCTACTTTTGGCCATCATAAAATCGGCAATAAAAAAAAGAGGGTTGCAATTTTTTCCCTCCCTTGTTATATTTTAGTTATAAGGCGGCGTTCGCCCCTGCGCTTGATTATTTAGTCAAGGTAAACCTTCATAAGCAGCGAAAAAATTTTTGTTAAGTTTAGGGGTTGCAATTTTTCCCTTCCCTTGTTATACTTTAGTTATAAGGGGGCGTTCGCCCCTACTCTTGATTTTTTAGTCAAGGAAAAAAAAATAGCAAAAGAAGAGAAAGTTGGGCCTAATTGAGACCCAACTTTTCGCATTTAAGCAGCCATGGGGAAACGGGCAGAAAGAATAGACTGATAGTAGGTTCGTAACTGTTGCGTAGCAGCAGACCATCCCCAACGTTCTGCTTCTTGGCGGGCATTATCGCGGAGAGCTTCTCGTTCTTCGGAACGTTCCAGAAGCATTTTAGTAGCAGCGATCGCCCCGTCATCATCGGCAGGGTCAAACAGATAACCATTAACCCCATCAGTGACAATATCGGGTATCCCGCCAGAACGTGCAGCAACAACAGGAGTCCCAGCAGCCATAGCCTCCAGAAGAACCAAACCCAAAGTTTCAGTACGAGAAGGGAAGATAAAAGCATCAGCCGAAGCATAGGCCTGTGCCAACTCTCTGCCCCGAAGATAGCCCACAAAATGAGTAGGAGTATTGGCAAAATGTTCTTCGAGAGCTTCTCGGTGAGGGCCATCGCCGACCAAAGCCAGACGAGCGTTAGGGATAGCTTCTAGGACCGGTTTAATGCGGTCGATTTCCTTTTCAGCCCCCAAACGTCCCACATAAAGAAGAAGAGTGGAGTCAGGATGGCCAGCAGAGAGGCGATCGCGCATTTCCGCAGTAGCGAAATGAGGTTGAAACATTTCCGTATCAACACCCCGTTGCCAAAGGTCAGCCCGTTCGATACCGTGGTTAGTCAGTTCCTCCACCATAGCCGTCGAAGTGCAGAGATTTAGCTCGGCTTGGTTGTGAGCCCCCTTAAGCAACTCCCACAAAAAACCCTCTAATATTCCCAGGCCGTAGTGGTGGAGATATTGAGGCAAGTGAGTGTGATAAGAAGCAACTAGAGGAATGTTGAATTTTTTAGCGTAATAGAGACCTCCCAAACCCAAAACAGCAGGGTTAGCAACGTGAACGATATCCGGTTGAAACCGTTCTAGTTCTAGTCCGATGGCAGGAGTAGGCCAGGCAAGCTTTAGTTCTGGATAGAGAGGCAAAGGAAAACCATCTACCCCGTAGATTTTGGCACCTTTGTATTCTGTTAATCCTCCTTCGGGAGAAAAAATCAAAACATCGTCTCCGAGACGTTGAAGGTGTTCGACAGTGTGGCATAAGCGGGTGACTATGCCATCAATTTTTGGCAAAAAAGTTTCGGTGAAAAGGGCGATTTTCATAAAAAAATAGGTTAGTCAGGAATCGATAATGCCAGTTTTTTTATTATCTCAGAGTTCTCGACCGGATAGACATCTTCCCTGGGGGTGATTAAATTAGTCCATCTGCTGCGTTCTCTATAACTGCGTTGCTCTTTTACGAATTCTGTAATATCTTCGATCTTTATAATCCAATCGCGGCTATAATTGCGTAAAGTTTCACCGCTTAGTCCTAATTGAATTGCTCGTCGTTCTAGTTTTTCACCGATGGGATTGCGGTCTGGGTCCCATTGCAATCTTACAGGCGATCGCTTAACTGCCTTTTTCCATTCTTCAGGGGATTTATAAACAGTAGGGATAAATTTTGAATGCACTGCTTTTGCTAAGATTTCCTCAAAAGCATTGCGTTTAATAGTCACTGCCAGAGTTATTTCTTGTCCTGCTTTTGTACCCCAGCCAGAGCGATACATCATCCACAGAAAGTTGGTTTTAATCCAACTCATTCTAGTTAGCTTAAAATCTCCGCCGAAATAACCGTTTGACGCTGCAAAATTACCTATTTCTGGTCTATAAGCTTGGGTTACTATAACAGAGTCTTCATCAAATTGCGCTAAAATATGCCTGCCCTTAGTCGGCAAATTGCTGATTTGAGTTAAGTAAGTTTCGGTGTGTAGCTGCATATCGACTAAGCTTCTTTTTAAGAAGCGATCGCTACTGGTAGGGAAATATTTTAAAACTATGAGAAATAAGAGCTTGAAAAACTCTTACCTCTCGCAGTTTAAGGGAGCATCTCATCGAAGTAAAAATACCAAAAGATTAATATTTTTTGTTAGTTGTTAGTTGTTAGTAGTCAGTTGCCCAACTAACAACTAACAACTGACCACTAACAGAAAGCGTTTAATTTTTTGCTTTCTTCATTCTTGAGATGCACCCCAGTTTAAAATACAACTTATCGCCGCCAAGAAACCTTGGGCAAAATCTGATTTTTATCCACTCGATCCTTGTACTTAATAGCAAAATTGAGTAGAGAATCTAACAGAGAGTCAGAAAGATAATGAGGTTCCAAACCAAGGTCGAGGAGATTAGTATTTTTGGCATTAAAGTAGTGTTCTTCGAGTTCTACTCTAGGATTATCGAGATTGCTAATTTCCACATCTAATCCCATAGAAACGCCAGCTTGTTTGACCATCATTGCCAGATCGCCGACGCTAAACTGTTCGGTGAATTGATTAAAGACGCGGAATTTACCCGGGTCGGCAGGGTTAGCGATCGCTATTTCCAGACAGCGAACAGTATCCCGAATATCCAAGAAAGCGCGAGTTTGACCCCCCGTACCGTAAACAGTTAGGGGATGGCCTATTGCAGCTTGAATGCAGAAGCGATTAAGGGCCGTCCCAAAAACCCCATCATAATCCAAGCGGTTGAGCAAAAGCTCGTCCATCCCAGTTTCCTCAGTAAGGACACCAT
>JAXHVR010000020.1:0-73045 GCA_034189005.1 Cyanobacteriota bacterium | reverse complement strand
GCGGCATCGTGCTTTATATCGATCGCCCCTTTATTGTAGATGACTATATTGGTTTGCCCGGTGGAGTTTTTGGTCGCGTAGAATCTATTGGTTTGCGTTCGACTAAAATCAGAAATTCAGGGAAAGGTACTTTAACCATCGTCCCCAACAACGCCCTGGCACAAATGAATATAGAAAACTTCACGGGCGCTAAGAAAGTCATGTCTATTTTGTACTTAACTTTTCATCGGGCGATCGCCCCGGAAGAGCAAGCTTTAATCCGCGAAGTTATCCTAGAAAGCACCGCCGATATTTTTGGCATAGATACCCGCAATACAGACATCAGCTTTAGAAATTCAAATAATACAAAAGGAGAAGAAACTACTCAAGTTCAAATTACCTTTTTTCTTCTGGGCTCGGGCAAAAACTCTCTAGATTTACGCCGCCAACTTCTCGATAATGCCCGTCAAAATATTAGCCTAAAACTACAAGATTACGGCATTAGTTTTGAAATCGAACAGCCTAACATTTACGTTGACTCTCCCATTACAATTTAGTTTTAGGTATGGATTTCTCTACCATTTTCAACTCAATTTATAACCTCTACAGTTCTCTGTACTGGTCAGATATTCCTCATTACGTTATTTTCTCATTTTTTGCCATTCTGTCAATTTTTATAGGGCGATATACTCCCGGTTTAGTCAAACTAATTATTAACAAATTCTTCCCCTCCAAGGGACCAGAAATCTCTAACAGCTTTATTCTGCCTCTGGAAAAATCCTTCCAAAGTTCCGGGACTTTTATCTTAATTTCTTGGTCCTTAGTTTGGCTAAAAGAATATCAAGCCTTATCTAACTTTTTTAAACCCTTAATAGATTTAGGCGTAGTCATCAGCGTTGCCTGGTTAGCTTCCCGCTTATTTCGTCAGTTGGTACGAATATATGGCATCGAATTAATTCAGAAATCAGGTTTAGAAGCTGACGAATTATTATTAGTTTTTGAAACTATTGCCAACGTTATTATAGGCTTAATTGCTGTCATAGCTTACGCCCAAAGTCAAAAATTTCCCCTGACCGGTTTGTTAGCTGGCGTCTCTATTGGCGGTTTAGCCATTAGTTTTGCCGCATCGAAAACTTTAGAACAGCTTTTAGGCACGATAGTTTTGTATTTAGATCGTCCTTTTGTCCCCGGGGAATATATCCGTTTGACTAATAATAATTTATACGGTAAAGATGCTTTGTACGGTAGAGTGGAGTCTATTGGTTTGCGATCGACTAAAATTCGCGCCGCTGCTAAAGGCACTTTAATTATTATCCCCAACGGTCAATTAGCTGAAATGCAAGTTGAAAATATTACCCGTGGCAAAAAAGTAATGGTTTTACTCTATCTTGATTTTCTCAACAAATTAGAAGAACGAGAGGAATCTTTAGTCCAGCAGGTAGTTAAAAAAAGTACCGATTCTTTATTCGGTATTGACCCTGGAAGTACCAAAATAGCAGTCTTTGACTACGAAGTTACCGGAAAAAGTCGCGCTAGAGTAACCTTTTTTATTTTAGGTTCTAGTGAAAATTCTATTCAGCTTAGAAAGCGTCTTTTAGAAGTAGCTAATCATAATATATCTAAGGAATTAAAAAGTTTCGGAATAGAGTTTGCCATGCAAGAACCAAATATTTATGTGGACTCCCCCGTAACTATGTAATTTGCAACCAAATATAGCAATTATCGCGCTCGGTGAAGTACAT
The DNA here is from genome assembly GCA_034189005.1 of Cyanobacteriota bacterium. Lineage (GTDB taxonomy): Bacteria > Cyanobacteriota > Cyanobacteriia > Cyanobacteriales > Microcoleaceae > CALKCV01. Next base: position 71,324 of record JAXHVR010000020.1, on the reverse strand, counting down.
TTTCGATCCCCCCCAGCCCCCCTTGAGAAGGGGGGAGCCGGAACAGTTCAAAGTCACCCTTTTTAAGGGGGACCAACGGGGTAGCCGTCGGGGTGTACTTCACCGATTAAATAATCGCTATATTACCGAGAGAAACGCTATAATTCAGATGTCTGAATTATAGCGTTTCTCTAATATATGAGGTACATTTTTGCTCCCCCGTTGGTCCCCCTGTCGATCCCCCTCCCGTCCCCCTTAATAAGGGGGAGGCCAGAGGAAGAAGCTTTTCATGTACGGAGGACTTTTAAATTTTCCGGCTCCCCCCTTTTCAAGGGGGGCTGGGGGGGATCGATCGATGTACCTCACCGATTCAATAATTGCTATAGTTATTTAGCAATATAGCGATCGCAAACGATTATAACAAACTAAACAGATTGCCAATAAACCAGGCATAAAACAGGAAAAATATCAATCCTTCCCATTTGGTTACTTGTTCGTCTTGGGTCACGAAGAAGAATAAAACTGTTCCCGCCAACATCACCAACAAGCCACTGGATAGAATATCTTCGGGAATAATCAACCTACCAGTTAAACCCGGTATCCCCATTACCATAAAGGAATTAAAAATGTTTGAACCTAAAACGTTACCTATAGCAACTTCTGGGTTTCCTTTTTTAGCTTGATTAATGGTGACGATTAATTCCGGTAAAGAAGTCCCCAATGCCACCGCACTCACGGCAATAATTTCTTTACCAATGTTGAGAATTTCAGAGATTTCGACTACGGAATCTATGGTGTATTTCGCCCCTAAGAAAATAAAAAGCGAACTCCCTACCAAAATCGCAAATTCTTTAGTGGGTAATGGTTTTTTTGTTGCTTCTTCCTCCGAAGCATCTTCTCCTCCATCATCCTTTCTGACATTCACTGCATAAAAGGTATAAATCACATATCCAGCTATAGACAAAAGGCTTTCGCCAACAGTGTATTTGCCGTCCCAAACTGTTAAACCTAGCAAAAATGCCGACCCCACAAACAATGGCAGATCGACGCTTACTAAATCGTATTCTATGTTTAATAGACCGCTAATTAGGGAGGCGACTCCTAGAATTAGAAAAATATTGGCAATATTAGAACCAATTACGTTGCCAACTACAATTTCCCCGGAACCTGAATAAACTGCTACTAGGGAGGATATTAACTCCGGTAAGGAAGTCCCTATCGCCACAATTGTTACGCCGACAATGAAGGGAGGAATGCCAAAATAAATCCCAATCTTTTCGGCAGAATCTGTAAAAAAGTCTGCCGACTTTGACAAAACTCCTAAGCTGACTAAGAGAACTATTGACCAAATCAATATATCTGACATTTGTTTGTCTCAGTTAGAAAAAATTTGCTCTCATCCTAACCGATGCCAACTTAAATTGTCAATATTAATAAAATTAACTTTTATGAATATAGCAAGCCGTAGATCGTTCGCGATATTTTAGAAACCCGGTTTCTTTGAGAAACCGGGTTTCTGGACCCCAAAATTTTCATAATCCCTGCACGGATTGCTATATAATTCCCAGTCTATCTGACCGAGAAACCCGGTTTCTTTCTTCCCTATTCAACTGGTTGGATGTAAAAGTTACTATAACTCCAGTATTTGACTTCTTCGACAACCCTGTACCCCATTTTTTCTAGTAAATTAAAAAATGATTTTTGATTTGCCTTTTTTACTTCTACCATGGCATCGGGCCGGAATTTACCAAAAAGATTGCGTGCCCCTTGTAACACGTCCATTTCTAATCCTTCCACATCTATCTTGAGAAAATCTACTTTTTCGTCGATTAGTTCGTCTAAGGGGATAATTTCAATTTTTGTATTCTTGTCGCCGAGATCTTGATAAGAGTTATTGTGGCGATCGCTTACAAAGACTTCTGTCAAACATAAATCGTTTGCCGGATGTTCTACCAACATAAACTCCCCTCTTTCTTTACCCACGGCACACCCCAACTTAGATAAATCTGCGTTCTCGATTTCGTTTAACGCTATGTGTCTTTTTAACAACTCAATAGTTTCTGGATGAAACTCTATAGGGATGATTTTACCTGCTTTAAGTATCTTGGCAAAATAGACTAAATGATTGCCCGCGTTACTGCCGACATCTACTATTACATCTTTAGCTCTAATGTGTTTATCGATGGTTTCCAACTCTTTTAGCTCATAAAAATTACCGGTTACATGAGACAGTGCGGGTCCAATGTTTTTCCCGCTTATCTCGAACTTTATCGGAATATCTCGATAAACAAATTTAATTTTAGTTTTGCCTTGCAGCAATAGATTTACTACTGCCAGCCATCTCCGCGTATTGAGGTCTTTAGGATTAAGTTTTAATGCCTTTTCTAATTCCGATTTACCCTCGACCAGTTTGTTTTGTCGTACTAAGACATTCCCTATAGAACCTTGGATATCGGCATTATTGGGATATTTTTGTAATTGCTGACTAAAATAGTGGAGAGCTTCTTCTAATTTACCTTGTTGAATTAGAATATTGCCTACATTTAGAGCAATATCTGTAAAATCAGGTTTAATTGTTAGGGCTTTTTTACCATAATAAAGAGCCTCATCTAAGCGATCTATTTGTCGTAGATTTCGACACAAATTAGATATTGTTATTAAGTCGTTAGGTTCTATTGACAGACCCAGTTTATAAAGTCCGATCGCTGTTTCTATATCGCCTCTTGCTTTATAAAGAACTCCTAAATTAACCAGAGAGTTCATATGATTGCTATTTATTTTAAGAATGCTGAGATAAAGAGCCTCTGCTTCTTCTAGTTCGCCATTGTTTTGATGCTTAAGCGCTTTATTGAAAAGTCCGTCTATTGATTCTGTCATTGCTAATTTTTACTAACGCGATTTTATTCAATTGGTGCATCTCAAACGATCGAATTAAACCATAAATTAACCAAAAAAATTGAGACCCACCCAAAACTATTTCCTTACCTGGGGCCGTTCGCTAATATACCAATCCTATTTGAGTCGTGGAAAACAGGACATCTGAGCGATTAGCGATCGCCTTGCGGGTAAGTAGTCGCGGCAGGCGGAATTTCAACAAAAATTTGGTCGCGGACGGGTCGGGTATTAACGGTAATTCGGCACCCAGAGGATGAATGTCCAACAATTATTAATTATTAATTATTAATTACTTAAAGACACTAGAAAATTGGCCACAAATTGCCAAAAGTGCTATGGCCACAAACTCTCGTTGCTTCAGATTCAGTTGGCCATTGCTCTATAGGTTCGGAAGGCAGGTTCGGAAGGTAAAAATGGCCAGATAAAAAGATAAATCGACCCTTTTGCTCCGGGGACTTCCCTGCTGAAAGAAGGAAAAGGCCAGATATTCAATTCCCCGATCGCCTTTTCCGGGAAAAAAAGGCCGTAACTTCTGGGTATTAGATATCTCCGAAAAGAACGATTTTGGCGCGGAGGGATAAGGGTTTGAGAACCTTTTCTGGAGATATCTATTAATTAAGCCAGAAGCGAAAATATTACAAATTGTAACTTTCTTTCTCATAAATAAGACAGTTTGCCAACTTTATCTGTATCTTGGATATCAGTTAGTCAAACATAAGTTGACTGACCCATTTAAAAGTAAATTTTGTTCAACTAATTGAAGGAGAGCTAAATGCTTGACGCTTTTTCCAGAGCAGTAGTAACTGCCGATAGCAAAACCGCACCGATCGGCGGCGACGAACTAGCAAAATTGCGCGAATTTATCGCAGCAGGCAACCGTCGTCTGGATGCCGTTAACGCCATTGCTAGCAATGCAAGCTGCATGGTATCCGATGCCATTGCCGGTATGATCTGCGAAAACCAAGGTCTGATCCAAGCTGGTGGTAACTGCTACCCCAACCGCCGCATGGCTGCTTGCTTGCGCGATGGAGAAATCGTGTTGCGCTATGTCACCTACGCGCTGCTAGCTGGTGATGCTTCAGTCCTAGACGATCGCTGCTTGAACGGTCTGAAAGAAACCTACACCGCTTTGGGTGTACCCCTTCAGTCCACAGCTCGCGCCGTTGCAATTATGAAGGCTCAGGCAGCCGCTCATATCAAAGACCAGCCCAGCGAAGAGTTTGCAGGCGGCAAACTGAATGTAATAGGTATGCCTGTAACGGAAGACCGCTGCGCCAGCTTAGTTGCAGAAGCCAGTAGCTATTTCGACCGCGTGATTGCTGCTCTGAGCTAATCCCTTTGGCTGTAAGCCATAACTTCAGGCAAATGGCAATTAGCCAAACTTTGCCTAAATCTAAATTCACAACAGAAAAGTCAACACTAGAGATAGTAAAGAGATGAAATCAGTTCTTACCACAGCGATCGCTTCTGCCGATGCAGCAGGTCGTTTCCCCAGCACCTCCGATCTGGAGTCCGTACAAGGTTCCATCCAACGGGCAGCCGCTCGTCTGGAAGCTGCTGAAAAGCTAGCAGGAAATCTGGATGCAGTTGCTAAAGAAGCTTATGATGCTTGCATCAAGAAGTATCCTTACCTCAACGACTCCGGCCAAGCCAATTCTACCGATACCTTCAAGGAAAAGTGCCTGCGCGATATCAAGCACTACATGCGCTTGATCAACTACTGCTTAATTGTTGGTGGCACTGGTCCTTTGGATGAGTGGGGTATTGCCGGTCAGCGCGAAGTTTATCGCGCTTTGGAACTCCCTACCGCTCCTTATGTTGAAGCTCTGCGCTATGCTCGCAATCGCGGTTGCGCCCCTCGCGATATGTCTCAGCAAGCTTTGACTGAGTACAACGCTCTTCTAGACTATGCTATCAATTCCTTGTCCTAGTCAATTTTTCCTCCACGGAGGTTGAAGATCGATTATACATGGATTGACTTTTAGTCAATTTTAATACTGAGGGACTCTCGGTTGTTGCTTTACCTCGTTTTGGTAATGTAATAACAAGGAGCCCCTCAGTTGTTTTGTCGGAAGTAGTTTTGCCAGAAGTTGTTTTGTCGGAGCTAAAAATAACGGCAAGAGCGATCGAATTAATTTAAAACGATATTATTTGCAAACCAGATGGCACAAGATTCTTTATTCGAACAACTAAAACATCCTAACCCTCACCTGCGCGAACAGGCAATTTGGCAACTAGCAAAAACTAGGGACGATAATACTATTCCTCGTTTGATGGCGGTTTTAGGAGAGGAGGATACCACCTATCGACGGGCGGCGGTTAAGGCCCTCGGGGCTGTCGGTGCGGATACGGTGCCTCCTTTGGTTGATGCTTTGCTCGGGAGCGATAATGTCACTATTCGAGGTAGCGCTGCGAAGGCCCTCGCTCAGGTGGCTGTCAACTATCCCAAGGAGCCTTTCCCTACGGAAGCAATTGAAGGATTAAAAAAGGGCCTCGACGATTCTAACCCAGTGGTTCATATCGCCTCGGCAATGGCTTTGGGTGTAGTTGGGACTCCTGCTTTCGATGCTTTAGCAGATACTCTCCAGGCTACGGATAACTTGGGCTTGATGGTGGCAATTATTAATGCCATAAGTTCCATTCCCGACCCTCGCGCGAAAGAAGTTCTGACTGCTTTGGCCGAGGATGAGTCTAAGGATACATATATCCGCGAGTCGGCTACCAGCGCTTTATCCCGCTTGGATTTTGTGAAGTCTAATCTTAGAAAATAGGGGATGGTTTGTAGTAATCGCTTTAGCGATTTAATCCCTAATTTAAACGTAGTTGGAATAAGTCCCAGAAAAGCGCGCAATTGCGCGCAACATTTGGACATCAAGAGCCGGGTTCTGGATACGAACTTTGGGAAAAATCGCTAAAGCGATTACTACGAACTTTGGGAAAAATCGCTAAAGCGATTACTACGAACTTGAGGGAAATCGCTAAAGCGATTACTACGAACTTGAGGGAAATCGCTAAAGCGATTACTACGAACTTGAGGGAAATCGCTAAAGCGATTACTACGAACTTGAGGGAAATCGCTAAAGCGATCGCTGCGAACTATTCTCTATTAGCGGTAAGTTGACCGATCGCTAATTTGATAATCGGCTTAATCGATTCTTCGGCTTCTCGTTGGTACGCTTGTTGCAAAGGTTCTACGGCTTCCAAGTCTCGAATTTTCATCAAGGAAAGAGCGGCTGCTTTGCGAGTTTCTGGGTCTGGGCGATCTAGCAGCTCGATTAAATTGGGAACGGCGGGTTTGTATGCCAAAGTTCCCAAGACAGCGGCGGCTTCGCAGCGTACGGCTGTAGATGGGTCTCTCAGGGCATCGTTCAAAATAGAAATTGCCCGCTCTTCTTCTTCCTCTCCAGCAATTTTGGCGATCGCCCCTACTACTGCGGCCCGAACGGACTCGGAATCTGAATTAATCTCTCGATACAAATACTCTTTCGCTTCGCTGCCAATGAATGTCAAGGCCCAAGCGGCATGACCTTTAGTGCTTTCTGGATGCTCTGGGGAGGTTAAAATTTCTAACAAAACCGGTACCGAGGCTTCTCCAATACTAGCTAAGGCACCCACTGCCGAACCTTTAACTACCGTATCCTCATCGTTTAATAAAGCGCGGACCAGAGGAGGAACTGTTTCTGGGTCGGAAATTAGGGTTAAGGTTTTGGCGCTGGCTCGACGCACTACAGGATCGGCATGGTTTAACAAAGCTTCCACTAAGAAAGGTACGGCGGGTTTGCCTATTTTGCCGAGGGTATCGGCAAAACCCAAACGCACCATCCCCCGGGAATCTCCCATACATTCGACCATCTGTTTGAGGCGATCGCTCTCGCTGGTATCGAAAGTTTTTTCGGCTACTTCCCGTCTGGCCGCCGCGAGGAAGGCGTCTGCTTCTTCTTGAGACATTACTGGGGAGGTGTTAGGGGGTTGTTGGAGAGAGGTTGTGGGGCGATCGTTCATGGTAAATTTATGATTATTTTTGGCTAATGGCTAATAGTTAATTGCTCCGTGCTAATTGCTGATGGCCCCGTGCTGGGCGCGGAGGTTTTCGAGAGTGGCATCAATTTTGGCTAGTTCTGGTTCTAGCCGCTTTTTGAGTTTAGATGGGGGAAGCTTTGCCTTTTGGGCTGCCGCAGTCATATCGTCGATTAGCCTTTGCCTATATTGCTCTAATTCGAGTATGACTTCTGCTAGTTCTTCTGCGGTTACTGGAGCAGTTTCGGTCTCCTTTGCTGTTAATTCTTCTGTGTTTTCTGCCATGTCCGTTATTTCCTAAATGCTGGGAATCACAATAGATTTATTGTCTCAGTTATGGTCGTCAATTACAACAGTTTGTAATAATCGCTTTAGCTATAGCAATTATCGCGCTCGGTGAAGCACATCGAGCGATCCCCCCCTGCCCCCCTTAAAAAGGGGGGAGCCGGAAAATTTCGCTCGTCCCCCGTACATGAAAAGCTTCTTCCTCTTGCCTCCCCCTTATTAAGGGGGACGGGAGGGGGATCGACAGGGGGACCAACGGGGGAGCCATCGGGGTGTACCTCACCAACTCAATAATCGCTATATTGAATCGAGATTCCCGTTTTCCCCATTCCTTATTACCCATTGTCTATTCTCTATTAAATAATGCCTAATCTTTTCAATATTTATGGTTTGACTGAGGAGGAGGCCATCGCCCTCCTCAATACTCCTACCGAAGAGCTTGCGGATGCAACCGATCGCTATGTTGCCGTTTCCCATCTGGCTAGCTTCCCCACCCAACGCTCTATCGATGCTTTGATTGAAGCAGTCCAAAAACAAGGCCCGGACCTTTACGATCGCATCACCAGGCGCAAGGCCGTGGAAAGTTTGGGGCATTTGCGGCCGAAGGAGGCTTTGCCTGTGGTTCGCAGTTGTTTGAGCGATGAGGATAATTACACCGTTGAAAATGCTGTTTGGGCCATCGGAGAAATTGGCACGGAAGATGGTGAAATTTTAGAAGAGATTGCCCAATTATTAGATAAACCGGGTCAAAGTTACCGCATCATCATTCAAACTCTGGCAAAACTGGGTTATGATTCTGCTCTGGGAAAGATTAAGGGCTTTGTCGCGGCGGAGGATCCAGCTATTGTTAGTGCGGCGATCGCTGCTATTTGCCGTCTGAGGGACGATTATAGCCAGATGGACCGGGTGGTAGGTTTCTTCCAGCATCCAACTGTTAATGTCAGGCGATCGGCTATCCAAGATGCGATCGATGCCCAATACTACGATGCCATCCCCGATATTGCCCGCTGTCCGGTTTCTATTGCCTTTCGCCTGCGGGGGGTTCGGCTGCTGGCCTCGGGGGCTTTGTCTGCGGGAAAAATGACTTTTGCGACGGTAGAACCCTATTTGGATAGAGTTATTTTTGACCGTCCAGAGGACTTGGAGCTTATTTTGGAATACGACGAAAAACCTAGTTTGGATTTTCTCATACAACAGCTTTATAACACTGATTTTGGACGGTGTTATAAAGCTAGTAAAACATTATTAGAGTTGTATCCCAGAGAAACTCCTAACGCTCTTCTAAGGACTTGGGAAAGAGAAGCTAGGAGCGATTATGGGGCGCACTATCACGTTATTAAGCTTTTTGGATGGCTTAAGTACGCTCCTGCTTGCGATTTAATGGTGGAAGCTTTAAATCATACATCGCCTCAATTCCTAAAGTCGAGGACTGCAGGAGCGATCGCTTTGGCTAATTTAGGAGAAAAAAAATCAATTCCGCTGCTGAAAGATGCTTTAAATACCAGAAGTTTCGATCTGAAATATGCTTGTTTGTTAGGGTTGGAAATGTTGGGAGATAAGACTGGAAAAGAGATGCTGAAAGAGGATAAAGATGAGTTAATTCAAGGTAAATTATTAACTATATAGCAATCCTCAATCGTTCCTGTCAAGGGGCAAACGAAACGGGGGTTAAATGTTGGATGTCCGTTTCGTTTGCCCCCAGTCGGCGTTTAATTTTATCTACTTCAAACTGGTTATAAATCGTTGGTGGAGCGCTATATTAACATTTTCCAAATATTTTTCATAACCAGAAAAGTCACCCATTATTCTCTTTCCCAATCTTCAATTGTTAAGCCTTCAACTCGGCTAAATTCTCGAACGTTATGAGTCACTAATATTAAATTGTTTGCCAAAGCAATAGAAGCTATTTGGATATCGTTTGAACTAATAGGCGTTCCCTTTTTTTCTAAATCAGCCCTAACTTTACCATAAATTTCAGCGCAGGAATCATCAAACGGTAAAGAGACGAACTGCCGCAAGAACACCAGTTGTATGTTTAAACTCTTTTGAGGATTATTACTCTTCATAGAGCCATAAAACAACTCCGATTTTACGACTGAACAAACAGCAATTTTATCTGATTCTATCGTGTTATAATAACGATTAACCCTAGAGTTTCTGTTTTTTAGATACACGATACAAACATTTGTATCTAGCAAATAAACCAAAGAATTATTACTCATTGGAAACCCCAACTAAATTATCATTCAACTGGTCAGAGACAGCCAAATCGTCAATATTAAAATCGATATCCTCACAACTTCCAGCTAAATTCAATAATCCCGAATTATGAAGGGGAATATTTGCCGAAAGAAACGCTTGTAGACCGGCATCATCCTTCAAACCTAAAGTTTCCCTCAATTCATCAAAATTAATCAACCCCTCTAGGAAAGCTTCTAAAATAAATTTTTCAAGAATCTTTTGTTCTAAATTTCCCCACTTATCTCCTATTTTGTCTGTTAACTCTTCCGGCAAATTAATCGCGATCTGCATAACTTAAAATCCTCCTAAAACTACACAATAATTTTACCTCAAACCACTAATGATTGAGCCGATTTAAAATTAATTCTGCTCGTTCCACTTCTTGACGTAAAGCCTCCAAATCCTGCGAATCATCAAAAATTGAAATCCCCCATTTATTAATCATTTCAATCGTTTCCAAGCGAGAAACTCCCAGAATTTGAGCAGCCTTACCGCTGCTAATTTCCCAGGCTTCTAATAAAGCCATTACATAACCTTCTTTCGCTTTTTGTATAGCCTTTTCTCGAATCTCGGGCAAAAGCGGAATATTTTCCAAGCGATCGTCATCAATTGTTAAAGCCATTTCCTTAATTCTCCCAAAACTAAACAATAATCTGACACCAGAGCCCCCTACATCGCCATAATCTCAGCGATCGCTACCAACAATTTTAGCCAAACCCCTTGCCAATTTCTCAACCTTCTGCTAATATACAGCTAACAAGCTAAAGTAGGGCAAATTGTGTCCAGATGATGTTTAACTAGATCGCCTCTTCGAGGGAGAACAAACAACTTTTGAAGATAACCGCGTGGTTTTCATTTAGATAGACCAAAGTAGGGACGTTCTATGGAACGTCCCTACTGAGTTTTGGATTCTCAAATACAGTAATGTAAGACTGCCAAATCCTAAAAAGTAAAAGCGATCGCTCCTACTTTTCCTTGAAGCTCGGCAACATATTCCGTAAACGACCCCAAATATTAGAACTGCTGAAAACTATCCCAAGACTAGCTACTATAATTAAAGAAATAGGACTACCATCATTGATATTAGGTACTGAAGTTGAAACAAAGAATACATCATCAGAAATATTCTCAATTTCAGTGTTCAAGGTGATAACATCCGACAACTGAAAATCCTCTAACCATTCTGACGCAGACACCTGACCTAACTCCCAATTATTCAGATCGGTATCATTTTCATACCAGAAGCGATCGCCATCCCGTAACCGGGCAAACTGGTCTGCTAAAATTGCCTCATTCAACTCCCCAATACTAGCATCTGGTAAATTATCCTCTGACAACATCCCCACCCACAGGTCAATATCGTCAACAGTCTGATAAACTGACTCCAGTGCTACCACCAATTCTAGGTCAGATGAAATATCGCTAAAATTCTCCTTCCTAGTCAACCCCAGTGCTTCTCTGGCATCATTATAACTGCCCAAACCATGCTCGCGACCACGCTGAATATTCAGAGAAGCCAAATCTGAACCATTTGCCACAGGTCCGCCACTAGGAGAACCAAACAATAGATTCCGCAGATCGTCAACTATATTTGCGTCTGTTTCCTGCTGCACCTGGGAAGCTAAACCACGCAATAAAGGTTCTATTCCCCCTTCTTCAGTTATAGGCTCTGTTCGGAAGAACCCCTCAGCCAAACTGAGTTCACCATCCTCAGTAGGAGTGCCATCTTCATTTAAACGTGGTAAATTAGAACTAATTAAAGTGTGCCCGATACGAAAACCAGCAGTAGAAAATTCTGTACTGATATTAGGATTAACAGTGGAATCATATCCAGCATAAGGGTCGAGAGTTACTCCCAAAGCAGGTAAGAACTCATCATAAGTAACTTTCTGGATTTCTGCACCTACTATTTTACGCGCCCGTTGATAAATCTCCTCATCGCGAGCGATTGGGTCTAAAGGTAAGTCTGTATGAGTAGCTGCAATAATTTCAGCAATACGGTTATGTTCCCGCACCCATAAAGTGTGCATTGAGATTAAGGCGGCATTTTCGTTAGCTCGGACATCTCCAGCAACAAAAGTGCTTGCACCAAGCACCCCATCCATTGCCATGTGAGGAGCATTTGGATCGCCTCCTGCCGTTGGCAGTAAATCCCCTGTAGAATGCTCGGTAACTTTCAATTTTCCATCATCAAAACTACGCAACCACTCAGCGCGTTCTGCATCGCTACCGTAGACATTACTACCATCTACCCAAGCAGTAATTTCATTGAATTGTTCCCGGGGGTTATCAGTGCTGGTGCCAGTATTTTCATCAAATAGAGACCTAGTAACAGGAATAAATGAACCAGGTGTAAAAGCTACATCGTCGTTAGGAATGAAGATATTAACAGTTTCTGCTGTCGGACCTGACTGTAACTCGCTCAAGGTAACATCATGGTCAATAAATTGTCCCCATAACCATACATAATCGCTTAAATTGCGGTTGTTGAGGATCGATTCTGATTGGTTGAATACAACATTACTGATTACCCTGGGATTTGGGCCATCAGCTAATTCTTGTATTCCATCTGCATAGCTTGCTGGTGTTAAACGAAGTAAGTTTTCACCAGTTTGACCATATTCAAGGTTATCGAAGTTATTGTTACTACCGCCAATTGTGCGAAAATTCATGTTTCTATGTGTTTTTTCTTAACTAAGTTTAACAAAGTGTCTCAAGGTTTTAACCATGAATATATTATAACCGACACTTTTTAAACTGCCAGCCCCCTGAACCAACCCAACTTTTTTTAGCTGCCCACAGCCCCAAGTAATTTGTCCCCATTGCCCATTGTCCAGGCAACGAAAAACCCCAGGTCATCACTAGAGCAAATTCAGAGCAAATCCATATAAAACCTATATTAAATCCATATAAAATCCGCGAGCGAGTAAGAAAAAAAGCTCCTTCTAAAATGCCATCTAGGATGCCAGTAAAATTAAATCGCCAATCCCAAACTCCGCCCCGTATTGGAGCGAGTAAATGGATTCCAAGTCCCCAACTCTTGGGGCGGGCGACTCCGCAACGCCGCCAAATCTTGCTCGTTCAAGCCTTGGACTTGGGTAAAATCTGCACCCGCCAGATTCTCTATCTGTTCCAAACTAGCTCCAGTCAAGTCTGCCCCCCGCAAATCTGCCATCCGCAACTCAACCCCTATCAGCCGCGCATCCCTCAAATAAGCCCCAGTAAGGAAAGCTTTCTGAAGGTTGGCCCCGCTTAAAGCCGCTCGATTCAAATTAGCCCCCGTTAGATCCGCACCGCTGAGATAAGCACCCCGGAGGTTGGCTCCTTCTAAATCTACCCCCCTGAGATTGGCGGTATTCAAATAAGCTCCATTGAGATTTGCTTTGGGGCCGATCGCTCCTGAATTGCGATAGTCGAAGCCTTCCGTCCAGACAGTTTGGGAATCGTAAATTGCCAATTGCAACTTAGCTCCTTCCAGTTGCGCCCCGCTCAAATTAGCTCCAGATAAAAGCGCCCTCTGCAAATAACTCTCTCCGAGATTTGCCCCGCTCAAATTACTAGACATCAGGTTCGCCCTTCGCAAGTCTGCGCCCTGGAGGTTAGCGCCGCTGAGATTGGTTTCGCTGAAATTTGCCCCAATGAGAATGGCACCGCTGAAATCGACCTCGGACAAATCCATTTGGCTTAAATCTATACCCTCCAAATTGGCGTTTTTGAGACTTTCGCCATTGACGAGAGCTTGTTTGATGTCGTCTGGAGAGAAGGAAACAAAACTAAGACGGGTTACTAGGCTATTCATAAATAAAGTAATTACTAATTGGTTAGGATTTAGGCAAAGAGGACTTAGGGACTGGGTATTTAATAAGATACCGATTTGTTGGGTTCGGTTCGCTACGCCGGAGCTAAAATTTTCCGAGTGCTTGTTGGGTTGCGCTGCGCTCCACCCAACCTACAATTTTCTACTGGGTATTTAATAAGATACCGATTTTTTTGGTTCGGTTCGCTACGCCGGGACTAAAATTTTCCGAGTGCTTGTTGGGTTGCGCTGCGCTCCACCCAACCTACAATTTTCTTAGCCATGAGAAACAGGCTTTCTGGGAACGGGGAAATCCCTCGCTTATCGTGTTAAAATTTTCCCTCGTACCAATAAGGTATGGAAAGTTTTTTAATTTCTGATTCGAGGAAGGCGGATAAATGTTAGTAACACCACCACCAATGACCATGATGGATTTCTTTACCAAAAGCGAGGGAACCTGGTTTTCTCAACGAACCGTTCATCGTTTTGATTCTGGCGGGGATGAGTCGGGGGAATCTAATTTAATTATCAAGGTTTTAGATAAAGACGACCCCAAAGTGCTTGAAATATGCCAAGAACAAGGAGCAGATCCCCTTACGGCTAGCGGTGGTGCTAGTTTCCAGTGGCAAGGTTCTCTAAGCGATAAGGAACCAGACCCAAACTATAGGGCAATTTTAGTCGATATTCCCAATCCCGATCGCCCCGAAGAAGGTAAATTTTTGCGCAACAAAGGCTATGTGGAGGGAATACCGGTTGTTGGTGTTTATCATTTTACCGAGGGTGGAGTCCTGACTATCGAGACGGAATACGAACGAAATCAAGGTCAGGAAAGGTGTTGGTTTATCACCGATAATTTTCGGGTGCGCGTCAGCACGGTTAAAATGATTAATGGTGTCAACTTAATGACCTACTGTTCGGAACGCCGGTGCGTTTCTCCTGCTTTCCTCGAAGAGTTGATGGAGCAAAATCGTCTGAGAACTGCCGGAACGGTAGCAACCGATAGTCCCAGTAGATGGTATTAGCAAAATTAACGAGTAGGATCGTACCACAAAATATTCCTGGAATAGCTCTATTACAAAATATTACATTCTGCAGGAAAAATGAGACGGAAGTCATAACTTTCCTTTATACTGCTATATTGCCATAAAGCTTTAGCGCGCCTACCAAAACCCTATGTTTCAGCCTTTTCTCAGATATCTAGAAAAAGAACTTTTCAGTCGCTTCGAGTTACGGAGTCGCCCGATTCGCCCAGAGTTGGAATTTAAAGTCAGCCAGCGCGGCAAAAATCCTGCCATGATCGAAAGCTGGTGCTATGAATGTCCAGAGTTGCGGAAAATCCGTTACACTTACATCAATGCAGGAGAAACGGCTCAAATCTTCAATAGCGTCATTTATCCGAGCCATAAATACGACTTACCTTTACTAGGGATTGATTTTTTATCTTTTGGTAAGAAAAAAATCTTAGTTGTGTTGGATTTTCAACCATTATTTCGCGATGCTGAATATTTAGAAAAATACATCGAGCAAATGGCTCCAATTAGAAATAAATATCAGGAGTTGGCTCAAGATTTAGAAATGAAGTTTTATGATGCAAATCAGTATTTTTCTAAATACCTCCTCTTCGCGAAAACAGATTCCGAAACGGTAGTAAATAGACTATTCCCGGCTTATCAAGAATATATCCAGTTATATTGGCAGATCCTAGAAGGGGCGGAACCTAGAACGGAACCAGAAGCGATCGCCAGAGTCGTACAAGCTCAAAAAGATTACGATATCTACAGTGCCAATAGAGACCCGGCATCGGGGCTATTTTCCAGTTATTTCGGTCACGAATGGTCGGAAGAATTCCTCTATGAATTTTTGTTCGAGGATGCGGTACCTTTGGCAACGGCGACAGGGAAAAAATAAGATTAATTTGTATTCCAATCTGGCACTCTATGACTCTTTATCAACCTTTTTTAGATTATGCCAAAGAGAAGCTTCAAGAGCGACTAACCCTAGAACCTTATCCCATTCCCACGGGTTTCGATCGCAAAGAAGCCATTACGGGCAAAGGCAAGCGCCAGGAAACGGTTATTACCACCAGCCACGCTTTCCAAAGTCCCAAACTCAGACAAATTCGGGCAGCCCACGTTGACGGGGGCAATTCCCTCCAAGTTCTCAATTTCGTCATCTTCCCCCAGTTAAATTATGACTTGCCCTTTTTTGGGGCAGATTTGGTGACATTACCCGGGGGACATCTCATCGCTTTGGATATGCAGCCGCTATTCCACGACGGGGCTTACCAGCAGAAATATAGCGAGCCAATCTTACCTATGTTTGAAGCTCACCAGAAACACCTTCCCTGGGGCGGGGATTTTCCAGACGAAGCTAAACCTTTCTTTTCCCCGGTTTTTCTGTGGACTCGCCCAGAAAAAACAGAAGTAGTCCAAACCAGAGTTTTTGAAGCATTTAAGGACTATCTGGACGCTTATTTGGATTTTGTGGATCGAGCCGAGGCAGCGAGCGATCGCCAACGCCTCGAAGAAATTAAAAACGCCCAACTCCGCTATATCAATTATCGAGCGGCGAAGGATCCTGCCAGGGGAATGTTTACCCGCTTCTATGGTGAAGAGTGGACGGAAGAGTATATTCACGGCTTCCTCTTCGATTTGGAGCGCCAATATAATTAATAATTAATAATTAATAATTAATAATTGAAGCAATTAGGGTTTCAAGCGTATTCTGTAAAGAAGAAATCCATAAATTGTTAATTGTTAATTGTTATAGCATTTGTCGAATCGGTGAAGTACATTTTCGATCCCCCTAAATCCCCCTTGAAAAGGGGGACTTTGAGATTTTCCTGCTCCCCCCTTTTCAAGGGGGGCTGGGGGGGATCGTTCTGGATCTACCTCATGGATTCAATAATCGCTATAATTGTTAATTGTTAATTGCAGAAAATTTACCGACTAACTAACGATTATGAGCGTTAAATTAACAGAAAGAGCCAAAGAGTTAATTCCAAAATCCCGCATAGTCAGCTTTGCTACTTGGAAAAATAAACATTCCGATGAAGCAATCCAAATTTTCCAGCAAGCAGATGATGAAGGGCGCTATTTAACAGATGAAGATTTAGAAAAAATTAAAGCTATTTCTCCAGAGAAATCTTCCTCCCTCGAACGAGCCAAATTATTGAGAGATAAAGCGACTGAAATTGTCGATAAGGCAAGAGCAAAAGTTTTGGAAGTTTATCCCAATATTACCGCTCCTGGTGGAGAACTGTACCCCTCCGAACGGGCTGAAGCTTGCTGGCGAGATTTCTGGCATTTCCTGCGCTGCATCACTTATGGAATAGCGGGTAATAGCTCTGAATTTACCAGCGCCGAAGGACTGAAAAATATGGAGCTGCTCTATCAAGAATTGCAAGTTCCTTTACCCGCGATGATAAAAGGTTTAGAAAGCTTGAAAAGCTATAGCTTAGAAGAGTTTAAAGCTGAAGAAAAAGAAGCGATCGCTCCTTATTTTGACCGATTAATTGCCGCTCTCAAGTCTTTTCAAAAAAGTTAAAACGTTACGGTTATCTTAACCTTTAATTACCCCGTGTTAATGTATTAATTTAACACGGGGTTTTTCGCTCTGGTGGGTTAATTTCAGTATCGACATAAGGGGCGATATTTATTATTTTTTAGATATAGCAACCCGTGCGGAGGTTGCGAAAAATTCGGGGTCCAGAAACCGGGTTTCTTTGAGAAACCCGGTTTCTTTGAGAAATGACCAACTGATTGCTATCTTCTTCAAATTGTCCCCCAACTTCTCCTCTCGGACTGGTCGTGTAAAGTTATGTTGCAGAATTTAATAAATGTCGCCCGTCAAGCCCTATATTTGATTATTAAGCTTAAAGTCTAGCATTGGCCATCTTTCTAATCGATTTGCCAGTTCATCCACTGGAGATTGGCCAAGTTGGTCAGAATTATTGGGCTATGACGAAAAAGCTAACGGTGGGGGGTGGAAATAACGGGCGATCGCCCGAGCCGACAATTTTGAATTGTTTTAAGTTTTTTCGCCTCATGGGGCAAAAAGACAGAGGCATTGGCCGCCCTCCAGCAACATTTGTTAAATATTGAGGAATTTTTTTTAACATGACTTTTGGACCAGCTTCTCGACTGGGAGTAGCCTTATTTGAAGAGACTCCACCCGTGGAAATGATTCCAGGTCGCTCCGAAGAAGAGGCAGAGGTAGTTATCCGTGCCGTTTACCGGCAAATTCTCGGTAATGCCTACGTTATGGAAAGCGAACGAGCAACCGTTCCCGAATCCCAATTCAAACGGGGAGAATTGAGCGTCCGGGAATTCGTGCGGGCAGTAGCAAAATCCGACCTGTACCGCTCTCGCTTTTTCGATACTTGCCCTCGGTATCGCTTCATCGAACTAAACTACAAGCACTTTCTCGGTCGCGCCCCCGACGGCTTAGAAGAAATGCGCGCCCACAGCACAATTCTAGATACAGAAGGATTCGAGGCCGATATTGACTCCTACCTCGACAGCGACGAATATCAAAACGCCTACGGCGAGAACATCGTCCCCTACTACAGAGGCTACAAGACCCAACCAGGCAAAAACATGGTTGGGTTTACACATATCTTTGCCCTCACCCGGGGTGCTTCCAGCAGCGACTTCAAAGGCAGTCTCTCTGGAAAAAGTCCAGTGCTGAACAAGTATGTCATTCAGGAGACACCTCTAGCAGTGATTCCTCCTTCTGGGGGCAGTGCAGGAGATGGTTGGTCTTACCAAGAACCAGCAAGGGGGGCGCGCACTCGTCTCGGTGCCGGTTCTGGGGAAGAAGGCCAGGTATTCCGTATCGAAGTTACCGGTTATGGCTCTCCGGGCAAAGTCAATCGGATTTCCAAGTTCCGCCGGAGCAACAAGGTTTACTTGGTGCCCTTGGAGAAATTATCCCAAGAATACCAGCGAATCCACAAACAGGGTGGCAAGATCGCCAGTATTACCCCCGTTAATTAGGATTGCGCGGCAGGATAGGAGAAATTCTAGCTAGTTCCTAGCTAGAATTTGACTCCTAAATTCTTGCTCTATCTTCCTTCTGGAAGAAACTTTTGTTTCCAAAGTTGTATCAAAAAAGCTTTTTAGGAGAATCCCAAATGAGTCTAGTTTTAGACGTCCCAGCAGAACTGCGTCAATCGGCAAGTTCTGAGGAAGTAGCAACATTGATTCGCTCCGTTTACAAACAAGTATTGGGCAACCCCCATGTCATGGAGAGCGAAAGACTTGTCAGCGCCGAATCTATGTTGTGCGATGGCAAACTGACAGTACGAGAATTCGTTCGTGCAGTGGCAAAATCCGACTTTTATCGTCGTCGTTACTTCGAATCTTGCGCTCCCTACCGTTTTGTGGAGCTAAATTTCAAACATTTATTAGGACGGGCTCCCACAGACCAGGCCGAACTGTCGGAACATATTCGCCTGTGTGTCGAAAAGGGTTACGAAGCGGAAATCGACTCCTACATCGATAGCGACGAGTACCAGGAGAAATTCGGCGACAATATTGTGCCTTACTACCGAGGTGCGAAATCTACGATCGGGCAGAAGCAAGTAGGCTACAATCGCACTCTTTCCCTCTATCAGGGATATGCTGGTGTGGACAGTGCTTTCAAAAGCTCTCGCTTGGTCGAAGAAGTAGCGACCAACAGTGCCAAGAAGATTACTTTGCCCAGCAGCGGCGGTCGTCTGGGAGGCTACAAGGATGCGACCGAAAAGACCTTCAAAATAGTGGTCAAGGGGGCGAAATTTGATAGCCCCCGCCGGGTCAGTACCAGCGAGTACATCGTCCCTGGCGATCGCATGACTCCGCAAATCCAGCGGATTCAGCGAAGCGGCGGCAAAATTGTCAGCATCACGGAAGTGGCTTAAGTTTTTCATTGCTTAAACCAAGAGTAGAGACAGGTTTGCTTGACTGTCTCTACTCGTCGATAGACCGACTTTCCAACCCCTTTCGTTCGAGCTCTTAAACTATTTTTTTCATGGATATTAGTAAATTCGTCGAACATTCTCTAGGGCGCTGGGCTTCTCAACGCAGCGTCCACCATCTAGCTTTTAGCTACTTCGAACAAGTCACTTCGACGATTGACATTGTTGCTTTGGGGAAAGAAGATGCAGAAGTAATAGAGCTTTGTAAATCCAATGAAATCGATGCCCAATTAGCAACTTCTCCATTTCGCATGAGTTGGGAAGGAGAGTCCGACTGGGACGAAGGAGAAACCTCTGAGGGAACGACCATTTTAGTCCCCATTCCGGATCCCGATAGCCCAAAATCTGGTAGATTGCTCAGAGACCAAGGCTATGCAGAAACTATCCCTGCCATTGGCAAGTATCAGATCGGTGAAGATGGAACCTTTGTCCTCTTAACTGAATACGATAACGCGGCGGCAGAAGAAAAAATTTGGTTTGTTACCCCCAACCTTCGGATGCGGGTTTCCCTAATCAAAACCAGTCAGGGAACTGGGGTTGTCACCGCTTCTTTTTCATCGGAAATTCGTTCTTTGGGAGACTAACTATGAGCGCCGATTTTTCCAATTTAGGGAAAATAGAAGATAATTTAATGCTGACTTTAGCTCGCTGGATGGCGGGGGAATTTAGCAATCAAAAACAATCTTTTGCCGATGCGAAAAATTACGCCCATATTCACGTTTTTTTCCGTCCTTTACCCTGGGAGTTTTTTTCTGGAATAGGCTTTTATTCCGAACAAGTTTACGATTACGATCTTTGGAACCCTTATCGCCAAGGAGTCCATAGATTTGTAGATCGAGGTGAAGATATTTATATTGAAAATTACGGACTAAAAAACGGACTTCTCTATGCTGGTGGAGCGCGAGAATTAAGTATATTAAAAACTATTACTAAGGATGCGATCGAACGCCGTTATAACTGTTCTATGGTTTTCAAACGGGATGGAAACTTGTTTCGCGGTGGAGTCGAAGGCACTAATTGTTCTATAGAAAAAAGAGGTCGGCAAACTTATTTAGTTAGCGAGGTAGAACTGACTGAGACGACTTTTGTTAGTTTGGATAGGGGAATGGATGTCAACACTCACGAGCAGGTATGGGGTTCTAATTTCGGTCCGTTGAAATTTGAAAAAATTCAAAGTTTCGCTGAGGAAGTGCCGACAATTATTCCTCAAACTTAAGGTTAGTGAATTTATTGGAAACAGGTGGATTAAATTAAAGGATGAATAAGGATGCTTCCACCAGTAGCTCGTAAAAAAATGCAAGGTTGGATTCGCAGTCGCCACCTGATTTGCTCGGGTAATTTTTTCATTTTTGAAACTTTAGATTGCTCGGCACTAGAGCGATTCGAGGAATGCGTTGTAAGTCTGGGAGGAACTTTAATTTCTGTCGATTGTTTCAAGCGAGTTTGGATAGGAAATCACCGACAAATTCTTCTTTATAAAGCTAAAGCAAGTTTGCATACCCCCCACCACGATTTAAAACAATATTGGTACAAATACGGCAGTTTTCATACTAGATTTGATGACAGTCCTTAAGGTGCATTTTAACTTGTTAGCGTCTCCCCTGTTAATTCCCCGTAGAACAGGCGTCTCGCCTGTTAATTCCCCGTAGAACAGGCGTCTCGCCTGTTAATTCCCCGTAGAACAGGCTTAAAAAGTAGGTTGGGGTGGAGCGAAACCCAACTCGGGGGCCAGAAACCCGGTTTCTTTGAGAAACCGGGTTTCTAGTAGCTGCCGGAAACGAACACTCCTAATGTTGGGTTACACTGCGTTCCACCCAACCTACAAATGGTATTTTTTCTTTTTGGCGAAGGTATTGTAAAAGAAACCGGGTTTCTAAAATATGGCTTTATGCCAACAAATTGCTATAGTCAGTATTCTCTCAAAAAAAACCATACCCGATACAATCCGATCGAATAAATTAATTAATTAGGAGAAACATCAAATGGCAGCTAAAAAAATCCTCATGCTCGTCGGCGACTTCGTAGAAGATTACGAAGTAATGGTTCCTTTCCAAGCATTACAAATGGTCGGCCACGCTGTCGATGCGGTTTGCCCCAATAAAAGCGCCGACGAAACCGTGAAAACTGCAGTCCACGACTTCGAGGGCGACCAAACCTATAGCGAAAAACCGGGACATAATTTCTCTTTAAATGCGACCTTTGAGGAGATAGACCCTGCCGACTACGATGCCTTGGTGATTCCTGGGGGTAGGGCACCGGAATATATCCGCCTCAATGAGGAAGTTTTGGATATCTGCCGCCACTTCGCGAAGGCGGACAAACCGATCGCTGCTGTCTGTCACGGTTTGCTGGTACTCTCTGCTGCTGGCCTCCTCGAAGGCAAGCGCTGTACTGCTTATCCAGCTTGCGGGCCCGATGTCATCCGGGCCGGGGGCAAATATTGCGAAGTTTCTGTTGATGAGGCCGTAGTAGATGGTAATTTGGTCACTGCCCCCGCTTGGCCCGCTCATCCTAAGTGGTTGGCGGAGTTTTTGAAGCTTTTGGGCACGAAGATCGAACATCCAGATAATTAATAATTAATAATTAATAATTAATAATTAAGTTTCCCAGCATCTCCACTCAAGAAGTTGCTAATTTTCCCGATCTTTAATAATTGTTAATTGTTAATTGTTAATTATTAATTGATATTACCCGCTTTTTTCGCTGCGAAAGCCGCAGCAGTGGGAGGGCGGTTATTCATCGGAAAGCGAGAGGGCATCTTGAAAGGAACCTGGTAATATTTACTCCAATGGCCAATATCTTTCATCAGATATTTAAGCTTATTTGGTATTTGAGCCGGACTTTGGTTTCCCGTCAGTTTTCAGAGCATTCTCAAATCTATCGGGGGATAGTTAATGTTGCATTGATAGCGTTCAATTCTAGAAAAAGAACTCCCCGGCCCTCTTTCAATGAAGAAATATTAAGCTCTGTTGCATTTTGTTTCTATTTGGGCTCGAAATAGGCATCAATACCGAAAAGCGTAGTACCATCTGAGCTTGTAACTATAAAAAATATTGAGGAGAAGACCTTTGACACTACGGGTTGCAGTTGTTGGAGGAGGTCCGGCAGGTTCGTCTGCTGCCGAGACTCTAGTAAAAGCAGGAATTGAAACTTATTTATTTGAACGCAAGCTCAATAACGCTAAACCTTGCGGTGGCGCTATTCCTCTGTGCATGGTCAGCGAGTTTGACTTGCCACCAGAAATAATCGATCGCCGAGTCCGCAATATGAAGATGATCTCCCCTTCTAATGTGGAAGTGGATATTCGTATAGAAAAACAAGATGAATATATTGGGATGTGCCGCCGAGAAATTTTGGACGGTTTCTTGCGGGACCGGGCCGAATCTTTAGGGGCCAATCTGATTAACGGCACGGTTCACAAATTGGAGATTCCCTCGGGCGATCGCGAACCCTACACCCTCCATTACGCAGACCACTCCAACGGTTCGGCCCAAGGCATAATGAAAAGCCTAAAAGTCGATCTAGTTATCGGGGCAGATGGGGCCAACTCTCGGGTTGCCAAGGCCATCGATGCCGGGGATTATAATTACGCGATCGCCTTCCAAGAGCGCATTCGCCTGCCGGAAGACAAAATGGCATATTACCAAAACCTGGCAGAAATGTACGTCGGCAACGATGTTTCCCCAGACTTCTACGCCTGGGTGTTCCCGAAATACGATCACGTCGCTGTCGGTACCGGCACGATGAAAGTCAACCAAGCAAAAATCAAACAACTGCAAGCAGGGATCCGCGCCCGCGCTGCCAAACGTCTCGAAGGCGGGGAAATTATTAAAGTAGAAGCTCATCCAATTCCAGAACATCCACGTCCCCGTCGAGTTCGCGGGCGCGTCGCTTTGGTCGGAGACGCTGCGGGAACGGTTACGAAGTCTTCTGGAGAGGGCATTTATTTTGCCGCCAAGTCTGCGCGGATGTGCGCGGAAACTATTGTGGAGACTTCTAACAATGGTGCCTCCATCCCCACGGAAGCAGACCTCAAGTTATATCTCAAGCGCTGGGATAAGAAGTACGGCATGACTTACACGGTATTAGACATCCTGCAACGGGTGTTCTATCGTAGCGATGCCACTCGGGAAGCTTTTGTGGAGATGTGCGCGGACCTCGACGTCCAGCGCATGACTTTCGACAGCTATCTATATAAGACGGTGGTACCTGCCAATCCTTTAGTACAGCTAAAGGTAACGGCTAAAACCATCGGCAGTTTGTTACGCGGCAACGCTTTAGCCCCGTAAGCTGTAGCAAAATTATATCGCAATTAGTAGGGTGCGCTTCGGCGCACCTTATTTTATTGGTACAATTAAAAATGTAGCAACAGTTCGTAGTAATCGCTTCAGCGATTTATCGATATAAATCGCTAAAGCGATTACTACAAGCAAGCGTTCGCTAATACCCGCGAAAATAAATTACATACGGAACAGGCAGGATGCCTGTTCTACGGGGAAATAAGAAATAATTGTATGTAAATATTTTTGCCTACCTACTTATTGGTAGAAGTTAATAACGAAAAAGCCGAGTTTTACTATTATTTGGGTAATGCAATTGCTTACCCGGGTAAAGAAGATGAGGCGATCGCCACTTGGCCGCCGACAGTTGAATTAAAACCGGATTTTTCCGAAGTCGATCGATCTCTGGCAAGTTTGCGCGCGCAGATTAAAAGAATTTAATTATGTCTATCATTGTTACTGGTTGGTTCGTCATATCCTGGAGTTAGAATATTCGGGACCATCTCATATTTGCAAAAATAAAATTTTCTTATTACCTATTACCTATTACCCATTACCAAAAAGCGTTAAATTTTTGGTTTTTTTCAAAATTGAGATGCACCCGAATATTCAGCAATGTTTTGGGAGAAAGACCAGAAGGTTTTTATTTGCATCAGTTTTTAAATCCTAACCCTTCCTTGGAGGATATTTTTGTCGATGCCGACAAATTAGTGGATATTCTGACATTTGCTGGAGTAGGCTCTTGAGATATCCCATGAGTTTGCCTTGGCCGTTCCCCGGGCCTGTAATCTGTGAATTATGCGGGGAAGTCAAGCGACCGATCGGTCCAGAAAAGCAGAAGAATAACCGTTGGACATCGGTCTATAAAAATTGCCGAAAGTAGCTATGGCAAAGGATTTTGGAGCTTTTCAAAAAAAATATCTGAGCTATTCCCAAAACTCAAAAAGCTGTGCTACCCTAATAAATGAGATTTAAATTCGGTTGCAGTGTTTGTTTTGAGTATTGATTGGTATTTTCCTTTTCGTATGGACAGGCTTCTCTCCGACAATTTAACCTCTACGCCCATTGAATTTTGGAGATAGTCCATGTCTATTTACGTTGGTAATCTTTCTTACGAAGTTACCTCAGAAGAAATAAAAACTGTATTTGCAGACTACGGTGAAGTCAAGAGCGTTCATCTGCCTACCGACCGGGAAACAGGCCGCGTGCGGGGTTTTGCCTTTGTGGAAATGTCCACAGAAGAAGAAGAAACTGCCGCCATTGATGCCCTTGATGGGGCTGAGTGGATGGGTCGCGACATGAAAGTTAACAAGGCCAAACCCCGCGAAAACCGTGGTGGTGGTGGCGGCGGTCGTCGCGGTGGTGGCGGTCGCTACTAAGGGCGTCACTACTTGCAACGGACTAGCGAATAGTTTTCACCAGATTGCTTAATTAACAGTTAGAAAAAGCTCAGGCATTGGCGCTTGAGCTTTTTCTATTAATTGGACAAATGTTATAGTTATACCAGTTTTATTTTATATGTGTCTAAAATACCAACGCTTTAGGCAACAGGCAACAGGCAACAGGCAACAGATAAGAGGGTTTTTGGGTTTTTTATACTGTTGCATGACTTTTTGGAAATGGTATTAATTGTTAAGATGAAAAAATTAGCGATCGCCCTAACTTTCCTCTCAATAATATTAATAGGAATAAAATTAGAAACGCTGCCGAAAAATAAATCGGCGATCGCTATCCCCCAACAGTCAAAAAAACAACAGATCGATACTCAACAATTAAAAGCGATCGTTCAACTGGAAGGTCTAAATTTACCGCGTCCAAAAGTTACTGGTAAAGCAACTATTCCCCTAAAAGTTCTCGATGGCGGTAAAGTATTTGTTGCCACAGTCAATATCGGCGGCAAACCAGCAGATTTTTTACTCGATACTGGGGCATCTACTTCGATGCTTTCAAGTGAAATTGTTAAACAATTAAATCTCTCTGGCGAACCGATTCCCCAAGAACTTTTAAACTATGCGGTAGCGGGGGATGAATGCCCGTCCATGAGGGCAAATTTACATACTTTTCCAGTTTTAGAAGTTGACGAAGTTAGAGTAGAAGGATTGATGGGTTTGGAATTTTCTACTGCTGTAATTCCCGCTGACTTATCGGGGGTTTTAGGAATGGATTTTTTGAGCCATTTCGATCTTAATTTGAACCCGCAAAGGCGAGAGTTAAAATTATTGCCCCCGGCAAAAGTTCCAGAGGAGAAGATAGCTTCTACTATTGCTTTAAAAAGTCGTCTGGGAGTGATGTTGGCTGAGGTGGAAATTAACGGTATCGGACCTTTTACTTTGATGTTAGATACGGGGGCAGAAAGTACGTTTATTTCTCAAGAATTAGCGCTGTTATTAAAGATAGATGGGGCGGCGAAACAGCCGGTTCAAGTCCAGGGTTTTTGTGGGTTGGAAATGGCAGAAATAGCTAGTTTGGCAAAGGTTAAATTGGGAAGTAACGAAGAGACGAATTTAGAGGCAGTAATTTTGTCTTCTCCAGTTTTGCAGCTATTAAATGTTGATGGAATTTTAGGTCAGAATTTTTTAAATAATTACGAACAATCTTGGCGGTTTGGCGAAAGCCAACAAAATGAATTGACGAAGGAGGGGAGTTTGTTATTAATTCCTTTGGAAAAAGACACGGAGACAGGCAAGATGCCTGTCCTACGGAGTTATAATTTTACCTCATCTTCAGAATAATCGGCGCCTTCTAACATTAAAGCAGTAATAGCCCCATAAGCTTCTACCCAAGCTTGTTTAACTTCAGCAGTCCAATCTGTTTTTAAATATTGCTCGAAAGTAGTTAAAAGGGCGTTGCCAACTAAAGGATAATGTTCTGGTAAAGTGCCGTATTTAACGTGACGGGCCCCCAATCCTTTTAAGGTTTCTTGTAGCTTGTGTGGGTCGCGCAAATTATCTACTACTAATACTAAAGCTGCAACTAACATTTGCTGTTGTTTTTTCATGTCGGTATTAGCAAATAAAGGCTTTGCTTCTGGGTAGGCGGTAAATAGGTTGTCGTAGAAACTGGAAGCAAATTCAGCGGCACTTGGTTTAACTCGTCCAAAGCTTTGTTCGAGTAGTTCGACTTGTAAAGACATGATTAGATCGCCTCTCAAATAGGATATTGCTCGATAATACCATACTGTTCGTAGCGATCGCTTTAGCGATTCATCTATCTAAATCGCTGAAGCGATTACTACGAACTAGATTAATTGCTTATAGCGATTCATCTATCTAAATCGCTGAAGCGATTACTACGAACTAGATTAATTGCTTATAGCGATTCATCTATCTAAATCGCTGAAGCGATTACTACGAACTAGATTAATTGCTAAAGCGATCGCTACGAAAGGGCATAATTTCAGTTATTACTAATCAACCTCACGGTTTCTCCAAAAGGAAAATGTTCCAGACCCAAACCGCCGGGGGTAACTACCCACAATACGGGTAGCGGTGGAGGTTCGTCGGGAAAATTTCCGTAGCCGTCGGTGAGATAAACGCAAACTCCGGTACTTTGGCTATCCCAATTTTCGCTAACTTTCTCAAAAAAAGGAACGAAGGAAGTACCCCCACCGCCTACGGGTGGGGGGATTTCGGCTTTGGCGCTAAGAGAATAGGGGCCGTAAGCTTGGGCATCGGCGTAATATAACTGACATTGCAAGTGGGGGTAAGAGTTGAGGATGCCGGCGACTTCGCCCAGAAATAGGCGCATTTGCTCGTCGCCGATAGAACCGCTGGTGTCGATCGCGACAAATACTTGCACCGACTCTCCTTCCAAACTTTCTAAATACAAACCCCGACCGATAAAGCGGCGATCGAATCCCATAAAATCCGTTGGTGTCTTGACTAAATACCGCCAGAGATAGGAACGCCAGTCCAATTGCGCCTCGGTAAGGGCCCCCAACTCCCGATCCATGCCGGCGGGGATGCTGCCTTGACTCTTGCTAGACCTGGCAATAACGATCGCCTGCTGCATCGCCGCCCGCCAGTGGGCTTCGATCGCTGCTTTCTCGCTTCTGCTCAAACTGCCACCGCCTGCATCGGCGGGGGGACCATCTAATAAATCTAAGAGAGAAATGGAGTAGTAAGTTGCGTTTGGTAGGAGAATTTCGTAAATTTCCTCCGCGCTCAAATGTTCCAATTTTGGGTCGCGGACTCCTCCTGGGGGCAGTTCAAAAGCTCCAAAGGAGGCGATCGCTCCGTTGACGACGATATCGGCGGCAACGTTCCACAACAGGGGTTCGCGCTGCCCGCGCCTGGTGGGATGGAGAAGGGCGGCGTGCAAAACTTCGTGCAGCAGGAGGCCGGTGAGTTGCTTTTCTGGCAGATTTCTGACAAAATCGGGATTGAAAAATATATCTTTGCCGTCGGTTCCTGCGGTTGTCAGGATTTCGGAACAGTGGAAGTTGGTAAACAAAGCTAACGTCGCGAAAAAAGGAGACTCTTTTCGCAGTTGCAATACGGATTTGCTGATGGAGCGTTCGATATCTGGTGGTAATTTCATAGACCGATCAATTCCCGCACTTCTGCTATAGATTTCCTAAGTTTTTGGTCTTTTTGCGCCATTTTGGCTAAAGCGCCCATTTTGTTTATGGCACGCATTTGCCTGCAAATATCGACTACGAATAACTGGACCCACTCCGGTGTTGCGACTTGAGCGAGCCAACTGAAGCCGTTGCAACCTTGGTCGGCGTCTCGGGCGCGGACTGCCAGACCGACTGTGGTAGCGTAGCGGACGGAGGGTTCGGAGGGAAAGGGGATTTTTTCCCCTTCTCCTGCGAGGATCTTCTCCAGTTGGGGCAGGCTTTTGTAAACTGCGAGATAGGCTTGAAATTCGGCGGTGGTTTCTTCGCCGATGGCTGGTTGAATTTCTAAGGCTGCGGAGTGGAGTTGGCTTGCCATTTCCCAGGAACGGGGGGAGGGCCATGCGGGTTGTTGGGGGTCGAGTTTGTGGAGGAGGGTGGGGCGGTAGGAGAGGAAGGCGACGATCTGTTCGTGGAGTTGGGAGGCGATCGCGTATTCTTTGAAGCTGTCGAAGTCTGGTTCTACTTTCAGATGGAGAAAGCGGTTGGCGAGGGGAGTTGGCATATCGAAGACTGCGGCCCTGTCTTCTTTGCGGTTGCCTGCCGCCCAGACGAACCAGTTTGGGGGTACGGTGTAATTTCCTACTTGGCGATCGAGTATTAATTGTTGCGCCATGCCTTGCATTGCTGGCGGTGCCATGTTGAGTTCGTCGAGGAAGAGGATGCCTTTGCCTTCTCTGGGCAAAAATTCTGGC
This sequence comes from Cyanobacteriota bacterium, assembly GCA_034189005.1. Lineage (GTDB taxonomy): Bacteria > Cyanobacteriota > Cyanobacteriia > Cyanobacteriales > Microcoleaceae > CALKCV01. Next base: position 42,559 of record JAXHVR010000020.1, on the reverse strand, counting down.
GGATACCATTTGGAGATGCCGTTTTCGGCTACGGGCAAGCCTCGCAGGTCGGTGGGGGCGAGTTGCGAGAGGCGCAGGTCGATGAAGCCGATTTTTTGCTGTTGGGCGATTTGGGCGACGATGCTGGATTTGCCTATGCCTGGCGGCCCCCAAATCATGGTGCTGATTTGCAGTTTTTTGCTGACTAGGTTGTTGAGGTAGTTTTTTAGTTCTGTTGGTGTCATGTGCAATTAATAATTGTTTAAAAGCGCTTTTTGGATTTTCGGTGACTTTTGGCTATTTTGAGCGCCCGATCGCTTGATGAAGGATGATTTATTACGGCGGCCCTGACCCGATCGTTGTCGTCTTCGGCTAAATACTCTAGCAGGTCTTCTGGGGTTTTAGTATTTTCGGCTACGGCTTGGCGGACTTTAGGATTTTTATGTTCTGCGAGTTCCTCTAGGGCGATGGTTGGGGTGTTGGGATTTTTGGCGATCGCATCTTGCAGGGATGGTACTTTGACGACCCATTCTTGGAGAATTTTCGGTGGAGTATTGGGGTGTCTTGCTACTAGATCGCGAATCATTTGATTTGTTTGCCCCGCGAATTCGGCTAGCAGGTCGGGGGAGATATGTTTGTTTTGGCTTAAAGCTTTGCTTACTCCCGCATCGCGATCGCGAGCTAGTTTCTCTACTATACGATCGGGGATTTTGGGATTTTTCGCTACGGCTTTCTTGATGGATTTTTCTTTTCTGTCTGCTAGTTTGTGTAAGACGCTTTCTGGAGTGTTGGGGTTGGCTGCTATTTCTCTGAGGAGGAAAATGGGCCCGGTTTCCGCCATTGATTCTAGTATAGCAGGGGGGGTGCTTGGATTTTCCGCTACTGCTTGTTGGATTTGCGGGTTTTTCTGAGCGATCGCCCATTGGAGGAAGGACTCGGGCACGGAGGGACATCTTAGCACTTTCTCTAATGTTTCCTGGGGCATCTCTTCTAATAAGTTGGGATTTTCTAGCAACAAAAGAGAGAAAACTGGATTTTCGAGGAGTTCTTTGGGAAATGTTTTTCCTAATTTTAGTAAGATGTCTGTGGGGGTATTGGGGTTGGCAGCGACGTTTTGGCGAATTTTTTTATCGTCTTCTAATGCTAGTTCTTCTAATAGATCGGGACTGGCATTTGGGTTGGTGGCAACTAAACGCGCTAGGTCTTGGCTGGTTTTTGCTAGTTCCTCCAGGCGATCGCTTGAGGTATTTTCTGAAGTTGCTTCTTCTTCTGGGGTTAGTTGGTTGGTTGGCTGATTTGACATGGCTCTAGGGACGGGCAGAATCTTGTTAATAGTTTATCTTGTTTTTAATAATAAATATTAGACCTTTTTTTTTGCCAATTATATTGACAAATTTCGATTTATGTGTTAAATTTACGCTCTAAATTTTCTTTAGCTGCCGCCCTGACGATGCGGTTGCCGTCAGCGGCTAATACTTGGAGAGTTTCGATGGGAGTGTTGGGATTTTGCGCTATGGCGCAGCGTTCCGGCCAGACGAGCGATCGCCCGTTTTCTGCCAGAACCTCCGGGGGCATTTGGGGATGCAATAGGGCGATGGTCGGATTTAGATCGGAGGGTTCTGTAGATATTTCTTTAAATATTAGCTCCAGCAACACGGGCAATCCTTCGGGTTTTTCTCTCAAATACCGCAAAAGGACTGGTTTTACGTCAACTGTCCTATCTCCTAATAGTTCCGATAAACCCTCTTCTAAAATAGAAAGAGGTGCTTTTGGATTGGTCGCAACGGCTGTTCGGACTAAAAACGAGCGATCGCGCCATAACCTCAGCAAAACTGCATATGGAATCTGGGGATTAGCCGCAAGAGCCTTGCGAACCCGAGAATTTCTGTCTTCTGCTAACAGGTGGATAACATTTTCGGGAATTTTAGGATGGCTCGCGAGAGCTTCTCGCGTCGAAATCTTGTGACTGCAGGCGCATTTTTCTAAGTTTCCCTCCAATTTTTCCAATATCTCGACGGGAGTATTGGGATTAGCAGCAAGTATCATCTTTAGCCTTTGATATCGTTCTAGGTTATATGGCTCTAAGTTGTTGCAGTTAAAAACGCTCTTTGGGGCATTAGGGTTAGAAGCAACTGTTATAAAAATCCCTGGATCGCGAGCTAACTCTTCTAACAGATAAGCAGGAGCGTTAGGGTTTTTGGCAACGGCCCCTCTAACCTCGCTCTGTTTGTCTCTTGCTAACTCCTCCAAAACCTTTGGGGGAGCGTTAACGTTTTCGGCAACACCAGAGCGCACCCCTAAACTTTCATCCAGTGCTAACAACTCCAGCAACTCAGCAGGAGCGTTAGGGTTTCTGGCAACGGCCCCTCTAACCTCCGGTTGGGAGTCTCGCCCTAATTCTTCTAGCAGGTTAACAGAAAGGGCATTGGTTGAGGCAGCTAGGTAGCGAGCAAAAACTTGCCAATCCCTGACTAACAACTCCAAGAGAAACTGGGGAACCAAACCAATAGATGCTAAAATCGAAAAAAAATAGCTATCGCCTATATCTCCCGGGTAATGGATTCCGTTCAAAAACCTTAACCATCGAGCCATCTGGTAGCGAAATTCCTCCTGCCAATCTTCTTCTATTTCCCCAGCATAGTTAACGTGAAGTTCTGCCACCTCAGCTACAGGTGTGTTCTCAGAGCGAACTAATTCCTCTAATATAGTTCGCGGAGTTTGTCCGTTCATCGCCAGAGACAAACCTACTCTCTCGCGCCAGTGAGTTAGGAGCGCCCATTTATTACTATAGTCAATTTTGACCGCCCATTCCATAAAAGAAATTGGCACGGTGGAACATTGAAGAAAATTAATCATCGTGTTTTGGGGAATGTTCTCTATTAAATTAGGATTTTCCAACAACAATAAAGGAAATACTGCATTATCTAATACCTCCGTCGGAAACTTTTCCCCCAACCACCACAATACTTCCTTCGGCGTATTAGGATTTGCCGCTACATTTTTCCTAATAAAATCCTCCTCGCTGCCGGCTAATTCTCTTAAAAGTTCCGGCTCCGCGTTAGGGTTATTGGCAACCAGACTTGCAATAGCGGGATTAATTTTTGCCAGTTCCCTCAAACGCGCCGGCGGCGTTTTTTCGTCAGTAGCTTCTCGATCTATTTGTTCCATAACGGAGAATTAAGAAAGTTTGCTATTAGCGATCGCCTGTTGCAGGAACCTTCATAGGGAGGGCCCGAGTCTAAGTCCCAGATTTCTTCTAGCAACTGGCAATTAAATATGATAATATCTAACAAATTGAAGTTAAAAAGCAATAAAACCGTTTAACTTCAGCGACAAATCGGGGTTGCAAAAAATCGGGACTAAACTCCCGAAAATAGTGTTTAAATCGCTCGGGATTTAATTTATCCCAGAAAAAATAGGTATTTCACAAGCATGGAAATTTTTCTCACCCTTACAGTCTTAATCTTAGCCTTAATCGGCTTCATTGGCGAATGGTTTCCCGCCGACTTCACCGCCTTAGTAGTAGCAGTAGCCTTAATGTTTCTAGGATTAGTAACCCCAGAACAAGGAATCTCCGGCTTTAGCAACCCCGCCACCATCACCGTCATGGCAATGTTTATCCTCAGCGCCGGTATAACCCGCACTGGAGTAGTTCAAACCGTGCGCGACTGGCTCCTAAAATGGGGAGGAAAAAGCCTCACCCAACAGATATTTATCATGGGCATAATAGTCGGCCCAATTTCTGCTTTTATTAATAATACAGCAGTAGTCGCTATCTTCTTGCCCATCGTCGAAGATTGGTGCAAGAAACAGGAAATGTCCGTTTCTAAAATCCTCATGCCCCTATCTTTCGTCTCTATTTTAGGCGGCACGATGACCTTAATTGGAACCTCAACAAATATCCTAGCAAGCGGCGTTTCCAAACAATTAGGCTACGGAGAATTTGGCTTATTTCAATTCGCACCATTAGGCATAATCATCTTTATTATCGGCTTAACTTATTTAGCCTTCGCCGCCCACAAAATATTACCAAACGGCAAAACAAACACAACCGAAACGGTAGAAAAAAGTTACGGCTTAAAAGATTATCTCAGCGAACTGGTAGTCGCGCCGCGCTCTAGTTTAATCGGACAAACTTTAAAACAAAGCCAAATTCAGCGCAAGTTCGATTTAGACGTCTTAGAATTAATCCGCAGCAAAGTTCGTTTTGCCCAACCCCTAGCAGATAAAGAATTCAAAGCAGGGGATATTTTAGTAGTACGTTGCAATCGAGAAGACCTGCTAAAAATCAAAGAAGAAAGAGGATTAGAAATCCTACCCGAAGTTCAGTTTAAAGACGAACCAATAGAAGAAACATTGAGGTCTGGAGAAGAAAAAATAGGCGAAGTTTTGATTTTATCCAACTCCCGCTTAATCGGTACCACCCTAAAAGATATTAGGTTCAGACAGCGCTACAACGTCACCGTTATTGCTATTCGTCGAGGAGCGGAATTATTAAAAGGAAGATTAGGAAAAATCCCCTTACGTTTCGGCGACTTGCTATTAGTACAAGGCCCCAAACAAAGCTTTATCGGCTTGCAAACAACCAGGGAATTGCTAGTATTAGAACAGCGAAACGCCGAAAATTTGCGACAAAAGAAAGCGCCTATTGCTTTAGCGATCGCCCTAGGGGTTATCCTCCTCGCCGCCTTCAATTTAGTACCGATTTTAGTCAGCGCTTTAGCCGGAGTAGTCTTAATGGTATTAACCGGCTGTCTCAAACCAGGTGAAATTTACGGCGCAGTCCGTTGGGACGTGATTTTTCTCCTAGCCGGTTTAATTCCCCTCGGAATTGCTATGGATAAATCGGGAGCAACCCAATGGTTAGCCACCGGTTTATTAGCAGCAGGCGGCAATCTTTCCGGTTATTGGATTTTAACCTTTTTCTTCATCGTCACTACTGTACTAACATCAATTCTATCCAATAATGCCTCCGTAGTCTTAATGATTCCTATAGCCGTAGAAGTAGCAAAAAGCCTCGAACTAAACCCATTAGCATTTATGTTTGCCGTAACTTTTGCAGCCTCTAATAGCTTTCTAACTCCTATTGGCTATCAAACAAATACAATGGTTTATAGCCCCGGCGGTTATAAATTCATGGACTTTATCAAAGTAGGAGTTCCTTTAACTCTTTTGATGACAATTATTACCCCGTTATTAATTATGTGGATTTACGGTTTGTAGTTCCAGTTCGTAGTAACGACTTTAGTCGTCTCTTTTTCAAAGTTCGTAGTAACGACTTTAGTCGTCTCTTTTTCAAAGTTCGTAGTAACGACTTTAATCGTCTCTTTTAAACGCCTTATAAACGACTAAAGTCGTTACTACAAACAATATCGGTTTCTCAAAGAAACCCGGTTTCTGGTCCACGCTCATATCTCGATCGTTATTAATTATTAATTATTAATTATTAATTATTAATTACTTACAAACCAAAACCGCGCTTACCATCCGGTTTAATCGTCCGCCAATTTGTCTTAGCAGTCTCCAATTGGCTATCGGTGACTCGGGCATCAGTGAGGTTAGCGCCGCACAAATTAGCCCCGCGCAAATTAGCACCATTAAGATAAGCACCGGTGAGATCTGCACCCCTTAGATCCGCATTTTCCAAACTCGCCGTACTGAAATAAGCCTTAGTCAAATTGGCATCCTTGAGAATAGCATCGCTTAAATTACCATGACCAAAATTAGCGGACGATAGGTTAGCACCTTCAAAATTAATTTTATGCAAATTCCCCCCATAAAAATTAGCTCCTGGCAACTGCGCTTTTGCCAACTTGATGCGGGAAAGGTCGCAATCGCCAAAATCCCTTTCCCCCTTAATATAAGCACTTCTTAAACGATTGGGATTCCATTTCGCAGGCGTTTTTTTACCGTTATTAGGGGTCTTACTAAATCCCGTATTACTGCGAGGACTGGTATTGATGCTCTTGCCAGACTGCTGTCGAGTGGCAGCGTAACCCTGAGCCTTAGTCCTTTTTTGCTGCTTTTTGGAAGTAGCCGCAGTTTGACCTAAGCGAGTTTTGCGATCTCTAATGTTCTGGGCTATTTTAGATATCTCAGTTTTCGGAGATATACCCTCCCCTTCAAAAACCGTAGCCGTTTCATCCTTAAATTCAGTCTTTAGTTCGGTCTCGGGGGTAAAAACTGTCATGCAGTCCGCCAAAGTGTCCTCGGTATCCCCTGGTTGCTCCAGCAATAGGGCATTCATCACTTCTTCAGCGGAGCCGAAGCGATCGCGCACCGACACCTCCAGCATTTTCTCCAGAATTTTGGCAAAACTGGAGCTTACCTTAACATTAGGACGCCAGAGAATTTCTCCGGTAGCATTGTCATAACCTAAAGCGTTCGGAGATTTACCCGTCAGCAGATAAATGCAAGTCACCCCAGCAGCATAAACATCGCTGGCATAAACCGGTCGCAAAGCAATTTGTTCCGGCGGGGCATAGCCAGAAGTACCAATAGAGATATTAGTAAAAGCAGTCTGTCCGGTTCCCTCCGTCGTCGTAGTTTGGTTGACCTTATCTTTCACCGCCCCAAAGTCAATCAAAACTAGATGGCCGTCTTGACTGCGACGAAGAATATTCGCCGGTTTGATGTCTCGGTGAATTACTCCTTGTTTGTGGATATATTGAATTACTGGCAGTATTTCTGTGAGGAATTGTTTTACAGTCTCCTCGCTCAAAGCTCCGTATCGTTTCACTTCCTGCTTGAGCGTAGCTCCACTGACGTATTCTTGAACCAAATAAAATTGTTGGTTAGACTCAAAGTAACCCAGCAGTCTGGGGACTTGGGGATGATGACCTACTTTTCCCAAAGTTTGCGCTTCTCGTTCGAATAACTGCCTCGCCATCTCTAAAATACTGGTGTCGGTAGTAGAGGGACGCAGTTCTTTAATTACGCAAATAGGATGACCAGGCAAAGAGATATCTTTAGCTAAAAAGGTTGCTCCGAAACCACCTTGACCCAACGGTTGAACGATTTGGTAGCGATCGCGCAATAGCAGAGCAGAGCCGCAAGCTTGGCACTTGGCAACATTATCGGGGTTTTGGGGTTGAGAACAATTGGGATTTATACAGTAGCTCATAAATGGATATCCTTTTTTTATGGCAATATGCCGCTTATAAAAACAGCCGACTCAGGGCGAATATAGCTATTTGGGGGACCAGTCGGGGCGTTTTTTGTGCGATATTAATAGCCTTAGCTATTAGTCTCAACTGATGGCAGGAGTTAGACACTTTAACTATTATTTAGAATAGCGCTTAGTTGTTGCTGTGAATTAGATACACTTAAATCTTTAACATAAATGTTCTCTATTTCATTTTAATTTTAACCCTTTTCCCGCTCCAGGAGGATGCTTCGAGACAAAATCGTTAAATCTAGTCATTGAAGGAGTATCAAATTACACTGCTTATCGAAATTAAGACTTAAATTTGCTCTTCCAGCTATAGCCAAAACCAGGGCCAGCCTTCACCAAGGTTCTGAAACATCGGGGGCCCGCCCAACCTCGAATCGGGGCCCGGGGCGATAAAATATCTTGAAAGGTAAAAATACCCTTGCGGAGCAATTAATTAGGAACTCTCAAAAAAAATGCGTATTTCACTCAATTGGCTGCGGGAATTAGTAGATCTTAAACTAACCCCCGAAGAATTAGCCCACACCCTTACAATGGCCGGTTTTGAAGTCGAAGACATCGAAGACCGAAGCAAGTGGGCAGAAGGGGTAGTCGTCGGCAAAATATTGGAGGCAAACAAACATCCCAACGCCGATAAACTGCAAGTTTGTCAAGTGGATGTCGGCAGCGGCGAGCCTTTAAATATCGTCTGCGGGGCCCCCAACGCTCGGGCAGATATTTATGTGGCGGTGGCCGTAGTCGGCACTTACCTGGGGGCCATCGATTTAAAAATCAAAAAGGCCAAATTGCGAGGGGTTCCTTCCCAAGGGATGATTTGCTCTTTAACGGAATTAGGTTTGGCGAAAGAGTCGGCAGGGATTCATATTTTCGAGGGATCCGAGCTCCAGTTAGGCAGCGATGTCCGGCCTCTGCTCGGTCTGGATGACATCATTTTAGACCTGACAACTACGGCCAATCGTGCCGATGCTCTGAGCATGGTGGGGGTGGCCCGAGAGGTTGCTGCTTTGACTGGGGCATCTCTGAGAATACCCGAGGCAGCAGGAACGTTGCTTGGGGAAGATAGGGAGAAAAATTTAGCGATCGCTCTTTCCAAGTCAGATGCCTGTCCGATATATATTGGAACAGAAATTGCCAACCTTAAAATAGCACCTTCTCCCGAATGGTTGCAACGGCGGTTGCAAGCAGCGGGTCTGCGACCTATTAATAATGTTGTAGATATTACTAACTACATAGTTTTAGAATGGGGTCAGCCCCTACACGCCTTCGACCGCGAGAAATTGCGAGCCGTTGCCGGAGACGAAGCCTTGACAATCGGCGTTCGTTATGCTAAAGAAAACGAATCCCTTAAAACCTTAGACGGTCAAGAAAGGAATTTGCAAGGGCAAAACCTGCTGATAACTGCCAACGACAAACCAGTAGCCCTCGCCGGAGTCATGGGAGGGGAAGACACGGAAGTTGAAGACGGCACAGAGAACATCGTCTTAGAAGCGGCAATATTTTCCCCGGTAGCCATAAGGCGATCTGCCCGCGCCCAAGGTCTGCGCAGCGAAGCCTCCACTCGCTACGAACGAGGAGTAAACCAAGTAGAACTCCCCTTAGCCTGTCGCCGGGCCATAATGTTAATTACCGAGCTCGCTGGCGGCGAAGTCATAGCCCAGGAGACTGCCAGCACGGGCAGCGACGATCTGGGGGTAACTCGCCAGCTATCCCTGCGCCTCGATCGCGTCAACCAAATATTAGGACCCCTCAAGCGAGGAGTGGGTACCGCCTACGAGTCTTGGTTGCAACCGGAAGAAGTCGAAGGGATCCTCTCGGCCCTTGGATGCGGTTTGCTGCCAGAGGAGGCAACAGAGTCGGTAGTTTGGCAGGTGGCAGTGCCTCCCTACCGCGAACGAGATTTGGAACGGGAAATCGATCTAATTGAAGAAGTGGCCCGCCTCTACGGTTACGATAATTTCTGCGATACTCTCCCGAGTCAAAGCGTCGCCGGTCATCTGCCCTCGTCTCTGGCAGCTTTGCGCGAAGTAAGGGCCGCTTTTCGCGGGGCGGGGCTGACGGAATTGATGCATTATTCTTTGGTCAAGCAACTAGGAGGAGATCAAATCGCGATCGCCAATCCTCTATTTGTCGAATATTCTGCCTTGCGGACGGAGTTACTTACCGGGCTGCTGGATGCCTTCCAATACAATATCGAAAAGGGCAACGGACCTTTAAACGGCTTTGAAATCGGTCGCATTTTCTGGAAGGAAGCAGAAGAGATGAAAGAAGCGGAGGCGATCGCCGGTATTATGGGCGCTGGCCCTGCAACCTGGACGCGAGGCGGTGGGGAACAATCTCTAAGCTGGTTTGAAGCCAAGGGCATTCTGGAGGAAGTTTTCCGGTTGCTGCATTTATCTGTGACATATAAGAGCGATTCGGAAAATCCGCTTTTGCATCCAGGACGCACCGCTTCCTTGTGGTTGGGAGGCGATCGCTTGGGTACCTTCGGTCAAGTTCATCCCCAAGTCCGACAAGAACGGGATTTGCCAGAAGAAGTTTATACCTTCCAACTGTCCGCTGCGGTGTTGCTATCGGAAGTAGAACGAAGCGATAAAAACGCCCGCAAATTTGCTGCTTATTCCAGTTTCCCCTCCGCAGACCGAGATATTGCTTTCTTCGTACCAGTGGAGGTGTCTGTAGGCGAAATCGAACGGGCTATTGCCAAGGTCGGGGGAAACCTGTTACAATCTATCCAATTGTTTGACGAGTATCAAGGGGAAAACGTGCCAGACGGTCAGCGAAGTTTGGCATTTCGCTTGATTTATCGAGCGGGCGAGCGAACTCTTAAGGATGCGGAAATAGACCCGGTTCAGCAAAAAGTTCGAGACGTTTTAGTTAAAAACTTTGAGGTTAGCCTCAGAAGTTAGAAAACGGCTATAGGGAATTGGGAATTGGGAATTAAATGCGCCGCCATTCAGGCAGTCCCGCCCCATTCCCTAGGGAGCGCGTCAGTTTTTACTCGCAGAGTTTTTTGCCCTACTAACAACTGAGAACGTTCCAACTAACAATAAAGTAGTAAGTTGTTGGTTCGCTTCAACTTTGAAGCGAACCCGTTCCCCATTACCCATTACCCATTACCCATTACCCATTACCCATTACCCATTACCCATTACCCATTAGCCATTCCCTAAAACAAATGAAGTTTAAAAAAATACTAAATCATAATTTTATACTACCGCTAATAGCTCTAGCGATCGTCGGCTGTTTGGGAAACTATTTCAATCTACCTTTATTTTTTTCAGTAGATTTTCTTTTTGGCAGCATCGCTGTTTTAATAATAGTCTATCTCTACGGACCAAGCTGGGGCACTTTAGCAGCATTCCTAGCGAGCATTTACACCTATTTTGCTTGGGGACATCCCTACGCCATGATTATTTTTACTTGTGAAGCCCTATTTGTCGGCAGATTCTTAAAGCGCAAAGGGCCTAGCATGGTCTTTCTAGATGGAATGTATTGGCTATTAATAGGGATGCCATTGGTAGGGTTCTTTTACGGATTATTCTTGAAATTGCCTATTTCTGCTGTTTTACTTATTGCTTTGAAACAATCTGTGAACGGTATATTCAATGCTTTAATGGCTAATTTAATTATTAATTATTTATTGGTTAAAAACAAGAGAATTTTGTCAAGAACGAGGCGATTATCGCTACAAGAAACAATTTTAAACTTATTAGTTGCTTTCGTCTTGTTACCGGCACTGACTATTACAGTATTTAACGGAAACGAAGCATTAACAACAATTGACCGTCAAGTTAACAATGAGTTAGAAACTCTAGCTAGTCCCCTACAAAATAACTTGAAAATATGGTACGAACAACATTTTAGTGCAGTTAAAGAATTAGCTAATATAGCCGTAGAATTACCAGCAGAACCATCAGAAAAGCTGCAACTAAGCACCGAAGCAATAAAAAGGGCTTATCCCTCTTTTCTCAAAATGTATGTCACCGATGGTGATTGGAATATAATAGCTTCCGAACCAAGCAGGAACGAAGTCGGAGAATTCACAATAGGTACTAACATTGGGAGCAAGTCTAAAATTCCGAAGATCGAAGAAACTGGTCAGGCACTTTTGAGCGAAGTTCATGCAGACAAAGCCTCTTTAATACCCCATGTGGGCATAAATATCCCGCTCCTAGCAGGCAATAGCTTGCGCGGCATTGCCTACGGTTCCCTAGACCTAAAGCAAACTAATAGAATGCTGGAATTTAGTAAAAATAAAGAAGGAATAATAGTAACGCTCCTCGATAGCAAAAGGCAAGTTGTTGCCAGCAACAACCCAAAGCTAAGGGCTATGGAAACTTTCAACCTGCAAGATACAGGAGAAGTTCGCCAACTCAGTGCAGAAGTCTTTCAGTGGTTGCCGCCTAAGTCATTACACAAATCTATTATGAAGCGGTGGCGAAATTCTTTCTACGTCCTAGAAACTCCCGTTGGCGGCGAAATTCCTTGGACTTTAGCGATCCAGATTCCCACAGCGCAGCATATAGACTATCTGGAGAATATCTACAATAAAAACTTAGCGACAATGCTTGCGATCGCGATCGTCGCTTTATTCGTATCCCTAATAATCAGCAAAAAATTAGTTAAACCCTTGCGCACCTTAACTAAAGTAACCACGGACTTACCGCAAAAGATCCACGAAGAAAATACACCAGTGGACCTGCCGAACAGTCGCGTAGCAGAAATTTACTCCCTAACCAGAAACTTTCGCTCGATGGTAGCAGTCTTGCACGAACAGTTCGCCGATATCCAAAAGGCTAACGAAACCCTCGAAGAACGAGTAGAAGAACGCACCCTAGAACTATCGGAAACCAACACCACCCTCGAAGCCGAGATCGATCAACGGCATCAAGCAGAAGCAGCCCTGCGGGAACGGGAGGAACGTTACGACTTGGCAGTTTCGGGTACTAACGATGGCGTTTGGGACTGGGATATGCGTACCAACGAAGTCTATTACTCTCCCGTGTGGATGAAAATTTTGGGTTACGAAGATAATAACCTACTACTCCAGGAATTATCCACTTGGTCGGATAACGTTCATCCAAACGACCTGGAAGGGGCAATTCGAGACATCACCGCTCACCTAGAAGGGAAAACTAAGCTATACGAAAACACCCATCGCATGAAACACCGAGACGGACATTACTTATGGACGGCGGCTAAGGGGAGGTGTATTCGCGACAAAAATGGCGTGGCCAATCGTTTGGTAGGAACGATGACGGATATAACAAAGAGGGTGCAAGCCCAAGAAGAGTTAAGAACTGCCAAGGTGGAAGCAGAAGTTGCTAATAAGGCTAAGAGCGAATTTCTGGCGACCATGAGCCACGAGATCCGCACTCCCATGAATGCCGTCATCGGCATGACGGGATTGCTTCTGGATACCGAGTTGAGCGACGTCCAGCGGGAGTTTACGGAAATTATTCGTAACAGCGGCGATGCTCTGCTGGCTATTATTAACGACATTCTCGATTTTTCTAAGATTGAGTCTGGCAAGTTAGAGCTAGAAGAACAAACGTTTAATTTGCGCAATTGTATTGAGGAGTCTATCGATTTATTAGCTCCCCGCGCTGCAGGAAAGGGCGTGGAACTTGCTTATTTAATGATGCCGGAAACACCAGAAACTATCGTGGGAGATATTACGCGACTGCGGCAAGTCTTGGTAAATCTGTTGAGCAATGCGGTAAAATTCACTGCAAAAGGAGAAGTAGTAGTTAGGGTGGAAAGTCGTCTGCTGGAGGAGACAGGCGAGACGCAGGTGGTGGGGGAAGCAATTACCAAATCCGCTGCCAACAATACCTACGAATTTAGATTTGCCGTTCAAGACACGGGCATAGGTATTCCCCAACAGCGGATGGAACGGCTTTTCGAGGCATTCTCGCAAGTAGATGCTTCTACTACTCGTCAATACGGGGGTACCGGTTTGGGATTGGCCATCGGCAAGCGATTAACTCAGATGATGGGCGGCACTATGTGGGTAGAAAGCCAGATGGGTAAAGGTTCGACTTTCTTTTTTACGATAAAAGCATCGGGGGTTCCCAGTTCGCCTTTATGGAATCGCCCCCTTGTGGCTAATGTCCTGGCAGGGAAGAGCTTGTTAATCGTAGATGATAACGCTACAAATCGCCTAGTCCTCAAGTTGCAAACAAAATCTTTTGGCATGACTTCGCAAGAAGCGGAGTCTGGGGAGGAAGCGCTTTCGATCTTGCGAGGGGGGCAAAAGTTCGACCTAGCAATTCTGGATATGCAGATGCCACATATGGATGGGGTAATGCTGGCAGCAGAAATTCGCAAGCTGCCTGGATGGGAAGATGTGCCTTTAGTGATGTTGAGTTCTATGGGGCATTTCGATCGCTCGGAGTCTGACTCCCATCCACTTTTTGCTGCTTACTTAAACAAGCCTATCAAGCAATCGCAACTTTACAATATTTCGATCGATATTTTCGACAAAAATGCATCAGTGCCTTCTCCGGTGCAAGCTTCCGAGCCCGATCTTCTCCTTGGGGAACGGTTGCCCCTGAAGATTCTGCTGGCTGAGGATAATGCTGTCAATCAGAAGGTGGCGATTAATATATTGAATAATTTGGGATATCGCGCCGATATCGCTGGGAACGGTTTGGAGGTATTGGAGGCGTTGCGACGGCAGCCTTACGATGTCGTGTTTATGGACGTGCAGATGCCGGAAATGGACGGTTTGACTGCTACTCGGGTTCTTTGCGAGCGCCGATCGCCTTCGGAACGGCCTCGGATTATTGCTATGACGGCTAATGCTATGGAGAGCGATCGCGATGCTTGTCTGGAGGCGGGGATGGACGATTATCTCAGCAAGCCTATCCGTCTGGAGGCTTTAATCGCCGCACTCAACAAGTGTTCTCCCAAGACTAAAGCAGCAACGGCACGGGATGTCGAAACAATTACCGAAGAAACTGTAGATATTTCCATGGCTGCGAGTCCCATGCCGGAAACTTCCCTCTCCGTGGCTCCGAGTCCCATGCAGGAAACTCCGGCGGAAGTAGCAGAAGAACCGATAGAGAAGCAGGCGATCGCTCCGAGTCCGATGCCGGAAAGTCCGCCGGAAGTAGCAGAAGAACTGCAAGAGAAGCAGGCGATCGCTCCGAGTCCCATGCCGGAAACTCCGCCGGAAGTAGCAATAGAAGAGGTTTTGGATATGCGGACTTTGCAAGATTTACAAGATATGGTCGGCGACGATGTTGAGGGGATGGTGGCGATCGTTGATTGTTATTTGGAGGATGCGCCAGAACATTTGGAACAGATAGAGGAGGCGATCGCGCAAGGCAATGCAGGGGAGTTGCAAATGAAGGCCCACAGCTTGAAATCCAGCAGTGCCTCTTTTGGGGCAAATGTATTGGCAAAAATGTGCAAGGAGTTAGAATTTATGGGGCGCAATCGCTCTCTGGATGGCGCAGCAGAGCTTTTCTCCCGAACGATGGCGGAGTATCAACGGGTGGATGTGGCAATAAATCAGTTTAAAAACCAGATTATGGCCGAGTAACTATCCTCTAGTTCGTAGTAACGACTAAAGTCGTTCCAGTAAGCTGTCGTGCATTTAAACTTTATTTTCAGTACAGGCAAGATGCCTGCACTACGGGCATTAGACCTAGAATCTTGGAGAAATTTAGATGCCGGGCAGCTTAATGACTTTAGTCATTACTGCGAAACTGCCGATGACAAAATTCTATTGCCGCTGCTAAATCCCTAGTTTGTTGGGGATAATTAACATTGGGCCGTTCTATTATTATTAATGGAATTCCTAATTCTGCCGAGAGCGATCGCTTAATATCCTCTCCACCAGCAACCCCGCTCGCTTTCGCGACTACCAGAGAAATTTGCCATTGCTGCCAAAGGGCTTTTTCCAACTCCCGGGAAACTGGCGGACGAATAGCGAGTATCGACTTAGCTGCAAAACCGGCAGCGATCGCTCCTTGCAGGGACTCCACCGAAGGCAGCACCCTCACAAATAGAGTAGAGCGATCGTGCCAATCTCTAAATAGATGCAAGCTTTTGTAACCAGAAGTCAGCAAGACTCTTTTATTAGTTAAATAATCTCCCCCCACCAGAGTCTCGAAACTATCTAAGGTAACGGGATCCCCCCCTGCCCCCCTTAACAAGGGGGGAGGAAGAGGGGGGGATTCTCCCTTCTCTTCTCCCCCCTTGACAAGGGGGGGTGGGGGGGATCCTCCCTTCTCTTCTCCCCCCTTGACAAGGGGGGTTGGGGGGGATCCTCCCTTCTCTTCTCCCCCCTTGACAAGGGGGGGTGGGGGGGATTCTCCCTTCTCTTCTCCCCCCTGTGGAAGGAGGGTTGGGGGGGATAACTCCAAACGTTCGTAACGGAGATAGGGAATGTCGTATTTGGCGGCAGTGCCGATCGCTAGCTTAGATATTTCAGCGGCGTGGGGGTGGGAGGCGTCTAAGATAGCAACTATATTTTCGGTTCGTAAGAAGTCTGCTACTTGCTGCCGGTTCAACCGTCCGACTTTGACGCGCAATAGCGGCGATGGAGAATATAACCTTTTAGCAACTTCAGTGGTGACGGTAATAGTGGAGGGGAGGTGGTTTTGGGCTAAAGCTTCTGCTAAGACGCCACTTTCGCTAGTTCCACCAATTAACCAGATGCGCGAAGAAGACAAGGGAGACAAGGGAGACGAGGGAGACGAGGAAAAATTACCCATTGCCCATTACCTTTTTCAAAAACTCACCTTATACAACTGAAACAACTCCCCTGATTTCCGCTTGAGAATTTTCGCCCCAGAAGACTTAATTGTTTTTTCCCAGTCGGTAATGGACTCCAAAAATACCTCGGCCCCGAGATAAGTTTCTAAAATCGCCCAATTTTCTGCTAAAGGCTGTTCTATATCCAAGACATCAAAGACGAATTGTCCCCCTGGTTTGAGAACCCGTTTGACCTCTTCCATTACAGCCGCCCAGTAATTCAAGGGATAGTAACAACTGAAACCCGTAGCGATCGCCAAATCAAACTGGCCATCTTCGTACTGTAATTCGTGGGCAGGGCCCAACTTCACCCCTTGAAACAACTTACTATTAAGTTGCGGGCCTCGGGAATTTAGGGATTCTAGGGCCACGCTACAAATTTCTTGACCGTAAAAAAAAGCGTACCAGTCTCGCCAAGGATAAATCAAAAAACTAACGCCGCAGCCTACGTCCAGACAGCGCCAATTTTTTTTAGGTTTAGCAATGTCCCAAAAAGGGGACACCTGTTTTTCTTGGAGAGTACCCGCCTTGCGCTCTTGGTTTAGAGGCATTGCTTCGACTTCTGGGGGTAACTCGAAAGCCTCTCCTCGATATTCGCGGTTAAAGCGAAATTGTACGGCCTTCAACAAAGACAGCCACTCATCAGATTGATGAGTAGCGAACCAGTGGCCTTGACTGGGGTTAGTTAGATTTTGGCGATCGCTTTTTGAGGACACAGATTTTTCAGTGAATTTTTAATAACGTTTCGATCCTTTCAGAGCTTTGTTAAAATTTTGACGGTAAGATTTGTTCCCGATTACCAATACTGGCCATAAAAGAGACAAAAGCAGGCGATTCTGGAAACTTCTATTAAAGTTGGTCCTCTCGAAGCCCTTCCAGAACTTCCAGATACCAAAACCATAAGCACCTAACAATACTAAACCGATTAAAGTAGTCATTTTAGATTAGTTATCCGCAAAATTTCATTCCCTATTTTTCATGCCTAGTTAGTCCGCTTGTTTTGGCTAATGGCCAACAACCTTTAAGCCTAATAGGTATTACGGACATCTTACCATGCCAACTCTGTTTGGCGCTACTTCATCATAATAATTAATAATTAATAATTAATAATTAATAATTAATTACTGACGGGTCCAAGCCATACTACTTTAAAGAAGAGAAGAGATGAGAAGAGAATAGAAGAGATGAGAAGAGAATAGAAGAGATACAGAAAAAAATAGAAAAAAAGATAAAGAAAAGCAAGCGGCCCCAAAAAGGCAAGGAGGACTTATGCGAGCAGTGTTAATGGCAGGTGGTTCGGGAACGAGGTTAAGGCCCTTAACCTGCGACCTCCCCAAACCAATGGTGCCAGTTTTAAACCGCCCTATAGCGGAACATATCATCAATTTACTGAAGCGACATAATATTAGAGAAATTATCGCCACATTACATTATTTGCCAGACGTAATGCGGGAATATTTCCAAGACGGCAGCCAATTTGGAGTTCAAATGACATATTCCGTCGAGGAAAATAGACCTTTAGGAACTGCTGGTTGCGTTAAAAATATTGCAGAACTATTAGACGATACATTTTTAGTAATTAGCGGCGATACGATTACAGACTTCGATCTTACAGCGGCTATAGAATTTCATCGTAGTAGAAAATCAAAAGCTACTTTGGTATTAACAAGAGTTCCCAACCCTATAGAATTCGGAGTAGTAATTACAGATGAAAACCAGCGGATTAAAAGATTTTTAGAAAAGCCTTCCACCAGCGAAGTTTTTTCCGATACGGTCAACACCGGTACTTACATCCTCGAACCAGAAGTTCTCGATTATTTACCCTCAGAAAAAGAGTCAGATTTTTCTAAAGATTTATTCCCTTTGCTCTTGGATAAAGGGGAACCGATGTACGGGTTTGTTGCCGATGGTTATTGGTGCGATGTCGGTCATTTGGACGGTTACAGGCAAGCTCAATACGATGCCTTGTGGAGTAAGGTACAAATTGATTTTCCTTATAAACAGCGTTCTTCGGGACTATGGCTGGGAGAAAATACTTATATCGACAGCAGCGCTAAGATTGAGACTCCAACATTAATAGGCGATAATTGCCGCATAGGCCCCAGAGCAAACATCCAGGCAGGGACGGTCATCGGAGATAACGTGACTGTAGGTGCCGATGCTACTCTCAAACGTCCCATTGTCTGGAATGGAGGAATTTTAGGAGACGATATTAATTTGCGGGCCTGCATAATTTGTCGAGGAAGCAGGGTGGATCGTCGGGCTCATATCTTGGAAGGTGCCGTGGTGGGCTCTCTTTCTACAGTGGGAGAAGAGGCTCAAATTAGTCCTAGCGTCCGCGTCTGGCCTAGTAAGAAAGTAGAATCGGGGGCAGTCCTTAATATTAATTTAATTTGGGGTACTACCGCTCAGAGAAATCTATTCGGTCAACGGGGGGTTCAAGGGTTAGCTAATATAGACATTACGCCGGAATTTGCTGTTAAATTAGGCGCTGCTTATGGCTCGACTTTAAAACAGGGCGCTACGGTGTCGGTTTCTCGCGACCAACGCAGTATTTCTCGGATGGTTTCCCGCTCTTTAATTGCTGGTTTGATGTCTGTGGGGATTAATGTAGTAAACTTCGAGGCTACTGCTATCCCCATCGCTCGCTCTGTAGTTTCAAGTCAGGGCGTAGTGGGGGGAATTCACGTTCGTCTCTCGCCCGATCGCTCGGACCAAATTTTAATCGAGTTTTTTGATGAAAAGGGCATTAATATCTCTAAAGGTAAGGAGAAAAAAATAGAGGGCGCTTATTTTAAAGAAGATTTGCGCCGGGCGGCAATTCCAGATATTGGCAATATGGCTTATAACAATCAAATGCTGGATATTTACTGTAAGAGTTTTGAAAAACATCTCAATGTAGGGGCAGTTCAAAACAGTAAATCTAAGGTTGTAATTGATTATGTTTATGCCGTTTCTGGGGCGATTTTGCCTTTGCTTTTGGGTAAGTTTGGCTGCGATGCTGTGGTGTTAAATGCTAGCTTGAAACCGACGGCTGTTTCTGTGGAAGAAAGGGAGAGTTTGCTAGATCAATTAGGGCAGGTGGTGGAGGCGCTAAAAGCTAGTTTTGGAGTTCAGGTTTCGGCTAATGGAGAACAGCTTATTTTGGTGGACGAATCAGGGAGCCCTATTCGCGGCGAGATGCTGACTGCGTTGATGGTTAGTCTGATGCTTACTGCTAATCCTAGAAGTTCGGTAGTTGTCCCGGTAAATGCTTCTTCTGCTATAGAACAAATTGCCCGCCGTCATGATGGAAAGACTATTAGAACTAAGGCAAATCCAACGGCTTTGATGGAGGCTTGTCAAAGTCATCCAAATGTTATTATGGGTGGTAGTGGGGATATGGGTTTTATTTTTCCTCAGTTGCACCCGGGGTTTGATGCTATGTTCTGCGTGGCTAAGTCTATGGAAATGATGACGGTTCAAGAGCGATCGCTAGGACAAATTACTTCCGATTTACCCCGGGTTACTCACCGAAATTACACGATTCGCTGCCCTTGGACGGTGAAGGGTGCGTTGATGCGCTATCTGGTGGAAACTAATCCTCCCGAACAATTAGAATTAATCGACGGGGTGAAAATTATCTCTCCTGGAAGTGAAAATTGGGTTTTGATTTTGCCGGATGCGGGAGAACCTTTGGTACATATTTACGCTAATAGCAACGATGCTCGTTGGGCAGATGAAAATTTGAGGAAGTATCGCAATATTATTCACGATTTTGTTAATATTTGTTTGACGGGCGATCGAATGGAACAGGAGTAAAGAAGGGGGCGGATCGGGGGAATGAATACCGTGCAGGGATTATGAAAAATTCGGAGGCAAGAAACCCGGTTTCTTCAAGAAACCGGGTTTCTAAAATACCGCCAAAGTTCGTAGGTTGGGTGCAGCGTAGCGGAACCCAACAAAGATGTTGGGTTCCGCTGCCGCTACACCCAACCTACAAAAAAATGGCGAAGGTATTGTTGAAGAAACCGGGTTTCTAAAATACCGCCAACGATCTACGGATTGCTATAGAAAATAGAGTTCTAGGACTCAAAATCTATCCCTCCGTTCCCTGTTCCCGACTTCTGCAAGAAGTCTAATAAATGCTCAAATAAAAACTAAGACATAACGAGACGGAGATATGAATAGCTGCATTTTAATGGTGGAACTTATTAACGACCCGCAATTACGATATACTGCTGACGCTCAAATTCCTATTGCTGAGATGCAGGTACAGTTTACTAATGTAGGCAAGGATTCGCGACCAGCTATTTTGAAAGCTATCGCTTGGCGGGATCTAGGGCAAGAGGTTAGCAAAAAATATCGGGCGGGCGATCGCTTGATTATTGAGGGTCGCTTGACCATGAACGTTATTGAAAGACGGGAAGGTTTTAAGGAAAAACGAGCAGAATTAACTGCCTCGAAAATTTATAGCCTAGAATTCGACGGGCAACCTCTAGAGCAAAATCGGGTTTCTAATCGAGACTATGCCCAGGCAGACCGCCCAACCGAAGAAGAGCAGAATTATAATACTAATGTCGTGTCTATCGCAGACCGCCGCCCTGCTGCTGGAACTCAAGCTGTAAGGGACGATCGCGATGAATTTGCCTCGGAGGATGACAGTTTTTCTGGGTCTGGGAATATGGGGGCATCTACAGCCTCCCAAGAGGATGAGGCTGATGACTACGATCCCATTCCTTTTTAATTACCCGTGCAAAATTAATTGGACATCTGGAACAGGCGCTTTGGCCTGTTCTACGGGGAAATAAAGAATATACTTCTTGCAGAAGTAGGCAACAGGCAACAGGCAACAGGCAATAGGGAAGAGTTTTTCAGGAAAAAGGAACCAAAAACGATTTTCTTCTTACTTTTGCAAGAGGTCTAATAATTTCATGTAAATATTTTTGCCTTCGTTTTAAGATATTCAACGAAGGCTTTGCTTATCATATTTTGGGCATAATGTCAAGGGGGTCGGATTCTATGAGTTCGACCCCAAATACTTCGGCAAAGGCTGAGGCTACTAATGGTTGGAGGCGATCGCGATCGATGCCGGGAATAAATTGAGCCAAACTACCTACGGGTTTATCGACGATACCGCAGGGGACGATGCGATCGAAGCCTTCCAGGTCGGGATTTATGTTTAAGGCAAATCCGTGCATGGTAATCCAACGGCTGACTTTGATGCCGATGGCCGCTACTTTTCGTCCTTCTAACCAAACTCCGGTCAAACCGGGATTGCGCTGGCCTTCGAGCCCGCAAACTGCTAATACTTTCAGTAAGACTTCTTCTAACTGTCGCAAGTACCAGTGGAGGTCTTGACGGTAGCGGCGCAAGTTGAGTATTGGATAGCCTACGAGTTGACCGGGACAATGGTAGGTTACTTCGCCGCCGCGTTCCACTCGGTGAAGTTCGTAGTTTTCGGCGGCGGGATCGAATTTGAGAAAGTCCAATTTCGATCCTTGTCCCAGGGTGTAAACCGGGGGATGTTCTAGGAATATGAGGACGTCTTCTAATTCTGGCTGCTGGCGGCGCTTTTCGACGAGCGATCGCTGCCATTCCCAGGCCTGGGAGTAGGGCACTAATTCACAGTTAAAAAGCTTGCAGGGGAGGAGTTTCCGGTTTTTGTTTTCAGTCATGGCGATGGGGGAAATAAAAGTAGTCGTTATGGATATGAGTATGAGTTGAAAAGCTACAATCTAAAACCAGAGCATAAATTGTTAAAAAAAATCGATCGAAGCAAGAGTTGGGATGCAAGGAATAGAAACAATACGTTAAGAATTGTCAAGCTATGCAAAGGATTTTAAACATATTATGTCGGTCAGAATACAAAATGCTAATGTAATAAATGAACGGAAATAGCAGAAAGCTTGCACTAGAATTTAATCTGTTGGCTCAAGACAGATTAAGACCTTAAAAATAGGCTCAAAAAATTAATGCTGTTCCAGGCTGTAAAACATGATAAAATTAAGTTAGGAGTCCTGAAGGAAACTAGAATAAAAGCATAAAAGTAGGAAAAAACTAAGAGAATACCAGAAACCAGGGCGGGCTCGACCCAAATTTACCCCTGGCGAAATCGAGGCTTGAGGGGATAAGGACTCAAGCAAAAATTAGTTTGGTAAATCTGATGTAGAGAACAATAACTAGACAGATTTACGATCGCCCTAAATACACAGAAAACCCAGAGATTAAGGGAGGGAATTTATGAAGCTTGTTATCCAGGGTAAAAATATAGAAATCACGGATGCCATTCGCGAATACGTCCATCAAAAAATAGAAAAAGCGGTCAGTCATTTTCAACAACTGACAACGGAGGTGGACGTACACCTATCAGTAGCGAAGAATCCACGGGTAACTTCCAAACAGGCAGCAGAAGTAACTATCTATGCTAACGGTACGGTAATTCGCGCCCAAGAAAGCAGCGAGAATTTGTACGCGAGTATTGACTTGGTGGCGGATAAAATAGCTCGTCAGCTTCGCAAGTATAAAGAAAAACGGCAAGCTAAAAATCATAAAGATAAAGCTGAAGAGTTGGTAGAAATTGTAGAAAAACAAATAGAGGAACAACCCGTAGTCGAGGATCTAATCGGCGATCGCGCCCCGGAACTACCGAAGGAAGTAGTACGGACCAAATATTTTGCCATGCCTGCGATGACAGTAGAAGAAGCCCAGGAGCAATTACAATTAATCGATCACGACTTTTATATGTTCCGCAATGCAGAAAGCAACGAGCTTAATGTCATCTACAAACGCTACCATCACGGCGGCTACGGTTTGATTCAACCTCGCGACGGCAACGGTCACACCCAGAACCAGAACGGTCATGTCGCCCACAACAGCAGCGAAGCCGCACAAAAGGTAAAATCTTAGCTCGGTTATAACTGCTTGGGTAAAGGAATAAATAAAAGCAAGGTTGCGTCGGAGCCTAACGATCGGTTCCGACGCAATCTTGTTTTTGATATATTTATTTAGGAAGAGCTTGCAAAGTTTTCATTGCTTCTTCAACGTGAGCGTCGAAATTTAGCATGGAATCAAAAACGTGTCTGACGACACCTTCTTTGTCGATAACATAAGTAACCCTGCCTGGCAATATCCAGAGAGTTGCCGGAACTCCATATAGTTTTCTGACCTTGCTGCCCGTATCGCTCAAAAGAGTAAAAGGCAGATTGTATTTAGCAGCAAACTGCTCGTGGGACTGGGGGGAGTCGTCGCTAATACCTATTACTTCGGCGCCGACATCTTGAAAAACTTGGTGGCGATCGCGAAAGGCGCAGGCTTCCTTAGTACAACCGGGGGTGTCGTCTTTGGGGTAGAAATAGACGACTACATCTTTTTGACCCCGGAAGTCAGAGAGGCTGACTTCGGAACCATCTTGGGATTTTAGAGTAAAGTCGGGGGCGACATCTCCTACTTGAACTGCCATATTTGCACGCTATCCTGAATCAACTTTGATTAGGTTAGCATAAAATGGGAGGAGCGGAATTTTGAGTGGCGCGGGCACTATTACCCATTATATCAATTAACAATAAGGATCGATCCCAAGCATCAGCATCGGGTAGCGGGTCAGAAGTAGCGTTCTAGAACCATAAATCTTGTTCGTAGTAATCGCTTTAGCGATTTATCTATATCAATCGCTTTAGCGATTACTACGAACGGTTACTACATTTTTACCATTATCGTCCCTGTATCTATCGTTTCTCCAAAAAAAGCGCATTTTTTGCCCGTGCCGAGTATAAGCAGTCGTGCAAAATAATTCAAACAAAATTTTGGGGATGCCAACAAGCAAACGTGTTAACGGCAATTAACCGTTTATGGCGCGTGGATACCCAATTATTAATTATTAATTATTAATTATTAATTATTAATTATTCTTCATTTCTCGGTAAAACGCCGTTGAGGAAAATATCCGCCAAGCCTTCCGCCATGTCCTTCATCGCTTGTGGGTCCGCATCCCCCTCTAACATGGTATCTTGGCTGAAACCGGCGATCGCGAACATTCCCACAAACACCCTCGCCACAATTTGAGAATTCATCTTTCTATAAACCCCCTTGTCCATCGCCGTTTCCACAAACGCCTCCGCCACATTCGTCATTTTCGCAATGACCTCCGACTGGATGCGATCGCGCAACTCGGGATGAAATTGGGCCTCGAAAAAACAAATCCTCATTAAATCTACATTCTGGTTCATGTTCAACATCCGCCTGCGCATCACCTGGGCCACTGCTTTATAGCTGGCCATTTCGCTCAATTCTGTCAGCAGATCCGTAAGGATGTCCACCCAACCTTCGGTAGCCAATTCAATTAAAATTGCTTTTTTATTGGAAAAATGGCGAAATATGGTTCCTTCTGCCACTCCGGCCTTACGGGCCAAATCCTTAGTAGTAGTGCCGTCAAACCCTTTGCGGGCAAACAACTTTTGGGCGGCCTGCAATATCTTGGTTCGCGTCTCTGTTTCGCTGGAAAAATTAGTGGCAACTGTCATGGGGGTTTAGGAAATGATACCTTTCCAGTTCCTTGTAACCCTATTGCGCCAGCAATCCGACATTAATTAATAAAATCTTTATGACTGTTGCAAATCTTTACTTTTTCAGAAGCAATTGGACATCAAATCCGAAAAACAGATATCCTAGACAATAGTCTTACCGAATTCTCGGCTCATGTTAAAACGTCCAAATGCGGGACAAGCTGCTGCTGGTTTGTCAGCTATTAAAAGAAACAATCGAAGAAACAATCGAAGAAAAAAGGCCAAAGCGAACAGAGTTTTACAATGCCTCTGGGCGATCGCCATCTCCTGTCTCCTCTCCTTCGGGATGCCGTCCCAGGCGGCCATAGCAGATGGAAACTCCCAAACCTTCTTCCTCTCCCAAGAAGACAACAAATCCTCGATCCAACCCTATCTGGATCGAGTCAAAAATGAAGTAAGCGAATTTCGCCTCGATAACGGCATGAAATTCATCGTCCTCGAACGCCACAGAGCCCCAGTAATCTCCTTTCTGCTCTACGCCGATGTCGGTGCGGCGAACGAACCGGACGGACAAACGGGAGTCGCTCACTACCTGGAACATTTAGCGTTCAAAGGCACGCCTAAAATAGGTACGACGAACTACGCTGCGGAGAAGCCCCTATTAGAGAAACTCGATCGCCTCTTCGAAGAGATCGAGGCTGCGAAAAAAGAGGGCGATGGGGACAAACTCGCCCAACTGACTATGGAATTCGAGCGAGTTGAGGAGGAAGCATCGAAATATGTCAAGCAAAACGAGCTCGGTAAAATAGTCGAACAGTCGGGAGGGGTTGGCACGAACGCCGCCACCTCCGCCGACGGTACTTTCTATTTCTACAGTCTGCCTTCTAATAAACTAGAACTGTGGATGTCTCTGGAGTCGGAGAGATTTTTAGAGCCGGTCTTCCGAGAATTTTACAAAGAAAAACAGGTCATTCTCGAAGAACGCCGCTTGCGTACGGAAAACTCGCCAGTGGGTAAAACCATCGAAGCATTTTCCCAAACAGCTTTTCAAGTGCATCCCTATCGCCGCCCCATTATCGGCTACAACGAAGATATCGAAAGCCTAACGCGAGAAAACGTTCGCGAGTTTTTCGAGACTCATTACGTTCCGCGCAACCTGACAGCGGCCCTGGTGGGAAATGTTTATCCAGAAGAAGCGAAGCGGTTAGCACAGATCTACTTCGGTCGCTTCCCAGATAAGCCGACACCGCCACCGTTAACGGTGGTGGAACCGCCGCAAACTGAAACCAGAGAGGTTACTTTGCGCTTGGAGACTCAGCCTTGGTATTTGGAAGGATACCACCGACCGGCCTTGAAGCATCCAGATAATGCGGTTTATGACGCGATCGCCGCTATTCTCAGCGACGGACGCACTTCTCGCCTTTATCGCTCTTTGGTGCAAGAACAGCAATTGGCCCTGGCGGCTCAGGGGTTTAGCGGCTATCCGGGAGATAAGTACCCGAATTTGATGTTGTTTTATGCCATGACTGCTCCTGGTAAGGATATCGACGAGGTAGCGACGGCCTTGAGGGCAGAAATAGACCGCTTGAAAACCGAACCAGTGGCTCCAGAAGAATTGCAGAGAGTGAAAACGGGGGCGAGGGCGCGGCTGTTGCGATCGCTCGATTCTAATATGGGCATGGCAAGGGCTTTGGTCGATTACGAAGTCAAGACTGGTACTTGGCAAAATTTGTTTGAAGAGTTGGAGGCGATCGCCGCCGTCACTCCCGCAGACATCCAGCGCGTCGCCGCAGCAACTTTCCGCCCCGAAAACCGCACCATCGGCAAACTGCTAACAATTAACAATTAATAATTAACAATTAATAATTGACAATTATTAGACTTCTTGCAAAAGTAAAAGTAAAATTGTTTTTCGTTCCTTTTTACTTAAAAACTCTTCCCTGTTGCCTGTTCCCTGTTGCCTGTTGCCTACTTCTACAAGAAGTCTATTAATTTACGCTCAAAACAATTCCCAATTGAAATGAAAAAATCCAAACTATTTTTAACCGGGTTGCTGATAGTTACCATGCTGGTAGTCGTCCTTGGGCGACTGCCGGTTCGTGCCGATGACAGCCCCAAACACTACACGGAATTAACATTTCCTCCTTTACCAGAAATTCAGCTTCCAGAATATACTCGCTTTAAGCTTGATAACGGCTTAAGCGTCTATCTCATGGAAGACCGCGAACTTCCTTTAGTTAGCGGCCGGGCTTTATTTAGAACCGGTTCGAGGTTTGAGGGCGCAGATAAAGTTGGGTTAGCGCGTTTGACTGGGGCCGTGATGCGAACTGGAGGCACTAGCAGCCATTCACCAGACGAATTAAATCAGTTATTAGAACAAAAAGCTGCTGCTGTAGAAACCGGTATTGGTACTACTTTGGGCAGCGCGGGTTTTAGCGCTTTAAGCGAGGATTTGGAGGAAGTTTTCGGAGTATTTGCAGAGATCGTGAAAGAGCCAGTCTTTGCTGAGGAAAAATTGGAATTTGCAAAGAGACAAATTAGCGGTTCTATTTCCCGCCGCAACGACGATGCCGAGAGTATTGCAAGTAGGGAATTTAGCAAGTTAATTTATGGCGAGGATAGTCCTTACGCCCGCACGGTGGAGTATGAAACTATTAACAATATTAGCCGGGAAGATTTAGTTGAATTTTATCGTCGCTATTTTCATCCAGAGAATACGATCTTGGGATTAGTTGGAGATTTCTCTAAGGAAGAAATGCGCCAATTAATTGCGGACAAATTTGACGACTGGCAGCCGGGTAGTAAGGAAGATATACCCGCTTTGCCGGCGGTTTCTCAAGCTAAGAAAAGCGGGATTTTTGTAGTAGAACAGCCGCAGCTAACTCAAAGCTATGTGGAAATGGGGCATTTAGCAGGAAAGTTAGATAATCCAGATTATGCGGCTTTGAGCGTGTTAAATGGGGTTATTAGTGGTTTTGGCGGACGGTTGTTTAATAATATCCGAAGTCGCGAGGGTTTGGCTTATTCTGTTTATGGCGTTTGGAGTCCTAATTATGACTATCCAGGAGTATTTACGACCGGAGGACAAACGCGATCGGATGCGACGGTGCCGTTTATTAAGGCTATTAATGAGGAAATAGATAGAATTAAAAAGGAGCCGATTTCTGAAGAAGAATTGGCTTATGCGAAGGAATCTACTCTCAATTCTTTTATTTTCAATTTTCAAGACCCCGCCCAAACTTTATCGCGCTTGATGCGGTATGAATATTATGGTTATCCAGAGGATTTTATTTTCCGCTTTCGCGAGGGAGTGGAAGAGACGACTGTTGCAGACGTACAACGGGTAGCTCGTACTTATTTGAAACCAGAAGATATGGTGACTTTAGTGGTAGGAAATATGGAGGCAATACAGCCTCCTCTTTCTAGTCTTGGAAGTAATGTTGAGGTTACTTCTATTGACGTTACTATTCCAGAACCGAGTTAATTGTAGAACAGGCATCTTGCCTGTTATCAGCACAATCTTGCCTGCGATCGGCAATCGGCTAAAATACTATCGCGAACCAGAAACCGGGGTTTTTAAAAAACCCCGGTTTCTTAGATATCGCTGTTCGTTTAGCCATTTCTTTTGTAGGTTGGGTGGAACCTCCGTTTAACCCAACATCTTCGAGCGCGAAAACCAACGATTTTGTTGGGTTGCGCTGTCGCTCCACCCAACCTACGAATGTAAAATGCGATCGCTATTCCAGAACCGAGTTAATCGTAGAACAGGCCGGAATGCCTGTTATCAGCAAAATCTTGCCTGTTATCAGCCATTTCTTTTGTAGGTTGGGTGGAACCTCCGTTTAACCCAACATCTTCGAGCGCGAAAACCAACGATTTTGTTGGGTTGCGCTGTCGCTCCACCCAACCTACGAATGTAAAATGCGATCGCGAACCAGAAACCGGGGTTTTTTAAAAAACCCCGGTTTCTTAGATATTGCGGCTCGTTTAGGATTGCTATATTGCCTATAGCGATTATTGAATTGGTGAGGTATACCCCGATCGGTCCCCCGTTGGTCCCCCTGTCGATCCCCCTCCCGTCCCCCTTAAAAAGGGGGAGGCCAGAGGAAGAAGCTTTTCATGTACGGGGGACGAGCGAAATTTTCCGGCTCCCCCCTTTTTAAGGGGGGCTGGGGGGGATCGCTCGATGTACTTCACCGAGCGCGATAATTGCCTATTATCTAGTGAGTGAAAATGAAAGTAGAAGCGATCGCTCAATTAACGGAAGAACAAATAGAAGACTTGTACCAACTCTATAAATCTACTTGGTGGGCAAACAATCGAACTGTTCCAGGCATAAGAAAGATGCTGCAAAATACAGATATAGCGATCGGTTTGTGCGAGGTAGAAAGTAAAAAACTCGTTGCTTTTGGTAGGGTTTTAACGGATTATTTTTATAGGGCTGTTATTTGGGATCTAATCGTGGAAGAATCTTATCGAGGGCAAGGTTTGGGAAAGGCTTTAATGGAGGCGATCGTTAACCATCCTTCCCTTAAAGAAGTTGAGTCTATGTCGTTAATGTGCTTCCCAGAAATGGTGCCGTTTTACGAAAAGTTTGGCTTTACTCAGTTTGATATTGAATTTATGCTGCGAGTTGGAGAAAGGTAGCGGTAAAGACGTAGTGACAGTTCGTAGTAATCGCTTTAGCGATTTATCTATATCAATCGCTAAAGCGATTACTACGAACTGTTGTCAGTTGCTAATCCCCCACCAACAACCCCCGACGTTACATCCGTTGCATAATCCGTTGCCAAGCAACCCAATTGTTAATTGTTAATAATTAATAATTAATAATTAATTATTAATTATTAATTATTAATCGATCTCAAGCGAGCTCCGAATCCCAATCCATCAATCTATCCTGGGATAACATTTGCCTTTCGCAAAACTGTAAATATACTTGAGCGACCGTATCCTCTGGATGGATTTTCAAACATTCCTCAAATAACTGCTTCGCCTCGGTAAAATTATTAAAATTATAAAAAGATAAACCTTCTCTAAAAGTTGGTAATGTCGCCAATTTGCCCTCTTTAACTTCCGAAATATCCGCATCAAAAACCTCATAAACAGTCACCAATTCCGACTTACCCTTAACCCTTATCTTGCCAATATTGCGGATAGCATAAGCACCTGGATCGTTCAACTGCAAAAAAGTGCGATCGGAAATCAACAAAGACACCTGATAAACTTTAGTAAGACTTTCTATGCGAGCCGCTAAATTAACCGCATCGCTAATCACCGTACCATCCATGCGGTTTTTCCCCCCCACCGTCCCCAACATCAAAGAACCAGTATTAATACCAACCCCTATTTTTAGAGGAATTCGTTCTGGAACGTTGCGAGTTTTATTGTACTCTCTAAGCTGATGTAGCATAGCTATTCCTGCTTGGAGGGCATCATCCGCACTCCTACCAAATAATGCCATAATACCATCCCCTACATATTTATCAATAAACCCACTATGTTCGATAATAATGGGTTCCATGCGGTAGAGATAGCTATTAATAAATTTAAAATTATCTTCGGGAGTCATAGTTTCGGAAAGGGTGGTAAAATCCCGAATATCGGAAAATAAAACCGACATTTCCTTCTCCACGCAGTCCCCTAATTCCACATCGACAATACTTGTTTTATTCAACCAATCTAGGAATTGACTCGGCACAAATCGCTCGTAAGATTGATTTAGTTCAAATAATCTGATCTCGTTTTCATGCAATTTAGTAATTAAGTCTGATTGCTCTTTAATTAATTGCTGTAATTGCCGATTCATTCCTTCTAGTTCTACATTTTTTTCTTCTAAATTGCGACTCTGAAGATAGCTATATAAAGCTTCTTTTACTGTTAATTTTAAGTCTTCAGCTTGCCAAGGTTTCGAGAGATAGCGATATAATTTAGCTGCGTTTATCGCATTGACCACCCCTTCTATATCTGCTTGTCCCGTCAGCATTATTTTCAGAGTTTTGGGAGAAATTTGGTGGATGCGTTTCAACACTTCATCTCCTTTCATTTCTGGCATGATGTAGTCCGCAATTACCACGGCTACTTCATAATTATCCTCCGTTAATTCTAATAATACTTCTAAAGCCTCCTCCCCACTTTGAGCTATTTCTAATAAATATTCATCTCCCAATACTTCTTCCAACTCAATTTTCAGACTATCTAGAATAGTCTGTTCGTCATCTACACAAATAACGGCCAGTGGATTCATCATGAGACTAATGCAGTTCTAATTGTTTCTATTAATTCTTCTCTGTTCCAAGGTTTTTGGAAGCAATGATATAAATTTGCCTGTTTTTTTGCCCTTTCTACAGCTTCATCCTCTGCTTGACCCGTGAGCATCATTTTAATAATTTGGGGGAATTTTTGATGCACTTGAATTAAAAATTCATCTCCTTTCATCCCTGGCATTAACCAATCTGAGACAATAATGAGAACCTGCACTTCATCATCATCAAATTCCTCTATAATTTCCAAAGCTTCGTCGGCACTTTCAGCAAATTCAAACAGGTAACTATCGCCAAAAGCTTCTTCGAGCTCTATCTCTAAGCTTTTGAGGATGGCTACTTCATCATCTACGCATAAAATTGCAGCTTCTGACATGACAGTTATTCCCGTTTTAGATTTTAGATTTTATAGCCGATATTTGGGCCCGCAAGGTCGGGGCACTTAGATAAAGTTGCCCCCAGTAATCTGAAGTTGGGCTTCGTCTGCTATGGAAGAGACAGTACTCGGCAAGGAGTTCCCTAAAGCAGGATAATTGAGATGCACCTTCGAGACTCCTCCACTCCCGACAATTGAAGCCTCGCTAATATTACCTAAATCTCTGCCCTATCGGCAAGAGCGACGGGTAAAAATACCATAAAAGTAGTTTTACCCGGCATCGACTCAACTTCGATTTTACCACGATGTTTATCAATTATTTTCTTAACAATATCCAACCCCAAACCGCTCCCTTCTCCGGCTGGTTTATTAATAATTAATAATTAATAATTAATAATTAATAATTATTGGACTTCTATCCTGTGAGTGGCGACCGAGCGTTAATGCAGGTTCCGTCCGGAAACA
This sequence comes from Cyanobacteriota bacterium, assembly GCA_034189005.1. GTDB lineage: Bacteria > Cyanobacteriota > Cyanobacteriia > Cyanobacteriales > Microcoleaceae > CALKCV01. The sequence continues at coordinate 11,056 of JAXHVR010000020.1, read as the reverse complement.
AAAATGCTGGAGGTACTAATAATAACGTTGCTAAACTGAAAACCTCTTTTCCCTCTTACCTGTAGCACTATGAGCCTGTTGCCTAAAAGTATTAAATTCTTGCTCTTCTTCAAAATTGAGATGCACCCCATTTTTCCTCTGGTTCCATTGGCAATTCAATAATAAATTCGCTACCCTCGCCTACCGCAGAATAACACTCAAGTTTTCCCCCATGTTTTTCTTCCACAATTTGACTGGAAATAGCCAACCCCAAGCCAGTACCTTTTCCTGGAGGTTTCGTAGTGAATAAATTATGAAAAATGCGCTCTTTAACTTGGGGTGTCATTCCCACTCCGTTATCCTTTATCCTAATCGAGATACTATTTTTTTCTTCGTAAAATTCTGTAGCGATCGAGATCGAGTTAAGATTGTTTTTTATTTTATCAAAACTGGCATCTGTATTCTTGCTTTCGAGACTATCAATTCCGTTAGCAATGAGGTTCATAAATACTTGATTTAGTTCTCCAGAATAACAGTAAATCTTAGGGAAATTGCCATAATTTTTAATTATCTGAATTTCCGGGCGAGTGGAAGTGGCTTTGAGACGGTGTTTTAAAATAGTTAGGGTGCTATCAAGACCGAGATGGATGTCACAAAGGCTCTTTTTCCTCGTATCTGAGCGGGAAAAGTTTCTCATCGAATCGCTAATTTCAGTAATTCTTTCCACCCCTTCTTTCATGGCTGAAATCATCTTTTGCAAATCTTCAAGAATATAATTAATTTCATTTTGTGCGATTTTTTCCGCTATTTCTGGAGCGGGAGTTGGATAATATTTACCATAAAGATTTAGCAGCTCTATCAAAACTTGAGTATCTGCTAAAGCAGGTTCGATATTGCCGTAGAGGAAAGTAAGCGGGTTATGGATTTCGTGAGCGATACCCGCCGCTAATTGCCCTACGCTTGCCATCTTTTCTTGTCGAACTACTTGCAATTGCGTTGCTTTGAGAGAAGAAATTAACTGTTTTTTTTCTTTGAGAGACCGCTCTAATTCTTTAGTTCTTTCTGCTACCTTTACCTCCAGTAGTTCCCGATCTTCCCTTAGCTGCTTTCTCAAAAAATACAACTGATAATGAACCTTTACTCTAGCTAAAACCTCTTCATTTTGAAAAGGTTTAGTAATATAATCGACAGCCCCAATCGACAGTCCTTTAACTTTATCCACGGTATCCGATAAAGCCGTAGTAAAAATTATCGGAATCTCTTGAGTTTCCGGGTCTGCTTTTAATATTTTGCAGGTTTCAAAGCCATCAATGCCCGGCATCATCACATCTAATAAAATCAATACCGGTGGAGTATGTTTTACTTGTTTGAGAGCTGTTTCGCCAGTTTTCGCTATAGCTACCATCCAACCAGCACTCCTCAAAGCGTGAGAAAGAATTTTTAGGTTATTGGGATTGTCATCTACTATTAAAATCGGACTTTGCGGTAATTCCATATATAACAATTAACAATTAACAATTAACAATTAACAATCCAGATAAGCTTGTAAAAACTCCATAATTTTTTCCCCTTCAAAATCTTCGGCAAAGCGAAGAATTTTTTCTGCAAAAAGCCCAAAGTGCGGGTCTTCTTGCAGAAGTTGGGCGATGCGTTCCTCGATCTCGAAAAACAGTCCCCCGGCAGCAAGTTGTGATAATTGTAACAGAACTTCCTCACAAGGCACTGCCATCTCTGTCTCCTCAAGATCGATCGCCCCAGACTCCCTGGTTTCTATTTCCTGGGGTTCCTGATAAATCCATTCCAACTCCAAATGCCGCTCCAACTTGAGGAACAACTGTTCCACGTCCACAGGTTTCGGTAAAAAATCATCGCATCCGGCATCGAGACTTTCGATCCTCTCCGGTTCCAACACGCTGGCGGAAGAGGCAATGACTAGGGGGCGCTTTTTAGGAAATTTGCTCAGACGTCGCGCCAACTCAAAACCATCCATTCGCGGCATCACCAAATCCGTAATTACTAAATCCGGTTCAAAAGTGGCAATCAATTCTAAAGCTTCCTCGCCGTCGTTAGCTTCTGCTAATTCAAAGCCTAAAGGTTGCAGCACTTGTACCGCTACCGCCCGGTTGATAGCTTTATCGTCAACTACCAAAATTTTGCGCTTTTGACCCCCATAGCCCAGGATTTTCCCTTTTTCGCTCTTGGTAGCAGCAAGAGCCCACTCCTTGGAAGTCGCTAGCGCGAGCTCGAACCAAAAAGTTGCACCTTCTCCCGGCGTACTCTTAACTTGAATCTTGCTCCCCATCATTTCGACAATTTGGCGGCTGATGGCAAGTCCCAAACCGGTGCCTTCGGCTCTTCTGGAGGTAGAGCCAGTTTGCTCGAAGGGCAGAAAGATTTTTTCTAGTTGTTCGGCACTCATGCCGACTCCGCTATCTTCTATTTGGAAGCGCAGTTGCCGATCGCCGGAAGATAGCTCGCCTTCTACTAATTCTACGGAGAAGGTGACGCTGCCCCTGTCGGTGAATTTAATGGCGTTGCCCAACAGGTTCAGCAAAACTTGTCGCAGCCTTTTTTCGTCGGCAATGACACCTTCTGGAAGGTCGGGGTTTTGAAGCAAGCGAAAATCGAGATTTTTTTGCGCGGCGCGCACTTTGCTCATTTCGGCAACTCCCTGGAGAAAGGAGGGCAAGTGGAAGTCTTTGGGGTAGAGTTCCAGTCGGCGAGCTTCGATTTTCGATAAATCGAGGATGTCGTTAATTAAGGTCAGCAAGTGGGAGCCAGATTGATAAATCAGGTCCACGTCGGAACGGCGGCTGTCGAGATCTGGCGTACGCTGGAGAATTTGGGCAAAACCGAGAATGCCGCCCCGGGGCGTGCGCAATTCGTGGCTCATGTTGGCGAGGAATTCGCTTTTGGCTTGGTTGGCGGTGTCGGCTTTTTCTTTGGCTTTGTTAATTTCTTCGCTAGCTTCTTGGATCTCAATAAATTTCCGCTTGAGGCTTTCTGCCATTAGCTGGAAGTTATCGACTAAAGCGTTTATTTCCCTGACTGAGTTGTTGGGCAGCTCGAAAGATTGTTCCTCGAAAAGTTTATTGGGTAGGTTGCTGGTAACATCGGCTAATTGCAAGATCGGCTTTACCAGACGGCGGCTGAGAATGTTGGCGAAGAAGATGGCGAAGATGGCGATCGCTAACAAAACTATCAGATTTCTCAAATAAACCCTTTGCAGATAAGCGATATGAGGGGCCATTGGTGTTTCTATGACTAGAGTCCAAGGGAATTGGCTGAGAGTAACTTCTCGCACGTAGAAGGAGTTTTGCCACCGCACCATTTGAGGTTTTCCTTGCACTGCGGGCAGCCAGTGGTAAACTCCGGAGGCTAGAGTTCTAATGTCACCGCCCGCGCGACGATTGAAGCTTTGTCCGTTTTTGAGTTCCTCGCGAGTAGAGACGACGACCCGATCGCCTTCGTCGAGAACAGTCACTTCTAAACCTAAGTTCTTCTGATGGAAGTCGACGATCTCGCCGACTAGCTTTAAATTTAGTTCTGCTGTCGGGCTTTGTCGCTGCCATAAATCCAGTTCCGCAGACAAATTTTGGGCGGTGCTAGTCAGGGTGTTCTCGATTATCGTTTCTTCCCGAGTCATGGCATCTTGACTGTCCCATACCACTAAGATGAAGGTCGGTAACAGCACGAAAGCAACCAGAAGATTGACCAGAATTTGCTCGAATGACTGTTTGTTTGCTGTTTGGCGGCGATGGGCCCATTTGTCTAGGGGTAAGTTGGTTAGCAGCAGGGCGGCAATTAGAGCATTGAAAATACCGTTAACTGCCTGCTTGAACGTAATAGTTAAGGTAGCAATTGTTCCTACTCCGAGCAAACTGCCATAGAATAAAACCACCAAAGGCATCCCGATCGCCAGCCAGTAGAGCGCGTCAATGGTCAGTAGATTTCTATTCTGGCGGCGACGCAATCCCCAACCGACGAAAAATGCTTCTAAAGTAAAGATAATCCACGCATAAGGGTGTTTCCAGAGGACTAGGGTACAAAAGCCTGCTATAAATCCCGCTGCCGTTCCCCAAAACCATCCGTACAGCCTAAGAACGATCGACACTGCGATGCTGCCAAATAGGAAATCTACGCTAAAAAACAAGGGCAACTTGAAATAGTTTCCTACATATCCAGCTATAATTAGAAATGCTAGGAAAAATAGAGATTGCGAAGGAGCGGAGTTGAAGGATATTTTTTTCATTTTATTAACTTTTTTTGTCGGCTTTTTCTTCCAAAAACACGATTAAAATTTTCGGGTAGCCTGCACCTTTTAAGTCTTATAAAATGGGGGACTTTTTCTCGGGACAATCTATTTTAAAATAGAGCTGGTCCCCAGAGCGATCGCCTCTTTATTTAGATTAACCCTTGTTTGTAGTAATCGCTTTAGCGATTTATATAGGACTTGGAATAAATCGCTAAAGCGATTGCTACGAACAAAGGCCTCGCTAATATTACCTAAATTCCTGCCATAACGGCAAGATATATGGGTAAAAGTACGGTAAAAGTAGTTTTACCCGGTATCGACTCGACCTCGATTGTACCGCGATGTTTATCAATGATTTTTTTAACAATATCCAATCCCAAACCGCTCCCTTCTCCGGCTGGTTTAGTGGTAAAAAATGGTTGAAATATTTTGGGCATCACTTCTGGGGGAATGCCTCCACCGCTATCTGCAATCTTAACTACTATATTCTCTTCTTCTTTAGAGACATCAATAGTTAACTGACCCTTATTATTCATCGCTTGAATTGCATTATGAATTAAATTAGTCCACACTTGATTTAATTCGTCTGGATAACAAGAAATTCGGGGCAAATTGTCTTGATAGTTTTTAATAACTTCTATGCCTTGTTTGATTTGATTGTAATAGAGAGTTAACACCGTTTCTATTCCCTCCGTAATCTGCGCTTCTACTTTCTCGCCCGTGGCATCGTAACGGGCATAATTTTTCAGAGCAAATACTACTTTTCCCGCTCGTTCGGAGGCCGTGTTAATGGTGGAGGTACTAATAATAACGTTGCTAATTTGATAGGCTGTTTTTAAGATACTTTCAGACCTGGCGTCTTGCAGCAAAGGCAGAAATCTTTCGAGATTTTCGTAAACTCCAATGCCCATTAAATATTTAGCAATGAGGGTGACATTTTCTAGATTATAAGATTCTAGTTCTTTGGCGATCGCTCGTTTGATTTTACGTTGTTCGCGAGTAGTCAGAGTCGTAGTTTGTTTGCTGGAAATATCCAGCAAAGTCAGAACATCTTGCTGGCGTTCTGGAGAAAGCGTTTGCCACAGGGAAAGTAGTTCCGGTAAATTAGTTCCCCAGAATTTATCGATATTCCTCGCCGAGGAAGTAATGGCACCCAGAGGAGTATTGATTTCGTGAGCGACTCCGGCGATGAGTTGCCCCAAGGCGGCCATTTTTTCTGAATGTACCAGTTCGTCTTGGGTGGTTTGGAGTTCTTCGAGGGCTTCAGAAAGTTCGGCCGTGCGCTGTTGTACTTGGGTTTCTAGGCTGCGGTTGTAGTCAGCTACGAGTTTTTCAATTTGTTTGCGTTGGGTGATGTCAGAGAAGGCGACCAAAGCATAAATAATATTACCGCGATCGCCATAGATCGGGGTTCCCCAACTCTCTACGGGAATAATCTTGTCTCCCTGATGAATTTCTAAGTCGTCAACGGTGGAAGTTTCCCCTTTTAAGGCTCGCACCAGGGGCAATTGTTCCGAAGGATACAGCCTATCCGTCCCCGCGACATAGTTTTGATAAATCTCTGAAATCTCTTCGACGCTTGCGGATGGTGCGATGCCTTTACCTAATAACTCAGTTGCTTTAGGATTGACATAATATGGATGGCCGCCGGCGTCGAGTACCGCTACTCCTACTGGCATGGCATCGAGGAATTGAGTGAGTTGGTTTTCGCGCTGGCGGACTTCCCTGTAGAGTTGGGCGTTGGTAATGGCGATCGCCGCTTGCCCCGACAGCAGTTTGACGAGATCCAAGCGGTCTTTAGCAAACGCACCCGCGCTGAGATTGTTCTCCAGATAGACAATACTCGTCAGTTTTCCTCGATCTACCAGTGGGGCGCACAATACAGATTTGGTTTGATGCTGTTTGATATAGGAGTCGTTTGTAAAATTGCCCTCAACTGCGGCATCGTTCAATACTACCGTTTTTTTAGTGCGGGCGACATAGTTAATAATCGATGCAGGCAGGCGATCGCCCATCGGTACCGAGGGCAAAAATTCCACTTTCCCAACCTCGAAATTCCCAAAAACTTCTACAGTCAACCGCTCTTTTTCTTCCCCAGAATCTCCGGGAGAATCTAACAGCAAATACCCCACCTGCGCCCCCGCGTTCTCGATGAGTATTTGCATCAATTCTTCTAATAATTTCTCCAAGAATATTTCGCCAGCAATTGCTTGGTTTGCTTTCATGACCGTTGCTAAATCCAGACTTTCCCCATAGCTACTGCTAGTTGATAACTTTGTAAAAGTTGTCGATATTTCTACCTTTGGAGTAGCTGTAGGAGAGGACTTTAATAATTGCGGATATTTTGCTTGTAAATCCTTTACCTTCTGGCTTGCCCCCCAGAGTTCGTAGCAATAAGCCGCCTTTTTCAGATAAATTCCCGCAAATTCTTCTTTACCCTTACCCAGCCAGAATTTAGCCGCTAGTTCGTTAGCCAAAGCTTCATTTTGAATAAAGTGGTATTCATTGGCGGATTCTATAGCGCGATCGTACAGCTCCATTGCTTCTAAATCTTTACCAGAAACCCGAGCTATTTCTGCTTCTACTAATAAATATTTGTGCAGAAAATTGTCGCGACAGCTATCGGCCCATTTTTTCATCTTTTCCTGATTTTTTTCCCAAGTTTCCCGCAACTCTGCTTTTTCTGCGGCGGCTGCATCTGGATAAAAATTAACTAAGGTCAGAGACACATAAAAGTTAATTTCTGTTTCGGCAATCCAGTTATTAAATATTGCGAATATTTCATGGTTTTCCCGCCAAATATTCATCGCCATTTTTTGCTTTTCGTGCAGTACATAAATTTGTAATTTAAACAAAACATACCAAGCAATACCCACATCAAATTTATTTTGTTTGAAATGTGTTAGCGCTGCCTTTTCATCAAAATTTTCGCGACTTAAAGAAGTTCCAGCTAAAGTATTCCCCTCCAGATTTAAAACTACTCCTTGGAGCAACAAGAGGGCGTTTAACATATTAACGTCGTTGCTTTGGCGGATAAAACGATCGTAATTGTTTGTTTCTTCGTAAACTTCATTGAGGCGATCGCCTATTAAAAATTTATGCCAGGTATAGAAAAACGCAGCCCAAACCCCAAAAACTACATCGCCACATTCTAAGCAATAATAATATGACTGATGATAAAGCTCGATGTTAGTTTTTAAGTGGCGCTTATAAGGATTCATAAAATGACAGAAATGATTGAGCAGTTTTCCTGTCAGGTTAATATTGCTAAATTTACGATCTAATTCTATAGAAAGATTCCCAAATTCGTAACTTTTAGCATAATCTTGATATGTAGCAGCCTGCATCATGCCGTAGGTAGAATAGGTATAGGCGGAAAGATTGCAGTTGCCATTTTTCAGAGATATTTCAACTCCAATTAGAGTTAATAAGTTATTTAGATTAACTTTACCCAGTAAAATGCTATGAGACCATGCGAACACAATAATTTTCATGCAAGCCATTTTCTCGCGATCGCTCATCAAAGGCAAATTCAGAATATCTGCATAACTTTTTCCCTCTAGCATAGAGGAAACTTCTTGGTATTTCTCCCCTTCTTGCCTTTGTAACTCTTCATCGCTATCCGGGATAATAATCCCAAACATTTTTAAACCTTTTTTGCCTAAACTAACTCCTTCTTCAAACCTAGCTTGAGTAAGATATGCCTGTAATTTAATTTCATAAATATCCGCCGCATCTAACTTAGAGTTTGCCTTCGCCACAGCTATTTCAAACAACTTATTGGCCTCATCTAAATTCCCTAAAATATATTCGCACTGCCCCAGTTGTTTGTAGGATTGAAAAGCCACTTCATACATATTTTTCCAAGCATTTTCTGGCAGCAACTTTATAGCTTGAGTTAAATACAAACGTCCCGCATCGTAGGCATTAGAACTAATGGCAATGCTGCCTGCTTTTAAATTTAATTGAGCGATGCGGTTTTTTTCTTGCCGATCGCTTACTAACTCTATCCCTCCATTGAAGCGATCGACAATATCGAAGATTTTTTCTTCCAGTTCATCCTCATCGGTATGGTCTAAAAGCAGCCTACCTATTCTTAAATGAAGCTTCTTTTTTTCCTCCTCGCTAACAATCCCATCGGCAGCTTGTTGGACGCGATCGTGCAGGAATTTATAATCCCGTACTAACAATTCCTCATCTAACTCCGACGCAGTTAAAATTAACCCCATTTTAACTGCTAGCGTTAGTTCCTTAAAAACTTCCTTAGCAGATTTTTCGCTAACAATACTCAAAATATTTAAGTTAAATTCTGCTCCCAAGCAAGCAGCAACACTCAATAACTCTTGCGTCGTTTCTGGGAGTTTTTTCATATTAGCGATCGTCAATTCTACTACATTACTCGTACTCTTCATTTCCCGAACCAGAGCCAAATCCCAGTCCCACTGCAAACTCTTTACATCAAAATAAATGAACTTTTCTCGCTCCATGCTTTTGAGCAATTCATTAACAAAAAAAGGATTGCCTTCGGTTTTATTTAATACCAATTTTGCCAAAGGTTTGACCGCAGAAGTATCCCTGTTTAAAGTATCGGCTATTAATTGACTAATATCGACTTCCGTCAGTGGAGCCAAAGTAATTCGATTAATATTTATCCCTTGCCGTCTTAATCGATAGATCGTTTTTGTTAAACGATGAGTCGGGATCGCCTCGTTATCTCGATAAGCTCCAATTAAAAACACAAATTTTGTTTCTACATCCGCCATCATCAATTCTATTAACTTCAAAGACGCAGAATCTGCCCATTGCAAATCGTCAAGAAATATAACCAAAGGATGCTCTGGCGCTCCAAAACAGCGGATGAAGTTTTGAAAGACTAAATTAAACCGATTTTGTGCCTCTGCCGGACCTAATTCTGCCAGCGGTTTTTGTTTGCCGATAATTAATTCTACCTCGGGAATGACATCAATAATTACCCGACCGTTAACCCCCACCGCAGCACTAATTTTTTCTCGCCAACCCTCCAATTCTTCGTTGCTTTCAGTTAATAATTGTTTGACTAATTTCTTAAAAGCAGCTACCACCGCCAAATAAGGAATATTTCTTTGGAATTGCTCGAATTTTCCCGAAATAAAATAACCCCGTTTTTCCGTAATTGGTTTGTATATTTCTCGCACTAAAGAAGTTTTGCCAATGCCAGAATATCCCGCCACTAACGTTAATTCGCTCTGCCCCTGGCAGACTCTTTCAAAGGCTTTTAATAAAGTTTCAATTTCTGTTTCCCTGCCGTAGAGTTTTTGCGGTATTTGAAAATTATCGTTCCAGTCGCGATCGCCGGGGGGAAATTCAGCTATTTTCCCCGATGTCTGCAACTGACTCAGACAAGTTTCTAAATCCGCTTTAATTCCCCAGGCGCTTTGATAGCGTTCTTCAGCAGTTTTCGCCATCAATTTCATCGCAATATTTGACAGAGTAGCGGGAATTTCCCCGTTAATTTCATGGGGCGCTAAAGGCTGTTTGGCAATGTGACAATGAACTAATTCTAAAGCATCTTCGCTCTCAAAAGGTAACTGCCCCGTTAACAATTCGTAGAAGGTAACTCCCAACCCATAAAAATCGCTGCGATAATCCAGAAAGCGATTCATCCTGCCGGTTTGTTCCGGGGAAATATAGGCAAGAGTGCCTTCGAGAACGTTGGGATGTTTGAGAGTAGGGTTTTCTCTAGTTAATTTCGTAGAAATGCCAAAGTCGATGAGTTTTACTTCTGTAGTTTCCGGGTTTAAAACAATATTGGCGGGGTTGATGTCTTTGTGGACGATATTATTGCGGTGAATATTTCCCAGACTTTCTGTTATTTTAATGCTAATTTTTAGAAATTCTTCTAAGGATAACGCTCCCGTACGTTCGTCCTTCATCCAGTTTTTGAGCGATCGCCCGCCAAAATCTTCAAGAGCGATCGCCAAAGTCCTCCCATAAGTTATTAGATCGTAAGCTTTAATAACGCCCTCGCAGTCGAGCGATCGGGTTATTTCATATTCCTGTTTGTATCGGGTTAACTCCCCTGGAGTGGGATAGTCTTCTTTGAGAACTTTGAGAATAACTTTTCGAGCGTCTGCTTCTCGGATGCCGCGATAAACTTCTGAATTGGCACTAGAATAAATTGGGTTGAGAATTTGATAACCTTTCATCTGAATAATAATCTAGTATAAATTGCTAATTAAACTACACCCTAATGAAGCGCTAAAGCTAGAGAGCTTAAACAAAGCCCATGCCCGATTTTAGCACGGCAATTTTTCCAATTTCGCGCCAGAACGAGGGACCGCAGCGCCAGAAAATTGCCAACACAAAAAATCCCTGACAGATGCCAGGGAAGTAGAAGCATTTTAATTTTTCATCTATTGAGTAGGTAGGCAAAAATATTTACATAAAATTATTTCTCCCAACCCCCGTAGAACAGGCGCTTTGGCCTGTTCCAGATGTCCAATTAATTTTGCACTGGTACTTAGCAATCTAATTTAAGCCGCCGCCGATAAATTGACGCGACGAGGCGGCGCAACAGTTTTTGCTAATGCAGTGGATAGTGCCGCATCGGCCAATTCTTTCCACCGTCTTGATTTGTCCCTCTTGGAGTCCGCGAAATTGGAGCATATTTTTCTTAAACTCGCTTAAATTCGAGGAGATTAAACCGGGAAGTGACGCGATCGCCGTCTGTTGCCTCTTGCCTCTTGCCTCTTGCCTCTTGCCTCTTGCCTCTTGCCTCTTGCCTCTTGCCTCTTGCCTCTTGCCTCTTGCCTCTTGCCTCTTGCCTCTTGCCTCTTGCCTCTT